>CAIQGE010000011.1 GCA_903871335.1 uncultured Actinomycetes bacterium
CGCGACGCGATCGGCGAGGTGTTCGGCCTCGTCGAGATAATGCGTCGTCAGCACGATTGTCGTGCCAGCCTCCTTCAGGGACTCAATCAACGTCCAGAACTGACGACGAGCTTCGGGGTCAAAGCCGGTCGTCGGTTCGTCGAGAAACAGGATGTCCGGATGTCCGATGATGCCAAGAGCCACGTCGAGGCGACGGCGCTGGCCACCGGAGAGGTGGCGCGTGCGGGTGGACGCCTTCTCGGTGAGTCCGACCGCCTCGATGAGATCATCGACCTTCCACGGACGGGGGTAGGAGTACGAGAAATACTTCAGAGTCTCCGTGACCGTCAGCTCCGCGGCGTCCGTCGCCTGTTGGAGAACGATGCCGATGCGAGCCAGCCAGGCCGCAGAACGCTCCGCGGGGTCCACGCCGAGGACGCGCACGCGGCCCGCGTCGCGGTGACGAAATCCCTCGAGGATCTCAACGGTGGTGGTCTTGCCCGCACCATTCGGCCCCAAGATGGCGAAACATTCGCCGGGAGCCACGGTGAAGGACACGTCGTCAACGGCCCGCATTGTTCCGTAGGAACGCGTCAGACCTTCGACTTCAATGGCGGTGGTTGTGCTCATAGGTCCAGTATCAGGCTCAACCATGTCTCGTCGCTTCGGGCTTTCGGTTCAACTTTCCTCCACCGAACGGTGGATCGGCGAGTCGGGCGAAGGCGATGTGCTAGAAACTGGCAGTACGCGTGCCAATTGTTCACGCCGACCAAGGGGGAGTCATGTCAACCACCAGTGAACCTCGTCTCGTGAGTGGGACTCGATTGGGTCGTTACGGCGAAGTGCTCCTCGTGAAGCTCGAGGGCGAGGACGTCACCATTGACGTGTACAACTCCTACATGCTGAATGACTGTCCGCAGGAATTGTGGGATTCGTTGAATGCGGAGGAGATCGCTCGCGAGCACGGCGGTGCCTTTGCCATTCTGAATGGTCCTCGCTACTGGATGATGGACGGCATCGGCAAGGTCGACAACGTGCAGCGCACGATTGCCACCTTTGGTGGCATTCAAATGACCAAAGTGGCGACCATCATTGTCGACGGTCCCCTCGACCGGATGACCTACACCGAACGAACCATCAACCGTGGTTCGATTTGGTTCTTTGACGCCGGCAGTGAGGTTTTTGAATTGGTGAGTGCCGACGGCAAGGTGTACGTGCTGCAGGCCTATTGCACGGGTGTTGACCCGACGATGAGTATCGATACTCTGCCCTCACTCGGCGAGCGCCTGTCGCTACCCGACGGTTGGACGTTTCGCCAGCGGACACTCGACGACGAGCTAAAGATCGATACGACGGGACGCTACGCCACGGTCCTGCAGGATGAGTTTGAGAATACCTACTCGCTCGTCTTCTGATGGGCGACGACGTCACGATCACTCTTCTTGGCACGGGATCCCCACTACCTGACCCGCTCCGCGCGGGACCGGCCACCCTCGTGGCGAGCGGAACGACGCGACTCCTCGTCGACGCCGGTCGCGGTGTGATCATGCGTTTGGCCGCGGCGGGCGTGGTGCCGATCATGCTGGACGGCATCTTGCTCACCCACCTCCACAGCGATCACATCAATTCACTGAACGACGTGATCACGACGTTCTGGGTGATGTCGCCGACGTCACGTGAGTTGTTGATCTACGGACCAGTGGGAACCACTGCCGTCGTGGACGGGATCCACGCCATGTTGCGCGAGGACTACGGATACCGCATGGGCCATCACGAGGACCTGAACGAAGGACCCGTCGTGCGGGTCGTCGAAGTGCAGCCTGGTGACACTTTTTCCGTGGGAACCGCGCTTATTCTCGTGGGCGGTACTGACCACCGTCCGGTGGAACCGACGGTCGGGTACCGGATCACCGACGGCGGCGTCAGTGTCGTCGTGGCCGGCGACGGCGTGCCGTGTGCATCTCTCGATGAATTGGTCGTCGGCGCTGACGCCTACGTGCAGACGGTCGTGCGCGACGACCTCGTGCGGCTCGTTCCCGTACCACGCTTTCAGGACATCCTCGATTACCACTCCACGGTCGCGCAGGCCGCCGAGACGGCTCAGCGGGCGGGTGTGCGCACCTTGGTTCTCACGCACTACGTTCCGTCGCCCGCCCCGGGCTCCTACGACGAATGGCGCTCGCTGGCGTCAGCATTCACGGGCGACATTGTCCTCGGAGACGACTTGACCGCCGTCACAATGACGGCGGTCAAGTAAAGGTTCAGTTCGAACCAGCGGACAGTTAGTGCTCGCCGCTACGTCGACTTTCGGCCGTGGCACCCGTCAGGGCCCAGAAGATAAGTCCGACGCCGGGAATCAGCATCCAGATACCGAAGACCATCGCGAGCACGCTGCAGAACGCTCCCATGCCCAAGGTGAACGGAAAGATGGACGATCCGGGGAAGGAACCAATCACACCGGCGCCTTCTTCCAAGGATCCGTCATCACGGTCTTCGGGGCGTGGAGCCATGCGGCGACTCCACCACCAGTAATAACTACCGGGCAGGAAACCCAAGAGCATGCCAGCGAAGATCATGATGCTGCCGCCGGTCTCGTGGCTCCACGGCCAGTAGACGGCGACCATCAGGCCGAAGAAGAGTCCGAGGAGGAGCAGGATGCGTGCTTCCAACTTCATCAGTGATTTCCTTCCGGTGCGGCGTGACCGTGGGCCAACGCCTTCTTGTCCGGGTGGTTGTAGTCCCACGTCGGACGCTCTGAACGAATCTGGGGCAAGCGGTAGAAGTTGTGGTGAGGCGGCGGAGAAGAGGTGAACCACTCCAAGGTGCCCGCATCCCACGGGTTGTCACCGGCCGGGTATCGCTTCCACGAGTACACGATGTTCACGACGAACAACAGCGTTCCGATACCGATGAGGAATGCACCGACGGAACTGAGGTCGTTCATGAACTTCCACTGGGGATCGTGCGGGTAGTTGGCCATGCGTCGGGGCATGCCCTTGAGTCCCAGGATGTACATCGGGAACGTCAACAATTGTGCGCCAATGAAGGTCAACCAGAACTGCGATTTACCAATGCGCTCGTCGAGCAGGTAACCCGTCATCTTGGGACCCCAGTAGTACAGACCACCAAGTCCGGCGAAGACCAACGCCATCACCACGGAGTGGAAGTGCGCGACTACGAAATAGGTGTCGTGGGCGAAGAAGTCCAACGGCGGGCTCGCCAGGTAGATACCGGTCAGACCACCAATGAGGAACGTGATCACGAAGCCGAGAGCCATCAACATGGCCGTGGAGAACCATATTTCTCCTTGCCACATTGTTCCAATCCAGTTGAACATCTTGATGCCGGTCGGAACCGCGATGAGCAAACTCATGATGGAGAAGAACGGCAACAGGACGGTGCCGGTGGTGAACAAGTGGTGCGCCCACACGCCGAGGCTCAAGGCCGCGATGGTGAGGGTGGCGAACACCATGCCCTTGTAACCGAAGACCGGCTTCTTCGAGAACACGGAGATGATCTCGGTGGTCATACCAAAGAAGGGCAGGGCGAGGATGTACACCTCAGGGTGTCCCCAGAACCAGAAGATGTTCTGCCACAAGACCGGTACACCACCTCCGGCGACCTCGTAGATATGGGTACCGAAGTGGCGGTCGGCGAACAACATGATGAGTCCCGCCGTCAACACGGGGAAGGCCAGCAGGATCAGGATGCCGGTGACGAGCAAGTTCCACGTGAAAATCGGCATGCGGAAGAGGGTCATTCCCGGCGCACGCAAGTAGAAGATGGTGGCTACCAGGTTCACACCCGTGAAAATGGCCGAGAAACCGGTCAACAGCAACGCGCCAATCCACAAGTCCGCACCCGCTCCAGGCGAGTTGGCGGCGTTCGACAGCGGGGCGTATCCGACCCAGCCAAAGTTCGCAGCGCCACCAGCGGTGAAGAAGCCGAGGAGCATCGTGATGGATCCTGAGAGGTACAGCCAGTAGGACAACGCGTTGAGACGCGGGAAGGCCATGTCCGGAGCACCGATCTGGATCGGCACCACGAAGTTCGCCAGAGCTCCGAACGCGAACGGACCAGCGAACAAGTAGATCATGACGGAACCGTGCATGGTGAACAGCTCGTTGTACTGGGCGTAATTCACCAAGGTGCCGTTCGGCGACATCAACTGAATGCGGATCAATTCCGCAAAGGCTCCACCGACGACCAGCATGATCACCGAGGTGATCGTGTACGACATACCGATGATTTTGTGGTCGGTCGTGGTCAGCCACTTGAGCAGACCGCTGGGTCCGTGGTGTTCGTCGTGGCCGTGCTCGTCGTGGCTGTGGCCTTCAGCGGCGGCGTGTTCGAGAACGTCAGTCATTAGTTGACTCCGTGGTTGGTAGTCGGGCGGGTCGGGATAATGGAACTCAACTGCTGCTTGGACGCCAGGGCGGCGGCTTCCGCGGCGCGGGCTCCTTCGGGTGTGTTGAACTTCGCGACCCAAGCCTTGAATTCAGACGGCGTCACGACCTTCACGCGGAAGTACATGATTGAGTGGTACAAACCGCACAATTCGGTGCACTGTCCAAAGAATTCACCGGTGTTGATGGCGTTAAACGTCCACTGGTTGGCGATTCCCGGAATGGCGAGTCGCGAGAAGTTGAAATCGCGCAAGTAGAAGCCGTGAACAACGTCCGTGGAGTTGAGGACGAAGTGAACATTCTCTCCCGCGGGTATCTCGAACATCGGCGCCTGCGTCGTTTGTCCCGTGATCAGGGCATTGGTGCCGGGGTAGGAGAAGCTCCAGCCCCACTGCACGGCCTGGACGTCAACCGTCACCGCCGGCTTCGGTTCGGCGGTGACCTTGTTTTCCACCACGACCGTGGCGGCGAAGAGACCAAAGACGATCAGAATCGGCACAATTGTGTAGAACCACTCGAGCGGCAGGTGGTACTGCGTCTGCTTCGGAATGGCGTCCACGCTCTTGCGGCGGTAGCGAACCACGGCCCACAAGATCAGGAGCAGCGTTAAGCCACCAATGATGGCCGCAGCAATGGAGAAGCCTTGCCAGAGGTGATACGTCGACCTACCCGTTTCGGTATTGGACTCGTACGCGCCAAACGACGGCACGGTACATCCAGACAAAATAAGGGCGGCCACGGGGAGCGCGAGGAAGCCACGAACGCGCCGAGAAAGGCGCACGCGGCTCTTCGCACCCTTGGGGGGTTGGGGTGTCGAATCCACGGAGGAAACCTTAGTCATTTTTTTCGAACCACAGGTTGAACAATGCCGATAGCGCTTGGGGTTTCTCCTAGTGACGTAGGACAAGGGCGAGCCGAGTGTCCGAGATGGAACCCGATCGATGCCACGCCGAATCCGCCGAAAGGATTCCATCGACCTCTCGAGGTCGGATCGTTCAAGCACCCGGGTGCGAGAGGGTACCTCTGACAAGCGGCCGTTCCGCGCGGGATTTTCTCGTGAGCGCCTCGAATATACGAAGACCGTGGCCCATTAGGCCCCATTCGTTCCCGGATGGACCCGCGGCAACGGTCTCGCCATTGCGGGCATTACTAACGCAGTGGTCTCGGGTTACGCAGTGGTGTCGGGCTTGACGTCGTCGGCAGCCTTGGCTTCCGCTTCAGTCTTGCCCGTCTTGAGGCCCTTTTCGAATTCCGTCTTGGCGGATCCGAGATTGCGGGCCAACTTCGGGATGGCGGCACCACCGAAGATCACCACGGC
This sequence comes from uncultured Actinomycetes bacterium, assembly GCA_903871335.1. Classification (GTDB taxonomy): domain Bacteria; phylum Actinomycetota; class Acidimicrobiia; order Acidimicrobiales; family RAAP-2; genus RAAP-2. The sequence goes on from CAIQGE010000011.1 coordinate 5,704, forward strand.
GATGACGATGACAACGATGAGAAGGTCAGGACCGAAAATTTCAGCGATCGACATGTTGACTCCTTAATTCGGGAAGTACTTGATGGGAACAGTAGTGCGCGACGGCGCTCCGCGGTGGCTCAGCCGGCGAGGCCTACGCCCAACACCATGGCGGCCACTGACGCGAGCAGGGCAATTCCCGCCGACGCGCCTTTCAACTTCGGACTCGTCGCCGTGGTGTGCACGTAGACAAGGCCACCGGCCAAGATGACCATCACGTACTTGATCCCCATAACGGCGGACCAGGACTGGCTACCGTCCCCGTTCTTCAGGGCGGCGACATTCCAAATACCCGTGATGATCAGGACCGCGAACGCCGGCCAGCTCAGGCGTGCGAAGGCTCGAGCGATCTTCTTGGGCGCATCGTCGCCGAAGCCACGAACGGTGGGCAGCAATCCGGCCACGACAATCTGACCACCAATCCACACCGCGGCGGCCAAGACGTGCAAGGAGATACGCAGGATGTCCAGACCCGGCGCCAGGTGTGCGGTGGCGAGCACTACTTGCCCTGCCAATTCGGCTGACGCTTCTCGGCGAACGCAATGGCACCTTCCATGGCGTCGGCCGACCGGCCAATCATGCCGAAGGCTTCGTTATTAATTGGCCATGACTCGACTTCGGGCAGTTCCGCCGCTTGCTTCATGATCGACTTTGAGGTGCGCACGGCCAGAGGAGCATTCTTCGCAATTCGTTCGGCCAAGGCCAGTGCGGCCGTGAGGACGTCAGGACCCGCGACCACTTCGTTCACCAATCCGAGTTCGTACGCGCGCTGCGCGGTAATGGGTTCGGCCGTGAGGGCCAATTCGTAGGCGAGGGCCAGAGGAACTCGCTTGGGCAGACGAATAAGTCCGCCCGCACCCGCGACGAGTCCGCGAGCGGCCTCGGGAATGCCGAACTTGGCGTGGTCAGCGGCCACCACCATGTCGCAGGCGAGCATCAATTCAAACCCACCCGCCAGAGCCGATCCGTTGACGGCGGCGATGAGTGGCTTCGGGAAGTCACGCTGGGTTAGTCCGCCGAAGCCCTTTTCGGTAATGGGGAATTCGCCGGTCGCGAACGCCTTGAGGTCCATTCCCGCCGAGAACGCCTTGTCACCGGCACCCGTCAGCACGACGACCCACACGTCGTCGTCGGTCTCGGCGTTGTCGAGTGCGTCGCTCAACGCGAGCGCCGCGGCGCGGTTCATCGCGTTGCGCGCATCGGGACGATTGATCGTCAACAATTCAACGTGTCCACGTCGTTCAATGATGAGTTCGTCAGCCATGGCATCTCCTCGTGCGCTCACGTCAAGCGCTCGGCGAAAACTTAGTGGAAGTCGCCACCGTGATCGCGCGTGCGACACTGTGAGGGTGTCTGAGCGTCCTCTTCGCCTCGCAACGATCGACGGCTACGCGGTTGAAGGCGGGTTTGATCACGGAGACGCACCGGCGACTTGTTACTCCGCGGCTATTCAACTCGGCCACATCGAAGGCCCGAAAAGCGAGGAGAACCTCTTCACGCAGTTGGGCCCGGTCATCTCCCTCGTCCCCGAGATTGGCCTAGACGGAATTGCCCTGACTGTCGAGTGGGCGCGCTTGGAGCCGCGAGTGGATCAGGTGAACGAGGCGGCGTACGAGACCTACGCCGAGGCGCTGCGTCACGCGCGGTCGCTCGGTCTGTTCTGTTCGGTCGTGTTAGTGGATTCCGCGTGGCCGTCGTGGCTCGGTCCCGAAGCCTGGCTGCTGCCCTGGACGTTCGAGCGGCTGACGACCCACGCTCGTCGCGTACGAGAACGTCTGGACGGTCTTGTTGACAATGTCGTGCCGTTCGCGCACGCCGAGGAACTTGTTCGAGGTGGTTTCAACGACGGTTCGCGGCCGCCGTGGCGCCGCCGCGCGACGGCAGACGGCGCGGCCGCGCGAGATCAATTGGAGCGCCTCGTTCGTCGCTGCGCTGACGATAACGTTCTCGGCCCGTTGGCCCGACGACGAATCCGCGAACTGCCGGTGACGGGACCGGCGAGTGCACTCGCGACGACGTTGGCGTCGGTGCGAGGCGTCGATGACATCCATTTGCGATCGCTCGTGCGAGGAAGTGGTCCGACCGCATCAGCCGCCGGCATGGTGGCGTGGCGTGAGGAGCGTTGGCAGGTGGTCCTGGGTGACGACGTCCGTGAGGCTCTCGCCTAGGACGCGTTCGGATCGCCCGTATCAAAGTCGGGGTGTTCAGCCAACCACGCGGCCTCTTCAGCTTGCTCTTTTTTCTTGCTTCGAAAGTGTCGCCACACGAAGAACGTCACGACCAGGGCGAGCAAGATCAGTCCACCCACGGACGCGTAGTGCTCGACCTTCGCCAGTGCGCTGCCGGCGAGGTAGCCGAGCAGGGTGAAGCCAATTCCCCAGACCAATCCTCCCGCGGCGTTGGCCACAAAAAAGCGCCGGTAGTGCATCTTGCTCATTCCGGCGAGGCCCGGCATCACGGCACGAAGGAAAGCGGTGAAGCGACCGATAAAGACGTAGCGCGGTCCTTGTTTTTGTAGGTTTTCGAGCGCCCGTTCGAGCGCGACGCGGCGGTGGCGGATGACCGGGAATCCGAGTATCCGATGTCCGTATCGTTCTCCCACGAAGTAGCCAACGGAGTCCCCAATGATCGCCGCGACAACCACGATGCCGCACAGCACGAAGATGTTGACGTGTCCGCGGCTGGCGACGGCGCCGCCGACGAGGACTGCGGTCTCTCCCGGGAGAATGAACCCCAAGAAGATCGCCGCCTCGCCAAAGACCAGGGCGAAAATAACGACGTAAACGAACGTCGGGCTGAGTTTTTGGATTTCGTTTAAGACCCAGGTAAGAATCGCCGCGGTTTGCATCACTCCATTGTTGTCGCTCCCACGGGCACGTGACGCGACTACCTAGAGTGAACGTGAAAGGACTTCTCATGCCTGCACCCAAGCCCACCAGCACGCCCTTTATCGACACGGTGAGCCCGCCGCCTCGTGCGGCGTCGCTCAGCGACTGGGCCCTGCTGCCGTTACGTCTCTTCTTGGGCGTCACGTTCTTGTACGCCGGGATTCAGAAGTTTTCCAATCCACACTTTTTTGACGCAAAGGACCCGTCCTCGATTCAAGCCCAGTTCCAGGGCTCCGTGCGCGTCAGTCCCATCGGCTCGCTGCTCGCGCACTTTTCGGGTGCCGCGCTCACGATTGGCATCATCATCGCCGTGGCCGAGATTGCCATTGGTCTCGGGACGCTCGTGGGACTCTTGAGCAGGGTCGCGGCTATTGGCGGCGCCATTTTGAGCTTCACGCTGTTTCTCACCGTCTCGTTCCACTCGACGCCGTATTTCACGGGCGCGGACATTGTTTTCTTTTTCGCCTGGATGCCCATGATCGTGGCCGCCCCCTCGATGCGTCTGTCGCTGGACGGGTACATCAAGCGCCGCGCGACGCGAGAGTTCGGTGCCCCCGATCCGTCGGTGGTGGCCGTCACCTTTGCGCAGGTTCAGTCCGTGTGCGGCGCGTACAAGAAGGGCGCGTGCAGCGCCCGCGGCGATGGCAAGTGTGTGCCGCACGGCTGTCCCTTTCTCGACGACGTACCCAACGTGACCGAAGAAGTGGGCGCACGAGTTGATCGTCGAACCGCATTGCTCACCGCGACGTCGGCCGGAATTGCGGCGGGTACATCGATCCTGCTTGCGGGCGCCGCCGTCGGTGCCGGTCAAGTCGCCAAGAACAACGCCCAGGGTGGCACTACCCATTTGACCGTTGGTTCGACAACGACGACGCCGGGAGCAACAACGACGCCGGGGACGAGTGGACTCAGTCTCGGACCGGCGTCCAGCATCAAGGTGAATTCATCGGCCACGTTCACTATCCCGAGTTCTGGCGACCCGGGACTCGTGATCCGCACCGCGGAGAACACGTTCGTCGGCTACGACGCAACGTGCACTCACGCCGGTTGTCCAGTGAATTATTCCCCCGGACAAAATCGCATCATGTGTCCGTGCCACGGCTCGCAGTTCGATGCGGCGACGGGTCAAGTTCTCCAGGGACCAGCCACGACGGGGCTGACGGTGCTGAACATCGTCGAAGGCGCGAACGGCGACCTCTACTTGCAGTAGGTCTAGACCACTCGTCGCAGTGGCGGATGTTGCTCGAGGCGCCAGCGTTCGTTGAGGACATCGTTATAGGCCATCCCCGAAGGCACATGAGTCAGCAGGTCGCACATGCCACTCGGACGCGCCAACATCCACGAATGCCCGCCGGGTACCCACTGCACGGTGGTGTTCGCGGCTCGTTCGAAAGCGGCGGCGGCCGACGACGTGACCACCCGGTCAAAACAACCCCACGCGGCGTAGATCGGCACGTCGGCTCGAGCTACGTGGCGAACGCTTTCGGTGAGATCGAGATGCATCAGCATGGTCGCCACCGGCGCGGAATGCGCGACGGTCTTGAAATTGCTCGACAGATCGGGAATGAGTGCACGAATGGTCGTGAACATGTGTCCGATCATGAGGTCGGGCGTGTCGAGCGCGATGGCGGATGCGAGGTCGACCATGGGCGCGACATCCGGGAGGACCGTTCCGACCAAACGCGCGGGTAGGCCGTGTCGTTCTTGCCACTCGGGAGTGGCGACTCCGTCGCGATAGATAACGCCCAACACGTCACGCACGTGGCGCGAGGCGTAGTCAATAGCGACCGCTCCACCCATCGAATGTCCGAGTAACACGAATTTCTCAATGCCCAACTCTTGACGCACGATGTCGATGTGGTCGCTCAGCGCGTTAATGGAGACAGCACCCCAATCCAAGGGGGCCGAGCCACCGAATCCGGGCAGAGAAGGATTGACCACGCGCCAACCGAGGCGTTGCGCCAACCGAAGAGATTCGCGAGCGTACATGGAGCCCCCGGCGAAGTAGCCGTGGATGTTGATGGCCCAAATCGGAGGGGTGCCGGGACCGCTCGGACCATGGGCGTCGTCGTTGTCCGTCACGCGGTAGCGAAACACGCGACCGTGGAGATCCAAGTTGACAACACGCCAACCAATCTCGATGTCAGGTTCTTCGTGGCGTCTCGTCACGGTGCGAGCGACCATCTGACCCCGGCGGGTCATTTCCTTCGCAATGGACCGCGACGCCACATCGACGGCCTGACGCCAGGGGGTGAGTGCGAAAGTTTCCATAGATCGCGCGAACGCAGACCAACGTTACTGAGAGTGGCGCGTCAATTGTCGGACAGGCTCTAATCTGCGCTGGTGACTACTTATCTCGTCGAAACCAACGTCGCTGGTCCGATTCAGACCCTCGGCATGTCCTATTACTTCGATTCGAACACCGCGGAGCTCGCGGCGGGGATGGGACTGAACGTTTTTGAGTTCTACGGTCTCGGCCGCGCGGGCGTGTTGGGTGATGTCGATGCAGACACCGTGACCGAGGCTTTCTATTTCTTTCACGACAACGCCATTGACATGTTGTGGACTCGATCACGGGAGAAGGGCGATATCGAGGTCGTCGTCCCCGCTCACCTCGAGGCGGCCTATCAGTATGCCGAGCGGACCTTCGCCGGTATCGACGACGCCACGTTACGTGCGTACGCTGACGCCGCTCGCATCGTGATCGACGCCGTGCCCGGTGGTCGCTACTCGCTGTTTGATGGCTACCGCGCGGCAGAGGTTCCCGCGTCGCCGGTGCGCGCCGCCTACCTCGCCACCATCCTTCTGCGAGAGTTGCGTGGCGGCGTGCACATTGATTCGGTGAAGGCCGTCGAGATCGCAGCGGCGCACGCGTGCTACGCGACGAACGCCACCATCTTCAAGTTGCACGGCTACTCCGAGGATGACGCGCCGACTCCGAGTGAGGAACTCACGGAGGCCATGCAGCGCGCCGAGACCATGACGACGACGCAAATGGCCGTGTACCTCGAAGTGCTCAGCGCCGAACAGTTGAGTGCTTTTGAAGCGGGTGTGAACGCCATGGCCGCCGCGCAGGCCGCTGGCGGTGCCGCGTAGGCGTGCGGAGTCACGCTTCCATTCCTCCACAACTCGTTCGACACGGACGTCCGCTGTTCCTATCGACACTGGTCATCTCGACGACGGCGTTGTCCGCGTGGACCATTTTTCTTGAGTGGAAACTGCCGAGAACCTACGTCGCCGAACATTGGCGTTTGGCGTGGGTGGGATTGGACGCTGTACAGGTGCTCGCTCTGTTCACTCTGATCTGGGCGGCGTGGAAACGTCGCATGGTTTTCGCGTTCATCGCGGTCGCCACGGCCACGATGTTTCTCATCGACGCGTGGTTTGACGTCACAACGGCACGAAGCGGTGACTTTCGCCAATCGGTTCTGGAGGCGTTCATCGTCGAACTGCCCGCGGCACTCGTCCTGTACCGCACGGCGTGGGTCGTCATTCGCCGAGCGCAACGTTCCTGGTACGTCGCCGCATTCGGCACGACGGCGCCCAGTTTGTGGCGTCTTGAAGTTCCGAGCGTCGATCCCGTCATTGCTCCTTCGTCCGACCGTGAGTAACGGCGTGAATTCCTATGACGTGATCATCGTGGGCGCCGGACTGGCGGGTCTGCGGGCCGCGCAAGTTCTGCAGCGACCGGGGCTGCACGTGGGTCTGCTCGACGCGGCAGCTCAGGTGGGAGGCCGTGTCGCTACGGACGTCGTGGACGGTTTTGTCATCGACCGCGGCTTTCAAATCATCAACACGGCCTATCCCGAACTTCGCGCCGCGGTCGACCTCGCAACATTGTCGTTGGCGCCCTTCGAGCGCGGAGTGGTCCTTCGGCACCACGGAGCGGACCACGTGGTTCGTGACCCGAGGCAAGATCCTCGAAGCATCGCGACAACGCTTCGCGCATTTCCCGGCAACGCGCAGGATCTTCTTCGCGCGGGTCGCCTGATCACCCGGGTGTCGCGACCCAGCGTCACACATCTCGAAACGGCGCCCGACGTGTCGACCATCGACGCCTTGCGGGAACTGGGGTTTACCTCGAGGGTGATCGAGGAATTGTGGCGGCCGTTCTTGTCGGGTGTTCTTCTACGTGATGACCTCGCAACGTCCTGGCGCTTCACGTCGTTAGCGTTGCGAAGTTTCGTTCGAGGGACACTGGGTGTGCCCGCTCAGGGTGTGCGTGCCCTGCCCCAATTGATGGCCTCGTCACTGGCCAATGTGGACATCCATCTATCCACGCGTGTGCGATCGGTGAGTGCGCATGCCGTGCGGAGCGACGATGCATCATTCAGCGCCAAGGTGGTCATTGTGGCCACTGAGGCGGCGGCAGCGCGGGGCTTGATCCCGGGGATATCGGCGCCAGAGGAGAACGGGGTGACGACGTCGTGGTTTGCGACGCCTTCGCTCAACGGAACTCCGATCCTGCGTCTTGATCTGGACGGACGTCGAACGACGAACATGGTGGACATGTCGGCGGCCTCGCCTGCGTACGCACCACCAGGTTCGTCACTCATTGCCGCGAGCTACAACGGTGCACGTCGGGTCGAGGATGAACACCGAGTTGCCGAGGACGTGGCGCGCCTCTACGGTCTCGCGACCGCGGACGTACAGCTCATTGTGAGGAACGAGATCCCACACGCGCTGCCTGATCTACGTCCACCCCTCTCGCTACGACGTGACCTTTCCATTGATGGTGTCCTTGTCGCGGGCGACTGGACGGAAACGCCGTCGATTCAAGGTGCGCTCGTGAGCGGTCGTCGCGCCGCTCGTCGCGCTCTGTCGCTAGTGGGCGAGTCGTAAGGGCTCAGCGAGATCGACACCGCGGGTGTCGGCGTCTTCGAGGCGCAGCAAGAACGTCTTCACGTCGAGACCGCCGCCGTAACCACCGAGACCGTTCACGGCGATGACGCGATGGCACGGAACGAAAATGGGCCACGGATTTCGACCATTGGCGTTCCCGACGGCCCGGTACGCGTGCGGCCGTCCGACCGCAATGGCAATTTCGGCGTACGACCTCACTTCGCCGTAGGGAATCGCGGTCAGGGCGAGCCACACGTCGTGTTGAAAAGGTGTTCCTCGCAAGTGCAAGTCCACCGAAAACGTCGTCCGCTCCTTTGCGAAGTATTCGGTGAGCTGCGTCGCCGCTTCGCTGAGAGCTCGTGGAGCGACAGACGTCGTCGGGCGCACGCGATCGTTCGGCATATGGACTTCGGTGATGCCGTCGGCGTCGCCCTCGACGACCCACGGGCCAATGGCCGAAGGAACGAGTATCCGCGCGGTGTCCACGCGCTCGGTTTAGCAGAGTGGCGTCGCGAACGCGCTACGTTCGGGCGATGGACGAGCGTGTGGTGCAACGAGGAGACGTGCGGCTGCGCGTGCGAACGTACGGTGAGGGTGAATCAGTGCTTTTGTTGCACGGGTGGCCCGACACGGGTGACGTGTGGAGTGAGGTCGTACCGTTCTTGGTCCACGCCGGGTATCGATGCCTGGTCCCCGACTTGCGCGGGTGCGGACAGTCGTCAAAGCCCGAGGACGTCGCCGCGTACAAGATGTTCGAACTCGTCGCCGACGTGATGGCCATCATTGATGAACTGGGCGAAGGTCCCGTCGTCCTCGTGGGACACGACTGGGGGGCCAACGTGGCCTGGGTCACCGCCGCGTACGCCCCCGAGCGCGTATCGCGACTGGCGGCATTCTCGGTGGGGCACCCGACGTCGTTTCGTTCGTCAGGATTGGAACAGCAGATCAAGAGTTGGTACACCTTGCTATTTGCGCACGAAGGTCTCGGTGAGGCCTTCCTTCGACGACACGACTACGAAGCCATGCGCACCTGGCTCGGACATCCTCGGGTGGAAGAAGTGATTACCGAACTGGAACGCGACGGCCAAATGCGAACTCACTTGCTCTGGTACCGCGCGAATATTCCACCCGAAGCATTCGTCGCGGATCCTCCGGTGTTACCGCCGATTGCCGTACCCACGCTCGGGGTCTGGTCGACGGGCGACTTCGCTCTCAGCGAACGTCAAATGTCGAATTCACGCGACTACTGCACCGCAGGGTTTCATTTCGAACGACTCGAAGGATTCGGGCACTGGCTGCCACTCGAGTCACCGCAGGTCGCTTCGGATGTACTGATCAACTTCGTGCGCGCGACCGAAGAACAATGAGACAACGCCACCGTGAATGTCTCAGGGGGGTTTGCGGGGCTGGTAGAACTAGGTAATGCGAATTGCTCTGTTCCGCGAATCCCGGGCGGGCGAGACTCGAGTGGCATTAACGCCCGAGGCCGTCAAAGCACTCGTCAACGATGGTTGGGAAGTTGTCGTTGAGCGTGGCGCCGGGGAAAAAGCCCACTTTCCAGACTCGACGTATACCGACGTGGGGGCGACCATCGCCGACGCGCCGAGTGGCGACATCAATTTGCGGGTGAACCCGCCCACACTGGACGAGGCGGCGACAGTCCCGGAGGGTTCGATACACCTGTCGTTCCTCTCCCCACTTCTCGCCAGCGATGTCGTCAAAGTGCTGGTGGATCGTCGGGTGACAATCTTGTCCTTCGACCTCTTGCCGCGAATTTCTCGAGCCCAGTACATGGACGCGTTGTCCAGTCAGGCCACGGTGAGTGGGTACCGCGCCGCCCTGGCGGGAGCCACGTACTTTGACCGATTCTTCCCCCTGCTCACCACCGCCGCGGGAACCATTCGACCCGCTCGCGTCTTGGTCATGGGTGTCGGTGTCGCGGGTCTACAGGCGATTGCGACCGCCCGTCGTTTGGGTGCGAAGGTGCGGGCGTATGACGTTCGTTCCGCGGCGAAGGAAGAGGCGGAATCAGCGGGCGCGACCTTCGTACAGCTCGGCGTGACCGCCGACGCCGCGGGCGGGTACGCGCGCGAACTCACTGACGAAGAGCGTCAGCAGCAGCAGGCGGCGCTCGTCAACGAAGTCGCCAACGCCGACGTGGTGATCACGACGGCGGCCGTTCCGGGCCGCAAGGCGCCGATCCTGATGACGACGGCCATGGTCGAAGCGATGGGCGAAGGTTCACTCGTCATTGACATGGCCGCCGACGGCGGTGGCAACTGCGAACTCACCAAGGCCGGTGAAGTCGTTGAGCACCACGGCGTACGCGTCGTCGGCCTCACGAATCCGCCCGCCGAGATGGGCACGCACGCGAGTTTCATGTTCGCGAACAATGTCCTCAAGCTGCTGGCCCTCTTTGGTGCGAAGGGTCAGGTCGCTCCGGACTGGAACGACGAAGTCGTCATTGGAGTGACGGTCGCCCGCGACGGCGCAGTGAATCACGCGCCGACGGCCGAGAAGTTGGGTGTGGCGCACGTCGCGATCACCCCAGAAGTGAAGGAGACCGCCAGTGAGTAACGCGATCTTGCAGTACACCACCGTGTTCGTGCTCAGCGCGTTCGTGGGTATCGAGATCATCGCCAAGGTGCCGAGCATTTTGCACACGCCCCTCATGAGTGGCTCCAACGCCATTCACGGGGTCATTCTCGTGGGCGCCATGATCATTCTCGGATCGGCCACGACGTCGGCCGAAGAAGTACTCGGATTCCTCGCCGTGATCCTCGCGACGTTGAACGTCGTTGGCGGTTTCGTCGTGACGGACCGCATGTTGGAGCTCTTTAAGTCGAAGAGTCCGTCGGCCCGTAAGGCCAAGACTGAGGGAGAAGGCCAGTGAGTCGGGGCACGCTTCTAGATCTGATTTACCTGATTGCGGCGACCACCTTCATCATTGCGCTGAAGGGTTTGGGTAGCCCGAAGCGCGCGAGGCTGGGCAACATCATCGCGGCGGGCGGTATGACCTTGGCGGTGGGTGCCACGTTCTTCCACCAGACGTCCGATGGTCACAACCTGCGACACATTCCTTTGATTCTGCTCGGCATGTTCATCGGCGCCATCGTCGCTGTTCCCGCCGCGCGTTTCATGCAGATCACCTCGATGCCACAACTCGTGGCCATCTTCAATGGTGTGGGTGGTGGAGCCGCGGCCCTCGTGTCGATCACGGAGTTCATGCATATCCACGCCGAAAAGCCCGCGACCTACGTCACGCTGGAAGTGCTGCTCGGGGTTCTTATCGGTACCGTGTCGTTCTCGGGTTCCGCGATTGCGTACGCGAAGTTGCAGGAGTTGATGACGGGTCGACCCATTACCTACCCGGGTCAGCAGATCATCAACGCGATTTTCGCCCTAGCGGCCGTCGCATTGATCGTGATCATTCTGGTCACGTCGTCGACGATGCTGCTGTGGGTTCTGTTGGCCGTGAGTTTCGTTCTCGGCATCATTTTCGTGCTGCCCATCGGTGGCGCGGACGTGCCGGTATTGATCTCGTTGCTCAACTCGTTCACTGGCCTCGCCGTGGCGGCGTCGGGATTTACTCTCGGCAACAACTTGTTGATCGTCGCGGGTACCTTGGTCGGTGCCTCGGGTATCTTGCTCACCCGCATGATGAGTGCGGCCATGGGTCGCTCCCTGGCCAACGTGCTGTTCTCCGCCTTTGGTTCGGTGGTCACAGCCACCGGGGCCGAACGAGAAGATGGTCGTACGGTGCGTTCTGGTACGCCGGAGGACATTGGTGTCCTTCTCAGCTACTCGAGCAAGGTCGTGATCATTCCAGGCTACGGACTGGCCGTGGCGCAAGCACAGCACGTCATTCGCGAATTGGCTGACGAACTGGAGGCGAAGGGTGTGGAAGTTCTGTACGCCATTCACCCGGTGGCGGGTCGTATGCCCGGGCACATGAACGTGCTCCTCGCCGAAGCGAATATTCCGTACGAGAAATTGAAGGAAATGGACGAGGCGAATTCCGAGTTGACGACGGCGGATGTTGCCCTCGTCGTCGGCGCCAACGACACCGTCAACCCGTCCGCCAAGACCGACCCCGGTTCCCCGATCTACGGGATGCCGATCATCAACGCCGGTGACGCGGAGAACGTCGTCTTCTTGAAGCGTTCGATGCGACCAGGATTCGCGGGTGTGGAGAACGACCTTCTCTTTGACCCGAAGACGGTTCTCTTGTTTGGTGACGCCAAGGACACCCTCACCAAGCTGCTCGCGGCGGTCAAGAGCTCCTAATGACGCCGGTGGCCATTGTGGGCACCGGAGCCGTGGGCATCGCCATTGCCGCGTCCCTGCGGCGCGGTGATGTGGACGCGGTGCTCGTGTCGCGCGATCCCCGCTCGACCACGGTGTCGGACATTCCGGTGGTGTCCTTCGACGATCTCGCTGCGGACACGGACACGTTCATCATTGCGGTGCCGGGACCGGCCGTGGAGGAACTCCTCGCGACACGCGGGAGCCGCCTCGCGGGCCACCTGCTGATCGACGCCACGAACAAAGTGGGCGCCGCGTCCTACAGCCAACTCCCGCTCTTTGAGCAGTACACCCCGACCGCCCGGGTCGCGAGAGCCTGGTGCACCTTGGGTTGGGAGAACTTTCTGGACCCCGAGATTGACGGTGTCGCGCTCGATCTCGCGTGGTGCGGTCCGGACGGTGTGGACGGGAATCACATCACGTCGCTCATTGCCGCAACGGGCCTTCGTCCGGTGCGCGTTGGGGACCTGTCGAAGGATCACATCCTCGAATACGTGACGCGGCTCACGTTGTCGCTAATTTTCGAGACGGGGCGCAGCCGCAAACTCGGCATCAAGATCCTCGAGGGACCGAATTTCTCTTAGGCCGTCAGTTCGTTGAGCCGCGCGATGACCTCCGGGCTCAACGGTCGTGGAGCAGCAGCGTTGGCCTCAACCTGGGCGGGTGTGGACGCGCCCGCGATGACCGACGAAACGGCCTCGTGGCTGAGCAGCCATGAAAACGCGAGTTCCAATGGCGGAACCTGAATCTCGTCGGCGTATGTGAGCAGAGCGTCTACGCGCGCTAGGAAGTCTTCGCTCAACCAGTGCGCACTGCGCTCGGGTGGCATGAGTGCGAGCCGGGTCCCTTCCGCGATGGGCTCACCCGGACGGACCTTTCCTGTCAGGAGTCCGTTGGCGAGTGGGTAGTAGGGAAGGAATCCCAGTCCGAGTGTCGCGCACTCGTCAAGAACGCCATCGTTCTCGGGTTCCCGCCACAACAGCGAGTACTGGTTTTGAATGGATACGAAGGCGGGGCCATCACCGGCCGCTTCCTTCGCCGCGCGCAGTTGGGCGACGGACAGATTCGAACACCCGATTTCGCGAACGTATCCCGCACGGACGAGTTCGTGCAGGGCGCCGAGGGTGTCACTGATGGGCACGTTGTCGTCCGCGATGTGAAGTTGGTACAGGTCGATGTAGTCCGTGCCGAGGCGCGTCAGAGAGTCCTGGCACGCGCGACGCACGTAGTCGGGGTGCGCGCCGAAGCGTTCGCCATCGATGGGAAGGCCGAATTTGGTCGCTACGACGACCTCACTCCTCCGTGAGCCGAGCGCTCGGCCCAGGAACTCCTCGCTCTTGGTGCCGCCGTAAATATCGGCGGTGTCAAAAAAGTTGATGCCGGCGTCGATGGCCGCGTTCACCACCGCGGCCGTTCCGTCGGGGTCCAGTCGGGCACCAAAGTTGTTGCAGCCAATTCCGACAACCGAGACCGACAGCTTTCCGAGTGAGCGATGTTCCATGAACCCCCCTTGTGGGCCGAGCGACTTTTGTAGTGTAGGCAGAGCGACCTTGTTCGCACGAGAGAAAAGGGGAGTCGCCGTGGCGCACACTGTGATTGAGAAGATTGTGTCGGCGTCGCCGCAGGCTACTTGGGACGCGGTTGGTGACTTCGCGGGCCTCCAGAAGGTCATGCCCGCGATTGAGGCTTTCCGAATTGACGACAATGGCGACCGTCTACTGACGGTGTTTGGCAGCGAGTTGCGTGAGCGTCTCGTGGCTCGCGACGACGCGACGCGGTCAATTACGTATCAAATCGTTGAGGGAATGCCCGTGACGCACCACCTGGTCACGATCACCGTGCACGACGACCCGGCCGGCGCGCGGGTGAGCTGGTACACGGAAGCGGATCCTGACGAGATGCTCGATTTGTTCACGGCCGTGTACACGGGTGCCCTCGACGAACTCGAGCGTTACCTCACCGCCTAGGGGCGTCGAGTGACGGGTCGTGCGTGACCCGTAGGGTGCAGAGGTGCTCGATTCTCAAAACGCCGGTGCGCCGCGATACCACTCGAGGCGTCTGCCGGAGCCGACGCGATTCGAACTCGCACGTCGTGGCGCCCGTCTGACACGCATTTTCGGACGACGCGTCGGTCTATTGACCGCGCGTCAGCTCCTGCACGTCACCAAGGGCCCCCTCGACGTGACTCGTCTCGCGCTCCCGTTGCGCGTCGCCTTCGAGGAGGCGGGTGGCACGTTCGTGAAGTTCGGCCAGATCATTGCGTCCTCCCCGGGTCTCTTCGGCGAAGAACTCAGTAACGAATTTCGTTCCTGTCTCGATACCGGACCGCTTGTTCCTTTTGAAGAGATCAAGCGCGTCATTGAAGATGAGCTCGGACGAGATCTCGCGGAGATCTTTGCGACCTTCGATCCCGCGCCCATTGGTCGAGCGTCGATCGCCGTTGTTCATCGGGCCACGTTGCACGACGGTACCGCGGTGGCCGTCAAGGTCCTGCGACCCGGCATTGATCACTTGGTCGCTACTGACCTGGAATTGATGGAACCCCTTTTTGAAGTGCTCGTCCGTCAAACCGGCGCGCAGATTGCGGGCGCTACCCTGCAGCAACTCGACGGGCTTCGGATCCAGATTGGTGAAGAACTCGACTTGCGCAATGAGGCGCGTGCGCTCGCCCACTTCCGGGCTCTCACCGCCGATTCGGACCTCGACCTCATTGCCGTTCCCGTGCCGTACCCGGAGTACTCCTCACGCAGCGTGCTCACGATGGAATTCTTGGACGGTGTGCCCATTGATGATCTCGAGCGCGTTGAGGCATTAGGTATTGATCCCGCTCCGCTCATCGATCAACTGATTCGCGGGTTCTTCATGATGACCGTGCGATGGGGCACCTTTCACGGCGACATCCACGCGGGCAATCTCCTCCTGCTGCGCGATGGTCGCGTCGGCGTCATCGATTGGGGCATTGTCGGACGCCTCGACCCGGGAACTCACCGGTTCTTCACTCGCATGTTGGCCGCCGTACTCGGTGACGAGAGCGCCTGGCGCGACGTGACGGACTACATCATCTCGAATTACGGTCCGTCCATTCGCGAAGCGATGGGCATGGACGACGAGCAGTTGGCCGCCTTCATGAGAATGATGATCGAACCGATCCTCCTTCGACCTTTTGGCGAAGTGTCCTTCGCGGAAATGATGACAATGACCCAGGTCGAGGTCGCGCGCGCGAACGGCGTCTCCTTTCAGAACCGTTCGGCCCGAGAACTCTTCCGCCGTCTGCGTCTCCAGCGTCGCATCCACAAGATGGCTGTCGAAGGTGGCGGCCTCATGACCGATTTCGATCGCGGGAATTTCCTCCTAGGCAAGCAGCTCATGTACTTCGAGCGCTACGGCCGTCTCTACCTCGCCGATCGGGCGATTCTCTCGGACCGACCCTTTCTCGAAGAGCTTCTGCGCGAGTCGGCGGCCGAGGAGAACTACGATGACACCAGCATCGTCGCCCCAAAGGAGTCCCCATGAAGGTCATTGTCGATTTCGATCTCTGCGCCAGCAACGCCGTCTGCATGGGACTCGCGCCGGAAATCTTTGAAGTTCGTGACGACGGCTATCTCTACATCCTGAACGAGAATCCCGGGCCCGAGTTGGAGCAGAAGCTACGCGAGGCCGTCAACGGCTGTCCGACCGGCGCCATCTCGATCGGCGAGTAACGATGAGCGGACCTCGGGTCCGATTCGCGCCGTCGCCCACGGGATATTTCCACGTCGGTTCGGCTCGCACGGCTCTTTTCAATTGGTTCGTGGCGCGCCAGTCACCGGACGGCGTCTTTCTACTTCGCATCGAGGACACCGACGCCGATCGCAATCGCGAGGAGTGGGTGGACGGCATCGTCGCCGCCATGCACTGGCTCGGCTTTGATCCGGACGAAGGACCCTTTCGGCAGACGGACAACACCGACGCTCACCGTGCGGCGGTCGAGGATCTGTTTCGTGGCGGCTATCTCTATCCGTGCGCGTGCACGTCCGACGAGGTAGCCCAACGCAAGGGCGACAACAAGACCCCCGGCTATGACGGTTACTGCCGTGATCGCGACGTGCCGCGAGGGCCGACGACCGGCCTGAGGTTCCGCACGCCACGCGAGGGTGCCACCATCGTCCACGACAAGATTCGTGGCGACGTCGTCACCGAGAACGCGGTGATCGAGGATTTTGTAGTCGCTCGTTCATCTGGTGCAGCACTGTTCGCACTCGCGAATGTCGTCGATGATCGCAACGACCGCATCACGCACGTCATTCGCGGCGAAGAGCACCTGCCCAATACGCCCAAACAGATTCTTCTGTGGGAGGCATTGAGCACGACGACCGGCGTCACCGTACCGATTCCCGAGTACGCGCACCTGCCGATCTTGGTGAACGAACAACGCAAGAAGCTCTCGAAGCGCCGCGACCCAGTGGCGGTGGAGTCGTATCGCGACGCGGGATACCTGCCGGCCGCAATTTTGAACTACCTCTCATTGCTCGGTTGGTCACCACGTGGAGATGAGGAAAAAGTTCCCCTGTCCGTGTGTATTGAACAGTTCCGCCTAGAGGATGTCTCGCACTCACCAGCCTTCTTCGACCTCAAGAAGATGGCCCACATGAATGGTGAGTACATTCGCGAGCTCAGCCCCGAGGATTTCCTCGCCGCGGCAGCCCCGTGGGTCACTCCCTGGACCTCGAAGTGGCAACCCACCGAGGGGGCACCCCCGTGGACACAGGAAACATTTGACTTTGCGGTATGGGAAGCGGTCGCGCCGCTGGTGCAAGAACGCGTGGCGTTGATGGGCGAGATCGTGCCGATGATCGAATTCTTCTTTGTGAGCGAAGCACCCTTCGATGAGGCGGCCTTTGACAAGACGATCCGTAATGACGACAAGGCGCGCGAGTTGCTGAGCCGATCTCTCGATGTCTTTGGCGACTGCGAGTGGACATCGTCGTCGCTGCACGCCGCGGTCGTGGCATTGGGAGAGACGCTCGAGCTGAATCTGCGAAAGGCCCAAGCTCCCGTTCGGTGCGCGGTCACGGGAAAGACGGTCGGCCCTCCCTTGTTCGAGTCCCTGGAGTTGCTCGGACGCGAACGAACGCTGCAAAGGGTGCGGGAGGCGTTGGCGAAGGCTGGCGGATGATTTTCGGGCCGTTGAAGCTGCTGCTGCGGCTGATCGGACTCGTTCTGACATTGGCGGTGCTGTATTTCGCCGTGACCTTTGTCCAAATCTGGATGACGGGACAACAACACTCGACCAATAGTGCTGACGTGATCATGGTCTTTGGGACAACCGAGGACAACGGAACTCCCTCGGCGGAATTGACGTCTCGACTGAATGAGGCTCTCGCCCTCTATGACGCGCACCGAGCGCCATTTGTTGCGGTCACGGGTGGGAAGTTGCCCGGCGACGTGTACACGGAAGCCGGTGTCTCCGCTACCTATCTCGAAACTCACGGTGTTCCTCGCAGCGCGATCATTCTGGGCGGTGGACATGACACGTGGCAAAACGTGGCGTCGGTGGCGAATGCCCTCAAATCCCGCCACTTGCGCACCGTGCTGACGGTGACGGACCCTTTTCACGAATACCGAGCTATGGCGATTTCGTCGGACCAAGGGTTCTCTCCGTCGCCCACTCCCACCACGACGTCGCCGATCACGGGTTCTGGACTCGCACTGAATTACTTCAAGGAGACGATGGAAGTCGGCGCCGCGCGCTTTGTGGGCTACGAGCGATTGAGTCGGTGGTTGCACGCGGGCTAGGTGGTTGGCGGGCTCCCGCCCGACTCGGTTAGAATCTCCAAGCCCTTCGGGGGTGGTGTAATTGGCAACACAACTGGTTCTGGTCCAGTTATTCAGGGTTCGAGTCCTTGCCCCCGAGCGACGTTGGAAATACCGGTACTTTCTGGTGTTTCTAGCTTCATGGTCCCATCGTCTAGTGGCCTAGGACATCACCCTCTCAAGGTGGAGGCACGGGTTCGAATCCCGTTGGGACTGCCAAATGACCTTGACCCTGTAGACCAAAACTTTGGGTAAACGGGCAGCCAACCTCTGAGGTCGCCTTACGAGGAATCAGCACTCTGTCGTTACTGAGTTGGTGGCAGTTCGTGGAGAGATTCTTGCGCGACGCCGAAAATGAAGAACTTCTCCAAATACGCACTCGGGTCGTGTGACCAGTCATAGGCCCGGACTTCGTCGAGTGTGCGGCGACCAAACCGAGCTCGAAAGAGTTCCCAATCCGATGTCGTCAGGGAAATGCTCTCGAGTCCCGTCGCCTTTATGGATTCTTCGAAGTATCCGAGGAGTTTGGGGCCAATCCAGGGAATGAAACCAACGGGAAGGGCCGCGGGTTCGCCGTACGCGTTGGCGATATCGGCGAGGTGTGTCACGACGTCAGCGACCGCGTGCCACTGCCCGTGAGTCTCATCACCAGACAGCATCTCTTCAAGAATTACTGCACCCACCGACCACTCTTCTAAGAGCTGCTCGAGAGACTTTGATGCGCCGCGCTCAACTTGGGCCGCGGTCCACGGCTCGCCCGGTGCACCGGCAAAGTTGCCGGTGCGTCCATCCTCGATCACTCCCGCGAGGTGGGAACACACCTCGCGCACCGACCACAATGGCGTCGCGGGAACTGGCGTCGACGCGTCGTGCGTGGTCGTAAGTCGAATAATTTCTTCTCGCGCGGTTCGGTAGGCCACACCCAGATCAATAGTCATTCGAGAACCTTATTCTCACCGGCCGAATTGCGCGCTCGTGACGAGAATTGCGTGCCACGCCGAAATTGTTACGTCGCTAAACGGTCGACGACGATCCTGACGCAGGTCGCACCAACGATCTTTCCCGGTGCAGTGGCTCGCGGGACAATTGCTGAGCTCGTGCGCGATCAACGTGAGCGGCGTCGTGCAACGGCCCGGCTTGCTTTTGTGCAACGACCATGGTGTCGCGCCAGTCCTCGCTGCCATCTCCCCACGCAACGTCGTCCGATTGAGCGACGTCCACCACACTCAATCCGCCCCACATCGCGAGTGCCGTCAAACCTTCGGGCAGATAGCGGTAACAGTCGATGGGATACGAATGCTCTGGACCCGAACCGGGAACAATGATGCAGACGAGCCCACCGGGGCGAACCACGCGTGCGTACTCCGTCACGACCACCCACGGGAACGCGACGTGTTCGAGGACTTGACCGCTCACGAGGACGTCCACGGAGTCGTCGGGAAAGGGGAGCGCTCCATAAGGTTCGGCGAGCACGACGTCAACGTTGGGACCTTCCTCGAGGTCACATCCGATGTACTGCCACGTGGGCGACGTCAAGAGATGTTTGTAGGTGCCGTTGACGTCGGCGGAACCGTGGTCCACAATGACGAGCGATTCGTCGGCGCGGTGGGCAAGGAACGTCGCCACGAACTGGGCCATGCAGGCCAGTGAACTCTTGTGCATTTTGTACTAAGGCCCTTCCGTGCGTGACCATTATTCCTACGATCCGCGGATGCCTAACGTACTTCGGATTCCTTGACAACGCCGCGGAGCAACCCGGGAAACACGAGGGAGTGAAACGGAAGAACCGCGTACCAGTACAGGCGCCCCCAGAGGCCGCGGGGCTTAAAACGCGCCCGTTGGGTCAGGCGAGATCCCGCCTCGGTGGGCTCGATCGTCCACTCCAACCATGCGTCGCCCGGGAGCAACATTTCGGCGTGCAAGCGAAGAAAATTCGGGGCGGACAACTCTTCCACTCGCCAAAAGTCCACGAAGTCGCCGGTCACGAGATCCTTAGGATCTCGCCGCCCGCGTCGCAAGCCGGGGCCTCCCCACAGCACGTCAATGAATCCTCTAATGCGCCAGAGCCATTCTCCGGAGTACCACCCGTGATCACCACCGAGAGTGCACAACGTGGCGAACAGTCTCTCGGGTGACGCTGGAGAAGTGGTCACTCGTTCATCGATGAGTTCGGTCCCGCCCGCCCACGACGGGTCCGTCTCGTAGCGACGAAAGGGCTGCAAGTCGGCTCCGGTAAAGGACGTCGGGACGTCGCCGTCGCGGGTACGGCCGAGAGCGAGACGAATGGCGTCGCGCAAACTGTGTTGGGGGGCGCCGAGGTCGCGAATAGTTCGATCGTCACTTACGACCACCTCGTTCACGAGGCTGTCGACGAGAGGACGCGCCAACGACGCCGGCACGGGCGTGACGATGCCCACCCAGTGGCTGGAGAGTCGAGGAGTGAGAACGGGAACCGGGATGAGGCGTCGACGCCGCAGTCCGGCCTCCTCTGCGTACAGGGCCATCATCTCCGCGTAGGAGACAACGTCGGGTCCGCCGATTTCGTAGACGCCGGGAAAAGGATCCGGATTCTCGATGACCCGCAAGAGATAGGTCAGAACATCGGCGATCGCGATGGGCTGCGAGCGCGTGGTGACCCACTTGGGTGTCACCATCACGGGCAGAACTTCGACCAGGTATCTGAGCATCTCAAAACTTGCCGATCCCGAACCAATGATGACGGCGGCGCGAAGTTCCGTCACGGGGATCTTCCCGGCCGCGAGGGTGCGACCAACGGCGTGGCGACTGGAGAGGTGCTCACTCAATCGGGCGTCGTCGGCACCCATGCCGCCAAGGTAAATGATCCGCCCGACTCCCGCCACTTCGGCCGCGCGACGAAACTGTTCCGCGTCACGTACTTCCTTTGCGACCCAATCAGGTCCGTCCCCGATACCGTGCACCAAATACACCGCGACGTCGCAGTCGTCCATCGCACCGGCCGGTGTATTCCCGACTTCTCCTTCCACGATGGTCACGTCGTCGCGCCACGCGACCCGGTCGAGTTTCCCGGGCCGCCGCACGAGGCATCGCACCTGGTGACCATCTCGCAAGAGCCGTGGGACCAGCCGGCCACCGACGTATCCCGTAGCCCCCGTCACGAAGACGCGACTCATAGTGACGACCTGTGGCGATGCTGGAAAGTCATCTAGTGCCCAATGGATGTGGCGGTGAGTGTGGAGGCGAAAATCTGCCAGGCCAAAAGTGACTTCGCCACGAAGGAGAGGACGATGTAGGTCTTCTCACCAACGAGGTAGTCGGCGAAGAGCCCAATCTTCTTGTACTGCAAGTACTGGACGAGAGCGAAACAGTTGAACGCTACGAAGAGTGACACGTAAATTCCGTAGACGAAACCGGGCGCGTGCGCGTGAGCTCCGGGACCAATCAGGTACACGCCGATGGCCAACCAGGGAATGACCCCTGCGCCGCAACCTAACCAGAAGGGTGTGAGTCCCCCGCCGGGCGTTTCGTAACGCTCCTGCATCCAGCCGAAACCAATCATGGACGCGTTGACGCCAATCAGCGCGAGGAGTGCGGCGACATCCGCAATACCCGTGAGTTCCGCAATCGCTACGATCATCAGCGACGACGACACGGAGTACTCGAGCCAGCGGTACGGATTTCGCTGGCGCGCGAGATGGGATTCGTACCGTGCACGCAATGGTCCCGAAATGAGAAAGTGAGCGATCGCGGACAACGCGAAGAATGCCGCGATAAGCCACGCCATGTGGAAACTCGTGAGCTGCACGTACTGCCGTGCGGTCGTTCCGGGGGGACCGGTCATGTAGTGCGCGGTGACCGGAACCGCAAAATTATTGGCGAGGACCAGAACGACAATTGCCGAGATGGCGTGCACACTGCCCGCCGCCAGATTGAGGCGACGAAGTCGGGAGAGTTCGGGCATGGGGGTCCTTCATTTTGTAGAGCAGCCTCACGTCACGGTACCGGTCTTGTTCAGTGATCAAACGCGACACGCTCTTTGCGTTGACCCACCGCCCTACGCAGGTGGCGCATCGATGGCCACATGTCCGACAATCGAGACATACCAAAACCTCTCGAGTTGCCCTGCGTCGGTCAAGGAATTTGCTTCGTCCGCTTTCAACAGGGCATTTGGATTGTTTTTGACGATGGTGAGTTCGTCTACGACGCGAAGTGCTTCGCGCGAATTCATGAGTTTGATTCGCTCGTTATCTCTGTGGTCGGCGACGACGGCAAAGTGATCACGACGGTGACGAGGGAAGGCGACCCTGAAGAATTCCCCAAGATCTTGTTCCAACTCTGGACGACGTCGGTGTTCTCTCCCCACATTGGAACGGACTCTGCGCCACGGATCGAGACATTGTCGGGGGTGAGACGAGAGGTGGCGCTTCACGAGAGAATCGAAGCCTATGAATTCAAATGCTCGGCATTCTCGATGTCTTGCCACCCCGGCAGCTTTCGAGGAGACGTCCAAGGTTTGATGTTCTCGCGCGACCATGACTTTGAGCATCGGATCATGCGAACGATGACCTCACTGATGCGACGGAGTCGCTGGACTCGGTCGCAACAAGCGCGCTCATGATGATGTCCGTCATTGTTGCGATGTAGCTCTCAGGCTCGATGCCGCCGTCGATGTCGTCAAAGGCGGCCGAAAGGGCGTGCAAGGTAAAGGGCGCTTCAGCACCGTGGGCCACCATGAAGAAGAGCCCGCGAGTGGAGATCGGCCGAATCTGTCCACTCTGTCGCAGCCGGTCGAGGAGTCCGGAAATCTGTGCGATCTGAGGACGAACAACCGTCTGTATGACGTAGTCCGATCTCCACGTCGACTCCGCACCTTCCTGATTCATCAGCTGACCCAGCGCCGGGAATTGCGAGGTCGCCGCGAGAAACGAGTAGATAAGGATCCGAAGTTCGTTGAGGTCATCGCGTGATGGAGGCCAACTGACTCGTTGGCGTGCTATTTCGTCGAAAAATCGCCGAAACTCGGCGTCGATTGCTGTTCGATAGAGGTTCTCTTTCGAACCAAATCGTTGACCGAGGGTGCTGTGACTCAAGCCCAGATTCACACTTAACGTCCGCAGCGAGACACCTTCGTAGCCGTGGGCGGCAAAAGCGGCGAGAGCAGACGCGAGGAGTTCGGCGTCGGAACGAAGTTTGGGACGACCTCGACTCACCATCAACAGCCCTTTCCTCTCATCGGCTACTCGGGTCCGTGGTGGTGCCCCCGAGTGTTGCGCTTGCGCTCACGTACCGCGCATCATAATATTAATTTGGCAGTTGCCTTATAAATTGCATTCGAACACATGGGGGAATCGTCATGGCTTTAACTGACCTCTTGGATCTCCAACTCGCCGTGCCAGATCCTGATGCGTTGCAAGAGTTCTGGAATCGCCGTGGCTTACTCACGACGGGACCTGGTTGTTTGGGAACGCCAGAACGCGCGTCGCAACTGCGACTTATTGACGACGACTATCGCCACGTGAGCGAGGTGCGCGTCGCGTGCTCGGAGGAATCAGACCTGCGCTCGATCTCGATGGGCCTCGAAGCCCTGGGCCTTTCTTCCACGTCCGGTGATGGATGGCTCGAGAGTGTCGATCCCATCTTCGGTCACACGGTGCGCGTCGAGGTGGGGACCGCAGCACCATTGGCGCCAGCGACGGTACGCACGATGAATCGCCCCGGCGTGTCGGCGCGCATCGACCGCCGTTCGGAGGCTGCGCTCCGTGAGGATGTTCCCGCTCCTCGTCGCGTCGGACACGTTGTGTTTGGTTCACCCGATCCAGCCCGGAGCGTTGAGTATTACGTGAACGGGCTGGGGTTCAAAGTGTCCGACTCGTTGCCCGCCGTGCAGTCGACCTTCCTTCGCTGTTCCACCGACCACCACAGCGTGCTCATTATGCCCGCGCCGGTGCCGTGCATGAATCACTACGCCCTCGAAATGGATGACATTGACGCCATTGGTTTACGCGGTATCGAGATTGTGCAGGAACGCCCTGACGCGTCGATTTACGGAATGGGTCGCCACGTCGTTGGCTCGAATGTCTTTTGGTACTTCCTCGATCCGGCCGGTGGCATGTTTGAGCTGTTCACCGATATGGACCAGATTCACGACGACGAGAAGTGGGAGCGCGACGTGCGCCGGGACGACTGGGATCCGTTCACTATCGCGGCCTACGAGTCCGGCATCTCGAAGATGGATTTCTTCTTGCCGGTTGATATTGACACGATCGCCGCCGGTCGCGAACGTGCGGGGCTCTAAATGGACCTTGGCATTAGCGGTAAATGGGCGCTCGTCAGCGGTTCGTCGCGTGGACTCGGTCGGGCGTGTGCCACATCTTTGGCGCGCGAGGGAGTGAACGTCGTCTTGTGCGCCCGTCACGGCGATGCAGGTGAACAAGTCGCCCGAGAACTTGGCGAGACTTTCGGTGTCACGGCACACTTCGTGGTGGCGGACGTCAGCACCCCTGAGGGTCGACGCATCTTTTTCGAACAACACGTGGAACCGGACATTCTCGTCACGAACGCCGCGGGGCCGTCGCCGACGGCCTTCGTCGATAACTCGCCGGACATGTGGCAAGCGGCATTCGACGCCAATTTTCACTCTGCTATCGGACTCATGCAATTAGTACTTCCGGGCATGAGGCAGCGGGGATTCGGGCGCGTGATCAATATCACCTCCGCGATGGTCACCTCGCCACATCCCTTCATGACGCTGTCGATTGCGGCTCGCACTGCACTCACCGGCGTCGCGAAAGCCGTCTCGAAAGAGGTGGTGGCGAACAACGTCACCATCAATAACATCCTTCCGGAGCGTATCGACACCGACCGTCAACGACAAATGGCAGATCTCCAGGTGCAACTGCGGGGCATCTCGCTGGAGGAGGCCTACGCGGAAATCGCGCAGTCGATTGCCGCGGGTCGCTTGGGTCGCCCCGAGGAGGTGGGCGACGCGTGCGCTTTCCTGTGTTCCGCCCAGGCGGGATTCATTTCTGGAATGAATCTTCACGTGGACGGCGGCAGCTACGAAGGACTCATCTGATGTTGCGACGCGGCGAGATGCTGACGGACGTCGACGTGCTGGTCGTCGGTGGTGGACCGGTGGGGCTGATCCAAACATTGCTGCTGGAACAACTCGGTGTGAAGGTGGCTGTCGTCGAACAACGACACGAGGCGCAAACGGCTCCGGCGGCGCACGTCATCAGCGCCCGTACGTTTGAAATCCTGCGGAGTCTCGGTCTCGACATGGACGCCGTGGAGGCTCTCTGTCAGCGACCTTCGGACGGAGGCTGGGTTCGTTGGGTGGAGTCTCTGCGCGGAGACGAAATCGGTCGCGTTCCCTTCGAGAGTCTCCATTTAGGCAACGAAACGCTTCGCACGTCCCCGCACCCTCTCCGAAATCTCTCTCAGCACCGTCTTGAACCGTTTTTACGTTCTCACGTGAGGGACTTGCGCGGAGGGCTCCGCTGGACCACCGCCCGCTACGAGGATGACGTCGTGGTGAGCACGCTGGTAGACGTCACGAGCGGCGAGGATATTGAAATTCGTAGTCGGTACGTGATCGCCGCGGACGGTGCGGGTAGCGCCGTGCGCCGATTTTTGGGCGTGAAGATGATCGGACCGGAGGAAATTCAAAACTTTTTGGCCATCCACGTAGAGGCCGACCTTCGCGAGGTCGTTCGAGACCGACCAGGGACGCTCTACTGGATCACCGATCCGCAGCACGCCGGGACTTTCATCGCTCACGACCCCGCGACGACGTGGGTTTACATGCGCAATTTCGACCCGCGTTCGGAATCTCTCGCCGACTATTCTCCTGAACGCGCCGAGCTCATCTTTCGACAGGCGAGCAAGATGCCCGATGGAATTCCGCTGACCGTGCGGCACGTGACGACGTGGCGAATGTCCTTCCAGGTCGCCGAGACGTATCGAGTGGGGTCATTCTTTCTCGTCGGGGATGCAGCTCACCGTTTTCCGCCGACCGGTGGCTTGGGGCTCAATACGGGCGCACCCGACGCGCAGAATCTGGCCTGGAAATTGAAGCTCGTCCTTGACGGCGTCGCTCCCGACGATTTACTCGATACCTACGAACGTGAGCGTCACCCGGTCGCGGAGCGTAACGGGCAAACGAGTCTCGACAACGCGTTTCGATTGATGGATGTGTGGGTGGCTCTCGGAGTGAGCGACGACATCGACGAGTCTCGTCGAATGATGTCCGAGGTGTTATCAACGTCCGAGGGTCGAGAGAACGTGCGGCGCGCGATTGAAAATCAAGAGGAACACTTCGACCAACTGGGTGTGCAACTCGGAACGTCCTACACAGTGGAGAGTGGCGGCATCGTGAGCGATGGCACGACGCCTCCTGTGCCGGCGAACGCG
Source organism: uncultured Actinomycetes bacterium (assembly GCA_903871335.1). GTDB lineage: Bacteria > Actinomycetota > Acidimicrobiia > Acidimicrobiales > RAAP-2 > RAAP-2. The sequence goes on from CAIQGE010000011.1 coordinate 31,962, forward strand.
GTGCGTGAGTACATACCGTCGACGAGCCCTGGTGTGCGATTGCCTCACGCGTGGTTGCAATCCCTGAACGGTCCGGTGTCGACGCTTGATCTGGTGACACCCGGAAAGTTCTTACTACTCACCAACTCCCCCGAGTGGCGAGATCTTCCCGGTGATCCGATGTGGCCACTCACCCGAGTATGTGTCGGGTCGGATGTCACCGATGACAGTGGAGCCTGGGCAGCCGTCTGTTCCATAGGAGAGCGAGGAGCGCTCGTGATTCGACCGGATCAACACGTAGCGTGGCGCACGACCAAAAGTCCCGGGAGCGCCGGTCCGCTCGCCGACGTGATGAATGCTCTGCTTCATCAAAGGTCCTAGTTCGTCACGGTCATCGAGAAGGAAGGATGTGGTGGTGACCTCGGGTACTCAAAGACGGCGACATTCTTGAGTTTCTCTCGGTGATGAGCCGAGTCATTTTTGAGATCTTCATGGTGTAAATCGTTTCGGGGTGGGGAATTACGTGGTGTTTGAATGTGAATCCTGACGATGACCTGAACCTGACGTTCTTGATGAGGCGCAATGACTTAGCGTCACGGCGAACGGAGGTTTCATGATGAAGAAATTGACAACACTCGCCCGCCTCGTAGCACCCATTGCCGTGGCAGGCGTCGTGGTGGCGACCATGACGGGGGTGAGTTCAGGAACGGCATCACCCCAGTTCGGGAGCTTGTCGAACTTTGACGTCTTCAATGACACCGGCCAAGTAACCCACGGCTTCGAAATAGAGCTCGATGGGATTTCGCCGTCGAATGTCGTCTACGAATTCGGTGCTCCGTACGAGCGATACGGCAATCCAACAGTCACGGCCATCCCGGCGGGCACTCTGGTCACCTACGCCAGCTCGTACGACTCGTCCGCGAAGTCGTGGGCGGCGGGGACGCCGCTCGCCCCTTCACCGATCACGCCGACCATGGGTCACCAGTGCTGGACCGGTGGCTCTGCGACGTACGCGACCGCAGGGTGCGAACACTTCGGATTCAGTCTCACGGCGACGCCCACCAACGTCGTCTACAACTGGCTCGTCGCCGATCCGTCGCACACCGGACAACTCGTTGCGGCGAGTGGTGGCGGCGTGTCAATACCCGCGCCCCAGTGGTCGGTGGCGCCGGCGCCGGCGGGTGCTGCGAATCAGCAGCCCGTTGTGCAAGCGGTCGTGAACGCGCCTCCACTCGACGGTGAACCCCAATACGGGAACGCGGTGTGGGTGAAGGTCTACATGAGCGAGTCGGTCGCCAAGGCGGACCTGGGACACCTCGTGACCGGTGACAAGCAGGTGCCGAAGACCGTGGAGACCGATTGGGCGATCATTCAAACCGGGGCGGGAGGTTCCGTCGCGCAACAGCTCGCGGACCAAGTGCAGCTGAGCCCCAAGGACAACACGATCTTGCGGCGCTACGAGTTCTACAAGTACACCGGTGCGTACGACGCGGAGAGCCACGAAGCACTACCGGTGAGCGACTCGTCTCCCGTCAAGTCTGACATTGGGAATTTGATCGGCAACCAAATGGTGGCGCTCAATCTTCCCGGTGGCTCCAAAGCGGACACCACGGCGCCAACGGCGGTGTTGTTGACGAAGTCACCCGGCAAGACCAAGGCCATCACTCTCACCATTTCGGTCAAGGCCACGGACCCGGACAGCAAGGTCTTCACCTACTACTGCTCGCTCGACAAGGCAATTCCGAAGCTGTGCACAACGACCACCGTGCTTCGTGCACTGAGCGTTGCGAAACACTCTTTTACGATCTACGCCGCCGACCAAGCGAATAACGCGTCGAAGCCGGTCACGCTGAGTTGGACAGTGACGCATTGAGTGGTGCAGAAGGACATCTCGTTTCGCGCGGAGCGCCGAGGACTTAATACGCTCTCGAGATGACCGAACGCGAAGAACTGAGCTACGAAGGATTTGGGGTGGCGTGCCGAGAGCTCGCCCAAAGCATCGCGGACTCCGGGTATCGACCCGACATCATCTTGTCGATCGCTCGGGGCGGGTTCTTCCTCGGCGCTGGTCTCGGGTACGCGCTCGGTGTGAAGAACGCCTTCATGATGAGTGTCGAGTTCTATACCGGTGTCGACGAACGGCTACCGATGCCCGTGGTGTTGCCACCGGTACCCAATCAAGTGGATCTCTCCGGTGCGGTGGTGTTGATCGCCGACGACGTCGCGGACTCCGGCGAGACGCTCAAACTGGTGACCGATTTCTGCGCGACGTCCGTGCGCGAAGTTCGTTCCGCCGTCCTCTACGAAAAGAC
>CAIQGE010000012.1 GCA_903871335.1 uncultured Actinomycetes bacterium
ACAACTCGCAAACCGGTGGGTCGGGATCCTGCACGCGTGCCTTGACTACCAGGTCGTCTACGACGAGGCACTCGCCTGGAAGAGCCGAGAAGCACTAACCGCTTGACAGATCCAGTGAAGGGGTGTCTATGTTCGAACCCCCTCGGAGCAGTGTGGCATAACCGGCGGTAGGTGGCACGACCCTCGTGATGAACTACTGATTTTGAGCCACCGACAGTTTTTAAGCCACTACACAATGGTACGATAACTTGTACCAGTTAGGAGGAGGAAACTGTGGCTATCACCGCCAGCGAAGCTCGCAAGAACTTGTTCCCGCTCATCGAGCAGGTAAACGACGACCGCCAACCAGTCGAGATCACCTCCAAGCGGGGCGACGCCGTGTTGCTATCTCGTGCGGACTACGACGCGCTCACCGAGACCGCCTGGCTGCTCCGTGCTCCAGCCAACGCCACCCGGCTTTTCGAAAGCCTGGCGCAAGCGCAGGTGGGCCAGCGCAGCGTTCACCAACTCGATCAGTGAGGCTCGTCTTCACACCGCATGGGTGGGAGGACTACCAGTATTGGCAGGCAACGGACCGCCAGACGCTCAAGCGGCTCAACCGACTCCTCGACGACGCCCTCCGAGACCCGTTCTCAGGAATTGGAAAGCCCGAGTCGCTCCGCCACGTCCTTGCGGGGTGCTGGTCGCGTCGGATCGATGAAGAACACCGGCTGGTCTACCTCGTCGATGGTGACGACCTCGTGATCTTGCAGGGCCGCTACCACTACGAGCGCTGAGCCGACGCCCCAGACGAGTCCCTCTCAAGCGCCTGGCGTACAACCGGCGTTCTGGAACGCGGGAAGCACTCAGCGCTTGAAAGATCCAGTGAAGGGGTATCTACGCTCGAACTCCCTCCAAGCGACGTTGCAGAACCGACGTTTTGCAGAAGACTGCGTCACCTTCGACGTACGGCGATGAACACGTTTTCTCTTCCGGGTCGATCCGGAGCATCACGGACATCCGCCAGCTCGAAGCCAGCCTCGCTGAGCGTCGACGTCATCTCCGCGATCGTCCGAAACCGCAGCGTTGATTCGGACGTCATGGTTGAACCGTCTCGAGCGAAGTGGAACGTCGTTGTGAAGGTCACCGTTGCGCTCGTGACCTCAGTCACTTCTGGCCAAGACTCGACGATGCCTACTCCCGGGACATCTGCGACGGCCAACGCGTCCGTGCGATTCCACCGAAGCCAACTGCGGTCCTCCGGCACTCGACTCTCGAAGACAAGGTGACCCAGAGGTCGCAGGGCGGCGTGGATCGATCTGAGCGTTGCTAACCACTCGACATCATCAACGAATACCTGGGCGACGTTGCCCGTCATCGTCGCCAGATCAACTGATAGGGGTGGCAGATCCTGGGCGCTGCCGTGAATCCAACGGACAAGTGGCGCACCAGGCTTCGCTTGGGCCACGGTCAACGATGCCGCAGCTGGGTCCACGGCAACGACTGAGATGCCGCGGGAAGATAGAAGGGTCGCCAAACATCCAGTTCCGCATCCGACGTCGAGGACACTCGTTGCCCCGAGCTCCTCGAAAAGTTCCGCGTACACCTCGAGGTCCGAACGATCTGGGTCAAGGAGGTCGTACAGGGTCGAGAGCAACTCGTCTTCGAACAGCGCATCGGCCACGAGACGAGCCTAGGTGCGGAGGTTTGAATCGGTCACTTGGACTAATTGGCTATGCGAAACCAAACAAGGCCGTTCACCAGCGACAACGTTGTAGAAATGACAACGACGTGGACCTTGGGTCACACAATAAGAACCGGGATGCCGAACTCGCCGGGCCAGTAATGGGCGTCGCCCAATCGGCACGGGAAAACAATAAATTTTGCGTATTCCGACGTTTTCGAACACTCAGTCCGGAGTTTTCGTACACGTCTCGGGGTGATCGAAGGCCGCGTAGCGGCCGACGCTGTTGTGAGTTCAGGTCCTCTTAACTCACCTCCTTCGCGTTCATCGTAGAGCAGGGCGTTGGGACGTTGGTGCCACGACGAATTCGGATCACTTGGATCGTTTGGCGCTGCGTGTAGTTGATGACGTAGCGCGCTGGCGACGCGAGTCGCCGACGAGCTCAAAGCGGTGTGATCTTTCCAAGAGTCGATCGAGCGTGGCGTCGGCGACAGTTTCATCGCCGAGTCCCTCGTGCCAAAGATTCACCGGCAACTGTGACGTCACTATGGTCGATCGCGTCGCGCGGTCTTCCACGACCTCGAGCAGGTCGGCGGTCTGATCATTGGTGAATGGACGCAACAAGAAGTCGTCCAGAATCAAGATGTCAAAACGCGCCAGTGCGTTCATCATTCTCGCGATTCGCCCGTCACCGCGTGCAACGGCGAGGTCGTTGAGCAGTCTCGGAGTGCGCACGTAGAGAGCCGTGTGGCCACCTTGAATGGCACTGTGCGCGAGAGCACACGCGAGGTAGGTCTTGCCCACGCCTGTCGGTCCGAGGATGATCACGTTGTGGTGATGTGCCACCCAATCGGAGTTGACGAGCGACACGAACGTTCCCTTGTCCAGACCCCGCGCGCTAGAGAAGTCAACATCTTCACTCGACGCGCCCGCCGCGAGTTTGGCCGCCTTGAAGACTCGTTCGAGTCGGCGGTTCTGTCGCTGGAGCAACTCGGCGTCAACCAGGAGTCCGAGTCGCTCTTCGAAGCTGAGCGAGGAATAGTCGGGTTGTTCTCGTTGAGTGAGTAGTCCACTCGCCATGGCCGGCAGTCGTAGGGACTTGAGGCCCTCGATCGTGGTGTGGTTCAACATGTTTCCTCTTTCATTGGTAGTAGTTCGGACCGCGGACGTTGGCGTGCGTCGGGTTCGCGCGCGAGGGTTCTGGGCTGAGCGGGCGCTTCTCGAGCCCGTGTTGGAGGATTGAGGCAACAGACTTATAGGAGAGCGAGTGGATCGCCAGTGAGCGCGCACACGCGAGTTCCAAGCGGTCAGCTCCGTAACGCTTCTCGAGACGCAGCACACCCAATGCCGAGCGGAACCCTTGTTCGGGGTGGGGTCGACTCTCGAGGAGCGCCGCAATGAACGCCGCCGTCGAGGGCCCGGTCTTGGTCGCCCAGTGCACGATGCGACTCGGAGTCCACTGGGCGTGGCGGCGGTGGCTCGAGGGCATGTGGGCGGGTTCGGTGACGGCCATTCGCTTGGCGTAACTGCGTTTGTGACTGGCGACCCGACGGTTCTTCGCGAAGATCTCCACCACGTTGGCGCTCGTGCGCACGTCGAGGACCTGACCCACGAGGGTGTAGGGAACGCTGTAGAAGTTGCGATCAATTTGCAGGTGGTAGTCCAGGCTCACCTTGGCCTTGGTCCAGGTGGCGAAGTCGTAACGCGTGGCGGGAAGTGGGCGCAGCGCGGGTTGGTCGATCTCCGCAAAGACACTCGCGCGCGAACCCTCCATCTTCTTAAAGGGTCGCAGGTTGATCACCTCGACCAACTCAGCGATGCGATCGTTGAGCGTCGATAACGACGTGAAGCGCTCCTTGCGCAGGCGCATGATGATCCAGCGTTCGGCCACCAGCACCGCCGCTTCGACCTTGGCCTTGTCGCGGGGCTTGTAGGGACGCGCGGGGATGATCACCACGCCGTAGTGCTGGGCCATCTCTTGGTAGGTGGCGTTCACGTCCGCTTCGTAGCGATGCGCCTTGGTGACACCCGAGCGCAAGTTGTCGGGAATCGCCAAGGCGGGGCAACCCCCGTAGAACTCGAAGGCGTTCTCGTGGGCGTGACACCAGTGCACGAGTTCTTGAGAGCGCAGCGCCTCGGCGTAGAGGTAGCTCGATGCGCCGAGCACGGACACGAACAGTTCGGCGCGAAAGCTCACCGTCAGATCGCGCTCGTCGTAGATCGGGATGGTGAGTCCGGGAAAGTCGACGAACATCTTCTCGCCAGCCTTGTGATCTTGGCGCATCGTCACGTCGAGCTTCTTGCGCCACGTTCGGTAGAGCAGGCAGAACTGACTGTATTCGTAACCGTCGGCGTGCTCCTCGCGGTATTCGACCCAGAGCAACATGAGGGTCATGCCCTTCTTGGCGAGTTCCCTCTTCATCACCTCGAAGTCGGGTTCGGGGCGAACTCTCGGAGAGTTCTGGGGCGCGTTGAACAGTCAGGCTTCGAGCGCGTCGTCGTCGCTCAACTCCTCGGGCAGTGGCCACGAGGTGATCCCCGCGTCGCGGGCGCGACGCACGTAGTCAGCCACGGTGGTGTGAGGAATCGCCAGGGACAACGAGACCTGGCGAAGACTCAGTTGGTCGCTCAGTCGCAGTCGAAGAACATCGCGGATCTTTCGCATGGTTGTATGGGGACGGGGCACCGGCAACTCCTTCGATCTTTGGACAGATCAAAGAAGTGTTGTCGGTGCCCTCACCTCACATCAGCGTCGGCGTCAGCCACCTGGGAGGGTGTACGAAAACTCCGGAATCGGTGTACGAAATCAATCGCAACGGGTGTACGAAAACCATCGGAATCCGCAAAATTTTAGGTTTTTCGTCTCAACCACGCGCCAGTCGTCGCGGAGTGGAGAGTTTTCGAACGCAAGCCGAGAGTTCAACTCAGAAGGCGGACGTCAACAATCAAATGGAAGGTTGAACTTGGAAACCCGATCTCTCTCAAATTCATCGAGTCCTTCTACTCTTGTCGTTTGCCAGTCTTAAGGGACCAAGCCGTTGCCAGAAGCATGGGACCACCTTGTGTCCACCGCGACCAGCCGTGATGATTATCTAGGACGCTCTTGGTTGTGTCAAGCTCCCTTCTCCGAAGTTGCTTTTCGATTCGG
>CAIQGE010000013.1 GCA_903871335.1 uncultured Actinomycetes bacterium
CGTGGGCATTCGCTTCACCGGCTGGGGTACGGCCGTACCCGACCGAGTGGTGACGAACGACGAACTCTCCGCCACGTTGGACACCACCGACGAGTGGATTTTTGAGCGCACGGGCATTCGCGAACGTCGAATTGGTGGGTCCGCGGGCTCACTCGGCCTCGCAGCTGCACGGGCGGCCCTGACCGACGCGAGCGTGCCCGCGGAGTCCATTGACTTTGTCATTCTCGCCACGACGACCCCCGACAATCTCATTCCCGCGACCGCCCCGAGCATCGCCTCCGCGCTCGGCATCAACGCTCCCGCCATCGACCTCAACGCTGCCTGTAGTGGATTCATGTACGCCGTGCGCGTGGCTGAAGGATTGACGGCCACCGGAGCGAAGCGGGTCCTCGTGATCGGTGCCGAGAATCTGTCGCGGTGGACCGACTGGAATGATCGCACCATGGCCGTACTCCTAGGGGATGGTGCGGGCGCGGCGGTGATCGACGCCGTGGAGGGTCCGGGCGACATTCTGGGCTTCGATCTGGGTAGTGACGGCTCTCTGGTTCATCTCTTGCGCTGCGAGCACGGCGGCACGATCTGGATGGACGGCAAGGAGATCTTTCGCCGCGCCGTGCGCATCATCGTCGAATCCGCCGAGCGAGCGATGGCGCAAGCGGGAGTCACGAGTGATCAACTCTCACTCGTTATTCCCCACCAGGCGAATGTGCGCATTATCAGCGCAGCGTGCCAACGCTTGGGGGTCCCGATGGAACGAGCAATCGTGGTCCTCGATCGCTTCGGGAACACGTCGAGTGCCTCGATTCCTCTCGCGGTCGATGACGCTCGGCAGAAGAACCTCCTACGTCCCGGGGACCTGGTCCTTTTGACGGGCTTTGGTGCTGGCATGACGTGGGCGTCGGCTGTCGTACTATGGGCGCCGTGAGTCACCCCACCCTCGTCATCTTGGCCGCCGGACGCGCCCGTCGCTACGGCGGCGTCAAGCAACTCGCTCCAGTCGGAGTCAACGGGGAAGCCGTCATCGATCTCATCGCGTCGGACGCCTACTTGGCGGGATTTGGCCACATCGTGGTGGTGATTAATCCCGACACGGGTCCCTTGATCAAAGAACACGTCGCACAGCATTGGCCGACGGATGCACGAGTCTCCTTTGTCGAACAAGAACGTCCGCTGGGCACTGTCCACGCGGTCTTGGCCGCCGAAGAAGCGCTCGACCCGTCGTCCGCTTTCGGGGTAGCGAACGCCGACGACCTCTACGGGCACGACGCCATGCTCGCTCTCGGAAACCACTTGCGTGACGTGGGAACGAACTGCGTGGTCGGGTTCCGACTCGACCGGGCCCTCGTGGGTGATTCTCCCGTGAGTCGCGGTATCTGTGTGATCGAAAACGGTCGTCTCGTGAGCATCGACGAGCGGCGTCAAGTGCATACGCACAATGAGGATTTCGTGGCCGACGACGGCCTCGAGCCGCGCATCCTGCCGGCCGATACAAGTGTTTCCATGAACTTGTGGGGATTTGAGAATGCGATGTGGTCCGAGTTTCACCGAGCCATGGACGAAGCCGAGGCCAGCGAGGAAGCCGAAGTCCTCCTGCCCGTCATTATTGGTGAGGGTCTGGCGAATGGTTCCCTCCACGTGACCGCACTGGCAACGAATTCCTATTGCGTCGGGGTCACCCACGCCACCGACCTGCCCCTCGTCCAAGCGGACGTGCGGTTCCAGGTCGAAAAGGGACTTCGCCCCGCGCACGCATTTTCGTCGTTCTAGAAAAACGAAGACCCCGAGCAACCAGCGAACCGAAGCTCGCCGGCCTCTCGGGGCCTGCGTTGGCGCATCTCTCGTGACCCGTGTCGGACAGGCCACCAAAGACGGCGGGCATTTCACGCAATGTCGAACAGAGAGTCGGGCCGAAACCCTCTCCCGGCGGACTTCAGTCCCCTTGCGGGGCCCCCTCGTCCTCCGGACGCCGCCCAATGGACACCGTCTGCTGCAGGGTGCTGCGTGAACTACGTCATTGACTCTCGCATACTGGGTGGCGTTCGTACAGAGCGGGGCACGAAATCCCAAACAAATACCCAACTTTCGACCAGCTATCCACCGTCGCACGCCTTCGTCTCACCCGACTCCACGGCTTTTGCGCACGTTTTCCACAGTCCCTCGGCTCGAGCCTCAGTGCTCCCGTGATTGAGGAAGGGACTAGGAGACGTGGACGTACCAAAGACCGCCCGACTTGACGATCAAGTAATAGGGATTGGGTGGAGTAAGGGTGACGGTTTTGGAGCCGGATTGGCTCGCGAAGACCGCGTAACCCGATAGCGAGTTCTTCTTGTCCTGTACTTGCACGGTCGTGTAATTGCCAATCTGGCCGATGTAGTCCACCTTCAGCGTGGTCGCGCTTGCGGGGAAGGGTCCGAGCACGCTCGTGCCCGAACTCAAATAACTAAAGGGAGTCGCCACGAGTGGCAACTTCGATTGGTCGACGAACTGGATCTTCCACTTACCGTCGGCGATCACGTCGAAGGTGAAGTGACCCGGAAAGTATGCGGCCGTCGTGACCAACTTGGTACGACCGACGGCATTGATAGGGATGTCGACAATTGCGCCCGCAGTGTTGCGCACGGTGATAGCGAAATTTGCTCGACACTGGCATTGAAAGGTCCACGACGCCATTCCCCCGGGGCTCACGAAGGGAATTCGCGCCTCGTTCGTCTTTCCCGAAAAGGTTTGAATTCCAGGTGCGTTGTCAGCAACGGGAGGAAAATAGGGACCACGAAACTTCGCGTGAACGATCGGACCGGAGAATTCGCTGGGGGGCGTGACGTGGTGTTCGAAGTGGAACGCCACCACACCCAGCAGCAACATCGTTACCACCGCCGCCGCGAGAACGCCAGGCCAACGTCGCGTCGGTCGCCACAGATCCCACGCCGGATCGTAGGGACGACCATCGCGCATCACGAGTACACCGTCGAAGTCCTGCGCTTCCAAGGAGCGCCGCTTCAGGGAGTCTCGAACGCGGTTGGGCACATGGGTAGCGTACCGCGACACCCTGGCCCGATAGGTGGTCGCCTGCTCGTGGGCGTCGAAATGATGCGCCGCCGTTCACGTTCCTCTCGGTCACTTCACGGTTCACTGACCGATCTCCTGTGCTAGAGAAGGACCCGAACTCAGCACTCACGGCAAGGGAAGAACGTTGACGCGCTACCTCATCTCATTCGACGACGGAACCATGAACATTCCCGAGGACATCCTGGGGCAGGTCGGCCTTGACGCCCATGCGGTGGTGCGCCAAGCGCAGGAGGCGGGTGTCTGGATCTTTGGCGGCGGACTTCACACGCAACAAGCGACGATCGTCTCACCCGAAGGCGTGATCACCCAAGGACCTTTCCCCGAAACGAAGGCCGTCCTTGGAGGATTCTCTATCGTCGAGGCCGTGTCCCACGACGAAGCTGTTCAATGGGCCGCCCGTTTCGCCACAGCCTGCCGTTGTCCGCAAGAGGTTCGCGAGATCATGGACGACCCGCTCGTCTAATGACGTCGTCAGCACTCATGAAGTGCTGAGCGTGTCGAGTCTCTCGAGACTCGCTGCCATCGAATCAATCACGGGGTTGGAGCCGTTGATCCAGGCGCCACCCTCGCGGAGAAGTATCCAACTGTTGTCGCTCGGACCGCAGTCGAAAAACTCCGTCACGAGGGACTCTCCATCAACATCCTCCACGCGAAAGCCCCAGCGATAGCCCGACGGCACGCCAATGCGGGTGGGATCTCCCCCCGCGGTGTCGATGTCGCCTGGGGCTGGTGTCCACGCGATCAAGCGATCCGGTTCGAAGTCCACGACGTGGTTGATCATTTCGTAGTCCCTGCCCATGCGGTGCATCTTGATGACAAAAATGTCGCCCACCTGGGTAATGACGCTGCCGTCGACGTCACCACGCAGCATGTTCGAACCGTCAAAGCGAGAATGCTGCTTCGGGTCCGACAAGATCGCAAAGACTCGTGACGGTGCTGCAGCGATGTGGCGCGAAACTTCGAGCCACTGTCCTTCGTTCGTCATTCCACACTCTCCTCTTCTGTTCTCAATTCTGCGACGAAACTGAACGGCATTCGAGTATTTCGTGCACCGTGAGCGCGACGAACGAGTAGTTACCCGAGCGAAGTGGAAGGTTCGAACAAACGCCAATTCCCCTCAGAGATAACTTCGACGTTGTCGCCCGACACCTTGATTGCCGACTCGTCATCGAGGGCGTAGGTCGCAACAGGAACACCTTGTGCCCACTTTTCAACCTTTTCCATCGAGTGTTCCGCGAAGATCGGATCCGGATTGTCGACGTGCACCCACATGGTGAAGTCCACAAATCCCAACGCGCCCTCGTCCACGTCATTTTCCAGCTCAGATGGCAACGCAAACTCCCTGTTCCATTCAGCGTCGCAGTTGATCGGCGTCATAGCGATACTTCCCGCGCTCACGCCCACGTAGACGAGTCGATCGAGTGAGGGCAGGAGATCCGCGACACCCGACGCGCGCATCCAGTGGCACAAATAGGACACGTTGCCTCCCCACACCAAAAGAGCGTCTGTTTCCTGCAGTGTGGGCACCCAACTCTCTCGTTGAATACTGGGAAGTGCCGAGAGTTCGAGGAGTCCGAGGGACTTCCACCCCAGGTCGCACAGTTTGCTCGTTCCCGTCCCGCGAAGGGCGTCTACCGCTCGCGCACTCCCACCCGGAAAAGGGTAAATCGCGGTGGGAACGAACAAGGCCGAGGATTCCGAGATGGGCTTGCCGAGGAGATCAACCAGAGCGTCGTTGATGCTCCCGTTTCGAATTCCCGAAGACGTAAGCAGCAGTTTCATGGTCGACCCCTCTGGACGTTGCCGAGAACTCTAGGTCGGAAGCAATTTCCTCGCACCGAACCGCAACTGGTAGTTCAAATGTTCTTGCGGACCTTCTTCGCACCTCACAAACACACTCCACCCAGCGAGCCTCCCAGTGGCACGGGACCTCGAAGCGTCAACCGCCAGCGTGTCGCTGGCGTACTGATACAGGGAGCCGTGCCGGGCAAAGCCTCGAGTCGCAACTCACTGAATCGATGTCCAACATCAGTAGGCGACGAGAGTACGACGCGGACGTCAAAGGTCGCGGGAAACACTCGACCCAGGAAACACGCCACCGCCCCACAACCGAGATAGTGCCAATGGGCCAGTCCGGTTGCGTGTGACGTATTCCACGTCGACCACGAAATTTCTGTCAGTTCTGTCCCGCCCGCCGTGCAGGACAGCAGAAAGTGGCTCGGCCGCTCGAGCGCTGAGAGGGGACGCCCACCCGTGGCGTGATGAGGCGCGCTCACGCAGGCACTCACCGTCGGGAGTGTTGCAGTCGTCGTCGGCACAGTTGTCGCGCGAAAGATGACATACCCGATGAGGAGTACTCCCATCAATGAGAAGATCCTCAACAGGCGCGTGGCAGCCAATGAATTTTCTGTGGAGGTGATGGAATGACGCTAGTACAACTGAACCGCTGACCCACTGACCCGACAATGTGCGCGTACGCACACATCCGGTTCACATTCAAGGCGCCTCTCCATTCCAGCGGTTAACGGCAGCATTTCCGGGCAACACCAGCCAAACGAGAGACCAAATCAATGTCGGTACAAGAAGAACAACACCAACGAGAACTCCCACGACACCCGCCCTGACCAATCCATGGTTCGCGCCACTCGTAAGCAGGTACGCAACGCCCAAGAATGCTCCGAATATGAACATCGCCGACCCCACGAGTCCGAGTATCACTTGGAGCACGAGCCACCAGGCAGAGCGACCAATGTCGTGAAAGCGACAGGCTGCGACCTTGAGGCAAATGAGCCATAGCGTGATTTCGACGAGCAGGCATATCTGCTCGACAAGACGCGTGTGAGTTGCACGACTGATTGGCCCCAGCAACCAGGACGAGCCAACCCAGGCGAGGACATACCACCAGAACTCGCTCCGAGACGCGCGGCGATGTATCGACCAGTTAGTGAATGCACGCCGGAGTGCCTCAGTGAACCCGACACCGCGAGCGCGCGCATCGGCGCGAGTCGAGATCTGGGTCGACGTGTCCGGCTCAAACGCTGCCATAGCCAGAGGATAACGAGGTCGGCCTGCCTCGCTTCGTTCGATACCGGGTTCGCGACGTGTCTCCTACGTCGTGATCGCACACCACTCCGACCGAGATACGGAGGTCAACTCAGTACGAAGGTGCGACTACCAAGAGTTTCTGCACACCAAAGAACGTTGCCCCTGATCCGGGACAACGTTATTCAAACGTTAATTCTCGGTGGAGGTGATGGGAGTCGAACCCACGACCTCTACATTGCGAACGTAGCGCTCTGCCAACTGAGCTACACCCCCGAGGGATTACAAGTCTAG
>CAIQGE010000014.1 GCA_903871335.1 uncultured Actinomycetes bacterium
GACCGGTTCGCCCGTGTCGCCGCCCGCGAATCCGCAACCGAAGCCCTAGGTCGTGACGTCGGCTTCCGTCGCCACCGCGCGATCAGCGTCACGCGCCTGCTCGAGGATCTCGTCGGGCACCACGGTGCCCGGGCGGTTGGACGGGTCGTTGGCTAACAGTCGACCAATCACGGGGATTTCCGTCAAGGATTCGGCCCGCAAGATGGCGGCGACGACCGGCACGAAGCTCTCCGCCGCCGGGTAACAGAGGTAGCGAGGGAGCCAGGTCGGCTCGTACTTCGCGTTGAACTTCCAGAGGGTCTCAATGGGCAGAACGCCCGAGAGCCGTTTGAGGGCCCACCGCTCGACGCGGGTGAAGGTGCCGTCGCCCCTTTCGCCGTCCAGCACCGAGCGAAACGCCGCGAAATTCAAAGAGAGTCCCCGCGCGCCGAGACCGCGAAGGTGCTCGATGGTGGAACACAGGGCGTAGTCGAGCAGTCCGTTGGGGTGTTCGGCTGGATCGCGTCGCATGAGGTCGAGTGAGTACCCGTTGATGGCGGGACTCGGAAGGAATTGGCACACGGCGGCCGGATTGCCCTCGGGATCCTTCACGATCGTCAGGATGAGACCCTGGTCTTTCGGGTTAAAGAGTCGACCCAACATCATGGAGAATCCCCGCTCTCCTTCGCCGCGACGCAGCTTGGCGATGAGTTCAACGACCTTGGTCACCTCGGCGGGATCAATCGTGGCGGGATCGACGAACTCAACCGTGTAACCGTGGCGCGCCATGCGCGTACAGGCCTGCCGCAAGCCCTTCATCTTGCCGCCCTGGAGGCTAAAAGTCGTGCAGTCCACGACGGCTTCGTCGCCCAGGTACAGGTGGTGACACCCGGCGGCCTGGTAGATCGAGAGCCACTCTTCGGACGCACCGACCACGCCAATGGTCCAACCGCGCGACTCGGCGTAGGAGCGGAATTCACCAAACACTTCGGTGCGCTCGGCGAGCGGTCCTATCGGGTCAGGGGAGAGGAGCGCGACGCCGCCGTAGACGGCGTAGGCGACGAGGGAGTCGCGGTAGAAGAAGAATTGCTTGTCGTCACGCAGGGCGAAGTAGTCAAGCGTGCCTCGTCCATGCCGACGCACGATGTCGCGCGCGCGGAGTTCCGCGAGTCGTCGTTCCGTTGACGTCGCGTGTTCGGACAGGCGACGGTCCACCACGGGACGCGTGAGGATGTACAGCAGCGTCACGATCAAGCCGACGCCGATAGCGAGCATGGTCGGATTCAAGATGTCCGAAACGCCATCGGGGAGCCGGATTGCCGTGATGCCCACGAGTCGCTCGATACAGGCGACGATGACTAATCCCAGACTCGGCAACGTTTCGTGGTGGGGCAGGGCCGCAAATTCCACCGCGATGACGGCCGCGATGACCGCGATGACGGCGATGGCGAACACGCGGGGAAGAGCGGAACGCAAGCTCGACCGGTCCGTGGTAGCCGTGAAATGTTCTCGCTGGACGACCAGGAAACCGAGGACGATGATCGCGACGAGGGAGCCGCGCACGGATCCACCGCGCGCGAGGTGCGAGACGATTGTTACCGCCAACATTGAGACCGCGACGATCCACGCCCGGCGCTGACCTCGGCGCACACCGCGCGCCATCATGATCATGGCCACGCCCGCGAGTCCCGTGAGCGCGGAGGCCGACTGCACGACACCCACGGGGAGGACGGCGAGCACTGAATGCAAACGTCCTCGCGCCGCGGGAGCAACCGCCACGATCACGTCGGCGACACCGGCCAGCATCAACAAGACGCTCGCCACGCGGCGAATCGTTCGACGCCGACGCTGTTCGCTCAATCGGTCCGGGGCCATCGGCCAGGGGTCACCATTCGGCCACGATCCCAGCGTGGCGACGCTGTCCTCAGGAGCGCTCTGGCGCGGGGCTCCTCCGAACCATCTCTCGAGCCTCGTGGCGGGACGCCCCGGCCCCTCGCCCGCGAGGAGCCGGACCTTGACGCCGGTACCCGCTTCGATTTCGACGGCCCCGAGACGTTCCACCGCGGTGAACACGGGGGGAAGTCCGAATCGTCCTCGACGCTCGACGACGGTGGTGCGAGAAGGTCCCGGCGTCGCGCACACCCCGCGATCCATAAAGGCCAACGCGGGACGCGGTGCACCACCGATGACGGCCCCGAGCCCACCTCGATCCACGACCCGGCGGGCGTACTGCAGGGCGTCAGTTTCGTGGACGTGCGTGATCGCCAAGGGTTCCGCCGGCGGCGCGGAGGACCGCCTAGGGGCTTGCTGATGGAAACGCCGGCGCACGGCCACGCCGGCGGACAGGGCGAGGAGGCCCTCGAACGCCGCGAGAATGATGAGATTAATGAAGATCACTGAATACACATCGCTCACGTGCGTGCGTTGCACGTGAAAATGATGATGCGTCAGGTGACCGAGGATCGCGATGAGAGTGCCGGCCAAGTCGAAGAGCACGAGAGCCCACACGGGGAACCAGACCCACTTCGACAGGCGTCGATACAGGAGTCGCGACGTGGCGAAGCGAGTGAGCGCCGTGGGGTCTTCCAAACATGAGGCGTCCTCACGCTCACTCGTACTCACGGCGGTGACGTCGGAGGTGACGGTTCCGGGCACGACGGCGATTTCCTGCGTGGCGCGGGCGGTTGCAACTTGCAACATGACGTCACTCGCCAACGTGATGTTCATCGTGGACAACAGTTCGTGGGCGGCCTCGTGGGTCGCGAGTTCCGCGTCGTGGCGACCCGGCAGGACGACGAACTGGCGAAAGTCAACACTCGTAAATCGCGCCACGGCTCGGACGACCTCGGGGAGTTGCGCGAAGGTGGCCGTGATCCACCGAGCGAGGTCGGAAGTTGGTGCGGGGCGGAAGAGATTGCCCGCGACGATCACAATGGCGGCGTCGTCGATTTCGTTGAGCAGTCGAACGAATTCGGTGATCGCGAGCGACGACGGGTCACTCCCCGGACCGAGGTCCAAATCACTCACGACGTAGGCGCGATGCCCGTACGGGACGGGCAGGGTCAGACGTTCCGTAGCTCCCACGTCGAATAGTCTCGCAGAACCAGCTCGGAAAGAAACGGGAGCAGGGTCCACGGTGGCGAGATACTCCGAAAGTGCACAGGAAAATTGGTATTGGCGTGACGCACCCGTCGACCCCGCCAAGGCCGTCATCTTCGATATTGACGGCGTTCTCGCTGACGCGGCGGGACGTCAACACTTCTTGGACTGGGGAGATTGGCGAAGTTTCTTTGACGCGTGCGGAGATGATCCGGTCATCGAGGAAATCGAGCGCCTCCTCGAATTACTTGATCCCTCGTTGTCCGTGATCCTGGTGACGGGTCGTCCGCGTCGTGTCCAGCCGCACACGCTCGCGTGGCTGGAACGCTACGGAATCCGCTGGGATCTGTTAATCATGCGCGAGTTCGGTGATTACTCGGGTGTCGACGACTTCAAACGTGGTGTCGTTCGCGACCTGCGCACCTACGGCTTCGATCTACGGCTCGCTCTCGACGATGATCCCAAGAACCACGCGATGTACATCGGCGAGCGCGTGCCGTGCATCTACATTCACTCCGGCTACTACCTCTAGAACGTCAGCGCCGCGAGCGCGTCGCGCCCGGCGCGTCGCCCCGAGCCGATGCTCGCGGGAATACCGACACCGTCGTAGGCGTTGCCCGCGAGAAAGAGTCCGAGAGAGGACGCGGCCTCGCGGGCGCGTTCCACGCGTTCGAGGTGCCCGGGTCGGTATTGCGGCAAGCCCTCGTTCCATCGCACGACCATGGTCTCACCGGCCTGCGGCCATCGACCGAGGAGGACGGCCAACTCCGCGCGCACGCGCGTGACGAGGGCATCGTCGTCCATCGCCTGCGCCCGTTGGTCATCGCTGCGCCCCACGTGCACCCGTACGAGTACTCGTCCGTCGTGTCGGAGGTGGGGCCACTTGCGGTCGAGGAATGTGAGGGCGGTGATCATGAGTGTGTCGTCGCCGTAGGGCGTGCCCAGCGGCACGAGAACGCCGGTTCCCTCGGCTGGCAGGTGGACGTCGTTCGCGGGTACGGCGAAGGTCACCATCGCGGCACTCGCCGCGTCGATGGTGCCGATAGCGGCGAGGGCGGGGTCGTGCTGACCGAGCAAGCGACCGGTGATCTTCGGCGGAGTGGCGACGACGACAGAGTTCGCGGGTGTGGTGGTCGTCGCCGTATCAACCTCCCATTCGTAAAAACTCGTCGGACTCCGGCGCAGGGCCGTCACGGGCGTCGCCAGCGTGAAGATGACGCCACGTGCGCGTAATTGCCGCTCGACTTCACCAGGAAGTGATCCCACGCCTTGGCGCAACGTAAAGAATGTGGGTCCATCGCTTCGTGCCGACGCGGGACCCGGGGATACCGGTCCACTCGCCGAGAGCGCTTTTTGGAGAGAGCCTCCCGCGCGGGCTGCGGTGAGCAGGGCCGGGAAGACGGCGGCTGCGCTCAAGTCATCAATGCGACCGGCTTGAATGCCACCGATCATTGGTTCAACGAGCTGGAGGGCCACCTCGTCACCCAGCTTGGCGCGAATGATCTCACCAATGGTGGCGTCGTCACCCACGACGCACGGACGGGGAAGGTGCCGGTCACGCCAGAGGGACCACCGCGCACGGCGACCTAAGCCTCGCAATGTTGACAGTGAGGTGGCCGTCGTCGGCACACCGAGTACGAGCGAGGTGGGGATGGCGTCGAGGTGACCGCGAAGATAGATCCACGCACCACTCGCGTCGATCGCTTCGAGTTGGTCGTCCCATCCAAGGTCGCGCACGAAGGTAACGGCCTCCGGGCGACGCGCGAGGAACCCGTCGGCTCCTTGGTCGACGACCCGATCGTCGAATGTCGCTGTTCGTAAGGCGCCACCCACCCGGTCGGCGACGTCGACGACCTCGATGCGAGGTGTGGCGTCACTTGGACCCCTGGTGCCGCCCGACAGTTCCCACGCCGCGGCGAGTCCACTGATGCCGCCACCAACGACGACGACCGACGGGCGAGCGCTCATGGTGTCGCGCGCTCGACGAGCGTCGCGAGAACGCCAACGAATGCCGGATCGTCGTTGAGAGATGACGTTCGAACAAAGCCCAGGTCGAGCGATTCAGCGAGCGTGCGCGCCTCGAAATCGAGGTCGAAGAGAACCTCGAGGTGGTCGGACACAAAGCCAATGGGGCACGAGACCACGTCGGAAATGCCCGCCGACTTCTTGTCGCGCAGCACCTCGAGGATGTCCGGACCAATCCACGGATCGGCGGTTCGTCCCGCCGACTGCCACGCGATGTCCCACTTCGTGACCCCCGCGATGTCCGCAGCTCGGCGGGCGCTCTCGCGCAACTGATCGGGGTACGTATCTCCGTTGTCGAGAATCCGCAACGGCAACGAGTGGGCGGAGAAGATCACCTCCGCGTTTGTTCGGCGGTCCTCGGGAATCTGTGACAGCGCGTCGCGAACACGACCAGCAATGAGGTCGAGAAAACCTGGTTCGTCCCACCACGCGCCAATTTCGACGAAGGTGACGTCCGGGCCGAGAGCGGCTCGAGCCCGGTCCATGTACTGGCGCGTCGACATCGAACTCTCGTGTGGGGCGAGAACGAGGCCAATCACCGTGGTGATCCCGTCGCGCACGAATTCCGCCGCCGTGTCCTCGAGGAGGGGCGGCTGATACTTGGACCCGAAGCGCACGTCGTAACGACCAGGTGAGGACACTTCCAACGCCGCCGCGATGCCCCGGACCTGTGCGTCGGTACGTTGCGCCAGAGGCGAGGTGCCGCCAATCGCGTCGTAACGCCGGACGAGATCAGCCAGAAGTTCGGGTGTCGGTGGCCGGCCGTGCCGAATGCGGGTGTAGTAGGCCTCGACGTCTCCGGGTGTTGGAGGAGTGCCGTACGCCATCACCAAGACGCCGATGGTCATCGCACGCCCGCCTTTCCTTCGTCGTGGACGACGCGCACGATGGCGGCGAGCACGTCCGGGTTGGTCTCGGGAAGAACTCCGTGACCCAAATTGAAGATATGCCCCCCGGCTGTTCCGGCGGAGGCGAGCACCTCACGGGCGGCGGCGACACCGAGCGCCTCGGTGGACAAGCAACGCACGGGATCGAGGTTGCCCTGGACGGGCTTGTCGCCTACTCGTCGGCGGCCTTCATCCAGATCCACGTGCCAGTCGATTCCCATCACGCTGGAGCCCGCCGTTGTCATCAAGTCCAAAAGTTCCCCCGTACCGACGCCAAAGAGAATCGTGGGCACGTGGAGATCGGCAATTCCCGCCAAGACCCGTCGCGTCGGCTCGAGCGCGAAGCGCTGGTACTCCGACCTGGTCAGCGAGCCGGCCCACGAGTCGAATAGCTGGACCGCGCTCGCTCCGTGCTGCACCTGAGCGCGCAGGAAGGAAATCGTGATCGCCACCAAGCGATCCATCACCGCGTCGAGCAGTTCGGGCTGGGCGTACATCATCGTTTTGATCGCGGCGAAAGTGCGCGTCGGGGCGCCTTCGACCAAGTAACTCGCGACCGTAAAAGGCGCGCCGGCAAAACCAATGAGAGGAGTATTGGTAGAGGCGAGTTCGGCGACGGCGAGATCGACGGTGGCGGTCACGTGAGCGACGTCCTCATCGCGTAGGTCTCGCAAACGATCAACGTCCGCGAGTGACCGAATGGGCGCCGCGATGACCGGGCCACGACCGCGCACGATATCGACACCGAAATCAATGGCGTGGAACGGCACGACGATGTCGGAGAACAAGATGGCCGCATCCACGCCGTAGCGGCGAACCGGCTGCAGTGTGACCTCACAGGCGGTCGCCGGATCGGCAATGGCGTCGAGGATGGAACCGGTTCCGCGTAGTGCGCGGTATTCCGGTAACGAGCGACCCGCCTGGCGCATGAACCACACCGGGACGTGATCAACGTCCTCTCCTCGACAGGCTTTCAAAAAAACTGGATCGCTCACGCGCCCTCCTTACCAACGTTTCATCGTAGGGCGATTGTGGAATTTGTCTCCTTTGGTGGCGGAGCCTCGCGGTTCTAGACTGTTCGATCCCCGCGTCGCGGGACAGAAAGGTGCCCATGGCCCACGAGCGCGAAATTGGCGAAGAGCAGGAGTTCTTGAACCGCGCCCTGCACGCGCTCGAACAAATGCGCGCCGACGCTCGCTCCATGCGCGACAACGCCCTGGTGGCCAACATGCGTGGCGTGGGCGACCTGGTCGAACGCGACGTGGTCATGGGAACTGCGCTGCACCGCATCGATCAATTGGCGATCGGGGACCAGCCGCTCTTTTTCGGTCGCATTGACTACAACCCGAACGACGACGGCGAATCGCCGACGTACCACGTGGGTCGCCTCGCCGTGTCGGACGACCAGCTGAATCCCTTGGTTGTCGACTGGCGAGCACCCGTCGCCGAACCCTTCTACCGCGCCACCGGCGTGGAGCCCCTCGGCCTCGCGCGCCGCCGCCACGTGGCCATTCGCGAGCACGTGGTCCTCGGGGTGGAAGACGAATACTTCGCGGACGCCAACGGCGAGTTGGCTCTCCCGGACGACGAAGTCCGAGCGGCCACCGAGGAAGGTCTCGTCGACGGCGGCCTCGCTCTCGGTGGCCCCGGCGCACTGTTGGCCGCACTGGGGCGAGCTCGCACGGGCCGGATGGGCGACATTGTCGCGACCATCCAGGGTGAACAGGACCGCATCATTCGTGCCCCTTTGCCCGGGATTCTCCTCGTACAGGGTGGGCCCGGGACCGGCAAGACCGCGGTGGCGCTGCACCGCGCGGCGTATCTCTTGTTCACACACCGCGTCACCCTCGAACGTCAGGGCGTCTTGGTGGTGGGTCCCAACCCGTTGTTCTTGAACTACATCGAAAACGTGTTGCCGTCACTCGGCGAGTCTGGGGTGACGTTGTCGACCATGTCGGGTCTCGTCACCAACGTCGAGGTTCGTGCGAGCGAGAATGAAGCCGTAGCCCGCCTCAAGGGTGACGAGCGAATGATCGCGTTTATCGCGCGGGCGGTGCGCACACGTCAACGCCCCTTGCGCGAGGACGTGCGCATTCCCTTTGGTCGCACCACCATGATTCTGCGCGCGTCGTACACCGTGGAAGCGGTCGACCGGGCGAAACGCCGACCAGGTAATCACAATCAACGGCGCAGTGCTCTCGGTCGCGAGTTGGCCAATCGTCTCGCCAATGAGTACCACGCGCGTTTTGTGCGCGAGGGCGAAGACGTGAGCACCGTGGTCTCAGAGCTCGCGGATCAAATCCGCAACACCACCGAGTTCAAAGACGCGTTGCGCCGCATGTGGCCGCGACTGACCGGGCAAGAGTTGTTGCACGATCTCTTTGGCGCTCCCGCGCTCACGAGAGCGGCGGGAAAGAATCTCCTGACGGACGACGAGATGGCGTTGCTCGAACGACCGCGATCCGCATCTTTGAGTGACATTCCCTGGACGGATGCTGACGCCGCCCTCATTGACGAAGCACGCGTGGTGTTGGGCCCCCGGCGGCGCCCACGTTCGGGCGTCAAGGTGAACGCTGACGCCGAGATCCTGAACGGTGTTGACCTCGACGCCTACGCCGGCAATGTTCGTCAAGCCGCGCTGCGCGAAGCAGCTCGACTGGCGACCGCCGCGAACGAAGAGCTCGACGAAGCCGAGTTCGTCACTTTCGGGCACATCGTCGTCGACGAGGCCCAAGACCTCTCACCGATGCAACTACGGGTGCTGCGGCGTCGTGACCTCACGGGTTCGATGACCATCGTGGGCGATATGGGGCAAGCTACGACGGCCGCGTCATCGGCGTCGTGGGAGACCACGCTTCGTATTCTGGAACCGCGCCGCGAGCCCCAACTCGTCGAACTAACGGTGAGTTACCGCACCCCCGAAGAGGTGCTCGACTTCGCGCGTGCGACCCTCAAGGCCGCCACTCCGGATCTCGAACCGCCCCGACCCGTACGTCGCGCTGGAGCGACACCCGTCGTCGAAGGTGTCAGCGCCCAAGAATTTTCCGACGCGGTCGTGAGGGCAACGAGTCGTGAATTGGCGGCCGTCGCACCCGGTCGCGTCGCGGTCATCGTGACCGAATCCCGCGTCGCCGACATCGTCGACGTCTTGCGGTCGGGGGGACTCGACGCGATTGATCCTCGTGGCGAGGACACACGTGGATTGGGGGCAGATCTCGTTGTTCTGGCGGCTGAGGGCTCGAATGGACTGGAATTTGACGCCGTTGTGGTTCTCGAACCCGCGGAGATTGCCGCACGCGGTTCGCGAGACGGATCGCTGACCCCTCGAGGCCTTCGGACGTTGTACGTCACCCTTACTCGACCGACGCGGCACCTAGCGATTGTCCACGCTCGGGACCTTCCACCTACGTTGATCTGAGTTTCTTCCACCGCAAATGTGGCGAGAGTCGTGTCATTTCTATTAGAAATGAAGGCGTGAGTCAGGCAATCCCCCTCAACGGCCTGGCGAAGTCAGACAAGATCGTGCACGATCGTCCCCCGATGCTGGCCATCGGCGTGATGATTTGGCTCGGTTCCGAGTTAATGTTTTTTTCGGGTCTCTTCGCCGCGCTCTTTACCATCCGTGCCCACGCAACACAGTGGCCCGTACTGAAGCCCCACACGCAACTGGACGTGCTCCAGGCGGGAATCTTCACCATCATCCTCGTCGCGTCGTCGTTCACGATGCAGTACGCGGTGTGGTTGATTGAGCACCGACGCCGTGCTGAGGCCAAGGTGTGGGTCGTCTGGACGATCGTGTTGGGAACAATGTTCCTCCTCAACCAGTGCTACGAGTGGACACACCTGGAGACGCGCTGGTACACGAACGCCTACGGTTCGATCTTCTACATCACGACCGGTTTGCACGGTCTTCACGTGTTCATCGGACTGGTCGCCATGGGTTTCCTGCTCTACCGCTTGAAGGGCAAGTCGAGTGGAGACCCGGGCGAGCTCGCCGCCTTCCAGGGCGTCAGCTACTACTGGCACTTCGTTGACATCGTCTGGGTGGGTCTGTATTCGGCCCTCTTCCTTCTCAAGTAGGTCATGATGCCCCTCACTGCTCTTAAGAACCGCACCGCGTGGATGCTCGTCACCATGATTCTGGCGAGTTCGTTCGTCTTTTTCATTGGCGCCGCTGGCGCCTCGCCGAAGGAGTCGCCGTACACGACGAGCCGGTACAACGCGGGAACTCCCAATTCGTCGATCGTGGTCAATAAGGACGGTTCCATCACCGCCTATGGCAATGGCGCCATCATTTACACCTTGCCGAAGACGAGCCTCGCGGCGTTGGGTCAGGCGCTGTATGCCACCAACTGCGCCGCGTGCCATGGTGACAAGGCGAATGGTGTACCGGCGCACTCCAGTGACCCTCGTTACGCCAACGTACGCGCGGGCAACTACCCGAACCTCCGGGGTGTCGGTTCGGCGGCTGTCATGTTCTGGATCACGTCCGGTCGTATGCCGGCCGCCGCGGGTACCAACGTGCAGGCCGTACGTCGCCCTCCGCGCTTGACGTACACGCAGGCCCTCGAAGTGGCGGCCTACATCGACTCGCTCACGAAGACACCGGGTCTGCCCTACGTGCCGAACGTGAACCTCAAGGGTGGCAGCTTGTCGACGGGAGCTTCGCTGTACGCGCTCAACTGCGCCGCGTGCCACACGATTACCGGTGACGGTGACGCGCTGGCGTCGGGCACGTACGCGCCCTCGCTACGCAATGTGCCGGCCAACCAGGTCGTTGAGGCGATCCGCACGGGCCCGGGCAACATGCCGCGCTTTACGGGCAACCTGTCGGACCGCCAGGTTCGCGACATCGTGAAATACGTCACGGGCTACATTCAGCACCCGCAGAACCCCGGTGGCCTCGGCCTCGGTGGATTGGGACCGGTCGCTGAAGGATTTGTTGGTTTGGCTTTGGGCGTCGGGCTGCTGTGCCTGGCCGCCTTCTGGGTAGGAGAGCGCCAGTGAGCGAACACGAGCACCGCACACCGGTCGTCTTTTCGACGGCCCACGAAAATGATCCGCACATGCAGCCTGCGGCAAATAACCCCGACGGCATGGAGCGACGCATCGCCCTGCTCTTCGTCGTCGCTTTCTTGCTGATTGTTGCCTTTGGGTACTGCTACTGGGTGAACGCGAAGGCGTGGACTCTGGGCGCGACCATGGGTGGCGCACTATTCCTCCTCGGTGTCGGACTCGTGGCGTGGGGCAAGTACCTCATGCCGAAGGGTCCTTTCGTCGAAGAGCGTCATGATTTCGCGAGTTCCGACGAAGAGCGCGAGGCCTTTGCGGCCACGATCGTCGAGCGCGGTGGTGGCGTCGTCAAGCGTCGACCGGTTCTCGGTGGACTACTCGGCGCGGGACTGGGTGCCTTCAGCATCGCCGCCCTCTTTCCGCTGCTCGGGAGTTTGGGACCGCGTCCTAAGGACACGCTGGACAAGACCGACTGGAAGGCCGGCGATTACCTCGTGGACATCACTGGTCGTCGCTACAACGTCAACGACATGGCAATTGGCTCGATCCTGACCGTTTTCCCCGAGGGCAAGAACGACGACCCGCAGGCACAGAATCAGGATCAGGTCGTGCTGATCCGTATTTCGGATTCGGACTTTACGACCCAGAAGGGTCGCGAGAACTGGGGTCCGAGTGGATACGTCGCCTACTCCAAGTTGTGCACGCACCTCGGTTGCCCCGTGGGTTTGTACGAGAAGAAGTTGCAAATGCTGGTGTGTCCGTGCCACCAGTCCATGTTCGACGTCCGCAACGGCGCGATTCCGAATTTTGGACCGGCCCCGCGCCCGTTGCCCCAGTTGCCGCTGAAGCTCGACGCGAATGGTTACATCCTCGCTCGAGACGGATTCAATCAGCCCGTGGGACCTGGATACTGGGAGCGTAAGTAATGAGCGACGTCGCCATTAACACCAAGCGCGAGAAGAAGGCGCAGTTGGGCCGCTACGGGAAAGTCGGTCACGTTCTCAACGAGATGGACGATCGCCTCGGTGTCGCCAAGGGTGGCAAGACCTTCATGGACAAGATCTTCCCGGACCACTGGTCCTTCATGCTCGGTGAGATAGCCCTGTACTCCTTTGTCATCTTGATGCTGACGGGTATTTTCCTCACGTTGTACTACGTGCCCAGTCAGGCCGTCGTGCTGTACAAGGGTTCCTACCTACCGCTGCACGGCTTACACGTGACCGAGGCGTACGCGTCCTCCATCAACTTGACGTTCGCTGTACGCGGCGGATTGTTGATGCGCCAGATGCACCACTGGGCCTGCGACATTTTTGTGGGCTCCATCGTTGTCCATATGTGCCGTGTCTTCTTCACCGGTGCGTTCCGCAAGCCCCGTGAGTTGAACTGGTCCATCGGTCTGACGTTGCTGACGCTGGCCATCGTGAATGGCTTCCTCGGTTACTCGCTGCCGGACGACCTGGTCTCCGGTACCGGTATCCGTATTGCCTACTCGATCATCCTGTCGATCCCCGTGGTCGGCACGCACGTCGCGTTCTGGCTCTTCGGCGGCAACTTCCCCGGTACCGTCATCATTTCGAGGTTCTATATCCTCCACGTCCTGATCATCCCGTTGGTGATTCTCGGACTGGTGGGCGGGCACCTTGGTCTGTTGGTACGTCAGAAGCACACCCAGTTCAAGGGCGAAGGTCGCACCGAGAAGAACGTGGTTGGTTCGCCGATGTTCCCGATCTTCATGGCGAAGACCACCGGTTTCCTCCTGCTCGTCGGTGGTGTGACCGCTCTCCTCGGAGCCTTCGCGCAGATCAACCCGATCTGGCAGTTCGGTCCGTACGATCCGGAGAAGATCTCCTACGCCGTGCAGCCGGACTGGTACATGGGCTTCCTCGATGGCGCCCTTCGTATCTTCCCGGCGTGGTCGTTCCATAGCTTCGGCTACACGATCCCCTTGGAAGTGACGATCCCGGCGGTGGTGTTCCCGGGCATTGTCTTCACGTTGGGCTACCTGTGGCCCACGCTGGAGCGGAAGTACACGAAGGACAACGAACTGCACAACCTTCTCGATTTCCCGCGTGATCGCCCGAAGCGGACAGCGGCGGGAGCGGGCATCTTGTCGATGTTGTTCATGCTCTTCATCGCCAGTTCGACCGACGTGATTGCCAACTTCATGCACATTTCGCTCAACGAAGTGCTCCTCATCATGCGTGTGCTCGTGATCATCTCGCCGTTCGTGGGATACATCGTGACGTACTACATCTGCAAGGAATTGCAGGGTGTAGACGGCGCGAGCCAGCGCAAGACGCCGAACATCGTCACGCGCACCGCGACGGGTGAATACGTCGCTGTGGCGGCGCCGAAGAACGTGAACGATCAGCACGTGGAACTCGAAGCCGTTCCGGTACCGAATTACGTGACCTCGGACGAAGTCGTGGAAGCAACAACTTCGGGCGTGCGAACAGTCGAGCGATAATTCTCAACAACGCCCCCAGGTTCACTCTCCGAGTGAACCTGGGGGCGTTGTGCTGTTCGAAGTGTGTTCCGGGCTTGCCTAGCATGGAGCGGGCGCTGGCGGCAGAAGCGTCCACCGAACGGCACCGGCGCCGTCGGTGAATGACGCTGAGCGTCAGGAGGACTTCGCGATGAGTGTCGTGATCGGCAAGAAGACCGTGAGCCTGGACGAACTCGTTGCGGTGGCTCGCCACGGAGTTGACGTCGTGATCGACCCCGCGGTGAAAGTGGACCTGGGCGAACGGCGTCGGGCCATTGAGGGCATGGTGGCCTCCGGCGAGCCCGTGTACGGCGTGTCCACGGGCTTTGGGGCGCTGGCGACGACCTTTATCTCTCCCGAACAGCGTCGAGATCTCCAGGTGTCCCTCATTCGCTCGCACGCGGCCGGAATGGGCGACCCCGTGGAGATCGAAGTCGTGCGCGCCATGATGTTCAGCCGACTGACGACCTTGTGCTCGGGAGTCACTGGCGTGCGTCCCGAGACCGCCCAGGCCTACGCGGATCTCCTGAACGCGCGGCTGACGCCCGTGGTTCACGAATTCGGGTCGCTGGGGTGCTCAGGCGACTTGGCTCCCTTGGCGCACGTGGCTCTCGCGCTCATGGGCGAGGGCCACGTGTTCGACGAGAACGGTGTGCGAGTGCCCGCCGCGGACGCTCTCGCCGGCGCCGGACTCTCTCCCGTGGTCCTCGCCGAGAAGGAGGGATTGGCCCTCATTAATGGTACGGACGGAATGCTCGGGATGTTGACCTTGGCGTTGGCCGATGGAGCCAATTTGCTCCGCCTTGCCGACGTGACGGCGTCGTTGTCCATTCAAGCTCTGCGGGGAACGGACCGCGTCTTCGCCGCCGATCTTCAGGCTCTCCGTCCGCACGACGGTCAGCGTGACAGTGCGTCCAATCTCCGGCGGTTGATGGCGGACTCGCCACTCGTGACATCGCATCTCGATGATGACACCCAGGTGCAGGACGCGTACTCCCTACGGTGTGTCCCTCAGGTCCACGGCGCCGCTCGCGACACCTTCGCGTACGCCTACGGCGTCGCCAACGTGGAATTGTCCAGCGCCATTGACAATCCCTCCGTCCTGCCCGACGGCCGACTCGAATCCAATGGCAACTTTCACGGAGCCCCCGTCGCCTACGTGCTCGATTTTCTCGCCATCGTGGTCGCCGACGTCGCGTCCATGGCCGAACGTCGCACGGACCGCCTCTTGGACACGACGCGCAATTTCGGTCTTCCGGCCTTCCTCGCGCAGTCGCCGGGGGTGGACTCTGGTCTCATGATTGCGCAGTACACCCAAGCCGGGATCGTGAGTGAACTCAAGCGCCTCGCGGCGCCCGCGTCGGTGGATTCCATTCCCTCGTCGGCCATGCAGGAGGATCACGTCTCGATGGGGTGGCACGCCGCGCGAAAGCTGCGACGCGCTCTCGTGGGATTCCGACGCGTGCTCGCCATTGAGCTTCTCGTCGCCACCCGCGCCTTGGACTTGTGCAGTCCTCTGGACCCGTCTCCGGCCGCCGCGGCCCTGGTGGCGGTCTTGGCCCGAGAGGGCCTCGGACCCGGCCCAGACCGCTTCCTAGCCCCCGATCTGGCCTTTGTCGATCAGTTTGTGGCGTCCGGTGACCTTCTCACACTGGTCGAAGAGCACGTGGGGTCGCTCGACTGAGTTCCTAGCGTTCGTTGGGTAGCTCGATGTCTCCGCGTCGCACCGCAGCCGTCACGGCGGCCGTGCGGTCGCTCACACCCAACTTGTCGAAGATGTGCAAGAGGTGGGTCTTCACGGTGGCCTCCGATATGAAGAGTTCCCGGCCCACGTCAGCATTGGTGCTCCCTCGAGCCACCGCCCGAAGGACATCTCGCTCACGTCCGGTGAGCGCACTGTCCGCGTCGCGCACGCTGCGCATCAGGCGAGCGGCGAGCGGCGGGGCGAGAACCGTGTCACCGCGAGCGGCGGAACGGATGGCCGTGAGGAGTTCGGCCCGCGGAGCGTCTTTGAGGAGGTAGCCCGCGGCTCCGGCTTCCACGGCTCGCACGATGTCGCCGTCGGTGTCGTAGGTCGTGAGAATCAGAACACGAACGTCAGGGAATGCCCGAGTGATCGTGGCCGTGGCGCCCACACCGTCGAGTTCCGGCATACGGAGATCCATGAGCACGACGTCCGGTCGCTGCTGCTCGACGAAGGCAACGGCGGCGGCACCATCGCCGACCTCACCCACGACTTCGATGTCGGCTTCGTGGGCAATCATGCCGATCAGTCCCGAACGAACGACGGGATGATCATCGGCGAGTAAGACACGAATCACGGAATCCTCACAACCACACTGGTGCCGAGTCCCGGTGACGAAACGACCGATAGAGCACCTCCCGCTTCGTGGACGCGTGCTCGCATGCCGCTGAGACCGAAGCCCCATGACGTGTGCGCTCCATCGAATCCCACGCCGTCGTCGGTGACCTCGAGCCGCACGCCGTCATTGTCCTCCAGCCGCACGAAGACGTGGTGCGCACTCGCGTGACGACGGATATTGGCCAATGCTTCCTGAGCGGCGCGCAAGATGACCACGTCCTCGCGCGTACTGCGGGCACCGGGAACATTGGCGGCGAGCTCCACGTTGACGCCCGTCTCCTCGGTGAATCGGTGCACGCATCGCTCGAGCGCCTCACGGAGGGAATCATTCTCGAGGGCGACCGGTGTGGCTCCCGCGACGAGCGCGCGGGCTTCGCGAAGATTGTCCCGCGCCGTTTGCTCGATGCGCTGAAGATGCCGGTCGAGACTTTCGAGGTCACCCGCCAATCGGTCGGCGGCGGCGGCCTGGGTCAGGGTGATCGCGCTGAGGAATCCTTGCGCCAGGGTGTCGTGAATTTCGCGAGCGAATCGCTCGCGTTCGGCCAATGCGCCGGCTTCTCGCTCGGCCAGGTCGAGTCGTTCTCGGGCGTTGATGAGTTCCTCCAGCAGCTGTCGATGCCGAAGGTTCTGTGTCACCACGCCACTGATGAAGATGCCCAAGATCAGCGCGAAGCCGACGGAGACCGCGCCGTTGAGTCCGTTGCGGATGAGCGAGGTCCGACCGAATCCGTCCTGCACGCACAGGGCCAGGGTGTAGGCGGCAGTGAATCCCACGGCGACCCAGGCCGCGGTCTTTTGTCGGCGGACGAAGGCGAAGGTGTGGGGGTAGAGGATGAACAGACCGATTTCCGCGTAGCGATCCACAGAGACGACGATCACGAAGCACGCGTAGGCCACCATCAAATAAACCCACGCTCGGGGGCCGGGCTCGGCCGCAAAGATCCGGGTGCGAGCGAGGAGCACGTAGGCCAGCGACCACATGACCAGAACACTCACCCACGCCGCGTGATGGTCCGCGACGAGCAAGAACGCCGTGAGCGCCATGATCCCGACGAAGAAGGCGTGCCAGCCGACTTCGGTGCGGCGCACGAAGTCGGGTCCCAACATGCTCGGAGATGGTGCTGCAGTCACCGTGCGTTAGTCCTCACCTCGGCGTTGCCAACGAAAGGAGCGTACCGCCCACACGGCCCCGATCACGGTCCAGATCAGCAACACGATGGCCGTGGCGGGGTGTTGCCATGAACCACTCGGTTCGTGCAGGGCCATACGGGGCGGCAGAAAAACCGACCGCATGCCTTGGGTGAGCCACTTGAGAGGGAAGATCGACGCGAATTTCTGCATCCACGTTGGCAGCGTGCTGAAGTTGAAATACACGCCGGACGTGAACTGCAGAATCAAGACAATCGGTGTCACAACGGCCGGAGCTGACTTGGCACTGCGGGGGAGCGTGGAGAATGCGAGTCCGAGCAGGGTGCACGAGCTGAGTCCGAGTACCGACACCCAGGCGAAAGTCACCCATCGAGCGGGTTCGGTCGGGATCGGGACGTGGAACATGACGTGGGCGAGGAGGAGCAGGAGGGTGACTTGCGCCACGTAGACCACGACGACCACGCCCAACTTGCCCGCGAAGTACACCGACCGAGGCGTGGGAGTGCCGCGCAATCGCTTGAGGGTGCCGTCGTCGCGTTCGAGGGGCACCACGATCGCGAGATTCTGAAAGGCGGAGTACACGACACCCGAGGCGATCATGCCCGCCAGGAAGTATTGGCGAAACGACACGCCCCCGGCGATGTTCCCGCTGAAGACCGATCCGAAGATGATCATCATCAACATGGGAAAGGCGAACGTGAAGGTGACTTGTTGCCGGTCGCGAAACAGTTGACGCACCTCCATCGCGAAGCGGGCGCGAGCGAGTCGCGTCCACGGTGCGGTGGGTGCGGAGGTGGCAGCAGTGAGGGTGGTGGTCATGACGGGGTGGCCTCGCTAATCATTCGTAGGTAGATCTCTTCGAGAGAAGGGGGAGTGATGGATAGGGACGGAACTTCGCCGTGCGGGTATTCGCTCAGGAGATCCCGGAGAACTTCGGTGGGAGTTGTGCTCACGACTTCGTGGAGCTCGCCCGTCTGATCGCGCCACTGCACTCGGGCGGCGGCGCGGTCGCGTCCGCCGAGAGAGGCGACGGGACCCATGGCACTCACGCGTCCGTGTTGGATGATCGCGACGCGATCGGCGAGGTGTTCGGCCTCGTCGAGATAATGCGTCGTCAGCACGATTGTCGTGCCAGCCTCCTTCAGGGACTCAATCAACGTCCAGAACTGACGACGAGCTTCGGGGTCAAAGCCGGTCGTCGGTTCGTC
>CAIQGE010000015.1 GCA_903871335.1 uncultured Actinomycetes bacterium
CCTTCAGTCGCGAAAGTGCACTGTCGATGATGCTGCAGCTCGGACTCGAGGCGCAGAAGCGCTGGCACCGCATCACCGGCGTCGAAAAACTCGGACAACTGATCGAAGGCGTGCAATTCGTCGACGGCATCGCGCAACTGGCCGCCTAGAACGCGCTCTGCGCCCCGCAAAGAAGGTCACTGGCACCGTTCGTCACGCCCAAACTCACGACCGTCGACCTCAATGGCTACACTCGCCACCGACAGCAGCAAGTGGTCAACGATTCAACAGCGGATGTGACGAGCTCTTCAAGAGATCACGACGCCGGACACAAGATTCCCGCATAACTCCCGACGACTCGGCGCCAGGCGGTGGCGCCCGGCACAGAGAGGAGGCTTGTTGGAAGAGCGCGGGAGGGCTGTGAGTCGTAGAGTTCCCAGTCGAACCTGCTTCCAGCAGACCGAGAAGGGTAACCGCGGATGGCAAAATCGTTACTTGAGCAGCTCCCGAGCATCGTAAGCGCCGGAAAGCGCCAAGCTGCCCAAATCCTCGAAGGGCTCGAAGGCCGGAACAAGGTCACCCTCCAGACCCGGGAACTGGTTATTCCGTCGAAGGACACTGCCACCGCCGACCTCTTCCGCGGCAGCCGCCCGGAGGAGATGAATCGAGATGGGGTGCCGAATCGCCTGATCTACGGCGACAACCTCCTCGCCATGGCCGCGCTCCTGGCAGGCGACGAGAGTACGCCAAGTCTTCGAGGCCAGGTTGATCTCATCTATGCTGATCCGCCCTTTGACTCCAAGGCTGACTACCGATCGAAGATCATATTGCCTGGCGTCACCATTGATCAACGACCGACTGTGATGGAACAATTCGCTTATTCGGACACGTGGGCTGACGGGACGGCTTCGTACGTTGCCATGATCGTCCCACGTCTCATTCTGATGCGAGAGTTATTGTCAGATTCTGGTTCGATCTTCGTACACATCGACTATCGAGTTGGGCACTATCTGAAGTTGGCTCTCGACGAGATCTTCGGTCGCGAGGCATTCGTCAATGAGATCATCTGGCAGGGTGCCATCGGCGACTCCTCTGCCAAGAACAAGAAGTTCATCAAGTCGCACGACACATTGTTCTTCTATCGGAAGAACCCGTCGATAGTTGTCTGGAACGACGTGTTCCAAGAGCACCACGAAACTAACCAACGACGGCTCAAGACGGATGAGGACGGTGAGTACCGACTCGGGCCAATCGATAACCCAGGTGGAGGCGGGTATCAGTATGACCTTGGACTGGGAGAGAAGCCTCCGGCTGGCGGCTACCGGATGCCCAAAGAAACTGCGATGAGGTGGCTCGATGAGGGCATCCTTGTCGTCAAGCGGGGCCGTGTGCCCCAAAAGAAGATCTATTTGAATCCAGACGGCGTCCGGTGTCGTGATGTATGGACCGATATTCAGACTCTTCAGAAAGGTGAAACCACGGGGTATGGCACGCAGAAGCCCCAGCGACTTGTGGAGCGCATAGTGGCGGCCGCAACCAATGACGGCGACCTCGTCATGGATCTCTTTGTGGGCTCGGGCACGACAGCTGCGGTTGCAGAGCGGCTCGGACGGCGGTGGGTTGTGAGCGACTTGGGCAAGCCAGCTGTGATGATCTCGCGCAAGCGTCTTATCGACCAAGGGGCCGCCCCCTTCCTCTATCAGGCAATCGGTGACTACCAGGTAGAGCAGGCCAAATCGACTCTTGGGCGGAGCTTCCGTGTTGGCGACCTTGCTCGGGTAGTTCTGGACCTTTATGGCGCAGTACCGCTTCCGCCAGAGGAGAGTGCGTCCGGCAATCTAGGGAAAATCCCCAGCACAAGAACGCTTGTCATGGCTGACAGTCCTTCGCGACTGACGACGGTTTCGACTCTGCGTCGAGCCCAGCAGCAGCGAGACACCATCATGGGTGGTTTCGACAAAGTCATTGTTCTTGGTTGGAACTTCTCGGCGAGCATCGGTCAGGACATCTCAGCCCTCAACGACGACTGCCTTGAAGTTCTTGTGATCCCGCCAGACCTCCTAGACCGACTCAAGAAGAAGGGCACCCTCGACAAGCTCGCCGGGGAAATCCGGTTCTCCAGCCTTCAGTACCTCCAAGCCCATGTTGCGTCCCGCAAGGTAGCCGCCGGCGGCGGCGAGGAGATTCGGGTCGCGCTTGACAACTACGTGTTGCTGTCTCCAGAGGCCATCAACCTGGACGAGAAGAATCGGGCGGCCCTCCAGGGAGTGATGAACGCTGAACCCCTGGCTCTCATTGAATACTGGGCGGTCGACCCCGACTATGACGGCGAGATCTTTCGTTCCGTGTGGCAGGACTACCGGGGTAACACCGACAACGACGGCGACGAGTTGCGTGTTGTGATCGAGGCTATCGTCAACGTTCCGGTGATTGACGGCCCCCGCCGAGTGTGCATTCGCGCAGTGGATGTCTTCGGATTCGAGTCTGAGGTCGTCGTCGATGGAGTCGAGGTCACTCGATGAGCAGCGACCTGTTCCCCCTCGCCACCGGGCTCGCGAAACGCGTTGACCACCAAGTCGCGGATCTCGTCCTCGGTCAGCCGACCGAACTGATGAGGGAAGTCACACCGGTAACCGCCGAACTCCTCAAGTATTGGTTCCAGCAGGATTACTGCGACCTGCGCTTCCTCAACTTCCATGAGGGACAACGCTCCGCGATCCTCCACACCATCTACGCCCATGAGGTACTCCGCACCCGGCGCCTCCGTGACCTATACGAAGCAGTCGCACCGGAGGCGATGCTCGAAGGTGGCACGTTGTCGCAGGTCACCCGAGCCGTGCACGACCATCCTAAATACTGCGCCAAGATGGCGACAGGAACTGGCAAGACCTGGGTCCTGAATGCCCTCCTCATCTGGCAGTACCTGAACAGGCTGGCTGACCCTGCCGATGAGCGCTTCACCAGCAACTTTCTGCTTGTAGCACCCGGTCTGATCGTCTATGACCGGTTGCTCGACTCGTTCCTCGGCAAGGAACGAGACGGAGAACGCGACTTCGATACATCCGACATCAAGAGTACCGAGGGGCTCTTCGTGCCGGAGAACTACCGAGATGCCGTGTTCGGTTTCATCAGTTCGTCCGTGGTGACAAAGGCCGACATAGGCCGAAAGGTCACGGGTGGAGGAATGATCGCGGTAACCAACTGGCACCTCCTGGCCGGTCAGGAAGACCCGGACTTCATCGATGAGACGGAAGCACCTGGCGTCGACATCGACCCCACGGCCGCTATCGAGAGCTTCTTCCCACTTACCCCGGGCACCGCAACCGGAAACGCTCTCAACGTTCTCGACCGTCGATTTCTGCGTGGAGGCCCATTGGAGTCGCTAAAGGATCTTGGCGACCTCATGGTCTTCAACGACGAGGCCCACCACATTCACGACATCAAGAAGGAGGGCGAAGTCACCGAAGTCGAATGGCAGAAGAGCCTCACTGAGATCGCCTCGACCAAAGGCCACCGGTTCATCCAGGTCGACTTCTCGGCCACTCCCTACAACCAGGTTGGATCCGGTAAGAAACAGGGGAAGGTCTACTTCCCGCACATCATTGTTGATTTCGACCTGAATGCGGCGATGTCAGCCGGTCTGGTCAAGTCCCTCGCCCTTGACAAGCGCAAGGAAGTTGCGGCGTTGCCGCTCGACTTCAAGGCCGAGCGCGACGAGCAGAAGCAGGTCGTTGGCCTCTCCAACGGCCAGCGGGTAATGCTCCGAGCTGGACTCAAGAAGCTCCAGATCCTCGAAGACCATTTCAAAGGCACCGATCCAGACAAGCACCCCAAGCTATTGATCGTCTGCGAGGAGACAAACGTCACCCCGCACGTCGTCGAGTTCCTCCAGACAGAGGGACTCAGCGTCGACGACATCCTTAGCGTCGACTCCAAGCGTAAAGAGACTCTAAGCAAGACCGACTGGGATACGGTCCGAGAGCGTCTCTTCGATATTGACCGGCACCGAGAGCCCAAGGTGATCGTCAGTGTTCTCATGCTGCGGGAGGGATTCGATGTGAACAACATCTGCGTCATCGTCCCTCTGCGATCGAACGCTGCGCAGATCCTGCTCGAACAGACTATCGGCCGGGGACTCCGACTCATGTGGCGCGGCGATGACCGCATCGACGAGTTGAAGCGCGAGACTCGTGATCGATTTCGTCAGAAGCAGGAACCCACGAACTACTTCGACGTCCTCTTCATTGTCGAGCACCCCGCCTTCGCCGAGTTCTACGAAGACCTACTCACGGACGGCCTTGTCGGAGAGATCGGGGACGAAGGCGACAGCATCAACCCAGCGGGAGACCTGATCGCTGTCGATCTTCGGGAAGACTACGCGGCCTACGACTTCGAAATCCCCATGCTCATCCGCGAGGCCGAGGAGGAGCTTCTCGCTCCTTCCCTTGACCCTCTGGAGCTTCCAGTCGGCCGGTACCATGCTCAGTTTGACTTTCTGAAGAACACCATCGGGAAGGGTGACCGGTTCGTGTCCGAAGATGCCCAGACCGGCATCCAATACGGCGACTACCGCGTCGACGGCGGCGTCATGACCGCGACGGGGTACAACGACTACCTCTCCCGAATGACGACTCGGATTTGTGAGGCACTCGGCAGCGGGATCACCAAGAGCGCTAAGCAATACAGCCAGAACGCACGGTTCCCACTGCTGCAGGCGTATCGGCCGCTTCTCACCGGTTGGATCGACGCCTACATCCGTGAGCGGCTCTTTGAGCAGCCGATGGACCCGCTCGATGACGAGAATTGGCGCGTTCTATTGATCGATGACGTTGCTCACGGTATCGCCGGTACGTTCGCTTCCGCCCTGACGGACATTGCCGCGAACCAGACGGTAGGTGATGCAGAGGTGTCTCATCGCTGGTTGTCGGAAGTGAAGACCATCAGCGTCCGGTTGAGTAGCGCAGTGGCGGTGACCAAGTGCATCTACCCGCAGCTCCCGATCCCCACCAAGGCAGGGGGCCTTGAACGATTGTTCATCGGCTGGCTTGAGTCTGATACGTCAGTTCAGGCGTTTGCGAAGATTCATGAGTATCGCCACGAGTTCTTGCACCGTCCCTACCTAAAAGCCGACGGGATGCCTGCCTCCTACTCGCCCGATTTCATTGTTCGCACGACCGACAAGATCTTCATCGTGGAGACGAAGGCGCAAAATGCCCTTAGCGACGAGAACGTCCAGCGCAAGCAGCGGGCGGCCATTTCTTGGGTCGAACAAATCAATACCCTCGATCCCGAGGATCGATCACTACGCGAGTGGCATTACGTGCTGCTCGGCGAGCAGACCGTGAAGGACTGGAAGGACAAGAACGCCAGGGCCAGCGAGCTACTGGAATTTGCCAAGCTTCGGCCAAAGGAGGTGCCCGTTCAGTCAAAGTTCGATCTCGCTGTTAAGGCTCCGACGATCGCAGAGCAGGTTGGAGAGCTTCCGCTTGGGGACAAACTGTGAGCGCTTTTGAAGTGAGCCAGCAAGATTTCGGTTCATAGGAACCGCCCAAGCGCGTGTAGTGCGAGGTGGATCACAACGGCCGCTGCGAGGTGTATCCACAGCGGGAGCCCAAGGGTCAAGAGCGCGACATCGGCCGCCAAGCCGATCGCGACCTGACGCCGGGAGGGAATGAGCCAGTGGATGATCCGGGCCGTCCGGCCGGGGGTGGGGTTGGTGGCGTTCGTCGCCATTGGGGTGCCCTCCAAAGGAGCGGGTACAACGCTCCTCGGCGGGCTGGTCCTGGCTGTCTCCGGAACAGGCACGTGCGCAGCACGTCTCGCATCTGGCCTTGCAGGTATTCAGACAGGGCAGCACCCTGGGGTGGTTGGACCGGTCGGGAGGACATCCCGGTCGCCGAGCGCAACTTCCACCATTGGCCGGATTCCCGGGTTCTCCCTGAGAAAGCTCGTTTGCCTGTCGGCTGTTCGACGAGTTCTCGACACCCGACCGTCTCGGTCCCAGCTCCTACGTTCGATTCATGGCGGACGGTGAGACGGGAGCAGACGATCGCCAGCGGTTGGCACGTCAGGCAGTCGGCGCGGTCGGCGCGCTGCAGCGATCGCTCGGACGGTAGCTGTCGGACGGCGCCGTCAGCGTGACCCGCACATGAACCCGAAGGTCAGATCTGCCCCTACTTTTTCCCTACAAACGGCCGATTGCGTGTCGCGAGAGAAATGCAGGTCAACCGCCAGGGTCACACAAAAGCCCAGGTCAGAGGAGATACAGACGGACGCTGACGGATGGCTCCGGTGGCCCTGGACGGTTCAGATGGGGCTCATAACCCGAAGGTCGCAGGTTCAAATCCTGCCCCCGCCACGAAGAGGTCTCTACCCAAGGGTATGGACCAGAAGTACCGAAGTCCCGATTTGGCACCGTCCGAATCGGGACTTCGTGCTTTTCGGGTTTCTTGTAGACGGAGGCAATGGAGGCGTAGCGCAGCGGTAGGCAGACTCGACAATGCCACCCCGAAGGACGGCGTGGACGTGTTGGGTCATGACCGGTCGGCAGGTCACGTGCGAAGGGGTGCGGTAATGCGGCTGGCGGTGTTAGCGCTCGCCAGAAACGTGAATACCTCGGCGTGTCGAGCGACGCGAGAACCTCACGAAACAACGACGCGATCGCGACCAACTGCTGAGTGTTGCAAGGCCCGAGCTTGCCATGCGAACCGTTGTAGATGGCGATACGTCACGCTGACTCTGAGATGGCTTGCTTCGACACAGCCTGGAGAGTGTCGGTCGTGCGGGGCCGCGCATTCGACTCGGCGCCGATCCTCTATCTATGTGGCGGTGGTGAATCCTGTTGAATACAGCTTGATCTCTAGGTTTCTTGACGTCATGGAGCAGTGTTGTTAATGCGGCTCGCCAGGTCTGCAAGGCGCTCAAGAATTTCTGAGAACTTGGGTGGGTCACCATGGAACATACCGGCGGAGACCATTTGGTCGTAGTCATCTTGAAGACTCTTCTCCACCTCCCTGTCGGTGGGGACGAGCAGGAGACCTCCCGTCGCACAAAGGTCGTCGTTGGCGTGGCCTGAGCGATAGAAGACCTTCTTGACCTTGACAACGTCTTCCAGCAACGAGTGGTCGCGCAGCGCACGCTGCCCGATATCCCTTTGGGCAAGTTGATCGAGGTCATACCAGTGGCGAGAAAGTCGCTGAGACCCAGAACGGAACTCACTGCGATTGAGTTCGGCATGGATCAACGTTGCCTTTTCCCAGAAGGTCCTCTCTGGGGCGAGAACGGTCACCGCAGCGGAGGGAAACTCCATCGTTGAGAGCACGGCGAGGTAGGGGACGACAGTGTGTCGTTCGTTAGGGTCTATGGAGTTTCGCCCACCAAACTCGAGCATCACGGCGTCCTTTACGTACTCGTCTCGCTCTTCGAGGGCGCTGGGGTAGTGCACCCAGACGTTCTCACGATCAGCACTAATGGCCTCGGGACCGAGACCTAACTCGGAAGCCATGCGAGCACGAAGGTGTGGTGCAACCACCTCGGCGATGTGTTCGGCAACTCGCTCGCGCAAGCGATCGCTGAGACTGTCTTGTTGTTTGCGACTTGTGGATGCTGCGAATGGGTCAATCGAGCCATCCAAGTGGCGGTAGTCGAGAGTGACGTCGACGTCTTCAGAGAATCTGTCGATGGCCTCGTGTACCTTCGAGAGGGATGTTCCACCTTTGAATGCCATGGGGAACGCGCGGGGCATCGTGAAAAGTTCGTCGAGCGCCCAACAAACCCAGACATCCTTCTCGAGGATCTGGGCGTAACGTCCGGTGCTGGCAGCGTGAGCGACGAGAACGTCGGTCCGCTGCTCTGGATTCAAGGTGAGGAACTAATCAGGCATGAGTCAACTGTGACTCGGTGGCGTATGGTCGAAGAAGCTCACTCAACCACGCCGGCATCATCCGCCGCCCCGAAACGAGGCGTGCGAACTCTTCTGGCGCCAACTTCTCCTTGATGGCCTCAATGGTCGAGGCATTGACCTCGCCACTACCGAGATAACGAAGCGCTGCGTACGCGCGGCCGGCACGGGTACCGGCAAAGAGCAAACGGCTGGGCGCGGCGTGACGCATCTCGATTTTCAATGCTCCAACCTGCATCGTCCGACTGCGACCTGACGTCGCGTAGACGGGGCGCATCGGCATTTGCGTGGTCAGTCCAAACTGACGCGCTGCTTCAGCTCCATGGATCTCAACCACGCTCTGGGATGCCGCGGCCCAGGCTCTGACGACGCTCTCCGCGCTCGGAGGCACATGACCCACCAAAGGATTGACTTTGGGCCGAACGTAAATGCCTCGAGTCACATTGGTAATTACTTCTTCGCGCGTGAGGTAGGCAAGTGCGTGGTCGACGGCCCCCCTGGGACCGAGCTCTCGTAGTTCAGCCACGGTGAAGGGCTCGCCTTGTGCGCGGGTCATTACATACTCGCGAACCCGTCGAGCAGTTGAGGTCGTGGCAGTAGTCATAGGGGATGTGGCCGTAGTCATGGGAGATACTGTATCAGTTTTTCTCCCAAATGCAATAGATAGGCGTGACCTCGGTGAGTAGGTCGGATGCCTTGTCGCCACAATGCGGAGGAGGGTCGATGCCGTGTCCAGGGTTATGTTCGCAGCGTGGCGGGCTCGCGAAAGGGTTGGGTGACGAAGACGGACATGAGCCGCTTCTTGCTATGTGGCTGGGGGCCAGTTCAGTGGCATTTCGACGGGGAGAGCGCTGGAAGCGCGCCACCGAAGCCGCCGGATCAGAAGAACGATGCCAACTATCAAGCCTGCGATGCCCAGCACCGTCAACAAAATGCTTCCTGCGGCGCTACGGGCTATGACGCCGGGGCTCTCGGCAACGAAGACTCCCTTGGCGATTGGTCGCGTAAGTCGAATGCGATATTCACCAGGCGCTCGATGAACTCGAATCCGAAGGCAAAGGTGACGGGGACGCCGCTGACACGGCGCGAAAGGGAATTCGCAATTTCAAGATTCAAATGAGTGTTGCCGCAGTCGGCTTCGTGATTTTCGGCATAATCGCCCGATCCATCGCCTCGTCGCACAACTAGGGCGAGGAAACTCGTTCGTATCGCGACTCCGCCGCAACGATTCGGAGCATTCGCCGATCTAGTTCTCGGATGACGAGATCCAACCTTGATCTCGGGCGATCTGCTCAATGTCGCCAACTCGAAGTCCGGAGCGATGTTGGGTCGTTCGAATGAAGCCGCACGCTTCGAACAATGATTCGTGCGTTCCCGTGTCAAGCCACATCGTCGAGCGGGGGAGAATATCGACGCGTAGTTCACCTTTTTCCAAGTACGCGTTGTTCAGAGCTGTGATCTCCAGTTCGCCGCGGTCACTCGGAGTGAGTTGTCGCGCCAACGCGGATGCCTGTTCGTCGTAGAAGTAGATGCCGGGCACGGCGTAATTCGACTTGGGCTGAGCCGGCTTTTCTTCGAGGGAGAGGACGCGACCATCGTCGGCGAACTCCACGACACCGTACGCGGTGGCGTCGCTCACTTGGTAGGCGAAGATCAACGCACCGTCGATGCCGTGGTGCCGGGCGAGCTGTGTTCCAAGACCCGGTCCGTAGAAGAGGTTGTCACCCAAGATGAGGACACACTTATCGCCGTCAAGGAACTCCTCGCCGAGAATCAACGCCTGAGCGAGGCCATTGGGTTGATCCTGGATGGCGTAGGTCAACGAGAGACCCGCGTGGGAACCATCGCCCAAAAGTCGTTGAAAGCTGGCTTGATCGTGCGGCGTTGTAATGATCAGCACGTCACGAATACCCGCCAACATGAGCGTGGACAACGGGTAGTAAATCATGGGCTTGTCGTAGACAGGTAACAATTGCTTCGAAACAGCCCGCGTAATTGGGTATAAGCGAGTGCCGGAGCCGCCCGCGAGGATGATTCCCTTCACGGGCCAAGTGTAGTCTTGACATGGTCATTCTCGATTTTCACGAGCGATTGGACACCTCTTGCGCATCCTGATCACCGGCGTTGCCGGATTTATCGGCTCACGTTTCACTGAAGTTGTTCTCGAGCAAGCCGAACGCCTCGGTTACAGCGAACTCATACTTCTGGATGCACTGACGTACTCAGGCCGGCGTGAAAATCTCGCTGGCGTACTCGGCGATTCTCGCGTTCGTTTTGTCCACGGTTCTATCAACGATGGTGCGCTCACCGACGAATTACTCCAGGGCGTTCATTCGGTCGTCCACCTGGCCGCAGAGAGTCACGTCGATCGATCCATCGCGGGGGCGGCACCATTCTTTACGACCAATGTTCTCGGCACTCAACAATTGCTGGAGTCGGCACGACGTGGTGGTGTTGAGCGCTTCGTGCATGTTTCAACCGACGAGGTTTACGGATCCATCAGCGAAGGATCGTGGCGAGAAGACCACATCCTCGAGCCCAATTCCCCCTACTCCGCGTCCAAAGCGGGCAGCGACCTCGCGGCGCTGGCGTACCACGCGACCTTCGGGCTGCACGTCGCGGTGACGCGTTGTTCAAACAACTACGGCCCACGTCAGTTCCCCGAAAAGGTGATTCCGCTCTTCGTTTCCAATTTGGTGGACGGTAAGAAGGTGCCCCTCTACGGTGACGGACTCAACGTGCGCGACTGGTTGCACGTGGATGATCACTGTCAAGGAATTCTCAAAGTGCTCGAAGGTGGCCGGGCCGGCGAGGTGTACAACATCGGCGGTGGCACGGAACTCACGAATCGCGAGTTGACCAGTCGTCTCTTGTCGCTCATGGGCGTGGGCGAAGAAATGATTGAACCCGTCGCTGATCGATTGGGTCACGACCGCCGGTACTCGGTGGACTGTTCCAAGATTCGCGAAGAACTCGGGTACGCCCCTCACGTTCCTTTCGAGGACGGACTCGCGGCGACCGTGCAGTGGTACCGCGAGAACGAAGCCTGGTGGCGTCCGTTGAAGGGCCTATAGCCATGGAATTCACCGAACTTAATATCGCGGGTTGTTACCGAGCCGAGAGTCCGGTGTGGGGCGACGATCGCGGCTTCTTCCGCGAGTGGTTCAAGGGCGCCGACTTCGCCGCAACGGGAGTTGCCTTCGACACGCAGCAAGCTAATCTCTCCTTCTCGGCGCGCAATGTCGTACGAGGTCTGCACTACTCACTCGCGCCGGAAGGTCAAGCCAAGGCCGTGACCTGTGTGGGCGGAGACCTCGTTGACGTGTTGGTCGATATTCGCGTCGGTTCGCCGACGTTCGGGCGCGTGGAACTCGTGGAACTCTCCGCCGCTCAAGGAACGACCGTTGTCTTGGCTACCGGTGTGGCGCACGGTTTCTGCGTGACGAGCGAGACCGCCTCACTCGCGTACTTACTCTCGTCCCCGTACAACCCGACGATGGAACTCGAAATTCACCCCTTTGACGCAGAGATCAGCGTCCCGTGGCCGCTGGATGGCGAGGCGCTGCTGTCGCCCAAGGATGCGGCTGCCCCGACGCTCTCTGAGCGGCGTGCCTCGAACGAACTGCCGACGTACCTCTAACGTTTGGCGGCGTGCGCCGGAGCTTTTCGTTTCGGCTTTTTTGGCGACGTGTCCGGCAGCGCCAGTTCGGCGTGGTCATCAACAGAGTCCTGGAGTCGACGAAGAACCAGGACGGCGCCGACGGTAATCGATGTCGCGGCGATCAACGCCAGGACGACGGGGTGAAGTACGGGCATCCACCGAGGATGCAGCAGATACCGCACGTGGATCCCGGTGCCACCCACCGTGAACCGTTGCAGTATCTCGTTGAAGGCGTATAGCTGCATACCTGCGACGAAGGCGACGAGGAGCCAACTGACGCGGACGTACACGCGTGAGAACTCGACGCGGGAGGCAAGAATGACTGCCGCGGTAATGGGAATTCCGACATTCATCGGCATGCTGTCGCGGCCCTGCCACACGACGCCGAGGTGTCGAGCTTGACTAGCGACGATAAGAACTGGGGATAGCAGCCCGACGGTGGTGATGAAGAGCAGTGCGATTCGTTGACGGGCGGTACCAACGATCACAGCGAAGATGACCAGGGCAATGACCGAGATGTACCACGCGTCGCAAAAGACCCGTGGGAGCGGTGTGTCCAGCCATCCAAAGTTGCCGATGGTTTGGTGCATCCACGACGGAATGAAGGAAAAAGTCAGTCGAAGAATCGACAGGGTGGATTCGTGCGGCTTGATGAGAACGAGAGATGTGGAGGGAAGGACTTTGTAGGAACTGTGGGTTGCGATCCACCCGAGTGCCACCAGAGTCATGGTTGACACGATGCCGACGGCCACTTGAA
This sequence comes from uncultured Actinomycetes bacterium, assembly GCA_903871335.1. Classification (GTDB taxonomy): domain Bacteria; phylum Actinomycetota; class Acidimicrobiia; order Acidimicrobiales; family RAAP-2; genus RAAP-2. The sequence continues at coordinate 12,298 of CAIQGE010000015.1, forward strand.
AGGGACGAGTCGACAGGAAGTAACGCCACAGACGCCGCAACGGCAACTGCAAAAGCGCAGTGCAGATCGCCACCGCCAAGAAAGCCGGCGACAAAGGTCGCGTGAGGACGAACACCGTTCCGCTGAAGGCGAGCCCGGTAATCAGCGGCGTACTCGGTCGCTGGTCGAAGTCAAGAATGAATAGTGACAGGAGTGTCCAAAAACACAACGAACTGGTGATCTCGAGCCCGGCGGCGTTCACGACACTCGAAAGATAAAAGACCTGTGGCGTCAAGGCGAGCAAGAAACCCCACCAGACGAATCGACGGCGTGACGACGTCGCGAGAGCCGTGATGGCGATGGCGATCAGGATTGCGTTGACGAGGTCACCCAGGACCCGCATGCCATAGAGATGACTCGTGGTTGCTGAGAACATTGTGGCGAGACCCACGAATGCGAAATAGAGGGGTGGGTACTCCGCCGAATGCGTGACCACGGACGTTGGTTTCTGACTCTGGTCCAATGCGCCCATGCAATTGCCCACGTGAGTCGGCTGGTTATTCAAACACGCGTTCGCCGTCAAACTGTTTGCCACGGACTCCGGAACTGTGACGATCCGATAACTCGCTTTGTGCAAAACGACCGGTACGCCGTAGTGGCCCCGATCAATGGCCACCGCCCAAATCACGTGGCTTTCCTCATCCGGAGCAGAAAAGAGGGGAGAAGCGTAGGTCCAGCTGAGAAGCAGTGAAAAGACCAGCACGAAGGAGATCGAAAAGATCTTTCTGTGTCGATTCATACCTCGTCGAGCCTAACCGTGGGTGACTCGCTGACTGGTTCACCGAGCAACCGCGTCCGTAGCGATAATCAGTATCCTTAAGTCGATTCTGGCGCCCGATTCTGGCGCCCCGTTCTCATCACAGAAGAGGAATTTCACCCGTGTCCTTCGTTCCCGACGATTCCCCGAACGAAGTACCTCCCTCACTGCATTTCGTGCGAACAGTTCGCGCGGAAGAGGTGGCTGCTTTACGCGACGCGGCTCGAGTGTCGGAGTTAACGGCCGCCTCCACCGAGGCTCTGGCGCAGCAATACCGAGCGATGACCCGATCGAGGATTTATCCACTGGTCGTTGTGGTGATGAAAGTGGCCAACGGGATCGAAGTCATCCTTCGAGCCTTGTTGCGCAAACGACCGATCGCGGTGAGTTCGGCCCCTCAGCCGGACCAACCCGAAGAGTGGGTCAACGAGAACAACTCGGACGACATCGCGCAGGTCGCCACCGTCGCACCTGCCGTCGTCCCTCCCAAGGCGACGAAGCTCGGGTACCTTTTCTTGCTTCTTCGTAAGTTCCTCACGCAATTGAAATACGCCTTCGCGGTGCTCTTTCGTGGGTATGGCCGAGCCGGACAACCCGACGGCGGGACCGCCACCACCTATGCGCAGTGGGTGCAGCGTTACATGACCTTTACGGTCGACGCGGAGCACTTGCTGCGGCGTCGAATGGGTTTGTTGGACTACAAGCCCACCTTGTCCATCGTGATGGCCACGTACAACACGGACCACGTGTTCTTGCGCAAAGCCATCGAATCAGTGCGGGCCCAGCTCTATCCCCACTTTGAACTCTTGATCGCCGACGACTGCTCGCCCGACGCCGAAGTGCGGGCAATAGTGCGCGAGTACGCCGAACTCGACGGTCGAATTCGGCTGGTGGAGCGGACTGAGAACGGAAACATTTCTGCTGCGACCAATTCGGCAATCGAGCAGGCTTCCGGTGAGTGGATTGTCTTCATGGATCACGACGACGCCCTCGTGGAGCACGCGCTCTTCCACGTCGTGCTCGCGATGAACGAAAATCCGCGGGCGACGCTCCTGTATTCCGACGAGGACAAGATTGACGAGGCGGACGTTCCGTTCATGCCCTACTTCAAGCCGGACTTTGATCCGCTGCTTCTCTTGGGGCAGAACTACGTCTGCCACCTCACGGTCGTGCGTCGAGACCTCGTCGAACAACTTGGACGCTTGCGATCAGAATTCGATGGAGCACAAGACTGGGACCTCGTGCTGCGCGTCAGCGAAGTCGTGGATCGCCACACGATCATTCACATTCCCCACATTCTGTACCACTGGCGCAGCCACCGAGAATCCACTTCGCAATCCTCAGCGGCCAAACCGTGGGCGCTCGACGCGGGACGGCGCGCCGTAACCGAAGCCCTGCGTCGCCGACAGGTGGATGCGAAGGTAACGGAAGTGGCGGGCACCGGACTCGCGCTTGTCGAATTTGCGCTGCCGGCGCAACCTCCGATGGTATCGATCATGATTCCGACGCGCGACGGAAAATATCTTTCGACGAGTGTCACATCGGTGCTCGAGAAGACGACGTATCCGAACTACGAGATCGTTGTCATCGACAATGGATCAGTTAAGGAATCAACCGCTACCTTTCTCCACTCAGTCGCCGACCGCGTTCGAGTAGTGCGCGATGATCGCCCCTTTAATTACTCGGCCCTTCACAACGCGGCGGTGCCGGCGTGTCGCGGTGAGGTCTTGGTACTCCTGAACGACGACACGGAAATCATCGACGGGACGTGGCTGGGTGCCATGGTGGGCCAGCTCTTACAGCCCGGGGTTGGTGCTGTCGGGGCCAAACTTCTCTACCCTGATCGTCGCGTCCAACACGCGGGTGTCGTTTTGGGTCCGTACGGTCTCGCTGGTCACGTGAATCGCCTGGCGCCGGCTGAAGATTTTGGATATTTCGGTCGAGCGGCGGTTCCCTGTGAGTATCAAGCGTGCACGGCCGCGTGTCTCGCGGTGCGACGAACGACGTGGGAGCATCTCGGCGGTCTGGACGAAACGTTAGAGGTCGCGTGGAATGACATCGATTTCTGCCTTCGTATTCGCGCCGCGGGCGAACAGGTGACGTACACGCCACTCGCTGAACTCTTTCACTTCGAGTCAGTCTCGCGGGGGCTCGATAACAGTGGACCAAAATTTCAGCGTTCGATGCGGGAGATCGCTATCGTGCGTGACCGTTGGGGACTCGAGATCATCAAAGATCCTTATTACAACCCGAATCTTTCGTTCGGCCACGCCATGTTCCAAGAATCGTTCCCGCCGCGAGTGTCTCCGTGGTACACGGGTATTGAGTAGAGCGTGATTCGCAACCTTCCTGGCGAGACGATCACGCGAGAAGAAGCGCGCCGTCGGTGGCAGGAATACCACGAAGAGATTTGGCGTCTCAACGCGGAAGTGCGCCACGACCATTCAGTGACCTTGGCCCTGCGGATGCTGCCTCCTGGTAGTTGGAGATTCCGGCTCGCCGTGTATCTCGCGTCGCCTCTACTTCGGCGTCGGCGAGAAGCGCGCGCGGTGGCTACTGCGCCAGAGATTGAATTTCCTTACGGAATCGGACAACTTATCGCTGAAGAAAGTGCTCTCCCTACGTTCAACACGGAAGGAAACGAGACGGTCCTTCGCGTGGTTATCTGGGACGGCACGGAGTCGTCGACCTTCACCACCCGTGGTGTGTGCGTCGAGACACTCCCGTTGCCCACGCCCCGATCTCCTCACGAGGTGGCCGCACGGCTGAACGAGATGATGAGTGACGAAACGTCGTGGCTCATGATCATTCGCGCGGATGACATCATGGATTACGACGCGGTGACGACCGTGGTGGGCAACGCGGAGCGAGCGGGGGCCGACGTCGCGACGGGGGACTGGTGGGACCTCTCGCCGGACGGAACGATGATCCCGCATTTCGTCACCACGATCCTGGGGGTTGTGCAGCTCTACAGCGCCGACGTGACCGGCCGGGCGGTGGCCTTTCGCACCTCCGCATTGCGGTCGGAAGGAGGCTTTCGTGAGTGCGCTAGCGACGTCATCGTCCGCGACACTGTCCTTCGCTTGGTTGAGGGAGGAGCGGCGGTGCGCCACACTGCTCAGTTCATTCTTCAGTCACCCACGGACCCGGGAGTCGACCAACATCATGAGCAAGGCGTGGTCCGTGACGCGATCGTTCGTGCCGTGCCGGACGCCACCGTTGAGGTTCGGCCTGGTCCTTGCGGCTCACTGAACTGGGACCTGACACCATCAGTGCAGTGGCCGTCGGTCGCGATCTTGATTCCCACGCGCGATCGCCTCGACCTCTTGTCTCGTTGCATCGAATCTGTACGGACGGCGACGTCGTATCCGACGTACCGGATCGTGGTGATCGACAACGACTCCGTGGAGCCGGCCACGTTGGAGTACTTGGCCTCGAACGACGTCGAGGTCGTTCCCGCACCGGGACCGTTTAACTACTCGGACGTCGTCAATACGGGGGTGGCGGCGGTACGTGACGACATCGTCGTCACGCTCAACAACGACACCGTCGTTGTCACGCCCAATTGGTTGGAATCGATGGTGTCGCTCCTGATGCTGCCACGCGTCGGACTCGTGGGTTGTTATCTCGAGGATCCGTCGGGACATCCTCAGCACGAAGGCATCTCGATTGCCCCTTATCCTCAACATCTCCGTCGTGACCTGAACTATCGGCGTCCCGATGCCTTCTTGAATTCAACTCGTGAGATCAGTGCGGTGACCGGCGCGTGTCACGTGATCCGTCGATCTCTGTGGAACGAACTTGGCGGACTCGATAACAGACTGCGCGTCGTGCAGAACGACGTGGACTTCTGCCTTCGAATTCAGGCTCATGGTTACAAGGTGATCTATACGCCGCGAGTCAAAATCTTGCACGCGGAAAGCTCGTCGCGAGGGTCGCTCACACCCGACGACGACATCGAAACCTTCATTGCTCGGTGGGACATTTTTGGGAATTTTCGCGACGAACATTTCCCCGAACGCCTCGAGCTCATTGGCGACGTCATCCGTTGCCGGCGTGATGACGAGTCAACCACGATCTAGAGATAGTGCGGGGGAGTCTCGTGCTGCTCACGGCGACTGCGACGGAGTTCCTCGCGCAGTGACGCGACTTGCTCCCGCAACGTCCGCACCAACTCTTCTAATTCTTCGCGCGTCAGTTCGTTGTCCGGCTTCGACGCTGTCACGAAGGGCAGCCTAAATCCCCGTCGGTGACTCCTCGCACGTCGTCGGTCCTCCTGCACCGATCGATGCGGTCGCGACGCAGCGATTCCCCGACATACGAGGTGCTGGTCGGTAGGCTGAGCGCGTGAGAGCACGTCGATTCGGTATTTCGTGCGCCGCCTTCGTGACGGTGATGCTGGCAACACTTCCGGCGGCGGGAGCCGCGACCAGTGGGACCGCTAAGGACCAGCCGTATCTCGTGACATTGGTCGCTCGGCAGTGTCCGAGCTACAGCGATATCTCAGCGAACCTGGCTCGCAACAACATCATGGAAAGTCTGCAGGATCTGGGCCCCGACACGGCGTACAGTTCCGGCCAACCGATCGATCCTGCGATCGAGTCGGCGCATCAGGACAAGTGCACACCCCTTCGCGGCTTCCAGTTCAGCTTTGGAACGGCCCTCGCGGGCAAGGTGAAAGGTCTCACGACGGTTCGTAATGCGTATGAGCCCGTGACGGTCCTACCCTCGACGCCTCTACTCAACTCCGAGGGCCAACCGACGGGCGCCCACCTCGCAACGGCCGTCACGGTGCAGTTGACACCTGAACAAGCGCAACTAGCTCTCCAAAGCTCGTCACTCTGGCTGCAGGGTGGCACGCCGGCGGACCCGTTGCCGAACTCCGATCACATCGCTTTTGGCGCCCTGCGTTGTTCGATTGACAATTTGAACGGTGACAATGCCGAGTGGGTGGGATTTTCGGCCGGCACGCACCACGCCTTTTGCTACTACTACGCGGTCAGTGTTCCCACGGCTCCGGGCAGCATTGTCATCAAGAAGACTCTGCCCGCTGGTGAAGTAGCGAAGAACTCCTTTCCTTTCCAGGGCAACATCTCGTATAACCCGGGAGGAACGTTCAGCGTCGTGGCCGGCAGCCAAGTCACCTTCGACCGAGCGTCGGGTGAAACGTGGGACGTGACTGAACTGCCTACCGCGGGATTCGGTTTCGTCCGGCTGAGTTGCACGTCGGCGAATGGCGCGAGCGTCATCCACACGAGCGGCACCACGGCGACCATCGATCTCGGTGAATCGGATCACGTTGTTTGTACCTACGAGAACAAACGAACGTCGACCGAGCTGTCCGTCTTCAAACAAACCCTTGATGGTCACGGCGGCCCCTTCAACTTCTCGGTTGTACCCCAGACGGGATCGACCACGTCGCTGAGTGCTACGACCACCGCGTCCAACACGCCGGTACTCGCTGGCGTCGTCCACGACGTCACGCTCGGTCACTACCGCATTACCGAGACGATGCCGGCGGCTACGGCCGAAGGGCATTGGATCGTGTCGGCCTTTGACTGCAACGGCCACAGTCAGCCGCCGTCGCTCACCGAGGAGGTCGACGTCACGTCGGTCAGTCAGGACATCGCCTGCACGTTTACGAATCGACTGATCCCCGCGGGGTCGGTGACGATCCAAAAGATTTCGACCAACGGCGTCGGCCGCTTCGAATTTTCGATGCTCGGCACGAACGTCGCCTCCGAACAACCGGTTCGTTTTGAAGCGGTCACCTCCGCCGAGAACACGGCAACCACTGCGGTGCAACGAAGTGGAGAGCCAGTCAACCCACTCGTCTTCGGCACGTACTCGATTGATGAACTCGCGGCGGCTTCGCCTTCAGGATTCACGTGGCAGCTCGACAACGTCGACTGCGGTGCGGCACTCGTGTCGTCGAGTAGTTCGGGAGCCGTGATTGACGTCACGGCCGCGAACCCTCACGTGACGTGTACGTTCACGAATTCGCTCGTCGCCGACTCAGCGACGTTGCCACCGGTCACCGAACCCCAGCTCCCCTTTACCGGAGCGCCGACGAGCTCGCTGTGGTGGGTGAGTGGACTGGCCGTCGCTATGGGAGTTGTGCTCGTTCTCTTCTCCCGTCGTCGCACCGCTTAGCGCCACACTCCTTCGGCAAAAGCACGGCCGGCCACGGCACCTTCACATCCAATCGTGTCCAACTCGTCAACGTCACTCTGGTTGCGAACACCACCGGCAGCGATCACGGCAAAGGGAAACGGCACCAGTTCGCGATACAGGTCAAGGTCGGGACCACCCATGGTGCCGTCTCTCGCGATCGCCGTTCCGAGGACGCGAACAACGCCCGCGTCGACGCAGTGTTGCGCCGCTTCAGCGACCGTGAAGGACGTTCGGTCGAGCCACCCGCCCACCCGCACGTACCCGTCTCGTACGTCAATGGTGACGCCGAGGGCGTCGCCGAATTCACTCGTGAAGGACACCAGCGTTTCGGGTGACTCGAAGGCGGCGGTACCAATCAATACTCGGGTTGCTCCGGCGTCCAGGACGTCCGCGGCCGCGGCCAGTGACCGGATTCCACCGGAGACCTGAACAGGAACACCGTTAGCCGCTGCAACACAACGACGAAGTACGTCAAGACGAAGGACGCCGCTTCGTGCTCCCTCGAGATCGACCAGGTGTAAGTAGGGCGGGTTCGTCGCCGCGAGCTCGGCGACGAACTCCTCTGCCGGACGGCGGAAGAGTTCTTTGTCGTAATCACCCTGTTCGAGACGCGTGGCGTCGTCGCCCAGGAGGTCAATGGCGGGGATGAGTTGCATATCAACGTATTAGCGTACTACAATGATGATATGTCGAATCTCCGAGCCGACGGTCACAAGCCCAATCACGAAACCAGAGTGGACGACCTCATTACGACCATCGCCTCTCTGGGGGACGTCGAGCTCACCAAGAGATTTTTACGTGATTTGTGCACTCGGTCTGAGCTCGACGCTATGGCGCAACGTTGGGAAGTCGCACAACTCGTTGATCAAAGCGTGCCGTACCAACAAATCGCTCGTCGCACCGGTGCGTCGACCGCGACGATCACGCGCGTCGCACAGTGGTTGCGGCATGGAGAAGGAGGCTACGCCTCCGTTTTAGGAAAGTTGAAGCCATGACCCGACGCTTAACGATCGCAATCCCGTCCAAGGGACGGCTGCGGGAGCCGACCTGGAGCCTGCTCGAGGCATCCGGGCTCTCACCCCAAGAACCGGGGGAACGCGTCCTGATGGCCCAGTGCCGCAACGCCGACGTGGACATCTTGTTCGTGCGGGCCGATGATGTTCCGGAGTACGTGCAAGATGGCGTCGTCGACTGCGGCGTGACGGGACTCGATCTCGTGGCGGAAAAGGGTTGCGACGTCGAGGTCCTACTCCGTCTCGGATTCGGTCTGTGTTCGCTCCAGGCCGCCGTTCCCAACGAGGATGTGGCGACGTCCCTCGATGACCTCGACGGCAAGCGCATCGCCACCGCCCACCCGCACCTGGCGGCCACGGCGCTTCGTGAGCGTGGAATCAAAGCCGAGCTCGTTACCGTTACCGGATCAGCTGAAATCACCCCGCGTCTCGGGCTCGCTGACGCGATCATTGATCTGGTGTCCTCCGGGAGCACTCTGCGGACCAATGGACTACGTACTATCGGAACCTTGTTCGAAGCCGAAGCGGTATTGATTGGTCGCAATGACGGTGCTGGTACCGAAGCGGCACGAACTTTGACGACCGTTCTTGGATCGGTCGTGAACGCGCGAGCGAATCGTTACTTGTTGTGCAACGTGCCTACCGACGCGGTCGACGCGGTGACCGAGTTGCTACCGACCAAGGGATCTCCCAGTGTGATGCCGTTAGCCACGCCCGGCACCGTGGCCCTGCACGCGTTGGTTCCGGCGAAGGAGATTTGGCAGTTACTGCCGAAGCTCGAAGCGCTGGGGGCAACGTCAATCCTTACCCTGCCAGTTGAACGGATGGTTCCTTAATGTCGCGTACCTTTACTGTCTCTTCGATCATTGATGACGTTCGCACGCGCGGCGACGCCGCGGTGGCGGACTGGTCCAACTATTTCGATGGCGGGAATGATCCGTTACCTCGTCGCGCGGTGGCGGGTGAGGGACTACCCATCGAGGCCGTTCGCGCGGCCGCGGACGCCGTGCGTCGCTGGCACGCGGCTCAACGTCCCGCCGACGTCACCATGGAAGTGATGCCCGGCGTCGTTCTGGAGCGACGTTGGACGCCGCTGCGCTCCGTGGGCGTGTACGTACCCAAGAATCTCGTGTCGTCCCTGATCATGGGTGCGGTTCCCGCGCAGGTGGCTGGTGTGGACCGGATTGTCGTGTGCACGCCACCGAGCGGAGCCGCACTGGTCGCCGCCGCGGCGGAGGAATTGGGCATTGACGAGGTGTGGGCCGTCGGCGGCGTCCAGGCCATTGCCGCGCTCGCCTACGGCACGGAACTCATCCGCCCCGTCGACAAGATCGTGGGCCCCGGCAGCGGGCCGGTCAACGCCGCGAAACTTCAGGTGTCACAGGACGTCGCGATCGACCTCCCGGCGGGACCAAGTGAGATCGTGGTCGTCGCTGACGATGGCGTCGAGGAATGGATCATTCAACAAGAACTCGCAGCACAGATGGAGCACGGTCCGGACTCGAAGGGGTACGTCGTTCGTGTGGGGGATGACCTTGACGCCGCACTCGCCGCAGTGGAGGACCACGCGGCCGAGCACGTGTCACTTCTCGGTGAGCGGGCCGAATCGCTGGCGCCACTCATCCGAAACGCGGGTGCTGTTTTCGTGGGCCGCTTTGCGCCCGTTCCGGCGGGCGACTACGCCACCGGCGGCAACCACATTTTGCCGACGGGAGGCTCCTCGCGGTCGAGTGGTGGTGTCGGCCTCGAGACGTTCTTGAAGGCAGTGACGGTGCAACGCATCACTCGCGAGGGGCTCGAGCAGTTGGCGCCGACGATTGAAGCCCTCGCGGAAATTGAGGGAATGGTCAATCACAAGAAGACGGCGCGACGATGACTCCACGTCCCTTGCCCGAAGCACTCGTTGAGTATCAGTGGCCCCCGTCGTCCGCCGACATCGCGGCCGCCGTGGGACTTCGCCCGACGGACATCCTTCGCTTTGACGGCAATGTCTCCGCCGCGCCGCCCACCAGTGCCCGACCCGCTACCGTCGCGCGGGCGCTCGCCGACGTGAATGAATACGACCGAGGGCGATACGCCGAATTGCGAGCGGCGGTGGCGGCCCATCACGATGTTCCCCTCTCGTCCATCGTCCTGGGCGCAGGTAGTGACGAGCTCATTGTTCTCGCGGCTCGCGTGTTCGCTCCGGGCGGAACGGTCGCCACCGTTCCCGCCAACTCGTATTCGATGTACCGATTCGCGGCGGGCATGGCCGGCGCGACGGTGATTGACGACCCCGCCCAGGCCGATCTTGTCTACGTGTGCCGACCGAACAACCCCACGGGCGAACTACCCGAGATTCCCGACGTGCCCGGTCAACTCGTCATTGACGAGGCCTACGCCGACTACGCGGGCGTCGACGCACTCGATCGCGTGAAGGATGGCGCCATCATTCTGCGGACGTTCTCCAAGGCCTACGGACTCGCCGGAGCCCGCGTGGGCTACGCGGTGTGTGAGCCGCAACGAGCCGCAATTCTCTCCTCGCGCTTGGCGCCACTGGCGGTGTCGTCACTCTCGGCGGCGCTAGCCCTCGCGTCGCTGCAGAGTCCGCCGGACGTCGCGTCGCAGATCGCCGAGCGCGAGCGCTTGTCGACCGAACTAGCGGCCCTCGGTCTGACACCGCTGCGGTCCTATACGAACTTTCTCTTCATCCCGGTCGACGATCCGGACTACTGGCACGCCGCGCTGCTCCCCTTTGGCGTCGTGATTCGAACTTTCACTGGTGCGATTCGCATTTCCGTGCGTGATGAGGACGACGACAATGTCTTGCTCGACGCGATTCGCTCGGTCATCACTGGATCTACGGGGGCGTCGGATCTTGTGCGTCACCGTCGCGCTACCGCGGAAACGCGCATCGACGTGCGGCTTCGATTGCGGGGCAAAGGCCGCGTCTACGTGGAGACGGGCTCAGGGCTCTACGACCACTTCGTCCAACAGCTCGCTTTCCACGGCGGTCTCGATCTACGGGTCGAAGGCGTGGGCGACCACGAAACGGGAGATCACCACACGGTGGAAGACATGATGCGCGCTCTCGGTGACGCGCTCGACACGGCCCTCGGTGATCGTCGTGGCATCGTGCGGTACGGCGAGAGCCGTATTCCAATGGACGAAGCGGTGGCCCACGCCGTCATTGATTTGTCGGGCCGGCCCGTCAGTCGCATTTCGATCGTTCCTGATCCCGGCATGGCGACGCACGCTCTCGAGTCGTTCGCACAAAACGCCAAATTGACGCTGCACGTGGATGCCTCGGGTGAGAATGCCCACCACGTGGCGGAAGGCGCCTTCAAGGCGGTGGGCCGTGCGTTAAACGTCGCGCTCAAGATCGACGGCGACGTCGTACGTTCGACGAAGGGCACTTTGTGAGTGACACGTTGATCGTCGACTACGGAGCTGGCAACACTCGCTCCGTCCGCGCGGCGTTCGCGCGACTCGGGGAGACGACAAATCTGAGTGCCGCACCCGACGCCATCGAGAGGGCGCCGTACGTTGTGCTTCCGGGCGTCGGGTCCGCCCGCGCCGCAATGGAACATCTCACGGAGACCGGCGCCGCCGACGCACTGAGAGAACGATTTCGGGCGGGACGACCGATACTCGGAATTTGCTTAGGACTGCAATTAGCGCTGGAGCACAGTGAAGAAGACGGCGGCGTCGTGACACTCGGACTCCTTGAGGGAACGGTGCATCGCTTGACGGACGGCCGAGTGCCTCGACTGGGTTGGGCGTCGGTATCGCCGTGGGACCAAAGCTTTTATTTCGCTCACAGTTACGCCGCCCGATCGAACGCCACGATCGCCACAGCCGATGGCGTCACGGCCGCCGTCGCGGCGGGTTCATTTCTCGGCGTGCAATTCCATCCCGAGAAGTCGGGTGCCGCCGGCGAGAGGTGGTTGGCGTCGTGCCGTTCCCGCGTCTAATTCCCTGCCTGGACGTCACCGCCGGCCGGGTCGTCAAGGGCATCAGCTTTCAGCAACTTCGCGACGTGGGTGATCCGGTGGAGCTGGCGGCTGCGTACAGCGAAGGCGGCGCTGACGAACTCGTCTTCTTAGATATCACCGCGACCCTCGAGAACGCCCGAACGATGGTCGAGGTCGTCGCGCGCGTCGCCGATGTCGTGAGCATCCCCTTTACCGTTGGTGGAGGAATCCGCTCGGCCGACGACGCCGCCCGACTCATTGAAGCTGGCGCCGATCGCGTGTCGATCAATTCGGCCGCCATCGCCCGACCGTTACTCATCACCGAGATTGCTCACCTGTTCGGAAGCCAAGCCGTCGTCGTCGCCATCGACGCCGGCGGCGGTCGCGTTCACTCCCACGGCGGTACTACCGCGGTGGGCCGCGATGTCGTGGAGTGGGCGCGCGAGGCGGCGGAATGTGGTGCGGGCGAAATACTTCTGACGTCCATCGAACAAGACGGCCAGCGTTCGGGATACGACCTCGCGTTAACCACGGCGGTTCGTGACGCTGTGCGGGTTCCCGTGATTGCCTCCGGTGGCGCGGGAAATGCCCAACACGTCGTTGACGCCCTACGGGTGACGGACGCCGCGTTAGTGGCTTCGATTGTCCACGACGACCCGACCCAACTTCCTGCCCTGCGCGACGCCGTTCAGGCGGCGGGCATTGTTCTTCGACCCCTACCGGAGGTACTCACGTGACCGATCAACCGCTGCGGGCCGCCATTGTTCAGGAGGAACACACAGGTCGGATCTTGATGTTGGGGTGGATGGACGAGGAAGCCCTCGCCCTGACGAGCAGCACGGGCGAGGTGCACTTCTTTTCGCGTTCACGACAGAGCCTTTGGAAGAAGGGTGAAACGTCCGGGAATATTCTCCACGTGACCTCCATCGAGCTCGATTGCGACGAGGACGCGGTGTTGGTGCAGGCACACGCGGACGGGCCGACGTGCCACGACGGGTCGACGTCGTGTTTTACGCCGTGGCTCTGGCGTCGGATTCTGCAACGTGAATCCGCGGGCGATCCGTCGTCCTACGTCGTACGTCAACTTGGTGCCGGCATCGGCCCCAACGCGCAAAAGGTGGGAGAAGAAGCGACCGAAGTGGTGGTGGCGGCCATGGGCGAGAGTGACGAACGACTCGTCAGCGAAGCTGCCGACCTGTGGTTTCACCTGCTCCTGCTGCTTCGTGCTCGCGGACTCGACCCGGCGGCCGTGGACGATGAATTGCGTCGCCGCGTTCGCGACTAGTTCGTAGGACCGCACCGCCAGGGCTCGGCGAGCACGCGGTCGATGGCCGCCACGGATTCACGAACGCGGGCTTCGCGGTCCGCACCGGTGACTTCAATCCAGGGCGTCTTTTGTTCGCCGAGCGCCTGACGGAACATGTCGGTCATCTGCTCGCGCACGTGTTCTCCGTCGCGAACACCGTCTTGTTCGAAATCAACACCCTCGTGATTGGTCAAGATGTACAAGGCGCGCGGCTGATGTTGTGAAAATGCCGCCACGTCCGCGGTTTGGTGTCCGAGGTAACGCTGCTGCCAGACGAGGGACGCCCACGAATCGGTGTCGCACAACATCAAAGGACCACCGACCGCGGCGGCCTCGTCTTCCAAGCGGTTCTGTTCGCGAACGATGTCGATGAAGTCTTTGTCCGACCATTCCACGTCCCACATCGTCGGTTCGGGTTCGTCGAGTAGCGCTCGCTCCGCGCGTAGCTTGTTCAATTTGATCCACGACATGTCGCGTCCGAACTCGCGACACCATTGGGTCAGTCCATAGGGACCACCTCGTCGTCGATACTCTTCGCGCAGTCGCTTGACGAGAGTGGTGGTGCCCGTTGATTCAGCACCCACGACCACCACTCGTTTCGCCATCCAACCGCGCACTGACGGTCGCATGTCGTCCCAGTGGCTCACGGGGTCGCGGCGAATATCAGAGGACGAGTAGAAGAACGGTTCACGAGAGTTCCCCAGGTTGACCAGGTGGGCACCAAAGCGACGGGCGAGCTCGGGTCCGTACGCGGCGGGAGTGAATACGGCATCCACGGGAACCGTGATGCCGGTCTGATTGATGGCGTCACGGAAAATCCGTTCGTGCAAGTCCCAGATGGCGGCGTCGGTGTAGTTGACCGGATGCGGGTCGTACGCGCCGATGATGGTCACGTGGGGAAACCAGACGTGCGCCTCGCGCAGCCACGCGACTCTCGTCGCGATGGGAATGGCTTCGCGTTCGGAACCGGTGACAACAACCGTGACGTTGCGTGAGGACCGAGCGGCCGTGTCAATGAGGAAATGGTGGCCTTCGTGGGGTGGATTGAATTTCCCCACGATCAGGCTGTGCGCCGCCTTCACGTTGGCAAGGCTAGACGAGAGTTTCACAACTCTCCTCTGTCATCGCGCGCGAAGACTGGTGAAGTACGTCCACGGTTTCGGACCAGGGGTGTACCGCTGAAAGGTATTCGTGATGTTCCAACCCGCGTTCGTCACTATGGCGACGGGGTCTCGCGTGAGGTGACAGCCGTCGGCCAGTCGTCGCTCGATGGGGTCGAGCCGGTGCTGCCAGCGTGCAACGTTCTCGTCGGGCGCACGACCATGCTCGACAAGCCGTAGTTCGCCGCCGTCGCGCACAACTCGACGCAGTTCGCGAGCCGCGAGGTCGGGGTCGGGAATGGTGCAGAGACTAAACGTCACGACCGCGTAGTCAAAGGCGTCGTCCGGGACGTCGAGTTGCTGACCATCAAGGCCGCCCCAGAGGACGGGGAAGGAGGCTGCGTCGATACGGTTCTGCGCCCGTTGCCGCATGACGGACGAAGGTTCAATGGCGGTGAGCTCGGTGACGCCGTCGGGGTAGAGCGGAAGGTTGCGACCCGCGCCGAATCCGATTTCAATGACGCGACCGTGGACTTCTTCCACGCAACGTCCCCGCCACGCGCTGAGCGCGGCCGGGGAACAGACCGTGTCGATAACACGCGGTGCAACGTGGCGCCGGTAGAAACCCATAGAGAGAAACTACTCAGGCTTCCGTTTCACTCGGTACACGCCAGGTCGCGCCGCTGGGCGTGTCCTGCACCTCGATGCCACCGTCGACGAGAGCTTGTCGAAGTTGATCCGCCAGGTCGAACTGCTTCGAGTCACGAGCCAGGGCCCTGGCGCGCAAGACACCTTCGACCAAGGGTGCGGGGTCAATCCGACCTTCGCCTCCCGTCGCGGCGCGGCGCGTCAATTGCGCAACCGCGAGCGCGGCGTCGGGCCCACCGGTAAGAGCGGTGGTCGCGAGAACGTCGATGTCCGACAGGGCTGAGACGGGAGAGATGACGAGTGGCGTACGTGCTGTCGTCGGCGCCGCCTGCAGTTCGCTGAGCGGCACGAGGTCCGTCGCCGAAAGTGTTCTCACGAAATCCCCGGAGCGCCAATAGGCATTTCCTCGACCTCGCACCTGGAGCGTCTGTGCGGCGAGATCAATGATCACCGCCGTGTGTTCGTCGACGCCCAGTGTGGCGACGTCGGGGTCGAGCATGTCTTCCATCAGCCGAAGGCGACGTTCACCCAAATAGCAACATCGGGTGTCGTGGTTCTGTCCCTCCGCGTTGTCGTAGTGAGGAATCACCACGCACCGCAGTCCGAGACGACCGAGAAGATCGAGGCCCGGAATCCAATGGGGCGATTCGCCGACTTTGTAGATTTCGTAAATGGGCGCCGTAAAGGCGCCGAGCGTGAGGGCTGCCGCCGACGCGAAGGTCACCACACCGTTGTTGGCCAGAACCGTTTCGAGCGCGTCGGTGAAGTCGAGAGTCGACCATTGTTTCACGGCGTAACTCGGACTTCCCGGTCCGGCGAACACGAAGTTGGCGGATCGGACGGCGTCGAGATACTGCGCACGCTGAAGTTCACTGGTGGCGTCACGATGCACGAAGGTGGCAGGGTCCAGCGACACCTGCAGCGACGTCGCGAAGTAGTCGAGAATCTTCTCGGTAAGCTGCGGAACATTCTCCTGAAATCCGAACGGGGTGTCGAGCAGGACACCATGAACTCGATCAAGGCGTGAGAGGACTTCACGGTGAACTTTCACCATGTTGGGGGCCGTTTCGCCGGAGCCGAGGATCACGAGGGTGCCGAGAGTCACGATGGAAGCGTAGGGGTCCGGCGCGTCGCGTGCTGCAGTGACGGGTGCCGTCAGCGCGAGCGTTGCTAGGTTTTGGATATGGCGAATTCCATGGTGATCAGAGTGCGAGAGCAAACCAAGGGGGCGCCCGGTATTGCCACCGTGCTGTGGGCCATCGCCATGGCGGTCTCCCTCTTCGGCATCCAGGCTCGACTGGGTCGGTCATTCTTCGAAGTGTTCGCACTCGTGTGCACGGTGCTGCTCGGCGCGTACTTGGGCTGGCACAAGAGAACGGGAACGGTCTTTGTTGCCCCGTTTGTGTCGTGGCTCTTCGCCTGGGTTCCCTTGATCATCGCCGAGATGATCCATGACGGCTTTTTCAAGGGCCTACTCTTCGGAGCTTTCTGGGTCACTTTTGGTTGGGTGATCATCGGTGGCGCCGAGCTCGTGGTGCTTTTGGCAATCGCTGTGCCGTTCCGAGTTCTCTCGGGTCTCGTTCACCACGATCAGACGGTCATCATTGATCGTCCGGTGGATTTTTCCTAGCCGCGATCGACGCGGAACGCCCCAAAGGCACGCGAGACGACGCTCCAATAGTCGGTGAGGTCGCCTTCGCGTCCAGGATCAAAGTCCCAGAGCGCCAGACCCAGCGCGACACTGCGCAGCAAAAGAGAGAGCGATCCCGCGTCAACCGTCGGATCAATGATGCCCTCACGCTGACCGCGTTCGATCACGCGCATCACGGCATTGTCCATGATCTGAAAGCTCTCAGATACTTCTCGACGGAGGTGTTCGTCGTGCGAGGTTGCGGCCATCGCGCGAAGACGAACCAGGCGATGTTCGCGAAGGTCGCTGGTGGCAGTCAGACCAATGATCAATTCGAAAAAATCGTAGATGTCGAGCATCGACGTGAACGCGGGGTTGTCATCACTGAGGAGTACGTCGAGATCCTCAGCCTGCACTTGAAGTGCGCGGACATAGGCAGACGTGACGATGTCTTCGCGATCCTCAAAGTACCGATAGAGCGTCGGAATGGTGACTCCCATATTGGACGCAAGATCCTTCAGCCGGAAGCCAGCAATGCCGTGAGTCTTGAGAATCTCAACTGCTTCACTCAGAATCGAGTCGCGGGTGAGCGGAAGCCTCTCACCGGAATCGGCCATTGCCATGGGTACCGTGCTTCTTTCACAATTGCAGGTGACTTCGCAATGAGAGGTCACTGAAATTCTAGCCCCAAATAAAAAAACTTTAGGAAACGAACATTTCAAATATCTCGGAACTTGAGGACTGGGGATCCTTCTAGGTCAGCTCACGACGTGAGATTTCCTTCCAAACGCTGCAAATTCTTGCGCCACACGAATTGGAGAACGGGTCGCGCCAGCGTGGCACCAATGGGACCGAGCGCCCACCACGGAAAGCGAAGTGACTCTTGCCACGTGAGCACGCAGGTGTCGTTCGGACCATCGAGCACAGTAAATTTCCCGACACCCGTCACGAGTCCTTGGTGAGTCACCCCCATTTCCCGGCGCTCCACCCAACTCGTGATCGTCATGCGATCCACCGTGACGAAGGGGCCGATCTTGGTGCGACAGCGAAATGATGTGCCGACGCCCTCGCGTTGGTCTCCCTCAAATTCAATGCTCTCGGCATCCGCCATCCATTGCACGTGGCGATCAATGTGACGAAGCTCCTCCCAAAGGATCGTGGCGTTCACGGGCATGGGGTGGGAGATGGTGATCGCGCCGGCGCTCACGACGGGAGCGCCGCACCCAGGGCCCGCCACTCTTCAGTGGGGACCACCGAAAGGTCGGCGCCGAGAACCTGCAAGCACACGTGATCGGCACCCGCCTGCTGGTGTTCGTTGACCCGTTCCATGATCGCTGATTCGTCGCCGTGGACAACAAGCGCGTCGCACAGTCGATCACTTCCACCTCGGACGAAATCCTCCTCGCCGAAACCGAGGCGGCGCCAGGAGTTTCGGTAATTCGGTAGACCGGTGTAGATCTCGAGGTGGGCGTGGGCGCGACGAAGGAATTCATCTCGTGATTCGCCGAGCACGACCGCTTGCTCCACGCCAACGAACTTGTCGCCTACCGCGGCACGCGCAATGGCGGTGTGCTCCGGTGTCACGAGGTAGGGGTGTGCGCCGTCGGCTTTGGTGGCTGCGACCTGCAGCATCTTCGGTCCCAGGGCGGCGATCACTTTGGCGTAGGGGTGTTGACCTTCCGGTGAGAAATTCGGGGCAGCGTCCATGGCCGAGAGGAACTCGCTCATGTTCTCGACGGGGGTGGCGTACTCGTGGCCCCGCAGGCGTTCGACGAGCGGGCGGTGACTGACGCCGAGGCCCAGTAGGAAGCGGTCGTCGTACGCCGCGTTCAGAGTTCGCGTGGCCGCCGCGGTGCTCACGGCGTCGCGAGCGAAAATATTGGCAATGCCGGTCGCGATCACGATCGACGACGTACCAGCCAGGAGCAAGGAAGCGCTCGTAAAGGATTCGCGCCCCCACGCTTCGGGGATCCACATGGCGCTGAATCCGAAGGATTCCAACTCGCTCGCTACTTCTGCGGATTGTTCCGGCGGCAGTGACTCGTGCGTGGAGGTCCAGATCCCAACCGTGCCGTGAAGTCGGGACAGTGCGGTGGTCGTTTCGGCGCTCATGGTGCTGAGCCTAGGGAGAATTGCCGACGAATGCGGCGCCGCACAACAATGGAGGTGTGGTCGTGGTTGTGACTCTCTTTTCTTTGTTTCTCCTCGTGAGCGTGCTCACGGCGCTTCGTCCCGGGCGGAAGGGCATCGTCAAGATTCTCGCGTATCCCGTGGGGTGGGCGGCGGGTGAACTGGCATTACAGGCGATCGCGATGCAGTTGGCAACCATTGGTTTTCTGGTGTGGTGGCAGTGGCCCCAACGAGAGTGGCTGTCGACCACGTTGATCGTGATTTCTGTCCTCGTCATTCTGTGCAATCTGATCTTGCTGGGCGTGCAGTTTCATTCGCGCTCTGTCGTGGCTCGCGCGATGTCCCGTGAAGCGAGCGAACCCCTCACTCTCGGCCGGCCCCGTGACGACCGTTTCGGTTCGTGGTGGCGAACGCTCCTCCAGATACCGCTGCATCCCCGTGACCTGCTCGTGCAGAGCAATGTCCCCTACGGCCCACTCAAGCGACAGCGTCTCGACGTGTGGCGTTTGTCCACGACGCCGCTCGATGCCCCGATCATCTTTTTCGTTCACGGTGGCGCGTGGATATTTGGCGACAAGCGAGAACAGGGTCGCCCCATGCTGCACGAGTTTGTGAGTCGAGGCTGGATTGCGGTTGCGATGAACTACCGATTAGCGCCCAAGTATCGTTGGCCGGCCCAAATCGAGGACGTCACCCGCGCACTCGGATGGATCAAACAGTCGGCCAAGTCCTTGGGGGGAGACCCCGAGCGCATCGTGATCGCGGGAGGTTCTGCGGGCGGGCACCTCGCCGCTCTCGCCGCGTTGTGCGCCGACGATCCGCAGTGGCGACCTCCAGGTTTCACCCGAGTGACTGACTGGTCCGTGCGTGGTTGTATTTCCCTCTACGGCGTCCTCGAGATGACGGGCGACGACGTGGCCTGGGACGGGCACGGTGACAAATTGCGGGACCTTTTGGAGAACACCGTCGTGGGAGTCCCGGTCGAAGGCCATGACGATCTCTATCGTTCGTTGTCTCCCGTTGAACGCATCACTCCGAACGCGCCCCCGTTCCTCGTCATCCAAGGAGGAAACGACACCATGGTGGACGTTCACGTGGCCAGATACTTCGTCCAACGTTTTCGTGAAGTTGCTACGGCGCCCATCTATTACGTCGAAATTCCCTTGACGCAGCACGCCTTTGACGTCAGTGCATCACCTCGCACGTCCGCGACGGTACGTGCGGCGGTGGCTTTCGCCGAGCACGTGACGTCGAGGTCACGTGAGAGCCTCAATTCACCGCAAACGTAACGTCCACGGCGAGTTCGCCGGCCGTCGACATGAGATCGAGGTTCTCGATCGAACCCGCGTCACGGAGATCGGCGCTGGCCGATCGGACGGCATCAACGAACGCGTCCTCGGCACGCACTTCGCAACGAGCGACAGCCGCGCGTTGTGAGACTTTGGCCTCAGTCTTCGCACGGCGGACGAGGGCGAGGACGTCGCTCACAGCGGGGTAGATCTTTTCATCAGATCCTGCGCCCGCGTCACCGAATTCTCGCACCGTCGGCCACGCGGCCACGTGGATGGACTCGTCGTGCCACCAGCTCCACACCTCGTCGGTGACGTACGGAAGAAACGGCGCGAAGAGTCGTTGTAAGACAGACAAGGTGAGCGCCAACGTGGCGCGAGCGGACGCCGTGCCCGCGGGGTCGTCGCCCCCGTAGGCACGGATCTTGACGAGCTCGACGTAGTCGTCGCAAAAGCTCCAGAAGAAGCTCTCGGTGCGCTCGAGCGCCCGGGCGTAGTCAAAGCCGTCGAAGGCGCGGGTGGTTTCTTCGACGAGTGTGGACAATCGACCCACGAGACTGCGGTCGAGCGGAGTGATGATGGCGTCGGGACCGGGAACGGCGACTCCTTCGAGCCGGCCGAGCACGAACTTTGAGGCATTGAGCATCTTGATCGCGAGTCGTCGCCCGATCTTCATCTGCGCTTCGTCCACCGCCGTATCGGTGCCCGGTCGTCCGCTCGCGGCCCAGTAGCGAAGCGCGTCAGCGCTGTGCTGTTCGAGCAAGTGCATAGGAGTGATGACGTTGCCCGCTGACTTACTCATCTTCTTTCGGTCGGGGTCGAGCACCCATCCGGAAATGGCGGCATTGCTCCATGGCAGTTGATGGTGTTGCAGGTGACTTCGCACGACGGTGGAGAACAGCCACGTACGGATGATCTCATGGGCCTGCGGGCGCATGTCCATCGGATACACGCGATCGAAAAGGTCCGTTCCCCAGTGGCCCGCAATCTCGGGCGTGAGTGATGACGTCGCCCACGTATCCATGACGTCCGGGTCGCCGGTGAAGCCGCCGGGTTGATTGCGCTGAGCTTCGTGATAGCCCGCTGGCGTGTCGCTGGAAGGGTCGATGGGTAATTGATCGACTGTGGGCACGAGAGGCGAGTCGAAATTGATGTCGCCGGACTCGTCGACGGGGTACCACACTGGGAAGGGCACGCCGAAGTAGCGCTGGCGTGAGATGTTCCAGTCGGTGTTGAGGCCCTCCACCCACGACCGGTAGCGGTGACGCATGAAGTCGGGGTGCCAGGTGATGTCGTCGCCGCGAGACAACAAGGCGTCGCGGTGACGAAGGGTTTCGACGAACCATTGACGCGAGGTCACGATCTCGAGAGGGCGTTCACCTTTTTCGTAGAACTTGACCGGGTGAGTAATGGGCCGGATATCTCCAATGAGAGCACCAGATTCTTGGAGCATCGTCACGATGGCTTCACGAGCCTGGTGTACGGACTTGCCAATGACGGACTCGTATCGAGCGTGAGCCGCCGCGGCATCACGACACGACCAGTCGTCGTCGCCAAATCCCGCCGGGAGAAAGCGTCCGTCGCGGCCAATCAGCGCACGTGTTGGCAACTTCAGTTCGCGCCACCAGACGACGTCGGTGGTGTCGCCAAAGGTGCAAATCATCGCTATACCCGAACCTTTATCGGGGTCGGCGAGTTCGTGCGCGACCACCGGAACTTCCACCCCGAACAGTGGTGTCAGGACGGTGCTGCCGAAGAGTGGTTGGTAGCGCGCGTCGTCGGGGTGCGCGACGAGTGCGACACAACTCGGGAGAAGTTCCGGTCGCGTGGTTTCGATGTCGACGCTGCCACTTCCGTCGGCGTACTCGAAGCGCACCCGGTGATAGGCACCGGGTCGTTCGCGGTCCTCAAGTTCGGCTTGTGATACTGCGGTACGGAAGTCGATGTCCCACAGCGTCGGCGCGACCGAGGAATAGACCTCGCCGCGACGCAACATCTCCAAGAATCCGCGCTGCGAGATAGCCCGAGCGTGATCCGAAATCGTTGAATACTCCAAGGTCCAATCGACACTCAGGCCCAATCGCTGCCACAGGTCCTTGAAGATCACCTCGTCCTGTTCTGTCAATTGCACACAGAGCTCGACGAAGTTGCGTCGCGAGATGCTGATCTTCTGCTTCGGGGGTTCACTCGGCGGCACGAAGTCAGCGTCGTAGGGCAACGATGGATCACACCGCACACCAAAGAAGTTCTCGACCCGACGTTCGGTCGGCAGTCCATTGTCGTCCCAGCCCATGGGATAGAAGACTTTGCGCCCCCGCATGCGCTGGTAGCGCGCGATGGTGTCCGTTTGGGTGTAACTAAAGACGTGCCCGATGTGTAGTGAACCCGAGACCGTCGGCGGGGGAGTGTCAATGGAGAAAACGTCGTCACGTGTGGCGTTACGGTCAAAGACGTAGACGCCGCTCTCGGCCCACCGTTCTTGCCAGATTTCCTCGAGACCATCCACCGTGGGCTTTTCGGGGACTGGACGGGGTGCGGACGCCGGAGGCTTTTCCATAAGTGACCTAGTTTAGAACGATGCTTCGACTCTTTGATTCCGTCGCAGGAGAGGTTCGTGAACTCGAACTAAGAGATCCGGGCAAGGTATCGATGTACGTCTGTGGGCCAACGGTGAGCGGACTACCGCACCTTGGTCACGGGCGTTTCGCTCTGGTGTGGGACGTGACGCGTCGTTGGCTCACGTGGAGTGGCCTCGACGTGACGTACGTGTCCAATATCACCGATATTGAGGACAAGATCATTGCTCGGGCCCGCGAGGAACAGCGCAGCGAAGTTGCCGTTTGCGAGGAATTTGAAGGCGAGTGGTGGAAGGCAATCGACGCCCTCGGGATTGCGCGCCCCGACCACGTTCCTCACGCGACGCACTACGTACCCCAAATGGTTCGCTTGATCGAGGAGCTGTTGTCCTCGGACATCGCCTACCGCACTTCGGACGGCGTGTACTTCGACGTATCGCGCGTCCCCGACTACGGATGCCTGGCCGGGCAACCACTCGATTCGTTGCGAGCGGGTGCGCGCGTTGAGGGTCACGACGAAAAGCGGTCGCCCCTCGACTTTGCGTTGTGGAAGGCGGCCAAGAGTGACGAGCCCAGTTGGCCTGCGTCGTTTGGATCGGGTCGACCCGGTTGGCACACGGAATGCGTGGTGATGTCGCTCGACTTGCTCGGTGACGGATTCGATCTGCACGCCGGTGGCCTTGACCTCAAATTCCCTCACCACGAAAACGAGCGAGCGCAGGCCGTCGCGGTGGGCGACAAATTTGCGCGCCACTGGGCTCACAATGGTTGGGTCATGGTTGGCTCAGAAAAAATGAGCAAGTCCTTGAACAACTTCACGTCGTTGACCGACCTGCTCGCCGAGACGGATCAGCGGGCCTACCGACTATTGGTTCTGCGCTCGCACTACCGCTCACCCATCGACGTGACCAAGGCCACCATCTCTGACGCTGAACGTTCGCTCGAGCGTTTGGACACCTTCGCCCGTCGTTTTTCGCTTCCACCCTTAGGCGGGCCTCGTTTTGAGCGTGCCGCCGACCACGAATTCTCCAGTGACAATGCCGCCCTCGTGACATTGGTGAGTGAACGGCTGGACGACGACCTCGATACTCCCGGTGCGTTGGCGCTGCTGTTTGACGCAGTGTCGCAGGCGAACGCGTTATCGGACCAAGGTCGAAACGAGGAAGCTCAGGCGCTGGCGGTCACGGTCACGGCACTCTTTGGCGCTGTGGGATTGACATTGCGTTCGCGAGCCGAGGACATCGACGAGGCCACTCGCGCACTCGTTCGAGCGCGCAATGAGGCGCGTCGAGCCAAGAACTGGGCCGAGGCGGATCGGCTTCGTGACGAACTCGTGACGGCCGGCTGGATTGTCGAAGACGCGACCGGCGAAACGGTAATACGTCGTTAACACATCGCCCTTGGCAAACGCGTAAAGCCCCGCTAGCGTGGGCGGCGAGGTCGCCGTACGAGGTTTCCTCCGATCCGAAGTTCGGTTCAATGTAACAAGGAGGCCCAGGGTGGCTGCAGGAACTGTGAAGTGGTTTAACGATGAAAAGGGTTGGGGTTTTATTGCCGTTGAAGGCCAGCCCGATGTCTTCGTCCACTACACCGAAATTCAGGCCGATGGTCGGCGCACGTTGGTCGAAGGGCAGCAGGTCGAGTTCGACATTGAGCCCGGCGACCGTGGACCGCTCGCGAAGCGCGTCAAGCTGATCTAAGGCCGCGCCCACCAGGGTGCATTTCATTGACCGACGCCGCCCCGGACGGGGCGGCGTCGCGTTTGTTGGGCCCTCGTCGCCTAAGGTGGCGAGGGGTTACTCACGAGTAACCGCGGGGGAGATTCCCTCAAGGGCGGTCGTTACCGCCTCACGTGATCGCGGAGGATCAATGGCCGATTTCTCAATGGACCTGAACGACGACCAGAAGACCATGCAGGACTGGATCCACGGCTTCGCGGCGAACGTCATGCGCCCGGCTGCCAGCGAATGGGACGAGCGCGAAGAGACGCCGTGGCCGATCATCGAAGAGGCCGCCAAGTTGGGCATCTACGGCATGGACTTCCTGGCCGACGCCTTCAGCGACCCGACGGGTCTCAAGATGATGATCTTCCTCGAAGAAATGGCGTGGGGCGACGCCGGTTTGTGCATGGCGATCGTCGGCAGCTCCCTCGCGGTGGCGGGACTGATGTCCAACGCCACGCCCGAACAGGCGATGGAGTGGATCCCCCAGTGCTACGGCACACCCGAGGACATCAAGCTCGGTGCCTTCTGTGTGTCCGAGCCCGACGCGGGTAGTGACGTCTCGGGACTTCGCACGCGCGCCATCTACGACGAAGCGAAGGACGAGTGGGTGCTCAACGGCACCAAGACGTGGATTACCAATGGTGGTATCGCCAATACGCACGTCGTCGTGGCGTCGGTGGACCCGGCGCTCGGCTCGCGCGGTCATGCGTCCTTCGTGATTGGTGAGAACACCCCGGGCATTCGCATGGGACAGAAGTTCAAGAAGATGGGTATTCGTGCGAGCCACACCGCCGAGGTCGTGCTCGAAGACTGTCGTATTCCTGGGCGTCAGTTGCTCGGTGGCAAAGAGAAGCTCGACGAACGTCTCGCCCGCGTGCGCGAGGGTAAGAAGGCCTCCACGCAGGCCGCTATGGCGACTTTCGAAGCCACTCGTCCGGCCGTCGGCGCGCAAGCTCTCGGCATTGCCCGCGCGGCCTACGAGTACTCCCTCGACTACGCCAAAGAGCGCAAGCAGTTCGGCCGCGCCATCATCGAGAACCAGGCCATTGCCTTCAAGTTGGCCGACATGAAGATGCACATCGACGCGGCGCGCTTGTTGGTGTGGCGCGCTTCGTGGATGGCAGCGACGCGCAAGCCCTTCCTGAGCGGCGAGGGCTCGATGTCCAAGGCCTACGCCAGTGAGACCGCCGTCAAGGTGACTGAAGAAGCGATTCAGATTCTTGGTGGCTACGGATACGTTCGCGAGTACCCGGTGGAGCGTTGGCACCGTGACTCGAAGATCTACAC
This sequence comes from uncultured Actinomycetes bacterium, assembly GCA_903871335.1. Lineage (GTDB taxonomy): Bacteria > Actinomycetota > Acidimicrobiia > Acidimicrobiales > RAAP-2 > RAAP-2. Next base: position 37,924 of record CAIQGE010000015.1, read on the forward strand.
GATCTTCGAGGGCACGAGCGAGATTCAGCGTTTGGTCGTGGCGCGCGCGATCTCCGGCGTTCACATTAAGTAGTCACCCGCAACACGACCCCCGACCCACGGGTCGGGGGTCGTGTTGTTTCCGGTCTCGTGAGTAGGTTTAGCGACGTGACTTCTTCTGCTGTAACTGTGAGCGATTCGGTTTCTCCTCCGGTACCGCCCAGAGCCTGGCGATCGGCCATCTTCGCGTACGTCGACGAAAACGCTGCGTATCGACGACGATCGGGAACCGACGCCGTGCAATTGATGCTCGGCGTTCTAGTGACGCTGGTCATCCTGCTGGCGTATCGCTCAGATCCTCAACTCGAAGTCTGGTGGGTGCACATCGCCGTGCCGCCTCCGAACGGCGTGGCGTGGCTTCTCACGTTCCTTTTTCTCATGGGAACGATTGGCACCGGCGCGGTGTTGATTTTGTTTGCACTGGTGGCGCGACGACGGAATCTCACGATCGACCTGCTGTCTGCGATCGTGGTGGGTTTGGGACTCTCGTACGGGGTTCAGTGGCTCTTTGGCGTCACGGCGGGTCGACCGAGCGATGCGGCGTTGAATGCGGTCGACACCGGATTTCCGGTTCCCATCTTGGCCGCGGTCATCGCCATGGGGATCGTGGGACGCCCCTATCTCGCGCGCAGTGTTCGTCGTTTTGTTTTCGTCGTGATTGCCGCGGGCGTCCTTGGTGCGCTCACGACCGGCCGAGGATTGCCCCTCGCACTTCTCGGGTCGCTCGTCATTGGTTGGTGTGCCTCGTTGGTCGTCCGCCTCTGGCGAGGTGCTCCACGTTCCACGATCTCGTCGGACGCGATGATCGCCGCATTGTCGTCCATCGGAATCCACGTTGACACCATCACTTTCGCGCGCGATGAGGAACGAGCGGAAGGCGACGTCGGAGCCTGGGGAGTGGAGCGCGTGAGCGCTCACGACGCCAGTGGCACGCTGCGCGTATCTGCCTACGGGCGGGACGCCCGAGACGCCGAAATGTTGAGTTCACTGTGGCGCGTCATCACCACACGACACAGCGGCGTGACCCCATTTGTCGGTCGTCAACAACAAGCAGAACACGAAGCTCTCGCGGTAACGACGGTCTACCAGGCGACGGGTGGCGCCGCACCAGAATTAGTCGGTATGGCGTCCACGCTGGCCACGAGCGACGTGCTCGTCATCGCTCGCCCCGCCGACGGAATGACCCTTGCCGAGCGGCGAACGACGGGTTCGGTCTCCGAACCAGAGATCGCCTCGGTCGTGGAACTTCTCGGGCAACTACACGACCATCGTGTCGCACTGGTCGACATTGACTTGGACAATATTCTGCTGCTCGAAGGACGCGCGGTCGTGCGCGACACGTTGAACACCCAGATCAACGCCCTCGAACCGGCCCTCGATCGTGACCTCGCGTCCGCACTCGTCCTCGTGGCCACGCTCTCCGACGTCACAACGGCCGTGTCGCTGTGGGCTGGTCGGGTGGGCGACGAGGCGCTGGCGCGAGCCCTGTCGTATTTGCAGCGTCCCGCCTTGGCGGAAGGACTGCGCGACATCGTCAAAAGGGACAAGGAATTGCTGGCCGCGCTCCGTCACGAGGGCGCTCGTCATCTCGATGTTCCCGAGCCGGAATTGGCGCCTCTCCGTCGCGTGAGTGGGGCGACGATTGTGTTGACGATCGGCACATTGATCGGTGGGTGGGCGCTCCTCGGCGTCTTCTTAAACGTCGCCGCCTCGTTTTCCACGCTGAAGGGTGCCAGTTGGGGTTGGGTGGCGCTGGTCTTCTTCCTCTCGCAGGCAACTTTCTTGGCGCTCGCGACCTGTGACATGGGTTCGGTGACGGGACCGCTGCCCTTCGGGCGGCTCGTCGCCTTAGAAGTGGCGAATACGTTCTCGGGGCTGGCGGTAGGAACGGTGGCCGTCTTGGCCGCTCGGGTGCGCTTTTTCCAACGAGAGGGCTACAACGCGACCGTCGCGGTGAGCTCGGGGGTTCTTACGTCCATATCGAGCTGGATCGTCAAGGGTGGCCTGTTCATCGTGGCGTTGCCCTTCGCGTGGCACAACCTGCACTTTGCGGCCTCGCCGACGGGTGGCGGCTCGCACTCCAAGATCATCCATCTGGTTCTGATCGCGATCGTCGCGGCGGCCATCTTGGTGACTCTCGCAGTGGCGATTCCGCGCTGGCGTCGAGTGGTCAGTTCGAAGTTGGCCCCGAAGTACCACGAGATTCGTGACCACTTGACTACTCTCGCGGCTCAACCGCGCAAACTCGTTGAAGTGTTCGGGGGCAACATCGCCGCCCAACTGCTGGTCGCGCTCGCGCTTGGGGCTTCTTTGCACGCCTTTGACCAGCGCCTGCCCATGTCCACCCTGCTCGTGGTATTGACTCTCGGTTCCATGCTCGGTGGTGTCTCACCGGTTCCCGGCGGCATGGGAGTGGTGGAAGCTGGCATGATCCTCGGACTGACGGCCGCGGGAATTCCGCAATCCGAAGCAGTCGCGGCCGTGTTCGTGCAGCGACTCTTTACGAGCTACCTGCCACCCGTGTGGGGGTACGTCGTGTTGTTGTGGCTCCGACGACACGAGTACTTGTAATGACCAGTTTGAATATCGTCACTCTGTGTACGGGTAACGCGGCGCGCAGCGTCATGCTCGGCTACATGCTCGAGACCTTGTCGGAGGTCAACGGTGCTTCGTGGAGCGTGCGCACCGCGGGCACGCACGCCATTGAGGGTCAGGCGATGTCACCTCGCACGTTGGCCTCACTGGAAAAGGTGGAGGAACTCGGTGACCACCACTACACCGCGCACCGCAGTCATCAAATCACGCTCGATGACGTGTTGTGGGCTGACGTGATCCTCGCGGTCGAGGCTGACCACGTGTCCTACATGGCAACGCAGTATCCCGAGGCGCGCGACAAGGTCGTGCAACTGCGCACCTTCTGCCTGCGTGCTCCTCTGGACGGACCAGCAGCGGACCAAGTCGCCGCCGTCGCGTTGAACGGCGCACTCGCCGAGCTGGACGTGCCGGATCCCGCCGGGGGTGATCAGGACACCTACGACGCCTGCGCACGTGAATTGTGGGATCTCGCCCAGGTCTTTGCCACGTTGGTGCTGGGCGACGACACGGTTTTCTGACGTGACGCCGACGCCGACCTACCATTCGAAATATGGAAGTCGCGAACGCAATCACTGATCTCATTGGCAATACTCCACTGGTACGACTGAACGTTGTGACCCAGGGAATCGAGGCGACAGTTCTCGCGAAGGTGGAGTACTTCAATCCCGGCGGCTCGGCGAAGGACCGAATCGCCGTGGGAATGATTAACGCCGCCGAACGTGACGGACTTCTCACGCCCGGCGGCACGATCGTGGAGCCCACGAGCGGGAACACGGGTGTCGGACTCGCTTTGGTCGCCCAACAACGCGGGTACCAATGTGTCTTCGTCTGTCCGGACAAAGTCAGCGGTGACAAGATCGCGGTGCTGCGCGCCTACGGCGCGGAGGTCATCGTGTGTCCGACCGCCGTGGACCCCGAGGATCCGCGCTCGTACTACTCGGTCTCTGATCGATTGACGAAGGAGCGACCCAACGCGGTGAAGTTGGATCAGTACTCCAACCCCGCCAACCCGCAGGCGCACTACGACTCGACCGGTCCTGAGATTTGGCGTCAGACGGACGGCACGGTGACCCACTTCGTCGCCGGTGTCGGTACCGGCGGGACGATCTCGGGGACGGGTCGATTCCTCAAAGACGTCTCCGGTGGCGCGGTGCGTGTCATTGGCGCAGACCCCGAAGGCTCGGTCTATTCCGGTGGTACCGGACGCCCGTATCTCGTCGAGGGTGTGGGCGAGGATTTTTGGCCGACCGCCTACGACCAGGGTGTCGCCGACGAGATCATCGCGGTCTCTGACGGTGACGCGTTTGCCATGACCCGACGACTCGCGCGCGAAGAAGGCCTCCTCGTTGGCGGGTCCTGCGGCATGGCCGTGGTCGCGGCCCTGGATGTGGCGCGACGCGCGAAGCCCTCGGATGTGGTCGTTGTTCTTCTGCCCGACTCGGGTCGGGGTTACTTGTCGAAGGTGTTCAACGACGAATGGTTGAGCCGCTACGGCTTCGGGACCCAGCCCGACGGATTGAGTGTGGGTGACGTCCTTCGTGAGAAGGCGTCGTCTCTCCCGGCGTTCTTGCACACGCACCCCACCGAAACGGTGCGCGACGCGATCGACATTCTTCGCGAATATGGCGTGTCGCAACTTCCTGTCGTGCGCGCCGAGCCGCCGGTGATGGTGGCGGAGATTGTCGGATCGGTGACCGAACGAGCACTGCTCGACGCGGTGTTCGACGGTTCGGCGAGCTTGGCGGATCGCGTGGAGAAGCACATGGCGCCGCCGCTGCCCTTGGTGGGCGCGAACGAGCCCCTGGCCGTAGCTCTCGAAGCGTTGAAGCAGGGTGACGCGTTCATCGTGCTCGACGACGGTAAGCCCGTGGGCGTCCTGTCACGCCAGGACCTTCTCGGGCATCTCGCGTCGTAGGCTCGCTGCGTGAGCGAGCACTACGGATTTGAAACCAAAGCCATCCACGCCGGTCAGACCCCGGACCCGACGACCGGCGCCGTCGTACCGCCGATCTACCAGGTATCGACCTACAAGCAAGACGGAGTCGGTGGCGCCCGCGGCGGACACGACTACTCCCGTTCGATTAACCCCACGCGCACGGCGTTAGAGGAGTGCCTCGCGGAACTCGAAGGTGGCGTGCGAGGTCTCGCCTTCGCTTCCGGCATGGCCGCGAGCGACACCTTGTTGCGCACTCTGCTGGCGCCGGGCGATCACGCGGTGATTCCCAATGACGCCTACGGCGGCACCTTCCGACTCTACGCTCGCGTCCTCGAGCGATGGGGCGTCGATCACACCCCCGTGGCCCTCGGTGATCTCGACGCGGTGCGTGCCGCTTTTCAACCAGGACGTACCAAGGTCTTATGGATCGAGACGCCCACGAATCCCATGTTGAACATCGCCGACATCGCGGCCCTGTCGACGCTCGCCCACGAGTTCGGGGTCACCGTGGTGGTGGACAACACGTTTGCGTCGCCGTACCTGCAGCAACCTCTGGCACTCGGGGCCGACGTGGTGGTGCACTCGACGACCAAATACTTGGGTGGGCACTCCGACGTCGTGGGCGGCGCGTTGGTCACGAATCGAACGGACCTCGCCGAGCGCCTCTACTTCCATCAGAACGCCATGGGTGCTGTGAGTGGGCCTTTTGACGCGTGGCTGGTCTTGCGCGGAATCCGAACACTGTCCGTGCGCATGGAACGTCATTGTGACAACGCCGAACAGATCGTGCGTCTTCTGGCGTCGCACGCAGACGTGACCGACATCCTCTATCCGGGCCTGTCCACGCATCCTCATCACGACGTCGCGGCGCGGCAGATGAAGCGTTTCGGGGGCATGGTGTCTTTTCGCGTCGCCGGCGGGGAATCACGGGCGATTGACGTGTGTAATCGCACGCACCTCTTCACGCTCGGTGAGTCTCTGGGGGGAGTGGAGTCGTTGATCGAACATCCCGCGGCGATGACCCACGCCTCGGTCGCCGGTTCGTTGTTAGAAGTCCCGAGTGATCTCGTGCGTTTGTCGGTCGGTATCGAGACGGTCGACGACCTTCTCGCCGATCTTTCGCAGGCGCTCGGTTAGTTCACGTCGATCGAGCGAAGTCCGCCCCAGGCGAGCGCGGAGATACGCCCGGCGAGACGGTCAACTTCGCCGTCGGCGAGTTCCGGCCATCCGGCATTTTCTTGTTGCACCAGCCACGCGGTCGCCGCTCCTTCCGCCATGCCGACGATGGAGGCGGCGACCTGGCGTCGCAATGGCGGGTCAGAATCGAGTGGGATCAACGACTCAATGAAGGACACCAAACGAGACTCCACGCGACGAAGCTCGCTCGCGCCTTCGCCCACGTGCGGCTGCAAGAAGAGGAGACGGAACGCGGCCGTTTCGTTGACGACCGCTTCGAAATAGAGGCGAAATGCGGCGTCCACCATCGCCCGAGAGGAATTCGTCTGTTCGCGAACCGCCGCCAGACCTTCGAGGAGTTGGGTCGAGGCCCCTTGCACAATCTCGTTGTAGAGGGACTCTTTCGACGCGAAGTGCTGGTACAAGATGGGCTTGGTGAATCCGGCCGCGGTCGCGACGTCGTCCATGGTGGTGGCCTGGTAACCCCGCTGCGCGAAAATGACGCGCGCAACGTTCAGTAACTGCTCGCGTCGATCGGCGGGCGTGTGGCGAGTGTCGCTGATAACCATCGGCGACGAGGCTAACGCCTCGCTAGAGGATGCCGACGGAGGCCAGCACCGGGGCGAGTCGAGGCGGCAAGAGCGACAGATCGAAATTCGCCTTCGCGATCGCCAAGTTCTTATCAAGAAACTCGGCGTAGGGGTCGCTGATAGCCGCGCGAATCCCGTCCAGATCGTCAAGATTGAAGAACTCGAAGCCGTGACTCTCGATTTCTTCCATGACGGGGTACGGGTAGCGAGCGAGTGGTTTGCGGTGCGTGACGGCCTCAATCACCGGATTGCCGAATCCCTCCCAGGTTGAGGGCATGACGACGAGATCGCATCCGGCGTACGCGTCGTGAATGGAAGCCCCCACAGAAAGTCCTCGACGGATGCCGGTCATGGACGTGCGAAGAAGTCGTTCGAGATTCGAGTTGAAGCCGTCTTCGGCTTCCCCGAGCAGCCAGTAGATGCCGCCGAGTTTCTCGGCGAGACGAAGTCCGGCCGGTACGTTCTTTCGCTGGATTGCCCGAGTGGGCTGCAAAATCACCGTGGCGCTGGTTTTCACCTGGATGGATTGGCGCATCAAATCGCGACGACCTTGCGGCGGGTCGCAGTCGAAGTGGTTGGGGATGGTGGTCGCAATGATCCCGCGTTGACGCAGTTCGAGGCGAGAACGATCGTTGATGGTGACGTGCGCCCACGGTCCGAGATTCTCCGGACCTTCCAAGTGATCGAGGTGGGGCCGCTGCCAGGGTAAGTCGTGGTGGCGGAAAATCGCGGCTCGGTCGCGCAGGGCCTCGTAGACGGCATCACGGGCGTCGAGATTGAGCGGCAGTGACGCGAGGTTTTCGACGATGACGAGGTCGACGTCGCCGAGGGCTCGCTTGAGCTCATTGGGGTCAGGATCCGGCTGCGCGTTGATGGCCAAACTCGGAATCACTCGATCAACCGGACCTTCACCCGCCACCGTCACGGTGCGGTGGCCGAGCTTCTGCAGCGCGTCAATCCACTTTTTTGCCTCGATCGAAACTCCATCGTTGAGTCCCAGTCGGAAGCTGACGACAGCGATGCGAGCCACGACGAGAGGCTAACTGGTGGCGAGAGGGGGTGGAAGAGCGGGTTGGGTAGACTCCTGCGGGCAATTCCAGTGCCGTGATCGGAAAGGTGTCATTGTGGCTCAGCGTGCATTAATTCTTGGAGTCACCGGACAGGATGGCTCCTATCTCGCCGAACTGCTCCTGGAGAAGGGATACGACGTCATTGGCGTCGTCCGTCGTTCCTCCACCTTGAATTTCGAGAGAATTGCTCATATCCAAGATCGATTGACGCTGGCGTCGGGGGATCTCATGGACGAAGTCTCATTGATTAACGTCCTGCGCGATCACCGTCCCCACGAGGTCTACAACCTCGCCGCCCAAAGTTTCGTGCAGGCCTCGTTCTCCCAGCCCGTCTTGACCGGCGAAACCACCGCCATGGGCGTGACGCGCGTTCTCGACGCGATTCGCACGGTCGATCCCGAGATTCGCTTCTACCAAGCCAGTTCGTCCGAAATGTTTGGCAAGGTTCAAACCGTGCCCCAGAACGAGGAGACCCCGCTATACCCGCGTAGCCCCTACGGCGTAGCCAAGGTGTACGGACACTGGATCACGGTGAACTACCGCGAGAGCTACGGGCTCCACGCATCCTCGGGAATTCTCTTCAATCACGAGTCGCCTCGACGTGGTCTCGAATTCGTCACCCGCAAAGTCACCCATGGCGTCGCCAAGATCAAATGCGGTCTCGCCACGGAATTGCGACTGGGAAACCTGGATGCGCAACGAGACTGGGGATTCGCCGCTGATTACGTGAAGGCCATGTGGCTGATGCTGCAACAAGACGCCCCCGACGATTACGTGGTGGCCTCCGGAGAAACGCATTCGGTGCGCGAACTCGTCGAGGTCGCCTTCGCGAGTGCGGGTCTGCACTGGGAGGATCACGTCGTCATCGATCCGTCCTTCCTGCGCCCGGCGGAAGTCGATCTCCTCGTGGGTGATCCGGCCAAAGCCGAGCGCATCCTCGGGTGGAGCCGAGAGGTTGATTTCCACGCGTTGGTGGAGATGATGGTCGCGGCGGACCTCACAGCTCTGCAGCAGTAGTTCTCGGCGACGACGTGGCCACCATCGCCGAACTCGTCGACGTCGTGGTCACGAGTGGTGGCTTTCCACTCCTCGCTGGTGCCACCGTGCACATCGACGACCACGAAGTCACTGTTCTCACCGGCGATAACGGCGCGGGCAAGACGAGTGTCCTACGCGTCCTGGCGGGACTTTCTCCCGTGACGAGTGGACGAGCGGTGGTGTTGGGCGTCGATCTGATGACGACGGACCGCCGCCTGTTGCGACGTCGCGTGGGTTGGCTCGGGCACGAAGGATCCTTGTACGACGATCTCACCGTCAAGGAGAACCTCACATTCGCGGCGGGCATGACAGACCGTCCGACGGACGCCATCGCCTCGGCACTCGACCGTGTGGGATTGACGTCCCGGCAGAACACTCGCACCCAGCAGTTGAGTGCTGGTCAGCGTCGTCGACTGGGCCTCGCGTGGTTGTTGATTCGTCGACCGGCCTTGTGGCTCCTCGACGAGCCGTACGCGTCGCTCGACGCTCGCGGCCGTGATTTCCTCGACGACTTGCTGCGCGACGTTGTCGCGGCCGGCGCGGGCGTGGTCGTGAGTTCGCACGACCCTCTCGGTCACGAACGGTTCGCTACACGCACGGTCGAAATGGCTGGTGGCCGCATTCTCGGGGACGAATTCGCATGATGCGCGTGGCGTGGCTGGTCGCACGCAAGGACCTGCGCATCGAAACCCGTAGTCGGGTTTTGCTCTGGCAAGTACTGCCGTTCGGAGTGATTGCCCTCATCTTGAGCGGTCTCGCGGTCGGTCCGAACGACGAAGCGATGCGTCACGCGGCTCCGGGCCTCTTCTATCTCGTGATCCTGCTGGTCGTTCTGTTCATGATTGGGCGCGGCCAGGCCGTTGAGTCCCCCGCGGGCACCAGAACGTCAGTGGCGATGCTCGGCGCCGATCCGGCGGGTATTTTTCTTGGTAAGACTCTCGCTCTCTTCGTCGAATTGGTCGTGACGGCGGCTGTCCTCCTCACCGGTGTCGTGGTGTTACTGCACGCTCCCGTCGCGGGCACGGCGTCGGCTCTTCCGAGCGTGCTGCTGACCCTCGGGGCTCTCGCCGCAGGAGGAACCCTGTACGGCGCGCTGGTCGCGGGAGCTGACGTGCAGGCGACGTTGTTGCCGATCATTGCTCTGCCTCCGTTTGCGGGATTGTTGATCATCGGTGAAAAGTCCTTCGCCGCCGCCGTCGCGGGTCAATCCTCCGTCAAATGGCTACTTTTTCTGTTCGTCTCGCTACTCGCGTACCTGGCGGTGGGAATTCTCCTTTACGGTGTTACCGAGGAATCGTGATGAAAACACTGTTGCAGCGCACACTCGGACCACTCACGGTTGTCACCTTGGCCCTCACGGTGTGGCTCGGTATCTGGGTCACGCCACCGGACAAGGTCCAGGGGGACTTGGCAAGAATGCTGTACATCCACCCCGCGTTGGCCTGGGTCGCGCTGTACGTGTCCTTCGGCACGGTCGTCGTGGCCAGCGCTCTCTACATCTGGCCCCGGACCCGTTCGCTCACCGTTGACCGGGTGGCGGAAGCGGCCCTTGAGGTCTCGGTTGTTTTCATTGTCTTGACCCTGATCACGGGATCACTCTGGGGCCGACCCGCGTGGGGTGTGTGGTGGGTGTGGGACGCTCGTTTGACCTCGACGGCAATCATGGGCGTGCTGGAGCTCGGCATCATCGCTCTGCGGCGCGCCAATCTCGACCCAGATATTCGAGCTCGCCGCAGCGCGGTTCTCGCGCTGGTGAGTGCGCTGAATGTGATCATCATCCACTTCTCGGTGACCTGGTGGCAAACGCTCCACCAATCAGCTTCGGTTCTCGCGCCGGGAGGAAAGCTCGAAGTGCACGGGTCAATGTTGTGGACGATGCTGCTGAGCTTCGTCGCGTTCACCCTCCTGTTTTCGTGGTTGACGCGCGAGCGCTACCGACTGAGTGTTCATCGCGCCGGACGAACGAGCGATGCGTTGCAGGCGGCCCTCGCCCAGCGTCAGGCGGAAGGTGTTCCCCGATGAACTACGTGATCGCGGGCTACTGCGTGACGGGCGTCGTCCTCGCGGGCTACGCCCTCTCACTGTGGTGGAGGGGACATCGTGGCATCGACTGAGGCGACCCTCGACGTCACTCCGGTGGAGCCCCCCTCGACACCCCGCCGTCGCCTTCGGTCGTGGATGGTGATTGTGGTGCTCGTCCTCGCGGTGGGCGCTTTGCTGTCGCAGGGCTTGCTGCAAAATTTGAACTATTTCGAGACCGTTGACGAAGCCTTCTCGCAGCGAGCACAACTCGGTACGAAGGATTTTCGACTCGAGGGAGTGGTGCGCACCGGCTCCATTGAACGTACGTCGGTGGGTGCGAATTTCTATTTGGACGGCTCGAAGAAGAATTCGGTGTACGTGCGTGAGTCCGGATCGCCGCCGCAGTTGTTTCAAGGGAATATTCCCGTCGTCGTCGACGGGCACTTCACGTCGGCGACGTCCCGCGTGTTCGTGGCGAATCAGATCATCGTGAAGCACAGTTCGTCGTACGTGGCCCAACACCCCAATCGGGTGAAGGCGCCCAACGGTTCCGTCCGGTGAGTTTGACCTGGCTCGGCCGAGCCTTCATCTACGGCGCGTCATTCGTGCTCGTCATCGGACTGATTGATCAGATCCTCGCCATTCGAGCCGGCCGACGTTCGCGTGCCATCTGGTACGCCACGCTCGCGGTGTTGGCGATCGCGGGAGCGGTCGGCGTTATGCAGTTCGGACTCGTGACGCACAACTTCTCCTTGCTCTACGTGTCGGAGAACAATGCGACGTTCACGCCGCTCCTGTATTCGATCACGGGCATGTGGAGCGACCTTGAAGGTTCGATCCTGCTCTGGGCGTTGATGTTGTCCGTCCTTGTTCTCGTCGTGGTGCTGCGCTACCGCCGTCGCGGCGACGATCCCGTGATTTCGTGGGCCCAGGGCATCTTGTTCCTGGTGCTCGGCTTCTTCACGATTCTGATGGCAGGCCCCGCGGATCCTTTCGTGGCCAATCCCAACGCGGCCACGTCGACGGGTGCGGGACCGAATGCGCTGCTGCAGGACAACCCACTCGTGGCCGTCCATCCGCCCCTGCTGTATCTCGGCTTCGTGGGATTCACGATTCCCTTCGCGTTCGCTATTGCCATGTTGATTACCGGTCGCGTGCAAGAAGAGTGGCCGATGGTCCTTCGTCGCTGGACGGTGCTCTCGTGGGGTGCTTTGAGCCTCGGCATCGTCCTCGGGGCGTGGTGGAGCTATCAGGTTCTCGGTTGGGGTGGATTCTGGGGATGGGATCCCGTCGAGAACGCGGCTCTATTGCCATGGCTCACGGCGACCGCGTACGTGCATTCGGTCATCGTGCAGGACCGGCGGGGACTACTGCGAGTGTGGAACCTCTCATTGGCGGTGGCGACCTTTGCCCTCACCGTGCTCGGCACGTTCTTCACCCGGTCGGGGGTACTCCAAAGTGTGCACGCCTTCTCGTCCTCCACGCTTGGTCCGTTGCTCGTTGGCTTCTTCTTCCTGACCGTCGGTGGCGCTGTTGCGCTCTTGATCTGGCGCGGTGACCGACTGCGTTCGCCCGTCGGTGTTGATTCACCGTTTTCGAAGGAAGGTCTCTTCGTCGCGAACAACATTCTCTTCGTAGGTTTCGCGATTGTGGTCTTGCTCGGCACGGTCTTTCCGTTGCTGTACGAGGCGGTCAACGGCAATCAAGTCACGATCGGCAGTCCTTACTTCGTCTCGGTGGCCGCCCCGGCGAGCGTTCTCTTGCTCGCTCTGATGGCGATTGCGCCCCTGGTGAGTTGGCGCCACGCAGACGCCCACGTCCTGTGGCGCCGATTGCTCGTCATCGCGTGGTTGTCACTCGCGGTGGTGGCCATTCTCTACGTGGCCGGTGTTCGCAAACCACTCGTCTTGGGCGCGTACCTCCTGGCGCTCCTCGCGTTCGGCTCCGCGGTACGGACATTGCGTGGTTCCTTTACGGCGACCCGTCGTCGAGGGGATCCGTGGTGGCGCACCTTGGTCGGCCCCTCTGCTGGTGGCATGGTCGTGCACATCGGCATCGTGATTCTCGCTGTGGGGATCGTCACGTCCACGTCCTACGCGACGCGCACCGAGATCACCCTCGCGCCCGGTCAAACGGGCGTGACGGCGGGTCAGCAAATCACCTTCGACGGGCTCCACGAATTCAACGACTCGCTGCGCTTCGGCACGGCACTGTCGATCACCGTCAACCGCCACGCCCATTTGTCGCCGGCGATCACGACCTTCAAAGGACGCACGGACCAAGGGGCGGTCGGCACACCCGCAATTGACTCCAACCTGCTGCGTGATGTCTACGTCACCTTTGACGCCATTGGTCAAGGGGGAGCGGTGTCGGGCGCTCAGGTCGCGGACAATGTGCCAGAGGGCTCCGTGGTCGTGGGCGTCACCGTCGAACCCCTGCTCGCGTGGCTCTGGATCGGTGGATTGATTGTCGCCCTCGGCGCCGCTCTGTCATTCTTCCGTCGTTCGGCTAAGTCGGAGTTGGCGCCGTGAAGCGTCGCGCGATCGCCATCATTGGCTCACTTGTTCTGATCGTGTTGGTCGCCTTTTCAGTCCTGCTCGCCACCCGTGCTCCCGCGCCGACGGCGAGCAGTCTCGCGAGTCCACTTCTGGGCAAGTCCGCGCCGATGATCTCGGGAGCGACACTGACGGGACAGCACTTTTCTCTCGCGAACGAAAGAGGCCGGGTCGTCGTCGTGAATTTCTGGGCCTCGTGGTGCGGCCCGTGCCAACAGGAGGCACCCGAACTATCCACGTTCGCGTGGCAGGAACGCAGCAAGGGAACCGACCTCGTGGGTGTCCTGTTCAATGATTCCGTCAGCGCGGCCCGTGCGTTTCAGCGCACGTACGCATCTTTGTACCCCACCGTCGTTGACGTGGGTGGACGCATCGGCAATGACTACGGCGTGATTGCTCCACCCACCACCTTCGTCATTGACCGACAAGGTGTGGTGGCGGCAGCTCTCGTGGGCCCGACGTCCGCGAAGCAACTCGCTGCGGTCGTGGCGCACGTGGAGGCGATGTGACGAGCCTGCCACGTGTTCTTCGAAGTTTTTGGACCTGGCTGGTCGTCGCGGTGCTGTTCTTTGCCACCGTCGTGATCGCGCACCCGGCGCAGAGTACCGACGCCTCGCGAATTGCTCACTTGGAGACGGTGGTCAAGTGTCCGTCGTGTGAAGACCTTTCGGTGGCCCAGTCCAACTCGGAGTCCTCGGTGGCGATCCGGGCCGAAATTGCTCGATTGGTTCATCAGGGTGACAGCGACAATCAAGTGTTGGCGACACTCGAGGCGCAGTATGGCAGCACGATTCTTCTCGCGCCCGGCATCAGTGGTTTGACCATCTTGTTGATCACGGTGCCGATCGCGGTTCTGCTGGGCGGGGTCGTGATCTACGCGCGACTGGCTCGGAGAAAGACGTGAGTGACAATTTCGACGTGCTTCGCGACGAAGTCGCGCTTCGCCGGGCGTCCATTCTTGACGCTCGTCGCGAACACGCCGAGGGCGAGTTAAGCGACGCCGCGTTGGCGGAGTTGGTCGCGCGAGAAGAGGAGGCGATCGCTCGTTGCGAGGCGCAGCTCGTCTCGTCGCCAGAAACCACTGAGCCAGTTGCTGTCGCGGCCACCTCGACCGGTCCACGTCGACACCGACGGCGCTACCTATATGTCGCGCTGGGTTGTTTCGTGGTCGCTGTCATCATTGTGTTGGTGAGCGCCCTCGCGCCGCGTCAACCTGGCACGTCGGCGACCGGAAATATTTCCCAATCCACGAAGGCTCAGATTGCTCAACTCTTGGCACAAGGCGAGGTGGACGTCGCGACGCAGAATGACAACCTGGCTCTCGACGCGTTCAACCACGTGCTGTCGTTGGACCCGAACAACATTGAGGCGCTCACGCAGTCGGGATGGATCTCCTTTTCGGCCGGCAGCGCGCAAAAGGACCTGGCCGCGGTCAGATTGGGTGAGTCGCGACTCCGACAAGCCATTGAACGAGCACCGCGTGACCCTGATCCGCGTCTGTACTACGGGATTGTGGCGGCCCTCACGCCGGGGGAACGCGCCCTGGCCGTTCAGGAATTCCGAAGTTTCCTGGCTCTATCGCCGAGCAAGCAATTACTCGCGACCGCGGCTCCGTGGCTGCGCCAACTCGGACTAGCGGCGAAATAGTTCTCGCGTCAGGCGATGGCGCGACACGAGTCAGCGCCGCGGGCGCGTGAGGTCATGGTGACCTGTGTGGAAGTGGCCCCCACGCCCTCGAGAACGCCAGCAATGAGCCCGCGGTGAACGGTGCACAAGACAGGGTGCTTGGTGGCGGCTTGATCGAAGGGGCAACTCTCGGACACGACGGCCTGGCCGAGCGGGTCTTCCTCCGCGCGGGCGGCGAAACCGTGTGCCGTGAGCACGTCGGCGACGGCGGCCATCGCGGCTCGAATGGTGCGTGTGGAATCTTGCGGCGTCAACGACTCGGTGATCATTCGCCCGTAGTCCTGGCCCACTTCGAGGGCCATCTGTTCGGCGACTTCCGGACCGAGCAGAGACACGGCGCGCTCCAGGAGCACGACCATGAGGTCGTTGCGCCGCGGTGAACCATCAAGGTTGAGCTCATCATCGAGTACTCGGTACGCCTTGGCCGGTCGGCCCACGCCGTTGCGGCGAACGTCGTCGGTGGTGACGTAACCGGCTGCGGCGAGTCGGTCGAGGTGGTGACGGATCACGTTGGCGTGGACGTGGCAGTGCTCCGCCAGGTCATTGGCGGTGGAACCCGGATTCTCACGCAAGTAGAGGTAGAGGGTTCGACGGGTCGGGTCCCCGAATGACGCCACCAGGCCCGCCACCTTGGCCGTGAAGGCGTTGGCGTCGAGTTCGTCGTTCTCAGTCGCGTAAGTCACGATGCAGAGTGTATGGGCGCTTGAGGGGTTAGCACCGGTAGCCTTGGGGGTCCCAACGCGAAGGAATAATCCGTGCCGGTTTCTGCTGCCATTCGTGATGCCCTGGCCCAGGTCGTCGAACCCCAACTCGTGCGCCCCTTGGGCGATCTCGGTTTCCTCGGGGCCGTCGACGAGGGTCCCTCGGGCCTGCGGGTGGAATTGGTCCTACCGATTCTGGCGTGGCCCACTCTCAACGATCTGACGGCGCGCCTGCAGGCCGTCTCCCCGGGTGCCGAGGTGATCACGCGAACGATGAACGATGAAGAGCGACTGGCCCTGCGCCATTTTCTTCGTGGGGCCATGGCCGCGCCCGCCGGACCCGGGCATCACGATCATGGGGGAGACCCCGCGCCGAAGTTCCTCGACAAGCTGTCAAAAACGCGAGTTCTCGGCATTTCTTCTGGGAAAGGTGGGGTTGGAAAATCCTCGGTCACGGTAAACCTGGCGATCGCTCTCGCGGCTCTCGGGTACGACGTGGGTGTGCTGGACGCTGACGTATACGGATTCTCGTTGCCCAAAATGCTGGGTGCGAGCCACGACCCCATCATCCTCGGCGACACCGTGATTCCGACGTTGGTGCACGGTGTGCGGTGTCTGTCGATGGGGTATTTCGTCCCCGACGAACAGCCCGTGATTTGGCGGGGACCGATGTTGCATAAAGCGATCGAGCAGTTGGTCACCGAAGCGTGGTGGGATGAGCCGGACTTCTTGCTGATTGACATGCCGCCGGGAACTGGTGACGTGGCATTGACCTTGTCCGAAGTTCTGCCCCGCATCGAAATGTACGTGGTCACGACGCCCCAAGCAGCGGCCCAGCGCGTCGCGCAGCGGTCGGCGTACGCGGCGCGCAAACTGAAACTCGCGGTTCGCGGGGTCATTGAGAACATGAGTTGGTTCACGGGCGACGACGGCAAGCGCTACGAAATTTTCGGCGCCGGCGGCGGCGAGCGCCTCGCGAGTGAGTTGGGCATCACGTTGCTCGGACAGATTCCGCTTGATACCCACTTGCGCGAGGGTGGTGACGAGGGACTGCCCGTGGTCGTGGAACGACCCGATTCCGAGGTCGCACGCGCCTTCGTGGCACTGGCGGAGCGTGTGGTCGCGCAGGGGCGCGCTCGCGTCTACCGCCAAGAGCTCAAACTCGTCTAGCGATCTGGCAGGATGGTCCCCGACACGATGTGAGGGGGACACCATGGAGCTCAAGGACAAGACCGCCGTTATTACCGGTGGCGCGAGTGGGATCGGATTCGCCACGGCGCAACGCTTCGCGGCGAGTGGCGCGAACATCGTGCTGGGTGACATCGAGGACGCGCCGCTCGCGGCAGCAATTGCGCGACTCAAAGACGAGGGTGCGAACGTCATTGGTGTCAAGACCGACGTAGCGAACGAAGAAGACGTCCTCGCCCTGCGTGACGCCGCGCTGGCGGAATTCTCGGCCGTTCACGTGATTTTCAATAACGCCGGTGTCGCCGCCGGTCCCACCATCGGAACCCCACTCAAGGTGTGGGACTGGGTGATGGGCGTCAACGTGAATGGCATCGTCAATGGCATCAACGCCTTCGTGCCGCTCTTGTTGGAACAGAACGAGGGCCACGTCATCAACACGGCGTCCCTCGCGGGACTGGGCGGCGTTCCCGGTATGGGCGCCTATTGCGCCTCCAAATTCGCCACCGTCGGCATCACCGAGTCGCTCTATCACGAGATTCAATTGCGGGGCGCGAATGTTGGTGTGTCAGCCCTCTGTCCGGGGTTCGTGAAGACCCGTATCTTCGAGTCGCAGCGAAACATGCCCAATGAATTGATTAGTTACAACGAATCGGCCGACGTGCAGGCGGTGAACAATCTCGGAGCGCAAGCGGTGAACGCCGGTATCGACGTTTCCATTGTTGCCGAGGCCATTGAAAAGGCGGTACGCGAGAACCAATTCTGGATCCTCACGCACTTCAAGGCCGCGATCCGCACCACCGAACAGCGCCTCGAATGGATGAAGGGTGGCGCCCCCACCACGATCAACTTGGAAGGCGCGACGAAGCCCTAACGATCGATGCCGCGCGGCAATTGATCAATCGGCCAATCGAGTCGTGACACCGCGGTGCGGCACGCGAAGCGGTCCGTCATGCCCGCGACGTAGGTGACCGCGGCGTGCAGTGGATCATTGACGAGTGTGCCGTGGTCACCGGCAATCTCTTCGGGGTGTGTGGCGAAGTAGTCAACCAGTGCGCGCAGCATGCCAATCACTGCACCGGCCTGCTCGCGCGACGAATCACGGAGGTAGATCGCTTCGTAGTTGAAGGTGCGAAAAGCGGCCAAGGCTTCGGCGTACGTGGCGTCCATCCCGACGACGCCGTGGGCACCGATGGTCGCGATGAGCGCGTTGATGAACGTACCCAACTGCTGGCTGCGACGTGACCCACATCGCTCGCGAACGAGTGCGGGTAGATCTCGCTCACTCACGATGCCGGCGGAGACCGCGTCTTCAAAGTCGTGGCACACGTACGCGACGCGATCCGCCCAACTGACGAGTTCACCTTCGGCGGTGCTCGGCGCGGGTCGCGACCACGAATGGTTACGTATTCCGTCGAGAGTCTCCTGGCACAAATTGAGGGGAGCGAGCGCCACGTCGGCCCCCCAGCTCGCGTGATCGAACCCTCCATCGACGAAGGGTTGGAGGGCGTCTTCGCTCGCGTGACCTCCGGGACCGTGACCGCAGTCGTGTCCGATCGCAATCGCCTCGGTCAACGCCACGTTGAGCCCGACCGTGCGGGCGACCGACGTGGCGACTTGAGCGACTTCGAGGGCGTGAGTGAGGCGGGTGCGCTGGTGATCGTCGGGGAAGATGAAGACCTGTGTCTTTCCCGCGAGACGCCGAAACGAACTTGAGTGGAGAATGCGGTCGCGGTCTCGTTCAAAGCACGAGCGGTAGAGATCGGGCTCTTCGGGACGTTGGCGTCGGCCGGCGCCAACGGCACGCGTGGCCCCCGGGGCCAACCAGCGAGATTCTGCCTCTTCGCGCTCATTTCGGTAACGCAGCGGAACGATGGCGTCCGCCGGTGCCGTCAGTCGAGCGAATGAATCACGATGCGCCAGTGTCACGTCGGCCGCCGGGCCTAAGAAACCTTCCATGGTGGCCGCCCACTGGCGCCCGCGATCACTGAGGTTGTCACTGTCCACGACCGCCATCTTGCCCTAGCCCCGTAACATGGAGTTGTTTCGTACGTAACTGAAGGAGCCGTCGTGGACGTTCGCATTGGAATTGTGCAGTCGATGAAAGAAATCGAAGTCGAACTGGCCGACGACGCGCAGACGGAAGAAGTCGTCACGGCCATCGAAGCGGCCATCGGAACCGAGTCGGTCTTGTGGCTCACCGACCGCAAAGGCCGTCGAGTGGGAATTCCTGCTTCGCGAGTGGCGTACGTGGAATTCGGTGCTCCGGCGAGCGAACGCCGCGTCGGCTTCGGCGCCGCCTAACGCGTGACGCCGCCCCTGCGGCAGCGACGCTTGCTTTTCGTCACCGGGAAGGGTGGTGTGGGTAAGACCACCATCGCGGCGGGACTGGCTCGCGCCATGGCGAATGCCGGGCGTCGGGTGCTCCTCTGCAGTGTGGATGATCGTTCCGATCTCGCCGACGCGTTCTCGCTGCCCCCACTTCGCTTCGAGCCGGTGCGAGTGGATGAGTACCTGTCGGTGATGGCCATGGATACCGAAGCCTCGTTGCGCGAGTATCTGAAGATCTACCTCAGACTTCCGATTGTGGGTCGCATTGGACCGGTGGCCGCCGCCTTCGACTTCGTGGCGACAGCCGCGCCCGGGGTACGAGAGATTCTGACCATCGGCAAGGTTTGTTACGAAGTTCGTGAGGAGCACTACGACACGGTGATCGTCGACGCCCCTGCGACGGGACACGTCACCGGCTATCTGGCCGCACCACAGGCGCTGCAGTCACTGGTGCGCGTCGGTCTCATTCGCTCGCAAACGGACTGGATGTTGCAAATTCTTTCGGACGAGTCGCTCACCGGGGTCATTGCGGTCACGACGGCGGAGGAGATGCCCGTCAGCGAGACCCTGCAACTCCTGACGGCTATTCGTCAGGACACCACGACCCACGCCGCTGCGGTGGTGGTCAACCGGGTCGTCTCGGACATTTTGGTGCCGCGGGACGAAGCGTTGGCACAGCAACTCGCCTCGCAACGTCCATCTCCCTTCGACGACCCTCACCTCGACGGACTGTTTGCCGCCGAGCGTTTCGCGGCCCAACGCCGAGAAGTGTCGCGCGAGCATCTCAGCGTGCTGCGCGAAGGAATTCCTTCGACATTGCCCGTGATCATCCAGCCCTACTGCTTCGGCGCCACGACGTCGGCGGCGATCGTGGCCGACGTCGCCGCATCACTCGCCGAGGAAATCTCGTGAACACGCTGGGCGACGTCATCGGCACGTCGAAGGTCGTCATCACCTGCGGACCCGGAGGGATCGGAAAGACCACCTGTGCGGCGGCTCTCGGCGTCGCGGTAGCGCGATCAACCGAACGGCGCGTCCTCGTGGTTACTGTCGATCCCGCGCGACGTTTGGCAGACGCTCTCGGGTTGGGTGGCATTGGTAATGACGCGACCGTGGTGCACGACGTGGGCGGTGCGGGCGAGCTTTCGGTGGCCATGTTGGACACCAAGGCCAGTTGGGACGCGCTCATCCGCCGCCACGCGCCCGATGCCACGACCGCACAAAGAATCTTGGACAACGCGTTGTACCAGAACATCACAGGTCGCTTCATCCAGAGTCATGACTACATCGCGATGGAGCGGCTTCACGAACTGGTCGAACAAGACCTCTACGACCTCATCATCGTGGATACTCCACCCACGCGTAACGCGCTCGATTTTCTTGACGCTCCGAGTCGCATGGCCGACTTCTTTTCGTCACGTCTACTTCGCTGGCTCATCGCGCCCGCACGTGGCGGCGTCGTTGGTTTCGCCGCTCGACCATTTAGCCAGATTGCCGACAAAATTCTCGGTGGTCAATTCGTCGGCGACATCACGGAGTTCTTCTTGTTGCTTAACACCATGTACGACGGCTTCGTGCAGCGCGCTCGCGAGGTTGAGATGCTTCTTGCTCACGACGACACCTCCTTTCTCGTGATCTCAACACTGGAGTCCGTCCCGGTGACCGAGGCGGAGTTCTTCGTGCGGGAACTTTCTGAACGGCGCCTCAACGTTCGCGGCTGGATCCTCAATCGCGTCTTGCCGCCGAGTATCGCGAGCGACGACCTCGCCATCGCGATGGACTCCTTGTCGCACGCCGAACTCGCCGCGGCGGTCGACGCGACCGGTGCCGATGACGCGAGCCTGCGGCGGGTGCGCGACGCCTTGCTGTCCAACACGCGGCGTTGGCGGGACGTGGCTCTCGCTGAACGGCAACAGACGCAGCAGTTGAATTCCCGTGACGTGCCCGTGTTCACCATCCCCACGCTCGACGGAGAAATCAGCGAACTCGCCGGACTCACGCTGCTCGGCGACGTTCTCTACGGCGCCGAGGGTGTCGTAAAGTCCTGAACGCACGACGAGGAGGATTCGGTGATTGATTACCACCTGCATTTGTGGCCGCACTCAGACGCCTCCGTCTGGTACTCACTCGATCAAATTGCGGATTACTGCGCCCGCGCAGCACAAAATGGCGTCCAGGAATTAGCTCTCACGGAACACGCGCACCGTTTTCGCGACGTTCGAGCGACCGTGGGTGATTTCTGGACCCGTTTCGAGCACGAGCCCACCAGTACCGCGATGGCTGACTATTTCGATTTCCACGCTCGTAATTCCCTCGACGAGTACGTCACGTTGGCGCAAGCCGCGAAGGACGCCGGACTCCCCGTCAAGATCGGACTCGAGGTCGACTACTACCGCGACCAGATGGACGACGTATCCGCCCTGCTCGCGCAGTATCCCTTCGATGTACTAATCGGCTCAGTTCACTGGCTCGGGACCTGGCAATTCGACGACATTGACACGCCCATCCAAATGGCGGAGTGGACCACGCGCGACGTCAACGACGCGTGGGCGCAGTACGCCACGGCTCTTGACGAGTTGGCCTCGTCACGCAGCGTGGACGTCCTGGCGCACCCGGATCTGATCAAGGTGGCGGGTTTCCAGCCCGCGGCCCCCGAAGAGTTTTGGGATGCCATGGCCGACGCCGCCGCTCGAGCCGACGTGTCCATGGAGTGCTCCTCGGCGGGCTGGGTGAAGCCGGTGGGCGAGCAGTACCCCGCTATTGGATTCATGGACCGACTCGTGGAACGTGGCCTGACCTTTACGACTGCGAGTGACGCCCACCGCCTCGAGCGAGTGGGCGAACGAGCGGTGGATCTCGCGGCGTTGCTGGAAGAGCGCGGCGTGTCTCAACTCGCCGCGTACGACGGCCGTCAGCGCCGACTCGTCGACTTGCGAGCGAGCTAGTGGCCACGCTCGCCGAGCTCGCGGCCGTCCGTACCTCGCTCAACGCCGGTGAGGTGGATCACCTGAGTCGACTCGCGGCGTCGTGGTCACTCCTGGCTGACTTGTCCTTTTCGGACATGTTGCTGATGGCGCAAGGTGACACCGAACAGGCGTGGACCAAGGATTTCGTGGTTCTCGGGCAGGTGCGTCCCAACAATCGTGCGACTCTGTTGAGCGACGACCTGGTCGGCACGACCCAACGATCACAGCACTGGCCGCTGGTTACCGAAGCCATGAATTCGGATCACATTGTGGAAGGCGAAGTACTGCTCGACGACGAAGACGCGCCCGTGCCGGTGTGGTGCATTCCGGTGCGCTACAACCAACGAACCATTGCCGTGCTGGTACGCCTACAGGGTCCCCTGCGTGGACCGGCGTCGGCGTACGAACAGGCCTACCTCGATCTCTTCACTCGTCTCTGCGGCATGGTGACCGATTCGACGTTCCCGTATCGCGAAGCCGACGTCGCGGGGCCGGGTATTCCTCGAGTGGGTGACGGCATCATTCTCATTGACGGGCGTGGACTCGTCGAGTTTGCAACCCCGAATGCCACGAACGCCATGCACCGGTTGGGTCTCTACGCCGCCACCGAAGGCCGCTCGCTGCGGGACCTCGGGTTGCGAGTTCGCGTGGTCGAACGCGCCCTCGAATACGGCATTCCCGCCATTGAGGAAGTTGATCGCGGAAGCGAAGTGGCGATCATGTTCCACTGCGTGCCACTGCTTGATCAACGGCACGTGACCGGTGTACTCCTCCTCTTGCGCGACGTCTCTGATCTGCGACGCCTCAATCGGATGGTCTTGAACAAAGAGGCGGCCATCAAGGAAGTGCACCACCGAGTCAAGAACAATCTTCAGACCATTTCGTCGTTGCTGCGCCTGCAGGCTCGACGTAGCGACGACACACACTCGCGCCAAGCGCTGCTCGAGGCCGAACGTCGCATCCGCTCGATCGCCGTGGTTCACGAGGTGCTCTCTCGCGAACCAGGGGAAGAAGTGGTCTTTGACGAGATTGTTCAATCCTTGGCGGTCATGGTGGAAGATTCCGTCCTCAGTCTCCATCCCATCGAGATCTTGGTGAACGGCGATCTCGGCACCTTGCCCACTGACATCGCCACCCCGCTCGCGATCGTGATCGCGGAGCTCCTGACCAACGCGGTGGAACACGCCTTTACCGAGTTTGGCGGTCCGAGCAACGAGGACGTCGGAATCGTGGTGCTCAATCTGTCTCTAGAAGGTGACGTGGCGGTGGCCGAGATCCGCGACAATGGCGTGGGACTCGACGCCAATTTCTCACTCGAGATTCCCACCAGCCTCGGGCTCTCGATCGTGCGCGATCTGGTGCGGGCTCAATTGCACGGAACAATTGAAATGAACTCGGTTCCCTCCGCCCAGGGCGGCGGGACCTTCGTTCGAGTGCGTGTTCCGCTGACCGAAGAGCGCTGAAGGACTAGTTCGAGAGGCTGCGGCGGCGGGCGGCCAACCACTGCTTACGCAGCTTGCGGCGCTCTTCTTCCGTCGTACCGCCCCACACGCCAGACTCCTGGTTCGTGGCCAGTGCGAACTCGAGGCAGGCCTTGGAGGCATCACACGCGTCGCAGACTCGCTTAGCGGACTCAATCTGGTCGAGAGCGGATCCGGTGGTTCCCACGGGGAAGAAGAGGTCGGGTTCGGTGTCGCGACAGGCCGCGTTCGTGCGCCAATCCGAGTCGTCCCAAGCGTGCGTACGGTTCCAAATGAGTGACATGGTTGATTCCTTGATGTGGTGGGGGGCCCAGAGTTTCATGGCCATTTGGCTCACAAATCTCCCTGCGAGAGTGAAATTTTACTCGCCAGTAACACAAGTGACAAGGGCAACTTTGGATTTTCTTGATGTTGTTGAAACTGCAGGAATAGTCGCGAATTGACCGGAATCTGGCAAGATTCTGCCATGACGTCGATCTACGCACACCGCGGCCTGCATCTCAGCGAACGGGAAAATACCGTCAAAGCGTTCCTCGAGGCGAAGGCTCTGGGGGTGGACGGGGTCGAACTCGATGTTCGTCGATCTCGAGACGGGGCGCTAGTGATCCATCACGACGCCGGGATCGAGGCGGTAGGAGATATCTGCGATCTCGACGTGCGCAGTCTGCCGCCGTATGTTGCCACGCTGGCCGAAGCTCTGAACGCCTGCGAGGGAATTCGGGTCAACGTGGAGATCAAGAACATTCCCGGAGATCCGGGCCACGACCCCACGCCGGGTTTTGCTCACCAGGTCATCGATGAGATCATCGAATTGGGGTGGCGTGAGCGCGTGATTATCTCTTCGTTCGACCTGGCCACGTGTGAAGCGGTGCGACAGAAGGACGCCAGCATCGACATTGGCTGGCTCCTGGATTGGCGCAAGGACACGGCTCCGACGGTCGCCATGGTCGCCGACCGCGGATTGAATGCTATTCACCCCTTCTTCCAACGCCTGGACCCCGAAATTCTCGCCAACGCGCACCACCACGGAATCGCCGTGAATGTCTGGACGGTCAACGGCGCACCCGATATGGAGCAAATGCTCGAGTGGGGCGTGGATACCCTCATCACCGACGACCCCGCTCTGGCGATCAGCCTGCGGGCCGCTCGCTCCTAGGCGAGCGGACGAAGGGGTTCGCGAAATCGCTTAGATTGTGGACATGAACGTTGTCGTCTGCGTAAAGCAAATTCCCGACCCGGCGGCTCCACAGTCGCTCGAGGCCGGCACTCACAACCTCGACCGATCGGGCAAACTGATCCTCGACGAGGCGGACACCTACGGCGTCGAAATGGCGCTGCAACTCGTCGACAAGGCGGGCGCTGGCGAGGTGACCGTTGTCTCGATGGGTTCGTCGTCTGACTTGTCAGGTATTCGTAACGCCCTCGCGATGGGCGCCGCAAAGGCCATCGTCGTCAGTGACGCCGGTCTTCGTGGCACGGACGCGCTCGGAACCGCCAAGGTTCTTGCCGCCGCCATCAAGCGCGTCAACCCGGACCTGGTCCTCGCCGCCACCGAGTCCTCCGACGGCTACACGGGCACTACGCCGGTGCAAGTTGCCGAGCTGCTGGGTCTCCCGTCGATTACGTTCGCGAAGTCGGTGACCATCGACGGCAGCACCGTCAAGGTGGACCGTCAGACCGAAGCGGGTTACGACGAGGTGTCCTCGCCGCTGCCCGCCGTTGTCACCGTGACCGCCGGTGTCGTGGAGCCTCGCTACGCGAGCTTCAAGGGCATCATGGCCGCGAAGTCCAAGCCGGTCGAAGAACTCACGATCGCCGACCTCGGTCTGGATGGTCAGGTGGGCCCCGCGGGCGCCCGTCAGGAAATTGTTTCGGTCGAAGCCGCAGAAGCGCGCCAGGCCGGTGAAATTGTTGTCGACGAGGGCGACGGTGCCGAGCGCATCGTGTCGTTCCTCGACTCGATCAAGGTTCTGTAGGAGAGACGGTCATGGCACTTTCAAACATTTGGGTAGTTGTCGAGCCGGCGAATGGTCAGTTGACCACCACGTCCCTCGAACTCTTGACGCACGCACGCACGTTTGGCGCAGCGGTGTCGGCGATTACGTGGGGTGGCAATGGCGCCGCGCTCGCCGCGCAGGCTGGTGAATACGGTGCGACGACGCTGTACGACGCCGGTGACTTGGCGGGTGGCTTGCCAGGTGCCCCGGTCGCCGCAGCCATCGCGGGTCTCGTGGGCAGCGCCGGTGCGCCGGACGCCATCTTGATTCCGACCAGCTACGACGGACGAGACATCGCCGGTCGCTTGTCGGCGCGTCTCGATCGTCCGGTCCTCACGAACGTGACGGGTCTCACTGACGAAGGTGGGCTCCAGACTGAGCACCCGGTGTTCGGTGGAACCTTGAACGTGAAGGCTCGCTTTACGGGTGACGGTCCTGGCATCATCGTGGTGCGAGCGAAGTCGTTCGTGGCGGAGCCGAGTGGCGGCGCCGCGGCCAGCGTGTCATCTATCGCCGCGGGCGACCTCGGTGCGACCGGCACGGCCAAGATCGTGACGAGTCACGTCGAAGAGCGCACCGGCCCCAAGCTCGAAGAAGCCGCCGTGGTGGTTTCCGGTGGTCGTGGACTCGGGGAAGCGGGCAGCTACTCGCTGATCGAGTCGATCGCCAAGCTTCTCAATGGTGCCGCTGGCGCGAGCCGAGCCATCGTTGACGCTGGCTGGGTTCCGTATTCGCACCAAGTGGGCCAGACGGGTAAGACCGTCAAGCCGACCGTGTACATCGCGTGTGGCATCTCGGGTGCCACGCAGCACATGGTGGGCATGAAGGGTTCCAAGAACATCGTGGCCATCAACAAGGACCCCGATGCGCCGATCTTCCAGATTGCCGATCTCGGCATCGTGGGCGACGTGCACAAGGTGCTCCCGGCGCTCATCAGTGCTCTGGAGGGACGCGGTTAAGCGGCCTATCTCGTTTCAACGATGCCCCGGTCAGTAATGGCCGGGGCATCGTTGTTTTCTGCGTTCACCGTGCGCCCCGCTGACGCGTCGCATCCCCGTTAGACGAGCGGCCACGGATAGGGCGGCCAGTCCCGATTTTCATCCGGATGAGGGAGAACACCAAATTCCGCGAGTTCACCGGCGCGCATTTGCGTCATCGCGAGTTCAATCGGCGACAACCAGTGACCGAGATTGCCCACCTCGCCGTTGGCGAAGCGGGTCAATTTTTCAATTAAGACCAAGTCGAGTGGTTCATCGGCGAAGTCCCAGACGACGGTGCGAAGTTTGTCGTCTTCGTGAAAGCACAGTCCGTTATCGATGGCCCAACATCTCGAACCGTCGTAGATGACGTGTCCGCTCTTTCGGTCGGCGTTGTTGGCCACCACATCAAATGCTCCCAGTGCAGCGAACCACGGCGCGAAATCATCGCGTTCGCGCAACGTGAAGTAGTGGTCCTCGCCGTTGTCGTCGACCCACCACTGCAGGGAACCCACACCAAAAGGGCCGTCTTCGCGAGACACCGTCGCCGGAACGAGGTCGACGCCGAGCAATTGACTGAGGTCAAATGCGGCCACTTCACGACGCCAGAGACCTTCAGGGAAGTCCCAGAGCGGTCGCTCACCCATCTCCGCCTTGTAGCAGGCGTGACCCACCACGCCGTCCAAAGTGACTTCCACGAAGAGAGCTTGATTCGATGATCCACTCACTCGCCCCACTACTTCAATGGCGCCGTGAGTGAGGACGGCGATCTCGTCGTCGCGCGTCATCGAAGCGGAGGACTATGTCCATTGGTACGCGGACAATCGTGCCCGCGCGCGTCCAACGGAAGTCCGCACAAGGGACAGGGGGGACGACCGGCTTCGACGAGTCGCGTAATGGCGATCGCCAGCGCTCCCGCCCATTCACGCGTCAGCGTGACGTCGAGCGTGGACTCCTCGTCGTTGGAGGTCAGCGTGAGATCGATGACGCCATTGTCTTCGTCGAGCCCCACGCTGATGTCCCCGACAACAACGTCTGCCTCGTACTCCGGCTCGAGCGCGAGATCGTCCGGGAGGTGGCCGGGGCGGCCGAGGGTGTCGATCACCCCACCAATCCACGTGGCCAGAGCGGCGAGCTGCTGCTTTTCGCACTTCGCGATGACCAACCGTCGTCCTTCGCGGACCTGGAACAGGAAGAGTCGGTTTCCAACTTCTCCGCGTGTACCCACCATGATTTTGTCGGGCTGTTCAAAGACGTAGTTCATGAGGGGACGAGCTCCGTGAGGTTTCCGGTGGAATTGACGGCGAGGACAATGGGGGTGCCGTTGGTCAGTACGAGAGCGGACACCGAACACGGCGAAATCACGGTGCGCTGGAACAAGTCCAAGGGAACGCCCTGGGCGTAGGTGACGGCGGCCTTGATGGGGTCGGCGTGCGACACGCACACGATCGTCTGTCCGCGGTGACGAGCGGCCAAAGTCTCGAGGCATTTCCATATGCGTAACTGCATCTCGGTGAAACTCTCGCCGTTCGGAAAGCGGAACGTACTGGGCGCGTGTTGCACCTTCTGCCACTCCGGCTTCTTATTGAGGAGCGCCAATTTCTTGCCCGTCCAGTCGCCAAAGTCGCACTCGAGAAGTCCGCGATCGATCTTGACGGAGAGGCCGAGAGTCTGGGCTATCGGAGCCGCTGTTTCTCGCGTGCGTTCGAGTGGGGACGCGTAAATGGCTTTCGGTGTCCGCGAAAGAGAGCCCAAGCGTTCGGCTGCGGTACGCGCCTGTTCTTGACCTCGCTCACTGAGGTGCAGGCCCGGAGCGCGACCCGGCAGGACGGTGCCTGTCGTGGCGGTCGTGCCGTGTCGAACGAGGAGTACCGTCGTGAATTTCTGCGAAGTAGCCACTGAGTGAATCTACGGCCTGCTCTAGGCGGAAGTGACGGGCAGTCGACGCGGGTCCGGGGCGGCGTCCTCGGGCCAACGCTTGCGACTGAGGCGCGCCAATTTGCGCAGCAGGGCGATGGCGTCGGGATCATCGTCACCCGGACGCGTTTCCACCACTCCCGATGCGACGAGTGAGGCGAGTAGTTCTCGACCTTGATCCGTGCGTACGATCACGATGGTCCAATCGCTGAACGCCCCGATGCCTCCCGCCGAGATGTCCGCGTGCTCGGCGGCGAAGTCCGGGCAGTGCTGGCATCCCTCACGGGTGTAGGCGTGCGCTTCCTTGAGCGGAACCTCGTAATACGCGCCGTCGTGCGTCCAAATTTGGAAGACACCCTTGATGTTCATCTTTTTGATGTCCGCACGCTTGATCCCGTAGGTGCCTTCGAAGAGTTCTTCGAAAATGGCGTCGTCGAAACTCTTCGAACACAAGAGTCCAATCGACAGTGAGAGCCGACGGGCGACTTTGCCGGCCTTGCGGGCCTGCATGGCGCCGTTCGTGGAGGCCATGCAACCCATCCCTACGACGGCGATACGTTCGGCACCACCCTCGACCGCGGCGGGATAGGCGAGCAAATTCGCGCTGTACGTGTACCGCGACCCCGCAGTGCCGAGAACTTCCTCGCGTGTGCGCACGACGCGCGGCTCCGCGCGCCACGTTGATCCGTCTCCCTCGAGACCACTGACGAGGGCGGCGTCAATCACGTCGTTTTCGAGCGCGTGAATGAGTAGGGCACTTACGAAGCCGCCGTCTTGTCCCGTTTCGTTGACCAGTGGATCGACCGCACGAGCGAGCATCACGTCACCAATGCCAAAGACCTCGGCGTCTTCGCGTGGTCGAGCAAATCGGTGCGTGTCGATTTCACTTTCCCAATTGCGAAAGCGCGGGCACGCTCGAGTGCACATCGTGCAACCCTTCTCACCGTGCGTGCAGTCCTCGCGCCCACCGTCGATCTCGAGCTTGAAAGGTTTGTAGTGACCCTGGTCGCTGTCGTATTCGAGGACGTCGTGAGGGCACGCAATGATGCAGCCAGCGCATCCGGTACACAATCCGGAGGTGACCACTTCGGTGAAGAGTTCGCGCCAGTGTGGTTTTTCGAGGCTCATAACTCCACCCTACAGAGGCCCGTCGCGGCGAGGGGAGAGGACGTAGGACACTACGATCAGCGCCGTGCCCGAGATCTTGGAAGTGGAGTCTTACCGGTCATTGGCCGATCGCGTGGTGGGCGCCTCCATCACAAAGGGCTGGGCGGACGCCTACGCAGCCAAGAAGCTCGGATCGACCTCCACGTGGCCTCGGGCGGTGAAGGGACTGACGATTACGGGGACGTCACGGCGCGGAAAATTGATGTTGCTGACGACCTCCGGACCGACGCTAGGTGTCCGCTTCGGCATGACGGGCGTGCTGCTCATTGATGACACGGCGGGAATCGAAGGATTGTTCTACGGACCGCACGAGTACAAGGAGGAGTGGATCCGCGCCGGATTAGCGCTGGACGACGGACGCCGACTCCTCCTCCACGACCCTCGTCGACTCGCGCGCGTGGAAATCGAGCCCGATCTGGACGATCTGGGACCAGATGCCTTGCGACTTACTCGTCGTGAATTTGACGCGATGATCACCATCGAGCGAGGCGACGGCCCCGCCTTGAAAGCAAGACTGCTAGATCAGTCGCGTGTGGCGGGAATCGGGAATCTGCTGGCGGACGAGATGATGTTTCGTGCGGCACTGGATCCCCGAACGCCAGTCGGTCGGTTGAATGCGGCCGACCGCGACAAGCTGTTCGCCGCACTGAAGTTGACACTGCGGACCTTGCAGCGGCGGGGTGGTTCTCACACGGGAGATCACATGGTTGCCCGATTTCCGGGCGGGCTGTGCCCGCGTGACGGCGGCACGATGTTGTCGGCCACCATTGGCGGTCGCACGACCTATTGGTGTTCAGTTCACCAGCACTGAGCCGTCGAGCAATCCGGACACACCGAGTGGTTCGTACGGACCGACGATGAGTGACTCCAGTACGCCGTATCCGATTTCGTCGCCGCGGCACGCCCGCACGATCTGTTGAACGTGGAGGTGGTGATAATCCAGCGGATCAACCTCGTCGGTACGTAAAGTCTCCCCGCCGATGACGAGTCCGCCGTGCCAACGGCCGTGGCCAAATTCCGGATGCCCGTAACCGGCGCCGCGCATGTGAAAGACGCCGAGAGGTTCGAGCGTGATGGTGTCAGCACCTATAGCAACGCTCGCTGCGGCGCATCGTCGAGTGCCCGCGAGAGGCGTGGGTCGCAGGGCGCCATCGAACAACTGTGGTTCACCCGAACCGTCGAGGGGAAGCACGACCGCCGATCTGATGAGGGGCCGACCATCGGGAGCATCAAACGTCGTGAAGTGGAATGCGCGATCTTTGAAATTCAGTGGTGCCCACCAGAAACAGAGTTGAGGGGCGCGAACGCCCGGAGCCCCGGGGAGCGGTTCGCCAATCGGGCGCACGCCCCACGATCGATCCTTGGTCCCGTAGGTTCCGTCGCGAAGTTCCACGCGACCTTCAGGAGTTTCCAGCCATCCGGACCAGGTGCCCATCTGGGTCGCTCGGGTGACGTCCATGAAGACACGCGGTCCGTCGTGCATCGTTTGTCGCTGTTCTTCAAAGGCGACCGTGCGGCGCGTGTAGACGAGGTCCGCGGCGAGACCCTCGTCGGGGGCGTCAATCACGACCCGGTTCACGCGGAGTGGTTCAACAATTTCAATCCGCACGGGTCCGACAGCGGTGGGGCGCCCCGAGAGGGCGTCGCTCGCGAAGACCGAACGCTGCACACCATCACGCACCACTGAAAAAGCGCCATCAATCACGCCTCGATTGGGGTAAAGGCCAAGGGCCACCGCGAAGAAGAGGTTCTCGTCGTAGCCATTGAACCAAAAACGGTCGTAGGCGTTCGGGTGTCCATTCATCACGTGCCCGATCGGCACGGGTTGTTGATGGAGCGGGTAGTCGTCTTCAGGAATCAGCATGCTTCTCCAGCACTTCAAACGCTCGCCACTCAGTGGCTGCGTCGACACCTCGTCGAATCATGGTGAGAAACATCTCGTCTCCGCGATCCGTTCGTTCCACAATGACCGATGCCGCAACCAACATCACAATGGGCTGCAAGGTGTAGCGGGCGTAGTCACGCAGGGCTACGTCCAAGGGGATCGTGACCCCGCGGTCTCGCAGACTGGCGAGATAACCCTCTAGGAGAGAGCGTTCGTGGCGTCGACGTTCTTCTCCCGTGAGACTGGTGACGAGGAAATAGGCGACATCGAGAAAAGGACTGCCCGTCGACAACGTTTGCCAGTCGACGACCGCCAAGGGGACGTCCCCGCCTCGCCCGTCGAACAACATGTTTTCGCAGCGGTAGTCACCGTGGATGACGCAGCGAAATTCGGGTTCGTAACCACTGAAGCTGCCGAGTTCATGGCGAAGTCGGGCAACGGTGTCTCGCGTGTTGTCGTCGAGCTGGGCCGCGTACCGGTCGAGGAACTGTTCAAAGAGTCCTGGTAGAACCGCCGCGTACAACGGGGCGAGATCGGCGGCGACACCCCCTAACCAGGGCGCAGCGAAGAGATCGGTGCGGCTCATCGTCGGTCCATGAAGGCCGGCCAACTCCGTCAATGCGAGACGGGCGTCAGCGGCATCAAGGCCCGTGAATTGGTCGACGGTGCGAACGGGAGTCAAGTCTTCTAAGACGAGGACAAAATCATCGGTTGCCTCTTCGTGCTGGACCCACAGTGGTGTTGGCGTGCGAATGGCGACGAGAGGTCGCAGTGATTCGTAGAACGCAATTTCTCGGCCGTAGAGGTGTTGTAGTTGGGCCGTCGCGCGACTGGTCGCATCCAGGGACGGACTTTTCACGACGGCGCTACGCGACGCGAAATCCCACCTTTCGCACCTCGCGACCTGACCATTACCGATCGGCACGACGTTCGTGAGGTCACCCGGTTCCGCGTCGAGAGCGCGAGCCACGTCCGAAAGAAGGTGTGCTGTCGGATCTGATGGATCGATCATGTTTCCCCCTCGGCCGAAACTAGTGGGTACGGTGATGCTTCGCCGTACCCGAGTGATGCGTCACCTGCTCGACGAAGTCGGTCAGAATGAAGGGATGCAGAACTTCGTTCACAACTACGGCTACTTTGCCTTGTTTTTTCTCGCCTTAGCCGAGTCCGCGTGCATTCCCATTCCTTCGGAGGTGACGTTTGGTTTCGCGGGAGCATTGTGCACTGCGGAAGTCGCGCAAGGAAAGCCCCTCAATCTTTTTCTCGTGATTCTGGTAGGGGTTATCGGATCCGTCGTTGGATCTGCGTTGGCCTACGAAGTCGGCCGGTCGGCCGGACGTTCCATTGTGGACCGTTGGGGCAAGTGGGTGCTTCTGACCCACAAGGACCTCGACGCGGCCGAGCGTTGGTTCGAACGCTATGGCGCGCCGTCGGTCTTGGTGGGACGAGTCATCCCCGTCGTCCGCACCGTCATTTCTCTTCCCGCCGGTCTTGCGGAGATGAAGAGAGGAAAATTTTTGGCCCTCACAGCGATTGGTTGTGCGGCCTGGGTGACTCTGCTGACATCGCTCGGCTACGCGGCGGGTTCCAACTGGCAACACGTCGCGAAGTATTTCCACATTGCTCAGTGGCCGATCTTGGGAGCCCTCGTCGTGCTCCTGATTTTCGGATTCGTGCATCGATGGAAGTCCGTTAAGGGTTCCCACGCCGAGCAGTCGTGAATTACTCGTTAGAGAGTTCCCGGAGGACTTTCGCGGCGTGACCATCCGCGCGTACGCCGTACCACGCGTGCTCGATCGTGCCCTTCGGGCCAATAACGAACGTTGATCGGATAACGCCGACGACGGTCTTTCCGTACAGTTTCTTTTCGCCGTAGGCACCAAAACTGGCCATGACGGACTTGTCCGCATCTGTTAATAGGGGGAAACCCAGGCCGTACTTGTCCCGGAAGGCTTGATGTTTGGCGGCGTTGTCGGGAGATACGCCGAAGACGGCCACATTGCTGGTCGCGAAACTCGCCAGCAAGTCATTGAACTGACAGGCTTCTTTCGTGCATCCTGGCGTGTCGTCGGCGGGGTAGAAGTACAGAACGAAGCGCTGACCCTTCAGGGAGCGTGACGACACCACGGAACCGTCGTCGGAACTTAACGAGAACGCCGGCGCTGGTGCACCTACTTCGAGTTTCGCCATACGGGTCCTTTCACTTTTCATCGTCGCGTGTTGCGCCTGTCGTCGTAGACTAGACATTGAGGTCGCACGCGTGACGCGGTGACCTGGGCCCACTTCCCTCTCTTTGCCGGTTCGGGGTCCGACCGAGAAGAGATCAGGCCCGACCGTGACCACGGAATCCTCGAGCGTCGCCGATAGCAACGACACGTACGCGACCGAAACAACTTTTTCTCAATTGGGCGTCATGGCGCCACTGGTGGAAGCTCTCTCGGCGAAGGGAATTACGGTTGCTTTTCCCATCCAGGCCATGACCATTAGCGACGCCCTGGCGGGTCGCGACGTGTGTGGCAAAGCCAAGACGGGATCGGGGAAAACGCTGGGATTCGGTCTCCCGATGCTGCAGCGCATTGCGCAGGCCCTCGGTGACGCACCCCGGGCGGCCGGCGGTCCGGCGCGCCCCTCGGGACTCGTTCTCCTACCAACGAGAGAGTTGGCGGTACAGGTCCACGAAGTTCTCGAACCCTTGGGCGAGGCCCTCGGGCTGCGAGTGACGGCCGTCTACGGCGGCGCGGACATCGAAAAGCAGATCAAACATCTGCGACGTGGTAGCGACGTGATTATTGCGACACCGGGGCGGTTGATCGACCTCGGAGATCGCGGTGAGGTCAACGTTGAATCACTCGACGTTCTCGTCCTCGACGAAGCCGACCGCATGGCGGATATGGGATTCATGCCGCAAGTCGAGTGGGTGCTGCGTCGCATCGCCGAGCGCGAACACCAGACTCTGTTGTTCTCCGCGACGCTCGACGGCGCCGTTGATCGTTTGGTCAAGCGCTACTTGAAAGAGCCGGTCTTCCACGAGGTTCGTTCGGACAGCCAAACTGTTTCGCAGATGGTGCACCATTTTCTGAACGTGCACCAGATGGACCGAATCAAGGTCACGTCCACCATTTGCACAACGTACGGTAAGTCCATCATCTTCGTACGCACCAAGCGCGGGGCGGATCGACTCGTCGAACAGTTGCAAAAAGAGGGTGTGAACGCGGCAGCAATTCACGGCGACTTACGTCAGAACCAGCGAGAAAAGGCGCTCGCGGATTTCGCTAACAACGCCCTTCCCGTTCTCGTCGCGACCGACGTCGCGGCACGCGGTCTGCATATTGACGGCGTCGACGTCGTCATTCACTTTGATCCCCCCGAGGATCACAAGGCCTACATCCACCGTTCAGGTCGTACGGCCCGCGCTGGCTCGACCGGCATCGTTGTGTCGCTTCTCTTGTGGAACCAGATGGTCGAAGCCGAGGTCATCATGCGCCGTCTCGCTCTCAAGCGACCCATCGTTGAAGTGTTCTCGAACAACCCGCATCTCAAAGATCTGGCGAATTGGCAACCCACCATGGAGGAGTCCGTACTGTGAGCCCGAAAGAGTTAAAGACGCCGCTCTATCAATTTGATGAGAAGGTCAAGCGCGCCCTCGTCGTGGTGGCGCATCCCGACGACGTCGATTTCGGCTGCGCAGGCACGGTGGCGACGTTGACCTCGCACGGCGTGGACGTCGCGTACTGCCTCGTCACGTCCGGCGACGCTGGCGGTGACGATTCGACCCACACCAAAGAGGAGCGCGCGGCGATCCGTGAGGACGAACAGCGTGCCGCGGCCGCGGCGGTGGGTGTCACGACGTTGACTTTTCTTCGCTGGCCCGACGGACAAGTCGAACCGTCGCTGCTCCTGCGACGCGAAATTGCGCGCGCGATTCGAGTGCATCAACCCGACCTCGTCTTGTGCCAGTCACCTGAGCGAAACTTCGAACGCATCTTCGCCTCTCACCCCGACCACTTGGCGGCCGGCGAAGCCACGCTACGGGCCGTCTACCCCGACGCTCGAAATCCACACGCCTTTCCGGAGCTGGTGCGCGAGGGTCACTCTCCCCATACGGTGGGCGAGGTGTGGTTGATGGCGTCGTCGTCGCCGAACATGATCGTCGACATCACCGACAACTTCGACGCCAAGGTGGCCGCATTGCACTGTCACGTCTCTCAAGTCGGTCACCGCGATGACTTGGACAAGCTGCTCAAGGAATGGGCACGCGGCATCGCCAAAGAGGCCGGCCTCGGCAAGGGACGCTTGGCGGAAGGGTTCCGTCGCGTCGTAACGGCGTAATCTTCGTTTATTCCCGAAACAAACAACGCACACGCACGAATTTCTGAGCGGTCACCCGCCGCCTCACTCTTTCCTTCGCTTCGGCATCTGTCTCGGGCCATTTTTCCCGCTGAATTGATGGCGGGGGTCACCCTGTTGGCCATTGCCGTTCCGGAACAGCTCGCTACGTCCCAGTTGGCTGACGTCCCGGCATTTCTTGCCCTCCTAGCCTTTGTCGCCGCGACGCTGGTCTTCGCCATGCTCGGTTCCAATCCGATTTTGTCGGTGGGAGCGGACTCGACCATCGCACCACTTTTTGCGGTCGCGCTCGTCAAGCTGGCGGCGCCAGCGTCGGCCGATTATCTCGTCGTGGTGGCGGCGACGGCCGTTGCGACGGGCGTCCTCGTCATGCTCATCGGTGTGTTTCAGCTGGGATGGCTCGCCGACTTTCTGTCGCAGCCGATCGTGGCAGGATTCATGACGGGAATTGGCGTCACCATCATGGTGCACCAGCTGCCCAATGCCCTGGGCGTGTCCGAAGTGACCGGATCGATTCCGCACCGGATCTATTTGATTGCCACGCATCTCTCCAGCGTGAACGGGTGGACTTTGACGCTCAGTCTCGGCACTCTCGTGCTCCTCGTGGTGGGCGAACGGATCGCGCCCAAGCTTCCGTTTGCGCTATTCGCCGTCGTGGCTTCGACGATCATCGTCGCCGCGGGAGGTCTCGTGACGAAAGGCGTTGCCGTTCTGGGCACCGTCACGGCGATCGCGCCGCAGTGGCGTTTCTCGGCGTTCCACTGGAGTGACGCGGGTGTGGTGGCGACCACCGCGGCGACCGTAGCGCTCGTCGTCCTCTCTCAATCCGCGGCCACGTCGCGATCCTCAGCTGACGACCTTGGCGTCGTCGACGACGTCAACCGTGACTTCGTCGCACTGGGCGTCGCCAATATCTTGAGTGGCGTCGTTGGTGCACTTCCCGTGAACGCCTCGCCCGCCCGCACGAGCGTGGTCCGGGTGGCGGGAGGTCGGACTCAACTCGTCGGACTGGTCGCCGCGCTCGGGGCGATGACGGTCGTCTTCCTGGCGCCCGTGATGAAGGATCTGCCGTTGGCGGCCCTCGCGGGAGTGCTCCTCTACGTCGCGAGTCGCCTACTCAAGATCAGGATGCTGCGTGAAATATTGCTCGTGGATCGCTACGAGTTCGCTCTCGCGATCGTCACGGCCGTGGCCGTCATTTTCGTTGGCGTCCAGGTCGGACTTGGTGTGGCCGTTGCCCTCGCCATTCTCGACCGCACGAGGCGATCGGCCCGACCACGCGCGACCGTGCTCGGGCGGCGTCCGGACACGACCAGTTGGGAGCCCATTGGTCAAGAGGGCGCGGCGGCGGTCGACGACACGACGGTGTTTCTTTTTACCGCGCCTCTCTACTTCGCCAACGCTGCCTTGTTTCGCACGGAGATTCACGCCACTCTCCATAACTACCCCGCCACCAAACACGTCGTGATCGACGCCGCCGCGATGATCGATATCGATTTCACGGGGCTGACGACTCTGGCGCAGGTCGTCGAGGATCTCGCTCGCGACGACATTGATGTGGTCGTGGCGCGGGCGAACGACAAGGTCGTGCGCGCGCTGCACGTGGCACCGGAGAAAGATCTGCACGGCGTGGCGATCTACGGAACGGTGGAAGAAGCCGTCGACGCGGTCTCGCCGTGAGGGTGATGGGAGCGCACCGGTAGAGTTCTGTCGACAGTTCGGGAGAAGTGACATGGCGAACAAGTGGTTTGAAACAGTGGCGGTGGCGCAACGCCGCGCCGAAAAGCGCCTACCGAAGTCGGTCTACGGCGCACTGATCGCGGGCACTGAGAAGGGATTGTCCTCGGCGGACAATCTCGCGTCGTTCGATCAACTGGGATTTGCTCCACACGTCGCGGGCTTGAGTGCCACGCGCGACATGGCGACCACTGTGATGGGTCAGTCGTTGTCGATGCCCGTCATCATTTCCCCGACGGGCGTGCAGGCCGTGCACCCGGACGGCGAAGTCGCAGTGGCCCGTGCCGCCGCCGCTCGCGGTATCCCGATGGGCCTCTCGTCGTTCGCGAGTCGCTCGGTCGAGGACGTGTGCGCGGTCAATTCGCAGGTGTTCTTTCAGTTGTACTGGTCGGGTGGTCGTGACGTGATGGTGCGTCGCCTCGAACGAGCGAAGGCGGCCGGCGCCCAGGGTGTCATCTTGACGCTCGACTGGTCGTTTTCCAATGGTCGCGACTGGGGCAGCCCGTGGATTCCCGAAAAGATGGACCTCAAGTCGATGATCAAATTGTCACCCGAAGGTTTGTCGCGACCTCGGTGGCTGTGGTCCTTTGCGAAAACCGGCCACTTTCCGACGTTGGTCGCTCCCAACATGGCCGAACCCGGACAGCAGGCGCCCACTTTTTTCGGTGCCTACTACGAGTGGATGCAGTCCACGCCGGCCTCGTGGGAGGACGTGGCGTGGCTCCGTAGTCAGTGGGACGGACCCTTCATGGTCAAGGGCGTGAGTCGCGTCGACGACGCGAAGAGGGTCGTGGATCTCGGCGCGACCGCACTCTCGGTGTCGAATCACGGTGGGAACAATCTCGACGGCACGCCGGCGCCCATCCGCGCCCTGCCGGCCGTCGCCGAAGCAGTCGGTGATCAGATCGAAGTCGTGCTCGATGGTGGTGTGCGTCGAGGGAGTGACGTCGTCAAGGCACTGGCGCTCGGCGCCAAGGCCGTCATGATCGGTCGTGCGTATCTGTGGGGACTTGCGGCGAATGGCCAGGCCGGCGTCGAAAATGTTCTCGACGTTCTGCGTGGCGGGATTGATTCGTCACTTCTGGGTCTCGGTAAGTCGAGCATCCACGAACTGGGACGCGATGACGTGATAGCGCCACCCGATTTCTTCCGTCCCTTGGGCACCAATTAGTACAGGCGACGAGCCGCCGCGAGATTCATGCGGTCCTCGAAGGCTGCGCGGTCTGATCCGCGAGCAGCTCTGATCCAGCACTCGATGGCGTCCACGTGAAGCTGGACCGCGGGTCGCCATTCGTCGCCGTCGACACCGGTGACGTCGCGAGCCATGGAGCGCAGGTAGTCGGTAATCATCGTGGGTAGATCATCGAGACCGTGACTCACTTCGAGGTACAGCCCCACATCGCTGCATCCCTGGTGCGCAATCGCCGGGAATTCCCACGCTTCGACAACGTTCGCCGCTCGTGTGAGCGCCGCGGCGATGTCGACCGACGGAGGCGTGGTGGTGTCCCGGGCGCCACCGAGAAAGAGCGTGGTTGCGCGAACTGATGTCCATTGGTCATCGGTCACCGTCCGTAGGTACGGTTCGAGTCCGATGATGCCGCGGATGCGATCGCGGAGGGCGGGAACCGCCGCACTCGCCACGGCCGCGTAGGCCCCGTAGGAGTGTCCCGCGATATATATGTCGTCAAGGTTCGCGTTTGTTTCCGAAAACAGACCAGCGTCGAGAGCTTCGAGTACGCGAGTGAGGTCGAGGACACGTTCACGCTCGTTGGTGGCGTCATCCGCCGCCAGACCTAAAAGCCAATCGGCCATGGTGTCGCCCGGATGGTCCAGTGCCACCACGACGAACCCGCGGTCCGCGAGAGATTCACAGAGCTGTGAGTACACCAAGCGATTGCCCGAGCGACCGTGAGAGAAGAGAATCAGTGGGAAAGAGCCTTCCGCCGCCAGGGCGTCGCGACGGGCGACGGCGGAAAATCCCACGTCGGGGAGAAGCTCATAGGTGGCGACGTCATTCACGCTCAGAGCAGCCGGATACCACGCGTCGACGCCGAGAAGGCGTCCGGGTCGCGCGGGATCGTCGACGAGAGTTGAACGTCGCCCGACGAGGGCGTGCGCCCCCGCGAGCGGACGTTCAACAACGACGAAGGGACTCACTTACTGTGCGGCCAGGTGACGCAGGACGTAGTTGAGCACTCCACCGTGGCGGTAGTACTCGGCCTCCGTCGGCGTGTCGATGCGTAAGCGGACGGAAAAATCCACGACCTCACCGTTCTGCCTCGTGGCGCGGACTTTCACTGTCGAGGGCACCTCGCCGTGATTGAGCGCTTCGAGGCCCGTGATATCGAGAACTTCCGTGCCGTCGAGTTCGTAGGTCGCCACAGATTCTCCCGGCAGGAACTGCAAGGGGAGAACTCCCATGCCGACGAGGTTGGACCGGTGGATGCGCTCGAAACTCTCGACGAGGACAGCCTTGACGCCGAGAAGCTTGGTTCCCTTGGCGGCCCAGTCGCGACTGGAACCGGTGCCGTACTCCTTGCCACCGAGGATCACGAGGGGCGTGTTCTGCTCGGCGTAGAGCATGGCGGCATCAAAGATGGGCATCTCCGTACCTTCGGGGAGCTTGATCGTGATGCCGCCTTCGGTGCCCGGGGCCATCTGGTTCCTCAAGCGAATGTTGGCGAAGGTTCCGCGCACCATGATCTCGTGATTTCCACGTCGCGTGCCGTAACTGTTGAAGTCCTCCGGCTTCACGCCGCCGTCGCGCAGGTACAGACCTGCGGGAACCGACGGACGAATGTTGCCGGCGGGGGAGATGTGGTCCGTCGTAACGGAGTCACCCAACTTCGCGAGCACACGCGCACCGTGCACGTCGTGGACGTCATCGATCTCCATGGTCAAGCCATCGAAGTACGGCGGCAGCTTGACGTAGGTCGACGCGGGATTCCAGTCGTAGGTGACGGCGTTGGTGGTCGGCACGGCCTGCCAACGACTGTCACCACTGAAGGCACTGGCGTAACGCTCTTCAAACATGGCGGGCGTCAGTGATTGACGCACGGCATCGGCGACCTCGGCGTCCGTCGGCCACAGGTCGCGCAAGTACACGGGCTCACCCGAGGCACTCGTGCCGAGTGGCTCACTCGTGAGATCAATGTCGATGGTGCCGGCGAGTGAGTAGGCCACCACCAGCGGCGGACTCGCGAGGAAGTTCTGCTTGACGTCGGCGTGGATACGGCCCTCGAAGTTGCGGTTACCGGAAAGAACCGAGACCACCGAGAGGTTGTGTTCGTTCACGGCGTCCGAGACGCCGTCGAGGAGTGGTCCGGTGTTACCAATGCAGGTCGTGCATCCGAACCCGGCGAGGTAGAAACCGAGGTCATCGAGCGACGAGGTCAGTCCGGCGCGATCTAAGTAGTCCATCACGACGCGGCTTCCCGGGGCGAGCGACGTCTTGACCCACGGCTTCTTCGAGAGACCGAGGGCGACCGCCTTTTTCGCCACGAGGCCCGCGGCGACTAGCACCGCGGGATTCGACGTGTTGGTACACGAGGTAATGGCCGCTACCACGACGGCGCCGTCACGCAGTGTCTCGGCGGCCTCGACGCCGTGTACTTCGATGGGCTCGCGCGCGAGGGCGTCGCGGAAGGCACCGCGAGCGCCGCTCAAGGAAATACGGTCCTGCGGGCGCTTGGGTCCCGCGAGGCTCGGCTCCACGGTCGAGAGGTCGAGTTCGGCGTACTCGGAGTACACCGGCTCGGACGTGCTCTCATCGTGCCAGAGTCCCTGCGCCTTGGCGTACGCCTCC
The DNA here is from genome assembly GCA_903871335.1 of uncultured Actinomycetes bacterium. Classification (GTDB taxonomy): domain Bacteria; phylum Actinomycetota; class Acidimicrobiia; order Acidimicrobiales; family RAAP-2; genus RAAP-2. Next base: position 79,127 of record CAIQGE010000015.1, read on the forward strand.
ACGAGAGCGAGCTGTGACGCAGGTCGCCCGGTGAAGGCGAGGTAATTAAGGGTCACCTGGTCAATGGGGAATAGTCCGCAGGTCGCGCCGTATTCGGGGGCCATGTTGCTGATCGTGGCGCGGGTCTCGAGTGAGAGTGACGACACGCCAGGTCCGTAGGCCTCGACGAACTTGCCGACGACGCCCTTCTTTCGGAGCAGCTCGGTGATGGTGAGAACAACGTCGGTCGCGGTTACACCCTCGCGAGCCGCGCCGGTCAGTCGAAGTCCGACGACCGGCGGGATGAGCATGGACGTGGGCTGACCGAGCATGCCGGCCTCTGCCTCAATACCTCCGACACCCCAACCAAGGACACCAAGGCCATTGACCATGGTCGTGTGCGAGTCGGTCCCCACGACGGTGTCCAGGTACGCAACTCCGTCGTCTTCGAAGACGACGCGTGCGAGGTGTTCGAGGTTGACTTGGTGACAGATGCCCATCCCGGGAGGAACCACGCGGAACTGTTCGAAGGAACTCTGCGCCCACTTCAAGAAGGTGTAGCGCTCGACGTTGCGTTCGTATTCGATGTCCACGTTCTCTTCGTAGGACGCAGCCGTGCCGGTGTGTTCGAGAATGACGGAGTGGTCAATCACCAGTTCGACCGGAACAAGGGGATTGATCTTCGCCGGGTCGCCGCCGAGAGCAATGATCGCGTCGCGCATACTCGCGAGGTCGACGACTGCGGGCACGCCCGTTAAGTCCTGCATGAGCACGCGGGCGGGCGTGAAGGCAATTTCGTGTGCGTCGTCACCGGCGGCTTCGCCGTGACGATCGGGGGCCGCGCCCCACTGCGCGAGTGCTTCGATGTCGGCGGCACGTACTTTCACGCCGTCTTCGTTGCGCAGCAGATTCTCCAAGAGGACCTTGATCGAATACGGCAAGCGGTCGACATTCCATTTCTGCAGCGACGCGGCGCGCAGCGAGAAATAGTCCAAGGTGCGCTCACCCACGGTGAGCTGTGTACGGGTCTGAAAAGAGTCGTGGGAGGCAGTGGTCATCCTTCTATTCTGCCCCTTTCGGACACCTCACAGTCCGGTGGCGCAAACAGACGCCGGTACGGACCGTCGAAGATGGGAGACTGGCACGCGTGGCCACCACTTATGACGCAATTCTGGTCCGCCTGCAGGCGGCGTTCGACGAGATAGAACCCGGTTGCGATCCCGTCCTTCGTTCTTCGGACCGCACAGATTTTCAAGTGAATGGCGTGATGTCGCTCGCCAAGAGGCTGGGCCGCCCGCCTCGCGAGGTGGCCGAAGAAATCGTCGAGCGTCTCGACCTCGATCATGTCGCCGACGTCGAGATCGCGGGTCCTGGCTTCCTGAACCTGACCTTGCGGCCTGAATTTCTGTCCGATCAGGTCGCTCAACTCGTCAACGACGAGCGGTTGGGCGTCGTCGCGGCGACCACGCCGCTGCGAGTGGTGGTGGATTACTCCGCGCCCAATGTGGCCAAGGAAATGCACGTGGGACACCTACGCTCCACGGTGATTGGCGACGCCCTACATCGCTTGTACCGATTCCAGGGTCACCACGTCATTGCCCGTAATCACGTGGGCGACTGGGGAACTCCGTTTGGGATGTTGATTGAGCACCTCGTGGACATGGGTGAACAGAACGCCATCGAGACCCTCTCGATTGGTGATCTCGACTCGTTTTATAGGTCCGCTCGAGCGAAGTTCGACGCCGACGAGGCCTTTCGCGAGCGCTCGCGCGCGCGCGTCGTCACGTTGCAGGCGGGGGACCCGGAAACATTGCGATTGTGGCGAATTCTGGTTGATCAGTCAGTGGCCTACTTCTCGGAGGTCTATGGCAAACTCGACATCCTCCTTCGTCCAATCGACGTGGTCGGGGAATCCTTCTACAACGGCGCTCTCGAGGGAGTCGTGCGTGATCTGGATGCCCTGGGATTAATTGAAGACTCCGACGGCGCCCAGTGCGTCTTTCCCCCCGGCTTCACCAATCGAGACGGCGAACCGTTGCCCGTGATCGTGCAGAAGAGAGACGAAGGCTTCGGGTACGCCGCGACCGATCTCGCCGCGATTCGCGACCGCGTCGACACGCTCGCCGCCGACGAGATTCTCTACGTGGTGGGCACACCGCAGGCGCAGCATTTTGAGATGGTGTTCGCCGTGGCTCGCATGGCGGGGTGGCTACCGGACCGCGTGCGCTGCGAACACGTGAACTTCGGCAATGTGCTCGGCACCGATCGCAAGATGTTCAAGACCCGTAGTGGCGAGACCATCAAGTTGGTGGCCCTGCTCGACGAGGCGATTGATCGCGCGGACGCGGCGCTCACAGAACGAGACGCGGATCTCGACGGTGACGCACGGCGCCAACTCGCGACGGTGGTGGCTCGCGCGGCGATCAAGTACGCGGACCTCTCGACGGAACGCCAACGTGATTACGTGTTTGATCTCGATCGCATGGTCGCCTTCGAGGGAGATACGGGACCGTATCTTGCGTACGCGCACGCTCGCGTGCGTTCGATCTTCCGTCGGCTCGATGCTCCGTACGAACCCACCCGTGCGACTTTCGCGCTCGCGCACCCCGCGGAAAGAGCGTTGGCGCTCGGACTTCTCGGCTTCCCGGAGGCGTTCTCGGGCGCCCTCACTGCGCTGGCCCCCCATCGTTTGTGCGCCTATTTGTTCGATCTCGCTCAAACATTTACGTCGTTCTACGAAGCCTGTCCGGTCTTGAACGCTCCGGATGAGATCCGTGAGGAACGGCTGGCCTTGTGCGACCTCACGGCGAGGACTTTGGCCTTGGGTCTCGAACTACTGGGAATCGAAGCGCCCGAACGGATGTAATTCACCTCCGCCGACCTCTCGACGATAGATAGAGTTGCCCCGTGGCGCAGGTGACGTCACGAATGAATCAAGGGGGAGCCATGCAAGTCAAGGCTGCAATCGCCACGGGCCTCAATGAGCCCTGGTCCACCGAACTGATCGAGATCGACGAGCCCAAGGCGCACGAGGTCAAAGTCAAGATGGCCTTCGCGGGCATGTGCCACTCCGACGAGCATTCGCGCGTGGGTGACATGACCGCGCCCCCGGAAGTTCTGAATTTCTTCGGTGTCGACTCGATGTTCCCCTTTGTCGGTGGTCATGAGGGCTCGGGCATCGTGGAGTCGGTCGGCGAGAATGTGGTCGGCCTGGCCCCCGGAGATCACGTCACCGTGTCGTTCATCCCTTCGTGCGGCCGTTGTCAGTACTGCGCGTCCGGTCGTCCGTACATCTGTGACCTCGGTGCGCAGACACTCGCCGGTCCGATGATCTCGGACGGCACATGGCGTCACCACTGGAACGACAAGAAGCTGAATCGCTTCGCGCAACTCGGTACGTTCTCTGAGTACATCGTTGTCCACGAGGCGTCGCTGGTGCGTATCGACCCGTGGTACGACCTGCGCGCCGCCGCGCTGATCTCGTGCGGCATCGCGACCGGATTTGGCTCAGCTGTCGACCGCGGGGCAGTGAAGCCCGGCGACGTCGTGGCCGTGATCGGGTGCGGTGGCGTGGGCGCTGGTGCGGTCCAGGGTGCCGTGCACGCGGGTGCGCGTGCGGTCATCGCGATCGACATCGATCAGTCCAAGGTGGACCGTGCGCTCAAGTACGGCGCCACCCACGGGGCGACGTCCGCACTCGACGCGGCATTCAGTTTCCTCCCGGACCTCACGGGCGGTCAGAACTGCAACGTCGTGATCCTGACGCCGGGTCGACTCACTGGGAACTTGATTGAAGAAGGCCGCTCCATCTTGGCCAAGGGTGGCACGATTGTCGCGACGGCGATCGCTCCGTTCGCCCAGACCAGTGTTGACCTCAACCTGTCGATGCTGACCCTCTACAACCAGGAAATCAAAGGAACGGTTTTCGGTTCGGCGGCGCCTCGTGTTCAGATCCCTCGATTGCTGCGCTTGCACCACGAGGGTCTGCTCAACGTGGACGACTTGGTCACGACTGAGTACTCCATTGATGAAGTGAATCAGGGCTACCTCGACCTCGAGGCCGGCAAGAACGTTCGCGGCGTCGTTCGTTTCTAGATTCGCGTGGAGCCCCGCTCGCCTTCGGGTGGGCGGGGCTTCGTCGTTGTCGCGCGGCGACGAGTGCGCGCGAACTTCGGCACCGTCACGTGCGGTGTCAGCGCAGTCACCGAACGATGCTGGAGCGCGCCGTGCCACACCCCGGCGGCGTACGCGACATCATCCGCGACGGCGTAGGGAATATCGGCGGGTCGAGGAAGTCCTCGTGTGCGCCAGCGCGCCGCCGTTCCGACCACGAGCAGAAGAATTGCCGCCCGTCGTGTGCGACGAAATGCCACGCCCACGAACACGATGGGTCCGAACGTGCGAACAATGGAGCGAGCCAGTGGGAGCGCGGCGGTCAGCACGCCGCGGTTCACCACCACATTGGCGACGTGGCGTCTGTTCGCGACGTCTTCGGGAAGTTGCGCGGTGAAATGCGAACGAGCCGCCCCGAGAGCGCCAAGAGCGAGACGCGGCCGTCCACTCACCAGCGAGGTCCACACCATCAGCGTCCAGGCATCGAGCCGGACCGGGGCAAGTCGAGAGCCGTGTCGTTCGGCCAGCGCGGCCGCGGAGAGTCCGTAGCCGTAGCGCTGCGCCCACCATTCTCGCGCCGTTGTCCGGGCGGGATGACGCACCACCTGTGTCGCGTCGTAGCGAACGAGCCACCCCGCATCGTGCAGTCGCCAGACGAAGTCAACGTCTTCTCCGGTGCGTAGTCCTTCGTCAAAGCCGGCACCAAAGGCGCTCGCGCGCACCATGATCGTGGCGGTGGGAACGTAACTACGGAGGGTAAGCGGGACGACGAGTCCACTCTCCTCACCGAGATCGAGTGGTGAATGGTTCTGCTCAAAGGACTCGCGTGGCGAAGCCCCGGGGCTTCCCTGCACGCGAGGAGCGGCGGCGCCGACTAAGGGATCCTCGAACGCCGCACGGAGATGACTCGCGAGATGGCGCGCGTCACCCACTTGAACATCGGCGTCGACAAAGAGTATGTAGGGCTGCGACAGGGAGGCCGCTCCCGAGTTGCGAGCGGCGGCCGGTCCCCGATTGGTTTCATGACGAACGAGTCGCGCTCCCGCCCGGTGGGCGAGGTGGGCGACGTCCAGAGTGGCAGAACCGTCGTCAACGACGACAAGGTCGAAGTCGCAGAACTCATCCAACAAGGTGGCGAGGTTTTCGTGAGCGCCTCTGGTAACGACCACCACGCCAACGTCGTCGGCCGTGAAGGACTGCACCGGGCGGAGTCGGAGGAAGCCTTGGCGCACGAGCCGGCGGGCGAGTGCACCTTCTCCCTCCGTCACGACACCGCCTTCGCGCCACCGTTCGACGGCTCGTCGCGAGGCACTATTCAGGCGCAGCAGGCGCCACGGCGTTCCGCCCCCGAGAAGTTCATCGCTCAAAAAGTGGGTCGATGGATCCCACGTCACGGAAGTACCGACGGGAAAAGGTTCGTCCATCGGGGCCGGAATTGAGACTGTCGGCTCCCTCACGTAGGGCATTCTCCCATTCAATGTGGTGCGAAGGTGCGGGGACACGGCAGAATGGACGAAGTTGAAGGAGGGTCCGTGAGCGCAGAGACCACGAAGGTAGAGACCATCGAGACTGAGGAGTCAGTGGAGACCGAAGAGTTGCTGGTCGAGGAAGTCTCGATCGACGGACTCTGCGGCGTCTACTAAACCGTGTCGCTCGCGCCGCCCGTCACTTTTGACGCGCACGCGCCGTGGCAACTCAGCGCCGAGGTGTCCCTGCGCGACGAGGCCTTTGGGGCACTCGCGTACCACCACGGGAACCGACGGCTGGTGTTCTTGAAGTCACCCGCTCTCGTCGACATCGTGCGAGATCTCGAGAACTATCACACTGCGGCGGACGCCATCGGCGCTCACGTCGCCAGTTCACAACAAGGGGCGTACGAGCGAGCGCTCGCGTCCTTGGCTCGATCGGAGATTATTCATGGGCGCTGAGATTACCTTGCGAGACCGATTCGAGCGCGGGCTCGCGGCCCCCATCTGCTTGACGTGGGAATTGACCTACGCGTGCAATTTGGCCTGTACCCACTGCTTGAGTTCGTCGGGTCGACGAGACCCGAATGAGCTGTCCACCGACGAGGCGACCGCACTGATCGACGAGATCGCTGCCATGAAGATCTTCTACGTCAATATCGGCGGCGGCGAACCGATGATCCGCCGAGACTTTTTCACCATCGTCGAACACGCGGTGTCGCGTCACGTCGGGGTCAAGTTCTCGACCAACGGCACGCGCATCGACGCCGCGGCCGCTCGTCGACTGGCGTCAACGGACTACCTCGATATTCAAATCTCCATCGACGGAGCCGACGCGTTGACGAGTGACGCCGTACGCGGCGCGGGCACCTACGACCAGGCTCGACGAGCCATGGATCATCTGCGCGACGCGAACTTTGGTCCGTTCAAGATCTCGGTCGTCATGACTCGTCACAACGTCGGGCAGTTGGATGATCTCGCAGCATTGGCGGACGCGTACGGAGCGGAGTTGCGCTTGACGCGCCTGCGACCCTCGGGACGTGGCGTGGATGTGTGGGACGCGCTGCACCCCACCGCGCAACAGAACCGCGATCTTTACCGGTGGCTGCTCGATCGCCCGAATGTTCTGACCGGTGACTCTTTTTTCCATTTGTCGGCTCTCGGCGAACCATTGGAGGGTCTCAACTTGTGTGGCGCCGGTCGCGTGGTCTGTCTGATCGACCCGGTCGGAAACGTTTACGCGTGTCCCTTCGTGATCCACGACGAGTTCCTCGCCGGCAACGTGCGTGACCGAGGCTTCGAAGCGGTGTGGACCGAGAGTGAACTCTTCCGCTCCCTCCGTGAGCCCGGGAACCCGGGGGCTTGCGCATCATGTGGTTCCTATGACGCCTGTCGCGGTGGCTGCATGGCGGCGAAATTCTTTACCGGGCTCGAGATGACTGACCCCGATCCCGAGTGTGTTTTCGGACACGGCGAGACCGCGCTCGCGGCGAAGCGAGTGGAGATTCGCCCCTCGCCGTCGCCGGATCATTCGCGCCGCACCCCGGTGTCGCTGTCGGCGAAGTAACGGCGTGGAGAACGCGCCGTTATCGCGACGGACGAGCCGCGAACACAGCGTCCTGCCCCCACGCGTCCTGCTGCTACCCGTGGGCTCCTTCGAGCAACACGGTCCGCACCTGCCTTTGTCGACGGACACGATCATCGCCGAGACGGTCTGCGCGGATGCCGCGGCGATCTGTGAGGTAGACGTCGCGCCTACTTTCGCCTTCAGCGCGAGCGGTGAGCACGACGGCTTTGCGGGCTTGCTCTCAATCGGGACCGACGTGACGGCCGCGGCACTCACCGAACTCGTTCGCTCCGCCCGCGCGTCGTGGCGCGGGGTGGTCATCGTGTCGGGTCACGGCGGTAACACCACGGCGCTCGCACGCGTCGCCGAGGTCGCTCGGCACGAGGGCGACCGCCTGGCGTATTGGGTTCCGCGAGCCGACGATGGTGACGCGCACGCCGGAGAAACGGAGACGTCGGTCATTTTGACCATCGACAATTCCCTCGTGCGCGAGGACGAAGTCCCCGCTGACGATCAATTGCCGAATGGCTGGCGCGCGATCATTCAACGCGAGGGTTTGCGCGCCGTGACGGCGTCGGGCGTGCTCGGCAGTCCCCAGCGAGCGACCTTGGCGCGAGGCGCGGACCTGCGTCGTCGATGGTGTGCTGAAGTGGTGTCATTAGTAGAGGCATTGTGGGAGACAGCATGAGTCGAGTGGCCATTGTCACGGGCGCCGCACGGGGCATCGGCGCGGCCACGGTGGACGCGCTGGTCAATGACGGGTTTCGTGTCGTAGCGGTGGATCGATGTCGCGACATTGCTGATGTTCCGTACGCCATGGCGACGCCCGCCGAACTCGACGCCGTCGTCGCCCGTCACGGTGACGCCGTGCTCGGTCTCGTTGGTGACGTTCGTTCCGCCACCGATATGCAACTCGCGGTCGAAACGGCCACCCGACACTTCGGACGCCTGGACGCCGTGGTCGCCGGGGCGGGCGTCGTCGCCGGCGGCGTGCCGTTGTGGGAGATGACGGACGCGCAAGTCGACGCGGTGTGGAGCGTCAGCGTGCTCGGAACGCGTCGCTTACTCGATGCCGCGATCCCCGCCATGATGAGTGAAGGTCGCCGGGACGGTCGCGTCGTCGCCATCGCTTCGGCCGCGGGCCAATTAGGACTGCGCCACCTCGCGGCCTACTCGGCCGCCAAGCACGCGGTCATCGGCATGATTCGTGGTGTGGCGATGGATCTGGCGGAAACGGGAATTACCGCCAACGCGGTCAGCCCGGGATCAACTCGCACGCCGATCTTGGAGGCATCCGCTCGCCTCTACGGATTGTCATCGACCGAAGAGTTTGTTGCCCAGCAACCCATTGGCCGACTTCTCGAGCCCAGCGAGCCGGCGCGCATGATCGCGTGGCTGTGTTCGGCGGCTAGTTCCGGTGTCACCGGAGCGGTGTTCGCCGTTGACGGCGGAATGACCGTCAGTTAGCGCTGTTCGTGGTGGGCGCGCCCGAGCAGGCCGCACGCCATAGTTCGGTGTAGCTACGAAAAGTGATGCCGTCGGTGATGTACCCGGCCTCTTGCAATTCGCGGTGATAGGCGGGTAAGTGGTGCCACGGCACGCCCATGTCGACGTGGTGCGCCAAGTGCCAGCCCGTGTTGTAGGGCACGAACCAAAAACGGGCAATGAGGTGCTGGGTGACGTTGTGGGTCGTCATCCGCCGATCATCGCTGCGCATCATGCCGCCGTGCTCGGCGAGTGCTCGTAGGCGGTTCAGGACGCGCCACTGCGTCATCCACGGCAGCCACCAAAACGCGAGGTAACTCCACCACGCGCCGGTGACGACCCAGAAGAGTCCGAACAGAACCACCTGCACAGCCATGATCTCGCCCGAAATCCTTCGACTCGTGGGTTTCGTGAGAGCGAGCAGGAGGGTCTTGAAATTCTTGTACCCCGAGATTCCTACGGCGTCGCGCAGCAGCCGACGTCGCAGGTCCTGCCACGTGCACGGGTATCCGCGGTAGAAGGCGATGTCGGGCTCGTCGGGACCGAACTCTTCCCGGTGATGGGCGAAGTGACTTCGTCGGTACAGCGCAATCGGTACGAAGGCGGGAGCGGCAATGAACCATTTGCCCACGAAGTCATTGATCTTCTTGTTGGTGAAGAGCAACTTGTGGGCCGCTTCGTGCATCAAAATCGCACAGCGGGCGTGCATGGGTCCCATCAAGATAAACACGGGAATGGCGGCAAAAAGGACGTAATGCGCACCGACCCACGCCATGGCAAATGTCCACGCCCACAGCAAGGTGACGGCGCGAACATTTCGCCAATTTTCGATGGCTCGATATTTCGCTCGTAATTCCGGGATGGCCATCCCGTTGGGCAGCAAACGGTCCGTGGGCAACACCAGAGGCAGCGCCGTGGCGTCCGGAACCAGCGCGAGTGTCATGAGGGCATCGTAGATCCGCTCGGCCCGACTCGCGGGCGCGCGGTGGGGTAAGGTCGCATCACCTCACAACAGCGAAGTCGGTGTGAATCCGACGCTGTCCCGCAACTGTATGGAACATCGCGTTCCAAGCCAGGTCGCCTGTTGGGAGGGGAAGTGCAAGACAGCTCTCGAGGTAAGGGGCGGTCGTGCGGATCCTCATCCGTCGTCCAACCAACTCGACGAAAAGGAGAGATCCATGAAACGTCATCCCGTTCTATTCGCCGCCGCGGCCCTCGCGCTCGCCGCCTCGCTCGTGCCGATGGCGTCGACCGCCGCGTCGGGCGTGGCCAGCAGCAATCTGTGCATCGTGTCGTTGTCACCCACGGCCACGGAAACCCTGTTCGCGATCGGCGCCGGCAAGCAGGTGGAAGCCGTTGATCGAGACTCCAATTTTCCGACCACCGGGCTGCCGAAGAAGCGCTTTGACGCCTTCAGCCCCAGCGCGGAGGCCATCGCCAGTGTCTGCGCCACCTCGAAGGCTCATCGTTCCACCAAGCCCGATCTCGTGGTGGTGGCGTACGACGCCAACAACATCGTCGAGCAGCTAACGACTCTCGGGATCAACGTCATCACGCAAAATGCTCCAACGAATCTCGCGGGCGCGTACAGCCAGATGACGCAATTGGGATCGCTGACGGGACACACCAGCGCCGCGGCACATCTGGTCGCTTCCATCAAGGCGGTCGATGCGGCCGCGCTGAAGCAGATACCCAAGTACAAGGGTCGAACCCTCTCGGCGTACTACGAACTCGATCCGACGCTCTACTCCTTGACGAGCAGTACCTTCGTCGGTCAAATTCTTCACTCCTTCGGGGCCAGCAATATTGCCGACGCCGTTTCGGAGCCGAGCGATGACGGATATCCGCAGCTCACGAGTGAGTACGTGGTGTCATCCAGTCCTCAACTCGTCTTCCTCGCTGACACCGTGTGCTGCAAGGCCAACCCGACGAGTTTCGCCCAGCGCCCCGGGTTCAGCACGATCAGTGCCGCCAAGAATCACCACGTGGTGGGTCTCAATGATGACGTGGCGTCTCGATGGGGACCACGCGTAGCGATTTTGATCACCGATCTTGCTAAGGGCGTGACCGGCACGTTGAACGACGCCAAGGTGTGGAAGAAGTAGTTTTCGTGCCACACGCCGTACCACCCAGCGCGAGACGCACGGCGATCGTCGCGGTGATGTCCGTCATCGTGATGATCGTGGCGGCGGGCGCGGCATTGGTCATCGGGGTCTCCTCGGTGTCGGGAACCGCCGCAATTGGTGACGTCCTGAGTCACCTCGGCATTGGTCATTCGTCGCTAAGTGACGTCCAGGACGCCATCGTGTGGGACTTGCGCGCGCCACGGGTCGCGATGGCGTTGGTGGTCGGGGCGATGCTCGCGGTGGCGGGTGGTTCGTATCAGGGCGTCTTTCGTAATCCCCTCGCGGACCCCTACTTGTTGGGCATCGCCGCGGGCGCCGGACTCGGAGCAACGATTGCGATCACGCGCATTGGCAACCCCGCCTCCTCGGGCATCCCCACCTATACGCCGTGGCTGGCTTTTGGGGGTGCGATGGCGGCCGTGGCGCTGACGTGGTCGATCGGCGGTCGCGGCGGCCGGAATACCGCCGCGACGCTCGTACTCGCCGGAGTTGCCGTGTCGTCGTTACTCACCAGCGTGCAGACCTACTTGCAACAGTCCTCGTCCTCCTCATCGATCGAGTCGGTCTACTTGTGGCTCCTCGGCTCACTTTCGGGAGCGTCCTGGGCGCAGGTCTGGCTGATTATCCCGTACGTGGTGATCTGCACACTGGTCTGCATCGCTAGCGGACGGGCGCTCGACGTCTTGAGCGTGGGTGACATGGAGTCACGAGCGTTAGGGCTTCCGGTGAGTCGGGTGAGGTTCCTCGTGATCGTGGCGTCCTCGTTCGGCACTGCCGCTGTTGTCTCCGTGGTCGGTCTCGTGGGTTTCGTGGGATTGATCGTGCCGCACGTCGTTCGTCTCACTGTGGGCACGAGTTACCGTCGCATCCTGCCCTTATGCGTGACCTTCGGTGCGACCTTTCTCGTGCTGGCCGACAGCGTGGCGCGTTCGGCATTGTCCGGGGCCGAAATTCCCCTCGGCGTCGTGACCGCGCTGATCGGTGCCCCGGTCTTCGTCATCATCTTGAACATCTCGCGGCGGCCCACCACGTGAGCGCCATCGACGTTCATTCTCTCGGCGTCACGATTGACGGCGCCGTCCTCTTGTCCGAGGTCACCTTGAGTTTGGAGGTGGGTCGCTGGTACACGGTGATCGGCCCGAATGGCGCGGGCAAGACCACACTCGTCGAGACCGTCGCCGGCGTTCGCGCGCCCTCGACGGGATCGGTGCTGATTGAGGGCCACGACGTGCACGCGTTGAAGGAGCGAGATCGAGCTCGGCTCGTCGCTCTCGTTCCCCAGCACCCGGTCATTCCCGCGGGGATGGACGTATGGGATTACGTGATCCTGGGTCGCACGCCGCACCACGGTCTCTTGCGGGGCGGTTCGGCGTCCGATGACGCTCTCGTGGATGACGTCCTCGCCCGCGTGGGGCTCACCCGACTGGCACACCGCGACGTCACGACTCTTTCCGGTGGCGAGCGCCAACGAGCCGTGTGGGCTCGCGCGCTCGTGCAGTCGACACGCGTGGTCGTCCTCGACGAGCCCACAACCGGGATGGACGTGCGTCACCAAACTGAGATGTTGGAACTCCTGCGACGCGAAGTCGACGATTGTGGTCTCACGGTGTTAGCAACCCTCCATGATTTGACGCTCGCCGGCCAATTCGCCGATGACTTAATTCTTCTCGAAGGTGGGCGAGTGCGTGAAACCGGTCTCGCCCGCGACGTCGTGCGATCCCCGGCCTTGTCGGCGGCCTACGGAACCGAACTGCGGGTGGTCGACGTGGACGGTGCGGACGTGGTGGTGCCCGTCGTAACGAGAGTCTCAGAGCGAGCGGTGACCTCGAGCACCTGAGTTGCGTTCGGTGTCTATTTCTGTATCCCGTAGGCTGGATCAAAGCGTTGAAGGGATACACCGTGCGTCGCACGAAGATTGTTGCCACACTCGGGCCCACGTCTGAGCCCGAAGACGTCGTCAAAGGCCTGGTCGAAGCGGGCGTCGACGTATTCCGATTGTCGTTCGCCCACGGCGATTTGCCGTCGAACATTGAACGTCTCCGTCGTTTGCGTCAACTCGCACCCGAAATGGCGATCATGGTGGACATCCCGGGTCCCAAGATTCGTGCGGGCTCCTTCGGGTCCGAGCCAATTGCCCTCGGCTACGGCGACGAGATCGAACTCGTCGCTGGTTTTGGCGAAACGTCCACGCACGAACGCATCTATGTCGAGCGCGATGGCGTGATCAGCGCTCTGCGCGCGGGCGACGTGATTCACATCGGTGACGGTGGCGTCTCGCTCGAGATCGTCACGACGGGCACAACGGCGAAAGCTCGGATCATCTCCGGCGGTGCGGTTCTCGGTAAGCCGGGCCTTTCTTTTCCGTCGTCGATCATCAATGACCGCTTGCCGACCCCTGAAGATCGCGAGCGTCTCGAGGCCCTGCGGCACGAGGATTTCGAGTTCCTGGCCGTGTCCTTCGTCCGCTCCGCGTTCGACATGATTGCGGTTCGCAGCGTGCTGTCGCGCGAGGACGTTCTCATGATGGCCAAGATCGAGACCGCCGAAGGCGTGGAGAATTTGGCCGAAATTGTCGAAGTGGCCGACGCGATCATGGTGGCTCGTGGTGACCTGGGTGTGCGGATGCCGATTGAAGACGTGCCGCACCTCCAAAAAGAAATCGTCCGCGAAGGTATCCGTTTTGCTCGCCCCGTTGTCGTGGCCACTCAGATGCTCGAATCCATGACGCACGCTCGCGTGCCGACCCGCGCCGAAGTCACCGACGTCGCGAACGCCGTCTTCGACGGTGCGAGTGCCGTGATGCTGAGCGCCGAGACGGCCATTGGTCACGACCCCGTGGGAGTGGTCGAGACCATGTGTCGCATCGTCGAGCGAGCCGAAGAGAACTTCCCGTATCAAAAATGGGGTTCCCAGCTCGGGGTGCAGGAAGTCTCAGGTACTCGCAGCGAGGCCATTCGCATCACGGCCGCGATGACGGGTGCCGCGTGGCGCGCCGCGATGGAAGAAGAAGCGGCCGCGATCGTGGCGTGCACTCATTCGGGCATGACCGCTCGATCTATTTCGCGTTTTCGCCCGCCGATGCCGATTCTTGCGGTGACCTCGAGCGTCAAGACGGCGCGTCAGTTGCGGAGTTCGTGGGGTGTCGTGGACGTTCTGCTGTCCGATAAGACCGACATGAACGACTTGACCGATATCGCGATTGCCCGCTTGAAGGAGACCGGTCTCGTCGAAACGGGTGACGCCGTCGTGATCATGGCGGGTTCGCACGGAAGTGGTCAATCGACGACCGACACCGTACGCATGACAATCGTCAACTAGCAGCGAAGCGGACCAGGCTCTCCTCGCGTCGCGACAACGAATCAGTGCCCCCGGCAGGAATCGAACCTGCGCCCCCGGCTTCGGAGGCCGGTGCTCTATCCGCTGAGCTACGAGGGCGAGAAGTCAACTCTACCCGTCGCCTCGCTCGTCGCGAAATGAAGGTAGCGACGCGCCCGAATTAAGGTCTCGTCATGGCGGCACCGATCGATCCTCGACTCTTGCCCACGAACGTCACGATGATCGAGGGTGATGTTCTGATCGGGGGCGTCTCGTTGACGCAACTCGCCGCCAAATATCTCACGCCGCTGTTCGTCTACGACGAGGACATGCTGAGGGCGCGGTGCGCGGAGGCCGCCGCGGCCTTCGACGACGGTGTCGCCTTTGCGTCGAAGTCCTTTCTGTGCGGGGCGATGGCCAAGATTGCCGTGGACGCAGGTCTGTGCATCGACGTGGCAACTGAAGGAGAGATGGATCTCGTCCTGAGAGCTGGTGTGCGTCCGGATCGCGTCATTGTGCACGGCAACAACAAGTCCGAGCAGGAACTACGCCGCGCGATCGAACTCGGGGTGCACCGATTGATCGTGGACAACTTTGACGAGATCGATCGCCTCGAGCGCTTGGCCGATCCGGCGCGTCCTGTTCAGTGCCTGCTCCGCGTGACGCCGGGCGTGGAAGCGCATACGCACGAATTTGTCCGCACCGGCCAGGAGGACACGAAGTTCGGACTCTCGATTCAGCGCGGCGATGCGGCGAGGGCTTGGGGACGTTTGCGATCGATGTCGGGCGTCGAGGCCGTCGGTATTCACGCCCACATTGGATCTCAAATCTTCGACACGACCGCCTTCGAGGCCACTATTTCAATTCTCGGTGATTTCGTCCGCGATCTCGGCGTACGCGAGGTCTGCGTGGGCGGTGGCATCGGCGTGCCGTATGTCGCCGGTGAGATGGCGCCGTCGTTGACGGAGTGGGGGGCGGCCGTGCGCGCCGCCGCGAATATTCATTTGCCCGAGGGAACGCGCCTGACCGCCGAGCCGGGGCGGTCCATTGTGGCGGCTGCTGCGGTCACTGTCTACAAGGTGGGAGCCATCAAGCCCGTCGCGCAACGCACGTACATGGCGGTCGACGGCGGCATGAGTGATAATCCTCGCCCCGTGCTCTACGGGTCCGGATACGAAACCTTCGCCGTCGGCGATCCTCTCGCGGAGAGGTCCGAGGCCTACCGCGTGGTGGGCAAGCACTGCGAGAGTGGTGACGTTCTCGTGGACGAGGCGTGGTTGCCAGTGAGTACGGGGGTTGATGACCTCATCGCGACACCGGTAACCGGCGCGTACGGATATTCGATGGCGTCGAACTACAACCGGGTGCCTCGACCGGCAGTTGTTTTTGTGCGCGACGGAGTCGACCGCTTGGTACTACGTCGTGAAACCATGGATGACCTCTTTCGCCTCGAGGTCTGAATTTTTCGCGACCTAGCGGCCGGTTAGCCTTGATACATGGAAACCGCGGTGGTCAAGGTCGGATTGATCGGCGCCGGCACCGTGGGTTCGTCCCTGGCGCAATTACTCCTCGACGCGAACCGGGTCGATATGTTGATCGACGCCGCTGGCGCTCGACTGGAACTGGTGACTGTCGCGGTCCGGGACCAGTCCAAGCCACGTGCGGGAATTCCTTCGGAACTGCTGAGCGATGACGCCGCGTTCGTGGCGGGCCACGCACCGATTGATGTCCTCGTTGAGGTGATGGGTGGCGTCGAGGAGACGCGAGGATTGATTGAAGCCGCGCTCCGACGAGGCGTGACGGTGGTCACCGCCAACAAGGCCTTGATGGCGGCGGCCGGTACGGAACTCGTGCAGTTGGCCTACGCGAACGGGGCGGACTTGTACTACGAAGGTGCCGTGGCCGGGGGCATTCCGATTCTGCGGGCGCTGCGCACGTCGATGGCCGGTGAACGAATTAATCGAGTCATGGGCATCGTGAACGGCACGACGAACTTCATCCTGTCGAAGATGACGAGCGAGGGGAGCGATTACGCCGATGTTCTGGCCGAAGCTCAAGCCTTGGGGTACGCCGAAGCTGACCCGACCGCTGACGTCGAAGGATTCGACGCCGCAGCGAAGGTGACGATTCTGGCCTCGTTGGCCTTCGGCACGCCGCTCGAAGGAGAGGTGATCTTTCGCGAAGGCATCACGAAGATTCGGTCCATTGATGTGGCCTACGCACGTCATCACGGTTACGTCATCAAATTGTTGGGCATCGCCGAACGCGTGGGCGATCACGCGATCTCCCGTCGCGTCCACGTGGCGATGTTGCCGGAAGAACACCCGTTGGCGAGCGTGCACGGCGCCTTCAATGCCGTCTTCGTCGAGGGCGCGTTCTCCGGTCCCCTGATGTGGATGGGCCAAGGAGCGGGCGGCAACCCGACCGCCGCCGCGGTGCTCGGAGATGTGGTGGTCGCGGCTCGTAATCGAGTGACGGGGCGCTGCGACGCGCCGCTCTCGGTGGACGAGACGTTGCAGAACTACCCCATGGGCGAGCTGCAAACCGAGTTCTATTTGACCGTCGACGTTCTCGACCGACCGGGCGTCCTGGCACTGGTCACGGGGGTCTTTGGCGAACACGCGGTGTCCATCCGGTCGATGGAGCAATCAGGTTTCGGCGACGAAGCGCGCTTGACGTTCATCACGCACCTGGCCTTTGAGTCCGACATCGCCGCCACCATCGAGGACCTCGAACAACTTGACGTCGTCGACTCAGTGGGCGCATGTATTCGCATCGTGGGAGAGGAATAGTCGTGGGTGGTTGGAAGGGACTCGTCAGGGAGTACGGCGACTGGCTCGACCTGCGCGGAGTGACCGACGTGGTGACGCTGCTCGAAGGCAACACGCCACTGCTGCACGCCGAACGCTTGTCCGAGCGCGTGGGTGCGGACGTGTGGCTGAAGTTAGAGGGTCTCAATCCGACCGGCTCGTTCAAGGATCGTGGCATGACCATGGCGATCACGAAAGCGAAGTCGGCGGGCGCGACAACGGTCGTCTGCGGTTCGACGGGCAACACGTCCGCGGCTGCGGCGGCGTACGCGGCGCGAGCGGGAATGGGTTGCGTCGTCCTCGTTCCCGAAGGCAAGATCGCGCTCGGTAAATTGGCGCAGGCCATTGTCTACGGTGCCGAAGTCGTCCAAATTCGCGGCAACTTCGATCGAGCCCTGAATCTGGCGCGTGAGCTGACCCAGCACATGCCCATCACGATCGTGAATTCGATCAACCCGGACCGCATTGAAGGCCAAAAGACCGGCGCGTTCGAGCTGGTCGATGAGCTCGGTGATGCGCCGGACATTCTCGCGATTCCGGTCGGAAACGCGGGCAACATTTCGGCCTACTGGCGAGGATTCACGCAATATCACTTCGCGAAAAAGTCGGCCACGTTGCCCAAGATGTGGGGCTTCCAAGCCGCCGGCGCGGCGCCCATCGTTCTCGGCCACCGCGTGGACGAGCCCGAAACGATCGCGACCGCGATTCGCATCGGCAACCCCGCGAGTTGGGTCCCGGCGCTCGAAGCCGTCGACGAATCCCACGGGGCGATTCGTGCGGTGACCGATGACGAGTTGTTGGACGCGTGGAGTTTCCTCGCTCGTCACGAATCGGTCTTCTGCGAACCCGCGTCGGCCGCCTCCGTCGCCGGTCTGTTGAAGTTCGGCGTGCCTGCCGGGTCACGCATCGTGTGCGTTCTGACCGGTAATGGCCTGAAGGATCCTGACACCGCCGTCTCTCGCGCGGCCACACCGGTGGTTGTGGATTCGTCCATCGAAGCATTGTTGGCGCATCTTTCGTAAAGAAGTGGCGACGCGGGTGGCGGGCCCGCTAGAGTGACAACGTCACCGACTGACGGCCTAGCCGAAGTACGGAACTCTCTCCTGGTGACACTTCTCCCTTATTTTTCGTCGCTGCTGTGTACCTGCGGTGTGACGAGGAAGGAATTCATGGCTTCAGTGCCCAACTCGAAGAGCGTGCTCGAAACAAAAGAGCGCGAGGAACTTCAGCAAATCGCTTCCGCGATTGGTGTGAAGACGTCTGCTCGTGCTTCCAAGGCCACGCTCATCTCCGCCATTCTCGAATCGACCCCTCAAGGTGCACCGGGTGCGCCGGCGGCCAAGACCAAGGAGTCGGCGTCGAGCAGTAGCGATAACGCCGACGACACGCCTCGTCGCAGTGGACCGATTCGCTCGCGACGCACGGTGAGTGCTCCCGAAACTCCCGAGACCGATTACGACGACTTCGTCAAGGAAGTGACGTCGGAGGCGCCCGCGCCCGTGTCGTCACCCGCGTCGACCGAAGCGACGGCCGAGTCCTCGGCGACGCCGACACCCGCACCGCGAGCCGAGCGACCGCCGCGAGAGTTCAATGGCAATAACGGTGGCAACGGCTCCCAAGGCCAAGGCCAAGGTCAAGGCCAAGGTCAAGGTCCCGACGGCAATCGCAATCGACGCAATCGACGCAACCGCGGCCGTGACCGATTCGAACGCGGTGGCGAACCGCAGAGTGGGGCCGATCAGCCCTACAACGGCGAGCTGATTGAGATTCAAGGTCTGTTGGATCTGCGTGATGACGGTTATGGGTTTCTGCGAACCAATGGATACCAGCCCAGCCCGAAAGACGTGTACGTCTCCATCAGCCAGGTTCGTCGTTACTCGCTGCGCAAGGGTGACGCCATTGAAGGTGCGTTCCGTCCCGCCGGCAGCAACGAGAAGTACGCGGCGCTGTTGCGCGTGGACCGCATCCAGGGTCTCGACCCGGAAGTCGCGAAGCTGCGCCCACGTTTCGAGGACCTCACGCCGCTGTTCCCGGACGAGAAGCTCAAGTTGGAGACCAATGAGGGCAAGAACGATCTGACGCCCCGCATTGTCGACCTGATTTCTCCGATTGGCAAGGGTCAGCGTGGACTCATCGTCTCCCCGCCGAAGGCCGGTAAGACGACGATCATGAAGCAGATCGCGCAGTCGATTGAACAAAACAATCCTGACGTGCACCTCATGGTGCTCCTCGTGGACGAACGTCCCGAAGAAGTCACCGACATGCGTCGCAGCGTGCGCGGTGAAGTAATCGCCTCCACCTTCGACCGACCCGCCGACGAACACACCCACATCGCCGAACTCTCCATCGAGCGCGCGAAGCGCCTCGTCGAGATGGGGCGCGACGTCGTGATCATCTTGGACGGCATCACCCGTCTCGCGCGTGCCTACAACCTGGCGCAGCCGGCCACGGGACGCATCATGTCGGGTGGTGTCGACTCTGGCGCGCTCTATCCCCCGAAGAAGTTTTTCGGAGCAGCTCGCAACATCGAAGAGGGCGGTTCCCTCACGATCCTGGCGACCGCGTTGGTCGAGACCGGATCGAAGATGGACGAAGTTATTTTCGAGGAATTCAAGGGCACCGGCAACATGGAGCTCAAGTTGGATCGTCGTCTGGCGGAGCGTCGCCTGTATCCCGCCATTGACGTCAACGGATCCTCGACCCGTCACGAAGAATTGCTCTTTGACCGTGATCAGCTGACCCAGGTGTGGAAGCTGCGCCGAGTGCTGAACGGCCTCGCGTCGGAGGGTCGAGAGGCCGCCGGACTCGAATTGTTGATCGACAAACTCAAGCAGACGCGCTCAAATGACGAGTTCCTAGCCGAGATCGGCCGGGGCCCGAGTCCCACTAGCTGATAAAGCCGCTAGAATCTAAGGCCGCACCAAGGAGAGCTATGAAGCCCGACATTCACCCCAACTACGGCGAAGCCACCGTTACCTGCTCCTGCGGCAACACCTTCACCACCCAGTCGACGAAGCCGACGCTGAGCGTCGAGCTCTGCAACGAGTGCCACCCCTTCTTTACGGGTAAGCAGAAGTTGGTCGACACCGGTGGCCGCGTCGAGCGATTCCAGCGCCGTTACGCGCAGAAGACCAAGACGCGTACGCCCAAGGCGTAACCGTCTGGCCCTCCCGCCGCAGTGCAATCCCTCGACGAGACCCTGACGTCTCTCAGCGACGAACTTCGTACGGTCGAAGCCGCCCTCGCGGAACCCGACGTCGCGTCTGATCTCGCTCGCCTCCGGGACCTGTCACGTCGACACAAGATTCTCACGGAGATCGTGACGACCTGGACGGCCTTCACGAACGTGCGCGATGACCTCGTGACCGCCCGCGAAATGTTCAACGAGTCGACCGGCGATGAACGCGAGATCTGGCGTGACGAGATGACGACCGCGGAATTGCGCCTCGAAGAGTTGCAGTTGGAGATCGAGACACTCTTGTTGCCGCGGGACCCGAACGACGGTCGCAACGTGATTATCGAGATTCGCGGCGCGGAAGGTGGCGAGGAGGCAAATCTTTTCGCGGCTGATCTCGCCGAGATGTATCGCCGCTACGCCGCCCAGCGTGGATGGAAACTTGAAGTCGTCGAGGAACGCGAGTCCCCTCAGGGTGGCCTTGACGAAGTGACGTTCCTCATCAAGGGCGACGACGCGTGGCAGCGACTGGAACAAGAAGGTGGCGTCCACCGCGTCCAGCGCGTGCCGGTCACCGAAGCCAAAGGCCGTGTGCACACCTCGTCGGCCACCGTCTCGGTGTTGCCAGAGGCCGAGGAAGTTGACGTGGAAATCGAGCCGAACGAGATTCGTGTCGACGTCTACCGCTCGTCGGGACCGGGTGGTCAGAGTGTGAACACCACCGACTCCGCGGTGCGCATCACCCACTTGCCGACCGGGATCGTGGTCTCGATGCAGGACGAAAAGAGTCAGATTCAAAACCGGGCCAAGGCCATGATCGTCCTGCGCTCGCGGCTCTTGAAGGCGGCACAGGACGCGCAAGCCAGCGAGCTCGGCGACCTCAAGCGGAGCCAATTAGGTGGTGGCGGCCGATCGGAAAAGATCCGCACCTACAACTTCAAGGAAAATCGGGTGACCGACCACCGCATCGGTCTGACGCTGCATTCGCTGGACGCGACATTGCAGGGTGATCTTGATCCTTTGGTGGACGCATTGCTCGCCGACAAGCGAGCCCGACAGCTCGGCGAAGGTGACGGACGCTAGCGCCACCTTGGTGCGCGAACTCGAGGCCCTCGGACTCGAACGACGCGAAGCCCGGTGGATCGTCGACGAATTCGCGCCCGCGGGCGACGCGCTGTTCGCGACGGCGGTTCGTCACGCCGCCGAGCGCCGTCGAGCGGGCGAGCCGCTGCAGTACATCCTCGGACATTGGCCGTTTCGCACGCTCGATCTCGACGTTGATCCTCGTGTTCTGATTCCTCGCCCCGAAACGGAAGAACTGGTCGGCGTCGTCCTGCGAGAACTCGCTCGTTCGTCATCGGCCACACCGCTCATTGTCGACCTTGGGTGTGGATCCGGCGCGATCGGTCTCGCCCTTCACAGCGAGCTCGATGATCGCGGCGTGAGGGCCACTGTGGTGGCCGTTGACGTGTCGCTCGACGCTCTCGCCGTTGCTCGCCGCAACGCCCTCAAGCACCAGCTCTTGCGCACCAGTTTCGTGCACTCGAATTGGTTCGACGAACTGGACCCCTCGCTGCGAACGCACGTCGACGTGATCACCGCGAATCCGCCGTACGTGGGCGAGGGCGAAATGACCTTCCTCGATCCGGTGTTGACCTTTGAACCACGCGGTGCTCTGGTCTCTGCCGACTTTGACGGCGTGGTCGGATTCGCCGACGTGGCCTCGATCATCTCCGCGGCGGGGGAGTGGCTGGCGCCCGGTGGGCTGATCGTGTGCGAGCACGGCACCGACCACGGCTCTGCTGCTCAAGAAGCCGCGCGTCACGCCGGTCTCGTCGACGTGCGTGGCGAGCGGGACATGGCGGGCCACGATCGTTTTCTCATTGCGCGGCAACCCACATGAGAGAGCTCGATCTTTCGAACATCGATGAGATCGCCGCGGCGTTCGACGCGGGTCATATCTTGGCTATCCCGACCGACACCGTCTATGGCGTGGCCGCGTCGCTGCGGCATCCCGTTGCGGTGTCGCGCCTCTTTGATCTCAAGCAGCGACCGGACTCGGTGGCTCTCCCCGTCCTCGTCGCGAGCGCGGATGCGTTGGATGGTCTCGGGGTGACGTGGAACGATGCAGCTTCCCGTCTCGCCGGTGAGTACTGGCCAGGGGCACTCACGATCATCGTGCCGGCTATTTCGTCGGTGGCGGCGATCGTCGGTGCGACGGATTCGGTTGGTGTGCGATGTCCGGGGGATCAGGCGTTACGGGCAGTGCTCGCACGAACCGGTCCGCTGGCGGTCACCAGCGCGAATCTCCACGGCCAACCTCCGTGTCGAAGCACCGCCGATGTTCGGGTCACGTTTGCGGATTCGCACGAGTTGTGGGGTGTCGTCGACGGAGGTGTGCGGGACGGTGTCGTCTCGACCGTCGTCGACGTGGCCTCGTCGCCGTGGGTTATTCGCCGCGACGGAAGTGTCTCCCCATCTGACATTCAACGAACGCTGGATCAGGTGGGTTAACCGGTCTTCGAAGGAACTTTCAGGCCACTAGGGTATTTCTGTGCGAATAGCCGTAGGTTCCGATCACGCCGGCTTTTACCTGAAGTCCGCCATTATTGAGGCGCTCACGGTTCGAGGAGTTGACGTCATTGACGTAGGAACCCACGATGCCTCGACTTCCGTTGACTACCCCGATTTCGGAGCGGCCGTGGGTCGCGCCGTCGTCGGCGGAACCGCAGATTTGGGTGTCGCGATTTGCGGGTCCGGCATCGGTATTTCGATTGCCGCGAACAAGGTGCCGGGCGTCCGTGCCGCTCTGGTGCACGATGCGACCACCGCTCGCCTGGCTCGTGAACACAATCACGCGAATGTTCTCTGTTTCGGTGAACGCATCATTGGCCAACAAGTGGCCCTGGACGCACTCGACGCCTGGTTGGATTCACCTCTCGGTGAAGGACGACACCTCGGCCGAATTGAGAAGTTGACACAACTGGACGAAATACAACCTGAGAGAAAGGCCAACGACACACCGTGAGCGCATCCCCCTTTGACGCGTGGATCACCGCCGACGACGAGTTGACCGGACTCCTGGCCCAGGAGTGGGCGCGTCAGACCACGACCGTGCAACTCATCGCGAGCGAAAATTTCACGTCGCCCGCGGTAATGGCCGCGACAGGTTCGATCCTGACGAACAAGTACTCCGAGGGCTACCCGGGGCGTCGTTACTACGGCGGAAACCAGATCGTGGACGAGGTCGAAGACTTGGCTCGTCGTCGATTGACCGCCCTTTTTGGCGCCGATCACGCCAACGTGCAGCCGCATTCCGGAGCGAACGCCAACGTCGCGGTGTATCAGGCGTTGTTGAATCCGGGCGACACCATTCTCGCCATGCGCTTGGACCAGGGTGGCCACCTCACCCACGGGTCTCCGGCCTCGATCACGTCAAAGATTTGGCGGTTCGTCTCCTACGGCGTCACGCCACGATCGGATGATCTCGAGAACCCGGGCGAAGTCATTGACGTGGAGAATTTGCGGGAGCTCGCGCTGCGCGAGAAGCCGAAGCTGATCGTGGCGGGGGCGACCGCGTACTCACGGCGTATCGAACCGGCGATCTTCCGCGAGGTCGCCGACGAAGTCGGAGCATTGTTGATGTTCGACGCGGCGCACCCCGCGGGCCTCATCGCGGGTGGATCAAATCCGAACCCCGTTCCCTACGCCGACGTGGTGACCTTCACGACACACAAGACCTTGCGTGGTCC
This sequence comes from uncultured Actinomycetes bacterium, assembly GCA_903871335.1. Taxonomy (GTDB): domain Bacteria; phylum Actinomycetota; class Acidimicrobiia; order Acidimicrobiales; family RAAP-2; genus RAAP-2. The sequence goes on from CAIQGE010000015.1 coordinate 102,915, forward strand.
TCGCGGTGGCGCCATTCTTTGTCGGGAGGAGCACGCGAAGAAGATTGATTCGGCCGTCTTCCCCGGGCAACAGGGTGGACCGCTCGAGCACGCGATCGCCGCCAAAGCAGTGGCGTTCAAAGAAGCCAGTCTCCCGAGTTTCTCGCTCTACACCGATCAGATCGTCACTAATTCGCGAGCCTTCGGCACCGCCTTGGCGAGCGAAGGCTTTCGCCTGGTCTCCGGTGGCAGCGACAATCACATGCTGCTGCTGGACCTTCGCGACTTCGATGCGGAGTTGACTGGTAAAGAGGCGCAGGAGACTCTCGACCGAGCGGGCATTACGACCAATCGCAATCAAATCCCCGACGATCCCCGCAGTCCGTTCGTGACGTCGGGTCTTCGCGTGGGTACGGCCGCCCAGACGACCGCGGGCATGAAGGAAGGCGAATTCGCCATTATCGCGGCGCTCATGGCGCGGGCTTTGCGCACGAGGACCGACGAAGCCTCATTGGCCGCGGTGCGGGCGGACGTCGCTGAGTTGTGCAGCGGCTTCAACCCCTACGCGACCTTCGTGTAGACAACGTTCGTGGGCAACGTCGCGTCGTACATCGCGGTCCTCGTCGTGGGGCTGGTGGCGACGCTGTTGGTGAACCGACCCTCGAGGTCGATCGCTCTCAAGATCGGCTACACCGCGCAGCCCGATATTCGCAAGGTGCACGAACGCGTCACCCCGTACGGCGGGGGAGCGGCGATGTTCATTGGACTCTGCGTCGCGTCTATGGCGGCGCTGTTGTTTCCCTCGCTGCGGGTGATCATCCGAAACTCCGATGAGTACTTCGGTGTTCTCCTGGCGGCCGGTGTGATCTTCGTGGTGGGCCTCGTGGACGACTTTCGTGACATGTCGCCACCCGCCAAGGTGGCTGGCGAAGTCCTGGCGGCCTCCGTGCTGTATTTCGCCGGTGTCGTCATGTACTACCTCAAGTTGCCGTTCGCGGGGTTCATTGACGTCGGTGGATCGATCCTGCCGTTATTGACGGCCGGCTGGGTCTTCGCGCTCTCGAACGCGATCAATCTCATCGACGGTCTCGACGGCCTCGCCGGCGGCATCGTCGCCATCGCGTCGGGAACCTTGTGCGTCTACGGGTTGCGTTTGGAGGATTTAGGACTTCTCCCCACCAACAACATCGGCCCCCTGGTTGCGGCGATCACCTGCGGAATCTGTCTCGGATTCCTTCGCGACAATGTCCACCCAGCCCGTTTGTTCATGGGTGACGCGGGGGCCCTCATGCTCGGGCTCCTGATGAGCGCCTCGACGATGGTCATTGGTGGCCGTGTGTCGTCGACGAGTGGCGTCACATTCTTCTTCTTTGCTCCGCTCCTGATTCCGGTGTTCATCCTCGGCGTGCCGCTCGTCGACGCTTTTCTCGCGTTCGTTCGACGAACGGCCTCCGGACAGGGTTTTCATAACGCCGACAAGAATCACATTCACCACCGGCTCATGCGACTCGGGCACGGACACCGTCGGACGGTCATCATCCTGTGGGGTTGGACGGGACTGTTGTGTGCCTTCGTCCTTTTCCCCTTGTTCTTGCCCAAGGTCAACGTCTTCATCCCCTTTGGTGTGGCCTTTCTCGCCATTGCTCTGTTCACGTGGTTTCATCCCGGACTGCAACCTCACGGAGATGACGAGCCGGTGTCGGAGTCTGAGGAATTCGATCTCCGCTGATGTCGGGAAGAGAAGCGCAGGGCGAAGGAGGAGAGAAGAAGGACCTCCGCAACGATGCGGGGCCGCCCGCCATCAAGGATCTTCCCGGTCTGGCCGCCTTCGTGTCGCTCGGAAGCACGATTGCCACCTGCGTGGCGGTGGGGGTCGCCATCGGACTCGGCGTCGATCAGTGGCTGTCGTTCGCGCCGTGGGGGTTGGTCGCGGGACTAGTATTGGGTGTCGTCGCCGCGGTTGTCAGCGTGTACAAACTCGCACGGCGATGGCTGTAGGATCCCCCCCACCGTGCTTGAAAATCTCCCCGCCGACACCCTGCCTCGCCTGCTCCGTCGCACCACCGTATCGGCCCTGATCGTGGGCATGATTGCCTTCGTGGTGGCGGGCTTTCTCGCACCATTCGCCGCCCTTGGCGTCGCTATTGGCATTGGTCTGGCATTGTGGAACTTCCGCATGCTCGATAAGCAGGTCGCCAAGGTCGAAACCAGCGCCGATCAGAGCACCAAAGCGGTCCGCCGAAAGCTCCGCGGGAGGACGATTTCGCGACTCGGACTCCTGACGGTTATTGCCATTGGAGCGATCATCCTCTCTGCCCCTCTGGGAATAGGTATTGTGTCTGGGCTTGTGCTGTATCAAATCGTTTTCGTGGCGAACGTGTTCCGCGTCGTCGCGGCCCAAGGAGGAATTGAGTGAGGACGCTGTTCGCGGCCAAGACCATTGAGGTCGGTCATCACCCCACCATTTCCGTTTTTGGCCTCACGATTGACCTCGACATTGTCGCGGCGACCGTTCTCGCGGCCCTGATCTTCTTGGCCCTTGGTTTCGCCATGCGACGCAAGGTCACTTCCGGCGTCCCGGGCAAATTGCAATTGATGTATGAAATCATCGTGACCGACATTGTTGGTTCGCTGGCGGAGTCCGCGATTGGTCCGACGAAGTACAAGCGCTTCGTGCCGATCGGCGTCACGTTGTTTATTTTCATCCTCTTGTGCAACTGGATGAGCCTCCTGCCGACCGCCCTGCACCCGGGTGGCAGCTACGAGTTGTTGCCGCCCCCCACGTCGGACGTGAACCTGCCGCTGGCGATGGCCCTCTTCGTTATCTGCTGGGTGCACATTGAATCCGTTCGCGCGCGCGGCGTCGGTGGCTACTTCAAGCACTACTTCCAGCCGTACACGGCTCTCGCCCCGATCAACGTGATCGAAGAAATCACCAAGCCGATCACCATGACCTTCCGTTTGTTCGGCAACATGTTCTCGGGTGGCTTGATGGTCTTGGTGATGACCACGCTGCTCCCCATCTACGTCATTCCCGTGGGTGAACTGGTCTGGAAGCCCTTCGACCTGTTCATCGGCGCGATTCAGGCGTACATCTTCATGCTGTTGACAATCCTGTACTTCGGTATGGCCATGAGCCACGAAGAACACGACGATCACCAGCCCGCGACGGAACCGGCACTCGCCGCCACGACCGCGACATCGGCCTCTCACTAATCCAACCCAGGAGGAATACAACAATGGCAAATCAGAGCATCGCAGACGCGGTCCGCATCGCGGGTGCACTCGTCGGTGGCGGTCTCGCCCTCGGTGGCGGTGCCATCGGTGCGGCGGTCGGTGACGGTCTGGCTGGTAGCCAGACGATCGCGGCTATCGCTCGTCAGCCCGAGATTGAAGGCAAGGCCCGTCAGTACTTCTTCCTGACGGTGGGTCTGGTGGAGGCTATGTACTTCATCAACCTGCTGTTCATGGTCGTCTTCGTCTACGTCTTCAAGGCGAATTAGTTCGGGGAGCGGGCGGCCCCTGTTGGGGGCCGCCACGCGACCACTTGTCCACCCCTAAAGAGAGAGTCTTGCGAAATGATCGCTGAGTCCGTCTTCCTGATTCCCAACGGGACGTTCTTTGTTGAGCTTCTGGTCGTCATCATTATTTTGGTGCTGGCTGCGAAGTTCGTTCTCCCGCCCTTGAACAAGGCGCTGGAGGACCGACAGGAGAAGATCCGCACGTCCCTGGCCGCCGCCGATCAGGCTCGTGCCGAGGCCGCGGCCGCCGGCGACGAGCGCCAGCAATTGCTGACCGACGCGCGCAACCAGGCGCGTGAGATTGTCGCGTCGGCGCAAGCCACATCCGACCAGATCAAGGCGGAATCGGGTGCTCGCGGACAGGCGGAGTACGACCGCGTCGTGGGCGCAGCCGCCGGCGAAGTCACCGCGATTCGTCAGCGCGCCATCGATGAAGCGTCCGCTCGCATTGGTGAGATCGTCTTCGACCTCGTCACCAAGATCGTGGGACGCGAAGTCGACCAGAACGCGCACCAGGACCTCGTTCGTGAAGCCGTATCGGCTCTCAACGCTGAAGCCCAGAAGGGCGGCACGCGCTAACCATGCAGCCGAAGCTCGAGGGATACGCCGCGGCCGTCATTGACACGCTGGATGACAGCACGCGGTTTCGCGTGGTCAATCAGTTGGAGTCCATTGACGCCACCGTGGCGACCCACAGCGATCTCCACGCCGCGTTGACGGACACCGCCATCTCGGCGGCCGCCCGCTCCGCGGTACTGCGGGAATTGCTGAGTGGCAAGGTCGATGAGGACGTCGTTCGTCTGGCCGCCTACGCCGCCAAGGTTTCCGCCGGTCAAGAAGTTCCCGCCGCTCTCAGCGACCTCACCCACTACGCGGTGACACGCTCGCGTCCCGAGGACCACGCTCCGGCGATCTTGTCGCTCTTGTCCTCGCGCAAGCGAGTGGCTGGTTTCGCCGACGCCGTGTTGGAATCCGTCTCGACGGACGACTTCGGCGGCGTCGAGGACGACCTCTTCCGATGGGCTCGCACGATTGAAGCGAATCCCGAATTGCGACGCGTTCTCGTCGACCGGGATGCACCTCTCGCGAGTCGTCTCGAAGTGACGACGGCGTTGATCGGCACCAAGGTCTCTTCGACCGCGCTGCGCCTGGCGCAATACGTGATTCGCGGAGGTCGCCCGCGCGACGTCGTGGGCACTTTGGATTACCTCGTGGACTACGTCGCGCAGGCTCGGAACTGGCGAGTGGCCCGCGTCTTCTCCGCTCGACCGCTGGACGACGCCAGCCAGCAGAGCCTCATCGAATCGTTGCGCACGATCACCGGTCACTCGGTGGATTTGCAGATCGTCGAGGACCCCACACTCCTGGGTGGTGTGTTGGTCCAAGTGGGCGACCTGCGCCTCGACGCAACAACCAAGGGACGCCTGGGCGCGCTGCGCGACGCCCTGGTGGCTCACGCACCCGCAGAACTTCAACTCAACAGCAACTAGTAAAGGAAACGAGTGATGACTGAGCTCACGATTAGTGCCAGCGATATCACCGAGGCGCTTCGTCGCCACGTCACGGAGTACAGCCCCACGGTGGGTGCCGAGCAAGTCGGTCGCATCGTCGAGGTCGGTGACGGTATCGCGCGCGTGTCGGGTCTTCCGAACGCCAAGGTCAACGAGCTCCTCGAATTCGAGGACGGGACCTTGGGTCTCGCCATGAACTTGGACGAGGAGACGATCGGTGCCGTGGTTCTCGGCAGCGTCGACGGCATCGAAGAAGAGCAGGTCGTTCGCGCGACCGGCAACATCCTCTCCATGCCGGTCGGTGACGCGCTGCTCGGTCGTGTGGTCAACGCTCTCGGTGAGCCCATCGACGGCAAGGGTCCGCTCGTTGGCGCCATCAACCGTCGTATGGAAGTCCAGGCGCCGGGCATCATCGGTCGCCAGCCGGTCGGCGAACCCCTGCAGACGGGCATCAAGGCGATCGACGCCATGACCCCGATTGGCCGTGGTCAGCGCGAGCTCATTATTGGTGACCGCAAGACGGGTAAGACGACTGTCGCGATCGACACCATCTTGAACCAGAAGGGTCTCGGCGTGAAGTGCATTTACGTCGCGATTGGTCAGAAGAACTCGTCCGTGGCTCAGACGGTGAAGACGCTCGAGGATCACGGTGCACTGGAGTACACCGTGGTGGTCGTGGCCTCTGCCGGTGACCCGGCACCGTTCAAATTCCTCGCTCCGTACGCGGGCTGCGCCATTGGTCAGCACTGGATGGAGAACTCCGAACACGCTCTCGTGGTCTACGACGACCTTTCCAAGCAGGCCGAAGCGTACCGTCAGGTGTCCTTGCTGCTTCGTCGCCCGCCGGGCCGTGAGGCGTACCCCGGCGACGTCTTTTATCTCCACAGCCGCTTGCTCGAGCGTGCCGCGAAGCTCTCCGACGAGTTGGGTGGTGGTTCGCTCACCGCGTTGCCGATCATCGAGACCAAGGCCGGTGACATCTCGGCCTACATCCCGACCAACGTGATTTCGATCACCGACGGTCAGGTGTTCCTCGAGTCCGACCTCTTCTACTCGGGTATCCGTCCCGCCATCAACGTGGGTAACTCGGTGTCGCGAGTCGGTGGTGCGGCCCAGATCAAGGCCATGAAGTCCGTGGCTGGTTCGTTGAAGCTCGACCTCGCGCAGTTCCGCGAACTCGAAAGTTTCGCGACCTTCGGTTCCGAACTCGACAAGGTGTCCCAGGCCCAGCTGGACCGTGGTTATCGCCTCACCGAACTTCTGAAGCAGGGTCTCAACCAGCCCATGCCGGTTGAAGAGCAGGTCATTGTGATCTACGCCGGTTCCAAGGGCTGGGTCGACAGCATTCCGGTGGGCGACGTCCGTCGATTCGAAGCCGAACTGCTGACCACGTTCCGCGCCAAGCACGCCGACCTGCTCGAGCAGATCCGCTCGACGGGAACTCTGCCGGACACCGACAAGATCGACGCCGCTCTCAAGAGCTTCGTGGATTCGTTCGCGACCAGCAACTAATTCGTCACTACTAGGAACTATCGAGCGAGGAAGGGAGGTACGTCATGGCAGGAGGACAGGAACGCATCTTGCGTCGCCGCATTAAGTCGGTGCAGGCAACACGCAAAATTACGAAAGCAATGGAACTGATCGCGGCGTCCCAGATCGCCCGGGCCCAAGCGCGTATTACGGCGAATCGTCCGTATCGCGCGGGGATGAGTCGCATCATCGTCGAAGCCGCCCAGGGAGACCCGGCGGCCGCGGCGAAGTTGCTCGGCACGCCGGAGAAGATCGAAACGGCCGTGGTGCTCGCCATTGTGGGTGACCGCGGTCTGTCGGGTGCCTACAACTCGTCGGTGCTGCGCGCCACGGAACGCTTGATCGTGGACCTCAAGTCCAAGGGCACGCAGGTTCGCGTGATCACCGTGGGCAAGAAGGCTCTCGGCTACTTCCGCTTCCGCGGCATTGAGGTTGAGCGGACCTTCCAAGGTTTCGCCGACAAGCCCCAATTCTCCGACGCCCGCGACATCGCTCAGGCGCTCGCGGCACCGTTCGTGAGTGGCGAGGCCGATCAGGTCCTCATCGTGTCCACGCACTTCAAGTCGGCCGCGAGCCAAGTGGTCGAGACACGTCAACTCTTGCCGTTGACGCTGCCGGACGCAGCACCCTCGAATGAAGTTCCGAGCCTCAAGGGCTACACCGAATTCGAGCCCGAAGTCGAGCAGTTGTTGGCGGAACTCGCCCCGAAGGCGCTCGAGAGTGAAGTCTTTACCGCCCTTCTCGAAGGTGCGGCGTCCTTCCACACCTCCCAGCAGCGCGCCATGGCGGCCGCTACTGACAACGCGGACGAACTCGGCCGCACCCTGACCCGCATTATGAACCGAGCCCGCCAGGACTCGATCACCACCGAAATCATGGAAATCGTGGGCGGCGCCGAAGCGCTCCGCTCGGGAAAGTGAGCAAACAATGACCATCGCCCCTGAGAAGACAACTCTCGAGACGGGTCGCGTCGTCGCCATCACCGGTCCGGTGGTGGACGTCGAATTCCCGCCGCACTCGTTGCCCGAGATCAACCACGCGGTTGAGATGGACCTCGAGCTCGACGGTCAGACCATCACGGTGGTGGGCGAAGTCGCCCAACAGATCGGTGAAGGACGCGTGCGCTGTGTCTGCATGAAACCCACCGACGGTCTCGTGCGTGGCGCCGTCGTGCGTCAGACGGGTCGCGGTATTTCCGTGCCGGTCGGTGACGCCGTTCTTGGTCACGTCTTTAACGTTCTCGGCCAGCCCCTCGACACCGACGACATTGGTCCGGTCGAGGATCGTTGGGAAATCCACCGCAACCCGCCGGCATTCGACCAGCTCGAGCCGCGGGCGACCATGTTCGAAACCGGCATCAAGGTCATCGACCTGCTCGAGCCCTACGTGCAGGGTGGAAAGATCGGTCTCTTTGGTGGTGCCGGTGTGGGTAAGACCGTGTTGATCATGGAGATGATTAACCGTGTGGCCCTCCAGCACGGTGGTGTGTCGGTGTTCGCCGGCGTGGGTGAGCGCACCCGTGAAGGTACTGACCTCCTGCTCGAAATGCGCGAGTCCGGCGTTATCGAAAAGGCCGCTCTCGTTTACGGCCAGATGGACGAACCACCGGGGGTCCGCTTGCGCGTCGCCCTGGCCGCTTTGACCATGGCCGAATACTTCCGTGACGTGAAGAACCAGGACGTGCTGTTGTTCGTTGACAACGTGTTCCGCTTCGTGCAGGCCGGTTCTGAGGTGTCCACCCTGCTCGGTCGTATGCCGAGCGCCGTGGGTTACCAGCCCACTCTGGCGGACGAGATGGGTGAGCTCCAGGAGCGCATCACCTCGACGCGCGGAAAGTCGATTACGTCGCTGCAGGCCGTGTACGTGCCGGCGGACGACTACACCGACCCGGCGCCGTTCACGACGTTCACCCACCTTGACGCGACGACCGAACTCTCACGTCAAATTGCCGCTCTCGGTATCTACCCGGCCGTGGACCCCTTGGCGTCGACGTCGAACATTCTGGCGCCCGAAATTGTGGGTGACCGTCACTACGCCGTGGCCCGTCAGGTGCAGCAGATTCTCCAGCGCTACAAGGAACTCCAGGACATCATCGCGATCCTCGGTCTCGACGAGCTGTCGGAAGAAGACCGTGTGACCGTGTCGCGTGCTCGAAAGATCCAGCGATTCCTGAGCCAGCCGATGTTCGTGGGTGAAGTCTTCACCGGCATCCCCGGTATCTACGTTCCGGTGGAAGAGACCATTGAGTCCTTCGAGGCCCTGGTCAAGGGTGACCTCGACAGTGCCCCGGAGCAGGCGTTCTTGAACGTTGGTGGAGCCGAAGGCGTGCTCCGCAAGGCTCACGAACTGCAGAACGGCTAAGCCATGGCGGGAAACCTTCTCGTCGAGATTGTTACGCCCGAGTCGGCGCTGTGGTCGGGTCCGGCCACCGCGTTGATCGGTCGTTCCAGTGACGGTGAATTCACGATCCTCGCGCAGCACACTCCCATCGTGGGCGACATTGTGCCGGGTGTCGTGCGCGTGGAAACCGCAGAGGGTGTCAAGTCCTTCGCCGTGCACGGTGGGTTCTTCCAGGTGGGTCCGAGTGATGATCACGAATCAACGCGCGCCACGGTTCTCGCCGGTACGGCAGAGTTGACGTCGTCCATCGACGTTGCTCGCGCTACCGCCGCGAAGGAACAGGCGGAGGCAGTGTTGAGTGCCCGGGCCGGCGAAGAAGCCGACGAGGACGCGCAACGGGCCGCTCGTGCGGATCTGGCTCGCGCCGAACTCCGCCTCAGCGCCGCGTCGTAATTCTCAACGCGCCGAGACGTACTCCAAGAGGTCTCTCTTTTCGCGTTCCAGTTCGTCGAAGCGCGCCTTGACGACGTCGCCAATGGACACCAGCCCCACCAGCCGTCCGTCCGACATCACGGGCACGTGGCGAATGCGGTGTTCGGTCATGAGCCCCATCAGATCGGTGCAGGTGGTCTCCGGCGTGCAGGTGGCGACGTCGGTCGACATCAGAGATTCCACCGTATCCGACAGCACACTCGCGCCACGCTGAGCGAGGGCGCGCACCACGTCGCGCTCCGAGAGAATTCCCTTGAGCGGGGCGCCGCTACCCGTGACGACGAGAGCGCCAATGCCTCGCTCTCGCAGGACATTGACGGCGTCGGCAATCGAGCGATCCTTGGAAATGGTGGCGACATCGTCGCCCTTGTGAGCTAGTAGTTGCGTGACGTGCACGTCAACCCCCTTCGAACGGCGGAACTACCGCCGAGAGTCCCCCCGGGCTCCCTACGACTGAGACTAGGCCTGACAGCGCTACTCGCGCTGGGCTAGATGCCGGCAGTAGAGAAGTCGGTGAATTTGTCGTGGCGATGAATAGTCTCCACCAGTCGCGCGGTGCCGGACCTCGATCGCACGACTAAGGATTCCGTCGTCACGCCAAAGTCGTGGTAGCGCACACCACGCAAGAACTCGCCGTCCGTGATCGCGGTGGCGGAAAAGAAACAGTTATCGCCGGCCACCAGGTCGTCGGTCGTGAGTACCTGCTGCAGGTTGTATCCCGCCGCCAGGGCAGCCGTGCGCTCTTCTTCGTGACGGGGCCAGAGTCGACCTTGAATTTCGCCACCCAGTCCCTTGAGGGCCGCGGCCGCGATCACGCCCTCGGGCGTGCCACCAATACCCAGGAGAATGTCCGCACCAGAATTGGGCCAGCTCGTCGCGATGGCACCCGCGACGTCACCGTCGGAGATCGACAGGATGCGTGCTCCCGCCTCACGGACTTCGGCGACAAGATCGTCGTGACGATCGCGGTCGAGGATCACGACGCCCAATTCCTGGACCGTCTTCGAGAGCCGCTTGGCCAATTCCTTGAGGTTCTCGGTGGCCGTGGCGGTGATGTCGACCGCACCGCGCCCCTTGGGTCCGACGGCGATCTTTTCCATATAGACACAGGGTCCGGGATTAAACATCGTGCCGCGCTCAGACAAGGCGATAACGGAGACGGCACCATTGCGGCCCTTGGCGGTTAGCGTGGTGCCGTCAATCGGGTCGACGGCGATGTCCACGGCCGGCGGTTGGCCGTCGCCGATCGCCTCGCCGTTGTAGAGCATGGGGGCTTCATCCTTCTCGCCCTCACCAATGACCACCAGGCCATCCATGGACACGGAGCCCAGCACGAGGCGCATGGCATCGACGGCGGCACCGTCGGCGGCGTTCTTGTCACCACGTCCGACCCATCGCGAGGCGGCGATAGCGGCGGCTTCGGTCACCCGGACAAGTTCCAGGGCGAGGTTTCGGTCGGGACGGGCCGGTAGATGCACGCCCCCAGAGTACTTCGCAACTCTGCGTCGAGGTCGAGGAGTTAACCGGTCCGTAACGGTCATACTGGAAGGGTGAATTCACTGGTCGTGACCCCGAACGGGCCACTCGAAGGCGACATCCGTGCGCGAGGGGCGAAAAACGCCGTCCTCAAGCAGATGGCCGCGTGTTTATTGGCGTCCGGTGAGCACCGGTTAAAAAATGTTCCCCGAATTCTGGACGTCGAGATCATGTCGGAATTACTGCAAGAACTCGGGTGCGCGGTGTCACGTCCGGCGTCACACGAATTGTCCATCGTCGTTCCGAGCGCAGCCGATCTACGTCCGAAGGCGCCAGCGCATCTCTTCGCCGCCATGCGAGCCTCGCTCGTCGTCCTGGGGCCGTTGCTCGCGCGATGCGGTCAAGCAGAAATGGCGCTCCCGGGAGGCGACGACTTCGGAGGACGCCCGATCAACTTCCATATTGACGGTCTCGGTTCCATGGGTGCGACGTTCGCGAACGATCGAGCGACCATCCGGGGGTCGCTAGCGGGCGATCGACTGAAGGGTGCGCGCGTGACGCTCGAATACCCGAGCCACACCGCGACCGACAATCTCCTCATGGCCGCGGTACTGGCGAGCGGCCGCACGGTCATCGACAACGCGGCTCGTGAGCCTGAAGTCGAGGACCTCGCTCGTCAACTCGTGGCCATGGGAGCGCGCATCGACGGGCTCGGTACCTCACGACTCACCATTGAGGGCGTGGAGGAGTTACACGCCGCGCATCACGAGGTCATTCCCGACCGCGTGGTCGCGGCGACATATCTGGCCGCCGGTCTCATTACCGGTGGGCGTGTGCGCGTCCTCGACGCGCGGGCGGACCACATGGAGATGCTGCTGCGAAAGTTTGAAGCCATGGGGGCGGAGGTCGACGTCGCCGGTGAGGGCGTGGCGTTACGGGGACCCGCGCGGGTGCGGGCGGTGGACGTGGCGACGTTGCCCTATCCGGGGGTCGCAACGGATTACAAGCCGCTGATCACGACGGTGTTGTCCGTCGCAGATGGCGTATCGGTGGTGACGGAGAATTTGTTCGACGGTCGATTCCGATACGTCGAGGAGTTGGTGCGACTGGGCGCCAACATCAGCACGCAGGGCCACCACGCGCTCGTGCGCGGGGTGGAACAACTGGTGGGTACGGACGTTCGTGCGACCGATATTCGCGCGGGTGCGGCCCTCAGCATCGCGGGTCTCGTCGCGAAAGGTCGCACGACGATCAGCGGTCTCGACCACATTGATCGTGGGTACGAAGATTTCGACGGTGGACTGCGTTCCCTTGGCGCTGCGGTAGAACGTCAGTCGTGATACTGCGCGATCCTGATGCCCTGCTCGACGCCGCCCGCGAAGGTTCGCGAGTGGCGCTGGCGCGACTGTTGACCTACGCCGAGTCCGGTGGCCCCCGTCAACGAGCGACCGCTCACCTCGCGTATCAGTCCCCACCCAGTTACGTCATCGGTCTGACCGGCCCCCCGGGCGCAGGCAAGTCCACTTTGACAGATCGCCTACTCACCACCGGCCTCGCCGTGGGCTCACTCGGAACACCGCTCGACGAATTGGCTGTCTTGTGCGTGGACCCGAGCTCCCCATTCACCGGTGGCGCCATCTTGGGTGACCGTATTCGGATGCAGGAGCACGCCACCAACGAGCACGTGTTTATTCGGTCGATGGCGACGCGCGGCCACCTGGGAGGTTTGTCGCTCGCGGTCCCCGACGCCCTGCGCGTACTCGGGGCCGCCGGATTTCCCGTGGCGCTCGTCGAGACCGTGGGCGTCGGGCAAATGGAAGTAGAGATCGCCTCGGCGGCTGACACCACAGTGGTCGTGACCAACCCGGGTTGGGGCGACGCCATGCAGGCCAATAAGGCCGGCCTTCTGGAGGTCGCCGACGTCTTCGTGATCAATAAGGCCGATCGCGCGGGCGTGCGCGAGACGCGACGGGACCTCGAACAAATGCTCGATCTCGGCGGCGAGAGAGCGTGGCGCCCTCCGGTGCTCGAAACCACGGCGTCAAGTGGCGACGGAGTGGAACGACTCTGGGATGTTCTCGTCGAGCACCGCGCTTTTCAAGAAGAATCGGGTGAGCTCGCCCAGCGCCGTCGCGATCGGACCCGTACCGAACTCGCGCGCGTTCTGGTGGTGGCCATGAGGGCGCGCGTCAATGATCTCTCCGGCACCTCCCGCTACGAAGAACTCGTCGGCGACCTCGTATCAGGTCTCGTCGATCCCTACAGCGCGGCCGACGAATTATTAGGTGACGTGTGATCGGCGAACAGGTCGGCTACGACCTCTTGTTCACGACGCATATTTTGGCTGCTTTGGCCACGATCACGATTCTTGTGGTGTTACGCGCGAACGCGGCGAGTGCTCTCTCGAGTACGACAACCGAGGATGATTTGCGCCGGCGATTCCCGAATCGCCCGAACTGGGCGGCGCGCGTCATTCACGTCATGCCCGTGAGCGGGCTGGCCATGTCGTTCACGGGGGATGCGTCCGTGCGACTGTCGCAACCGTGGGTGGGTACGGGCTTTGCCCTCTACCTCGCTGCGGCGTATTGGCTCGAAGCTCGCGCTCTGCCAGCCGAGAGATCCCTCGCGACATCGGTCGGAACTGGAAACCTCAGTGCCCCGGCACGAGTTCTCGGACGAGAACTCGACGTGGTGCTCGGGCTTGTCGCCACCACGCTGCTCGTGATGGTCGTGCAGTTCTAGGACTACAGGAAGTCGACGTGGCCGACCATGCCGGCCGCCACCGTCGCGTTGGTGCGTTCGTCGATCAACACGAAACTTCCCGTGACTCGATTGTCGCGGTAGTCGTCCACCACGAGCGGCTCGGCCGTTTGAATCGTGACGAGACCGATTTCGTTCATGGCGAGCTGCTCACCCGGGGCCACGTCGAGAGTGGCGATATCTACGACACCGTGCAAGTCGCTGACGCGCGCGGGGGTCGTGCGCGATGTGTGCTTGAGGCGAAGTCGCGTACCGGTCGATAGCGGCGTCTCGCCGAACCAACACACGGTCGCTTCGATCTCTCGGGTGACCGTCGGAAGGGGAGCGGTTGCCAACATATCGCCGCGGCCGGCGTCGGTGTCCGAGGCGAGGTCGACGTCGACGGACAGTCCGGGAGCGGCCTCACTGCCGTCACCGCGTACACCCTTGATCGCCCGGACCGTGGTCTCGAGATTCTGGGGCAGCAAGGTCACTGCGTCGCCCACGTGCAAGGACGCACCGTTCACCATGCCCGCGTAGGTACGTCCGCCACCGTTCTGACGCAGCACCCACTGGATGGGGAGCCGAGCGCCGGAATTGGACGACGACCAGGATCCCGCGGTCGCTTGTTCGAGTGCCTCGAGGACGGTCGGTCCCTCGTACCAAGATTCTTCGTTGGAACGCTCCACGACGTTGTCACCCATGAGTGCGGAAACGGGGATGACGAGCGAACTCTCAAAGCCCAGTCGCTCACCGAGCTCGTCGATCTGCTTGACGACGGCGTCGTAGGGAGCACGGTCCCAGTCGGCCATGTCCATCTTGTTGGCGGCCACGATGATGTTGCGGACACCGAGAAGGGCCGCAATGCAGAGGTGTCGGCGGGTCTGTTCTTTCAGTCCTTGATTCGCATCGAGCACGACCAGCGCGAGATCGGCGGTGGATGCACCCGTCGCCATGTTGCGCGTGTACTGCACGTGACCAGGGCAGTCGGCGATCACGAACTTTCGTGTGGGTGTCGACGCGTAGCGGTACGCCACGTCGATGGTGATCCCTTGTTCGCGTTCCGCGCGAAGACCGTCGGTGACAAAACTGAGGTCGAGGTCACCCACGCCGCGTTTCGCGGAGGCTTCCGCGACCGCGTCCAATTGGTCATCAAAGAGCTGTCGCGTATCAACAAGTAGTCGACCGATCAGGGTGGATTTGCCATCGTCCACGGATCCGACGGTCGCGAATCGAAGAAGTTCTACCGGGGTCTCGGTGGTCATGTTTAGAAGTAGCCCTCGCGTTTGCGGTCTTCCATGGCGGTCTCGGAGAACTTGTCGTCCGCCCGGGTCGCACCACGCTCGGACACGTTGGTCGTGGAGATTTCCGTGATGATGTCGGCAATGGTGGACGCCGAGGACAACACCGCGCCGGTGCAACTCGCGTCACCCACCGTGCGGTAACGCACCAAGTGTCGTTCGATCACTTCACCGGGGACTGGATGCACGAACTCGCCGGCGGCGAGCCACATGCCGTTGCGCTTGATCACCGGCCGCTTGTGAGCAAAGTAGATCGCCGGCAGGGGCACATTTTCCCGCTGGATGTATTGCCAGACGTCAAGTTCCGTCCAGTCCGACAGCGGGAAAGCGCGGAGGTGTTCGCCGGGATTTACTTTGCCCTGGTACAGCTGCCATAGCTCCGGCCGTTGGTGTCGCGGGTCCCACTGCCCAAAACTGTCGCGGAAGGAGAGGACGCGTTCTTTGGCGCGGGCCTTGTCTTCGTCGCGCCGGGCCCCACCGAAGGCCGCGTCGAACGTGTGCGCGTTAATGGCGTCGAGCAGCGTCACCGTCTGTAATCGATTGCGCATCCCTAACGGACCCGGGTCGGGAACGCGACCCTGGTCGATGGAATCCTGCACCTTCGCGATCAGGAGCTGGGCCTGATAGTGCTCGGCCATTTGATCGCGGTACTCGAGAACCTCGCGGAAATTGTGCCCGGTGTCGACGTGCATGATGGGAAACGGAATGCGCTGTGGTGCGAATGCCTTGGCCGCGAGGTGCAACAGGACGGCGGAGTCCTTGCCGCCCGAGAAGAGCAGCACGGGTCGTTCACACTCGGCGGCAACTTCTCGCAGAATAAAGATCGCGTGCGACTCGAGCAAGTCGAGGTGGTCAACGGCGGCAGTGGGTGTGGGTGTGTTCATGAAGAATGGGGGGCCGTGGCGCGGTCGCCGGGCATGAAAAGACTACCAATCCGGTAGGGTATTCGACAACCGCAGGAGGTCCCGTGAGTAACGCGACAAGCGAATTGATCGACGAACTTTCTCGACAGAGCGCCGAATTTGAAACCTCGACGCCCGAGGACATCATCCGTTGGACGCTCGAGCGTTTCGGTGACGACGTGGTGTTCGCGTGCTCATTCGAAGACGTTGTGTTGCTCGATCTGTTGCGCCAACAGAAGCCGAACATCGAGGTCATCTTCCTCGATACGGAGGGGCATTTCCCTGAAACAATGGACTTTGTCGCACAGTTAGAGCGTGACTGGAACCTCACGATTGTGCGAACAACGCCGGGTCCGGACGCAGCCGAGTGGCCGTGCGGCACCGCCGAGTGTTGCCAACGTCGCAAGGTCGCGCCACTACAGCGAGCCGTGGCCGGGCGTGCTGCGTGGTTCACCGCGGTGAAGCGGGTCGACGCTGCGACGCGCGCCGAAATGCCGATTGTGTCTTTTGATGACAAGTTTGGTTTGGTGAAGGTCAACCCCCTCGCGACGTGGTCCGACGACGACATCGCGTATTACATCTCGAGCAAGGGTCTGCCCGAACACCCCCTGTGGGCGGAGGGGTACGCATCGATCGGTTGTGCGGCCGTGACGGCGAAGCCCGCTCCGGGCGCTGATCGGCGATCCGGGCGTTGGTCCGGGAGCGATAAGGCGGAGTGCGGGCTTCACGGCGAATAAAACCGCGGGAAAAGCCCTCGAAATCCACCAATTTGGTAGCCAAAGGCAGTACCTTCGAACCTAGTGTCACTAGGTTCGAGTAGGGGGCGTGTCGGATGCTAATAGCGATCCTTGCGGTTCTCTGGATTGCCGTCCTTACTCCGACTGTTGTTCGCCACTTTCGCGATCGTGACACGGACCGTTCAATTCTGAATTTTCACGAGCGAATGGCGCGGCTCGGGGGGAAAACAGAACCACTCGTCGAGCCCGCACATCGCCTCGACGTGAGTGACGAACTACCGCCCCGTCCGGTGTACGAGTACGAGGTCAATCCTCCAACTCGTGCACCGCGACTGCGGGTCGTCCCCGCGAACGCCACGCCCGCCGATCTCGAACGCGACTTGTCGTGGGACGACTGGTCACGAGAGTACGCCGACGATCCGTTCGAAGAACCGTCACGTCCCGCTACCGCGTCGTACGCCTCGCAGTATCGCGCCGTCGCCTACGCGCAGGCTCCCGTCGCGTCCTCGTACGAGGAGCCGTTGTCGCAGAGTGTGTCACCGTCGCCGTACGGGTCACGCTCACAGCGCCTACGTCGCCGTCGCGTTCTATTGCAATTGGTCGCGGCATCGGTGATCACGACTCTCGCGACTCTGGCCACCGGTTGGTTCCCGTTCGAAGTCCTCGCGATCATTTCGTGGCTCGGGTTGGTCGGCTTTTTGGGTTTGATGTACTACGCCGTGACGACCGGCATGATGGGAACGTCCCGCTCGGTTCCCACGTCGCAACCACGCGGCCTGGCACCGACTGCCTACTACGACGACGAGCCTCCCTACGACGAGAGTCCGCGCTATTCCTACCGCGATTCCGCGTACGACCCCCCTCGCTACGCGCAGGCGCTGTAGCCCTTTCGCCCATCGGGCTAGACTTGTAATCCCTCGGGGGTGTAGCTCAGTTGGCAGAGCGCTACGTTCGCAATGTAGAGGTCGTGGGTTCGACTCCCATCACCTCCACCGAGAATTAACGTTTGAATAACGTTGTCCCGGATCAGGGGCA
>CAIQGE010000016.1 GCA_903871335.1 uncultured Actinomycetes bacterium
GGCTCATTCCACTTGCGTGTAAACGGCGAGCTAGATCTCTTTGAAAAGTTGTCAAGTGGGCGGTCACGCGTCTCCTTCAGATGGGTCACTTCTTTAAGAGTGACTCACCGAACGTTGCGCTGACCCCTTTAACCCAAGCAGAGGTGGTCACACGAATCTATCTGACGCCAATTCCCATCGAGCTGCGTTCGACACCACATCACTCGTGTCTAGGAGCAATTGACCCAGCAGCCTTTTTCGTCGCCGTGAATTCCTTTTCCAAGTGGAAGATCCTGCTGCAGAGGCAACTGAGTAGCGAACTTGTTCAGACTGGTGTCCAGCGAATGATTCCAAGAGTTCAAACACTGGGTCAACTCCCAAGAAAACCAACGACTCAATCATCATTGACGCCACCTCCGGCCTACTGATAGCCTCTGGATTACTTAGTCGGCAGATGATCTCCTGACGAATGTCACTTCTTCCGGTGCTACATTCACGCCAAAATCTTATAGCGAGTATCTGGAGTTCGGGCTCTTTACGCTCGATCAATTCATTCCCAATCGCTCGCAATGTATCGGAGCGGAGATTGCAGATTAGGAATGCAATAAATGGAGAAAGATGCCCAGCATTCTCTACTTCCTCCCAGTCAAGTTCTCTAACTAGAAGATCAAGGGTTCTTGAGTTTAACATTAGTGGAATGCTCTCGAGAAGTACTTAATGATTTGATTAAAGGGTGTCTTCGGACCTCGTGGAAAATTCAAAGCACCAGTCTCTTCTTCCATAACTCGAGTTGCCGCCTCAACAGGTGTTTCACCAACGTAT
The DNA here is from genome assembly GCA_903871335.1 of uncultured Actinomycetes bacterium. Lineage (GTDB taxonomy): Bacteria > Actinomycetota > Acidimicrobiia > Acidimicrobiales > RAAP-2 > RAAP-2. The sequence continues at coordinate 802 of CAIQGE010000016.1, forward strand.
GGAACATATCCTTTGGCCAATACACACGAAGGAACTTCGGTTTTCCCATAAGCATTTATCTTCCGTTGAGGTTGCCGAAATTCTGAGTCACGATTATCAGGACAATTGTGCACCAGCACCGCCGTGCTGGCTGATCTCACCGAGACATAGAAGTCATGATCAAGGGCAACGGTGAGGTCCCACATAAGGGCGGTGGTCGTCATGACCTTGGAGCGTGTGACCTGCGACGTGGCGCGGGTGTTCGTCGCGAGGATGGTTCCTTGCTTCAAATTCTCTGCTTCAACCCAGGAGTGAGTCCGCGCGTCCCAGAAGGGGTGGTGCTGAGTGGTGTCGAGTTCGTACGAGTGCCCATGAACGCTGAATGTCAGGTCCAGGAGATCGGTGTCGTGATTGATCCAAACCTTGGTCACCCGTTCCGCCCGTCTCTTTCCGGTCTTTGTGTCAAACGCTTCCACCGCGTCACCGACCTTGACTTTATCGATCGCGATGAGCTGTCCGTTGGCGAGAAGCACCAATGTATGAGGAGCGAAACTGTTTGTGGGACAGCTCTGACTGTCTTCGTTCTTGGCGACGTCTTGTTCCGCCTCCGGTGCGGAATCTCCGGCCTCGACGGAGGCTTCTGCTTCAGTCGCCCCCTCGAAAGCGACTTCCTCGCCAGCAACGTCCAGAATCGCCACGTCACCCGCTCCACCAGTCACCGCGCCGACAATGACCAATGCGGGACTTGGGAAACTAGCGGGGCGTGATCGTCGGAAGTGGACCCGAATTTGGCTTGCCGGCATAGAGCTCGAATTCACAGGGTCAGCGCAATGGGTCACTGCTCGCGACGATCACACCCCGCTGAAATCCGATGCCTCACTAAATGCCATGCCCACCTCCGGTAGATCAAGGCCGCGCTGTCACAAATGTGGACTGAAATTACGGGTTCAGGCCAAGTGGTCCCTCTTTTGCCGGCCGGGTATTTACAGTGATCGAATGGTTCTCACAATAGATTTCTTGAGAGGGTTCTTTGCATCGCCCAATAGAGGTTCTAAATGCTGGACGAGATCTGGTGGTTTAAGCTTACCGAGCACTTTCACTGTAATCAGCGAAAGATCATCGTCAGTCAAGTAGGAATAGAGTTTCTCGATCAACATTGGATTGCTTGATTTACTTAACCCTTCCACAAGCATCTGTCTCGCAATGCCAAACTCCTTCTGTTCGATCAAACTTACATAGTCATCAAAGAAATTCTCGGAATAAATTAGCGATAGGGTGTTGCCAATAGTCCATCGCAATCCGAAGTTTCCTGGGTCATATACATTTTGAAAGAGGAAAATCAATCTAGTATTGACAATGTCGACGGCTGATGGCATTGCTAGTGCCCTAACCAGACCTTCGGTTATGTTAGCGTAATATTGTACAGGCGCTTGGTCGGCAATTCTCTCGAGCCAATTGATCAAAATCGGGATTGCACTTGGAAAATCCCCTTGTGAATTGACCATTTCCCAAAGCCCCGAACACGATATATTCAATGACCTTATGTCTCGGTCAATCAGTTCTAAAGACGTTGCCATCAAGTTCCTACAGGGTTCTTTCAAGAATTATTCGTCCGGAATTCACTAGATCTTGAAGAGGTCCGCTCAACTTAGTCGACTCTCTGGTAACAAAAATAAAGTCTCTGCCCGTGGCTGCGGCATAGGAAAGAAAATCCCGGAGCTGAGCGGTCAGGCTCTGATATGCAACGTTCTTTATTTCCATCAATGTGCTACTTGTAAGGTCGTCAGGAATTCGATAAACAGCTGTGCGCGAGGCAGACGGAATTCTAATCTTTGCCGATTGGTCAATTCCTGACCGCTCCTCGCCAAGTCTACCAATTTCCCTTGCCCTTGCAGTCGAACTCGCTTCAATCTCCGAATCGACTTGACCAACGGATTCTGCCGCTTCGCCAACTACCGCTGACTCGGTCGATCCCGTAAACGCTAATTCTTCGCCGGCCACATCAAGTATCGCAACATCGCCCGCGCCATCTGTGGCTACTCCAACGACGATGAGCGCACCGACAATTGCGATTTGCTTCCAATGCTTGACCAAATAGTAAGACATCAAGTGCGCTCCAGACGCGACAGCATGTCTCACATTGTCCAAGTAGTGGATCGTCATATGAGCAGCACACCTTGCGAAGCTGTATGTCGCAGAAGCTGCGGACGTTATGGCATGTCCGACATCATTGACGCCACTGCTAACAACTGAAGCAATTGCGCAAAAGATCCCACCGCACAGTCCGAGGTAGTCCACCGCCATGACGGGATTGTCACCCGCGTACACGTACGCCTCGCCGGTGCCCGTGAAGTCGGGGTCCACACTGATGAATTGTCCGGTGCCTTGGTCGTAGTAGCGGTTGACGAGGAAATAGAGTCCCGTGTCGTCCTGGTAACTCCCGCCGTAGCCGAAGCGCGTGAGAGAGTTCGTGTCGGTTCCCGATTGCGTGAGAAGACCTTTCACGACCACAGTGCCGCCGGGGTAGCTGATGGGCTTGCCCCAGGCGTCGTAATCGACGTAGTTCACCAATTGATCGGGAGAGGTCGCGCCCGAGGAAATCTCGACGACGCCGCGGACGTTGGAATTGGTGTCCGTCAGGAGTTCATCGGTGATGCTGCCCGACGTCGCGATCTGCGCGATCGGTACATTGCCGTTGGTTCCGTAGACGTAGTCGTCGCTGCCGTCGCTCAGCAGAGCCGACGTAGTTGCGTCCCAGGTGTAGTTCGTCGTGGTCACCGAACTGGTCCCCGAGTTCCACTCCTTGGAAGTCATCCGAAGATTGTCCGCGCTATACGTGTAGGCATTGGCGGTGGTGTCACTCGACGACGGTGTGGAGCAGGCCGTCGTCGACCCGGTGTCGTAACACGACAAAGTTCCGGTGTCCTGATTCCAGGACAACCCGGTGTTAGTGCCGAAAGAGTGGGCCGTGGTGCTCGCAGAGGGCCCGAGAAGGAACGACGCCGAGATTCCTAGGACGAGGGAAGGGTGGCAGTCGATCGATGCCAGCGTCCCCAGGACTCGAGACTCCAGGCGAATGTCGCGATCATGGCGAGAACGTCAACGATGTCAATGACACCGCGATGAAAGAGATTGCGCGGTCCCGCGTCGCCGTCGACGAGCCACCACAAAGCCCCAAAGAGGAATGCCAACATAGTGATGCCGAGAACACGTGTCCACCAGATGGACGGCGTAGAAGTTCGGATGTCACGACGAACCGTCACCATCATCGTGCCGAGCCCGACGAGGGTCGCAGTGAGCGCTACGGGACTCAGCAACATCCACGCCAGTACGGCGGTGGGGAAATGCGCGAGTGCGGCGGGGTGTGCCCAGTAGGCCGTGATCGATGACGTCGCCGACCACGCGAAAGCGCCGATCCCTCCGGGCACGAGACCGCGTCCGGACCAGGGATGACCGTGGGTCCCCGGCCAGTGTTGTGAAAAATGGATGGCCCCCAACGTGAACGCCACGAGGCCGAAAAGAAAAACGATGGCACCTATGACCATCGCTCGCGAGGATGCAATCAAATGGCGTTGGCGCCACCACTGAATCAAAAAGGACGCGGCCGCGAAGAGGGTCAGAAGGGCGAAGATCAACATTGCTAACGACATCACCCACATGGCCCCTCGTGTTCCGAGAGCCGTGGGTCGTGCCCACTGCCAGCCAATCGTGAGCTGACCCCACAGTGCACCACCGAATCCAATGAACAGTGTCGACGCGACCACCATCCACATCGGACTCCACCGTTGCACGGCATGGTCATTATGCGCCGAACGAAGTCCGATCAGGCTCGCCCGGGCCGCGCAGCCACTCACGACGACGTTCGCCGATTGGCGGAACGAAAAATTGCCGTCGAGCATCTGATCGACAAGGAGACATTCAAATTCGTCGCCGTATCGATCGCGCCACGCCGAGGGGTACGCACGTGTCAGGCGGTGGGCGCGACGTTCAACGTTCACGCGGTGCCCCAATTTCCCGCCAAACGCTTGAGGCCGACGTCGACGAGGCGTCGCTGCGTCGTGAGGTGTGTTCGCAGCGCGACGGCACCCGACGCCGTGAGCTGGTAGGGCTTGCGACGATCGTCCGCCGCCAGGGCCTGGATCAGTCCGAGGTTCTCGAGTCGACTCAGGGCTTCGTACAGAGTCCCCGGAGCCAGTCGCACGCCGGCGATGTCCTCGATGTCCTTGGTGAGTGCGTACCCGTGCTTAGGACCTTCGGCGAGCGACGACAGAATCAACGTGGCCGGTCCGGCGTAGCGTCCAAAGCTCCCGAGGGAGTCATCCGAAGCCGTCTCAGGAGCCATCACGTCAGCCTATATCGGCGGGCGAAGTATTGATGGACGTTGTTGGTGAGTCCCCCAGAAGGTGGGGAAGCCGTCGAGTAAGAAATTTCCGTGACTGCGGATCACGAAGTCGCCAGATCGCGGCGTCGATCAGAAAATGCGCCATGGTGACCCCGAGGGCCACGCCGTAGATTGCACGCTCGAAGCCGTCACCATCGTGCAGGTGGATCGCGACGGCGAGGCATCCGGTTCCCACGATGAGGATGTTCGAGAAGAGGGTCGCACGCTCCCATCGACGACGCCCGTGCACCGAGGCACCGACCACGGTGCTGACGATGAAGAGGTACTGAAATCCGTGGGCGACCGTCATGCCGCCCACGGCCGCGTAGGGCGCACGAAAGAGGAAGATCGGCGCATTGAACAGCAGCCCCGAGACGTATGTCACGACGAAGACCAAGGACCTTTGATCTCGGTAGCGGCGCATCAGCGCGGCCACGCCCATCACGAGCGCTACCACGAAAAGGACTTCTCCGACAAAGAACAAAGCCGGTGTCGCCGGCCTGAGGGGGATGTGTAGGAGTGAAGGGCGACCGAGCAGTCCCGTGATGCCGGCGATCCCAGAAGCGACCAGACAGCGACGTTCCCGCGTGGTGAGTGAAGCCACTTTCGATGACGATGCCATGAGTGCCGCCACGCCGACGTTCTGCTTTTGAAAGTGGAAGAACTGCCACGCGAAGAAGCCGCAAAGGAAGATCGCGATTCTGTGGGGTGAGGCGGTCGCGCCGAACCAAGCAGCGGCCGCGACCACTGCGGCGGGGAGGAGAAAGAAGCGACACCATCGCCGCCGGGCCACGGAGCGGACGTCGGTCTCGAACACGAACCAACCCGTGGCGGCGACGTGGGTGGATCCACCGATGACCAAACACGCCGCCACCACCGTGTTCGCGGGGTGTTGACCGTGTCCGATGATGCCCAGGACGACTAACGGCACGACGGTCACCACAATCGTTGTTCGCTGCCACGCCGCGACCAGTCGAGTGGGAGTCATCAGCCGCCGCCACATCCACCGGAGGCTCCTGCCAGACTTGCGTTGTGCAGGACGGTAAAGAGCAAGCCCGTACCACCGAGAAGTACAATCCCCGGCAGGAAGGCGAGCACGACGAAGGCCACACGATCCATCCATCGAAGAGGCGAAACAATGTCGGTCGGGGACGCCTGCGTTGGTGGTTCGTCGTAGAGAGTGGTCATGGCCGAACTATATCGGATGACGATGTATCGTCAAGAGGAATACCAATGACTCTTCGTGGCGTCTCGGGCAATAAACGTGAGTAAAAAAAAAGAACCCGACGCGTGCGTCGGGTTCTTTTTTACTTCTGAATGCTGCGTGGTGCGCCGACCGGGACTTGAACCCGGAACCTGTTGATTAAGAGTCAAATGCTCTGCCAATTGAGCTATCGGCGCACCGATGAGTCTATACCCTGCGCGCCAGTCGTTGTGGATCGACGTTGGCCCACAGTGGTGAGCATCTCAGGCAGTGGTCACGCTCCGGGGCGCGCTGGACAATCCCGAGCCGGCCGCTGTCACGGCCCGGAGCGACAGTTTGTACGTGTGTTTCGCGGTGAGGCCGGTGACGGTAAGTGAAGTGATGGCGGCTCCTTTGAGATTCACCCACGTCGCTCCGGCATTGAGCGAATATTGATACCCCGTCACTGGCGAGTTCCCGGTGGACGTCGGGGCCGTGAATTTCACCACGAACGAGTGCGACGAGGGAGTTACCGACCTAATGGCGGGCGCCGAGGCGGGCGAATACGACTGGGCTGAGACCGGCGCACTGATCACGCTGCTGTTGATCAGTGACGAGCCGTAGACGAACACGTTCACGGGCTTCGAGCCGTCCACGCCCAGAATTGTGCACGACGTGACGGTCGTCGCGGTGCACGTCCATTCGCCCCCAACGCGTGAGGCGAACGCGGTATAGGAACTGATGGCCCACGGCGAGGTGTTAACCGGGGCCGTCCAGGTGACAGTGAGTGAATTGAGCCCCGGAGTGACCGATAGGTGTGTGGGCGCGGAAATGCCGTTCGGAGGCGCGACGGTGAGCGAATTGTTCGATACGTCGCTCACGAAAATGTCACCGGCACTATCGACGGCCACTCCGACCGGGTGGTACAACTGCTGGAAGTCCTGAAACAGCGAACTCGCCGAATTCGCAGTGAGTGACGTTCCGTAGAGCACGCCCGTGGATTTCGCCAACGCGAGGACGGTGCCGGATCCGTAGTTCGCCACTAGGAGATCACCCGTCTGATCAAAGGTGACGCCGATGGGGTCATTTACCTTGGCCGACAGGGGAGTAAAAACACTGAGTTTGTTGACCGTCATGCCACCGACGCCGTAGAGATTGCTACCCGTTTTCGAGACCACGCTCACCGTGTTGGATGTCCCGTTCGCAATCCACAAGTCGCCCGCGGAGTCAAAGGAAATTCCTGCGACGTTGCTTTCGTTGCCCGTGGCCGTCAGAGCGACGGGCGTGCCCGCACCCACGCTCTGACCGAAAATAGTGGTCGCATTTGGTGCGATCACGTCCACGTGGGCCGTCGAGCCTGGCGCCTCGATACTCACGTACAGATTTCCCGACGAGTCGATCGCGAGACTGTACGCGTTGGGCACACTTGACACCAACGTGGTGACGTCATTTGCGGGGCAGTACACCTCATCGAGGTACTTATCCGATGGAGCAATGACGTCAATGCCTGACGCGCTCGTGAAATACAGGTCGCCCGCCGTGTCGACGACGAGACCAACGTGATCGGCCAGACCCTTGGTGATGCGCAGATTGCTCGCCTCATTGGCGACAAAGAGCTGACCGAAGATGGTCCGCGTCACCGGCGACAACACGGTGATGTCCCCCGTCCCCTGGTCCAAGGTGAAGACGTCATCATTCGCGTCAACCGTGACCGCGGTGGGGGATGTCAGCGTGCGTGTCAAAGGCAGGACGGTCGCCCCGGGAGCAGTGCCGAACATCGTCGCACCGGACTTGGGGATGACTCCCACGTCATTGCCGAATTGACTTGCGTACAGGACGTTGCCTTGCGCGTCAACGGTCAACACATTGACAGTGATGTTCGTCGCTGATGACAGCAACGGCTCGGCAGCTACGGGCTGCCCGTAGACCGGTGACACATTCGGAACAACGAAGATTGATTGTGGTGTTCCCGCGAGGTTCCCTCCGACGAGCAAGTCCCCCGCAGCGTCGACGGCCAGGCCGGACGGGTTGGCCGAAGCAGACCATTGCGGTAGCGCCACGGGAGTATTCGCCGTCACGGGTACACCGAGAACGGTGGTCGTCGTGGGTGAGAGGGCGTAGATGCTGGAAGCCCCAATCAAGTCGAAGAAGAGGGTGCCGTTCGGTAATCCCGTCAAATAGTTGGGTCGAAGTTGGCCCAGACCAGTGATCGGCGTGGGGGTATTGGCGGGCACGTGCACGCCGAACAGAGTCGAGCTCGTAGGGGCGGTCACGTCGATACCGGCGGCGGTGCTCAAACCCACGCTGGCGTAATTCACCGAGTACAGGTCACCTGCGGCATCGATGTAGAGCGGTCCGGGGTTCACGGGCGCGGGAAACAGCAAGACGTATTCCCCCGTGGTTACCGACACGCCAAAAATCTTCCCGGTGATTGCCGAAAGGACATTGATGCCCGGCGTGCTGCTGCCGTCGGTTTCAGAAACGAAAATGTCACCGTTGTTGTCCACCGCCAGACCCAGGACCAAGACGTTGTTCAGAAGCACTGTCGGGACGCCCGCGAACATCATGATGCCGTAGTGCACGCCCGTGTGCGCGGGAATCTCGATCACCGTTCCGTTGTCGTAACTAGCGACGAAGATGTCGCCTTCGGCGTTGGTCACAATGGCGGTGGGTTGATCAATGCCGACGACGGGCCGAGTGTCGGCTCCGGCGTTCAGGCTTCCCGTCGCGACGCCAACGTTCAGCAACAACAGCGTGGCGCATATCGCTCGTGCAACTCCGCGGCGCATGAACCCTGGAGTGAGTCTCTTGCTCACGATGAACATCCCCTCCGCGAGGAGGCCACCGCGCCTCGTCGCATCTCGCAAGGGAACCTAGTCAAACATTCTGTTGTTTTTCTCGACAGGCGAAAATGTCGAAGATTTTGCGGGTGACACGGCTCGTGACCTCGGAGAACACGACGCCCCGGGCACGCGGCCCGGGGCGTCGTGTTCTTGTTGACGTGCGGTTAGTTGTGCTGGATCGCCTTCACTTCGAGGAATTCCTCGAAGCCGTACTTGCCGAGCTCGCGGCCAATGCCGGACTGCTTGTAGCCACCAAAGGGCGCGAAGATGTTGAAGGAACCACCATTGATCTCGACCTGGCCGGTGCGGATCTTGCGAGCGACCTCAAAGGCCTTCTCGTCACTGCCGGCCCACACACCACCGCCGAGGCCGTAGAGGGAGTCGTTGGCAATGTTGATGGCTTCTTCTTCCGTGTCGTAGGGAATGATCGACAAGACGGGACCGAAGATCTCTTCTTGGGCGATCGTCATGTCGTTACGGACGTCGGAGAAGATCGTCGGCTGCACGTAGTGGCCCTTCTCGAGGCCCTCGGGCGATTCGACGCCGCCGATGAGAATGCGAGCACCCTCGTCGATTCCCTTGTTGATGTAGTCGCGCACGCGCTGCTGCTGCGCGGCCGAAACGAGAGGACCAATGAGACTCGCGCCGGTGATCGGGTCACCGGGTGCGAATCCTGCGGCAGCCGCCACGGCGAGATCTTCGATCTCCGCCAACTTCTCGCGGGGCACGACGAGGCGCGTGAGGGCCGAGCAGGTCTGACCCGAGTTCAAGTAGCACTTGAAGATCGCGTCCGGAATCGCCTTCGCGAGGTCGGCGTCTTCCAGAATGACGTTGGCGGACTTGCCACCGAGCTCGAGCGACACGCGCTTGACCATCTGGCTCGCGATCTCCATTACGCGCTTACCCGCACGGGTGGAACCAGTGAAGGACACCATGTCGGTCTTCGGGTGCGCGACGATGGCTTCGCCCACGACCGGGCCGAGACCCGTGATCAAGTTGAAGACGCCCTTCGGCAGCCCGATTTCGTCAATGATGTCAGCGAGAATGAACGCGTTAATCGGCGCGACTTCGCTCGGCTTGAGCACGACGGTGCAACCAGCGGCGAGCGACGCGGCGACCTTGTTCGCAATCTGGTGCAGCGGGTAGTTCCACGGGGTGATCGCGGCCACCACGCCGACGGGTTCGCGGACGAGAGTGGAGTTACCCACTTCTTCTTCCCAGGCGAATTCCATGGCGCGCTGCGCATTGTCGGCGAAGGTAGCCGTCGGGATGCCGGCTTGGATGCCCTTGGCGAGCATGAGTGGCATGCCGACTTCATTGGCGATCGTCAGCGCGATGTCGTCGGCGCGCTCGGCGAGCTTCTCGGAGATGCGCTGGAGGAACTCACCGCGCTCCTTCGGGCTCGTGTTGCTCCAGGCGTAAAAAGCGGCGGCGGCAGCCTCGACGGCGCTATTGGCTTCTTCCACCGTGCCCACAGGAATGGTGGCGTAGAGCTCGCCGGTGCCCGAGGAGGTCACTTCAAGCGTTTCGCTGGAAGTGGCCTTTACCCACTCACCATTGATATAGAACGAATCGCGGACGATGGTCACGGGTCCCCCTTATTGGATCGCTAACCGACGCAGTGTTGCGCACTAGGCGAAATCTACACGTCCATTCGCGGTCATTGACACGAAAATTTATAAGAGGGTGTATGACGGCGAGTCGCCTCGCCTCGTTGCCGACGTGAGACTTCTTGGGGTGAGCGACGGGGGTCGAACCCGCGGCCTCCAGGACCACAACCTGGCGCTCTAACCAACTGAGCTACGCCCACCAAGGTCCTCCAGTATGGCACACGCTCACGTTGGTCCGACTGGTCGGCCGTGGCAACTCGTGGACGACACAGTGCCGCGCCTGTTTATAGGGAGCCCCGCACCGCAACGACGTCGGTACGATGAAAGCGCGCCCCTGTAGCTCAACTGGATAGAGCAGACGGTTTCTACCCGTCAGGTTGCGGGTTCGACTCCTGCCGGGGGCACTGTGAGGTAAGTACAAGAGCCAGCCATTTTGATGGCAAAAGTACATGCCATGGGTAGTAAAGAGAGTCGAGGGCACGGTTGACGTCGTGCGGGCCAGTGCGAATGGGCCACTTGTGCAGGGAAGTGTCCTCGGTGAACGCGATGAACCCCACCGGGACGTGAAACGTCGCGGTGGGGCCGGGGGATCAAGTCGTAAGTGACCACAGGTGCGCAGTGGGTACAACAGCTTGCCCTTGCACTTGTCTTCGGGCTTCAGTGCGAAGTGCGTCAAGCGGTGCGAGTAGAGCCGTCCTTTGACCCGAGTTACGGGCAATGAGACAGCTCCCGCGTTCTGAGGCGCATCCCAACTCAGGGCCAAGCGGCGATTCGTGGTGGCCAACGCGAACGCGATCAACAAGCCGGTCTTCACGATGCCGCGAACGCGAACCTTCCCCCGGCAAGACCCAGCGGCCGCTTCGTCCTTGAGGGCTCCGAATTGTGGCTCCACATAAGACCCTCGCCGCCCGTAGCTGTCGAACCATCCTTTCGACTCGAACAGGTCGCGTTAGTTGAGCGGCAGCTCGTCCATCGTGAAGGTCCGGTAGCGAGAAGCGCACACTGAGCCCGGTGCGGCGGCCTTGGGAGGGTTCACTGCTGGCAACAGCCCCACCTGCCCTGTGGTTAGCTTCGGCTGGTTTGGATCGCGGAGTACCCGTCGGTGCGACCAGTTCTCATGGGCCCGAAGGGCGGTATCGCTTCCCCCCAACCCTTCCTCGTGATTGTCGATGCTCGTACCGGCGGAATCTACGGAGCAATCAGCTCTACCGTGACTGTGTGATAGGGCGAGTTGACGAGTAAACAATTCCTACCGACTACACAGGAACTGGTTTTTCGAGTGAACAAGTAAGAAGTGAAGTGACATAGGTATTCCAATCAAGCGGTCACCGTAATCTTGTTGTCTTCTTCACGGTGTATCCCATCTGGCGCAGTTGCTTAGCAGCGTCGATTGGGTTTCGACGTACTGTTGCTCTAGTTTGCATCGATTCCCACCGTTGCCGGCCTTCTTCGATCCCGTCCTTCCAACTCGCGTGCTTGCCCGGTACCATTTGTTCTTGGATCAAGAATTCGATGAAGTCCTCCAGCGATGGTCTAAAGCGCCGGCCCCCGAGGGGTAGATGCAACTTCTGAAGAGGAGAGTGATCACGTCCGAGTCGCCCCAGGCCATGCGCCCAACCAGAGGATTCACCATCCACTTGGATGTGCGACGCAGGTTTGTGCGACTTGTGCCTCTCGTATTCGACGCGGATCGGGCAGCGCGCAGACTTGTGGTGTGTGCACCAGCCGAACATCGAAGAGTTGGTGGTTAGATGCGTCGCTTCATCGTCAAGCGTCAACTGGTAACGAATCTTGAGCCAAATTGGTGACTCCGTACGCTTGGCGGGGCTTCGATCGATAGATGCAGGGACTAGGCCAGTCAATTTCTCGATGCCGGCTTCTCCCAGAGGTGGACCAGGGGCAACCAGGTAGACATCAGATCCGAGTTGCGTTGCGCTGACAACAGCCCCTGAGGCAATAGTTCGGTTGAGGAGGTCCTCAGTTTGCTGGGCGAAGGCTAAGGCGAGTCGGCTTAACTGAGGCCGGGCCATCGGAAGGGCTCGACGCTACGAAACTAGGCGAGTCAAAATAGCGCTCACTGAAAGCCAAAGATCGCGCAATTCGTCGTCGACAAGACTGCCTTCTTCGCCGGCACGGATGAACTCGCTCAAGGTAAGGCCATAGCGATCCGCAGTTGCCGTAACGTTGGACATCAATGCATCGTGGTTGACGACACCGAATCTGATGTTGGTACTCCTAGACATGGCATCCCCTTCTCTATGAACCAATGTAACCGTACTGGTGTGACAAGGTGTGTCAAGTATTTCGCAATGGGAAGTGTCGCGTCGCGTGGCTTTGTCCGCCCCTTCGGTGCCCGCTCGATTGCTCGATTCCGAAGCTGACACGATGCCTGCCCTCCAACAACTTTCGGAGCGGTGAGTAGAGTGAGCTTTTCGCCGAGGCCCGCTGAGTCAGGAACCGTGTCTCGCTGCGCCTCGCTACTCACCGACCGCTGATTTAAGCGGAGCCTCAACTTCGATGTCGCATACCGATCTCACTGACAAAAGTGCCAGTGAGAAATGTGCCTCGGTGCAGTGAAATCCTTGCTATTCCTCTCGCAGAGACCAAGAGGCTACAGGCCTCTGGACTCTTGCGACTGCCTCACTGTAGGACGTGCGGCTCATGACCACGAGCGCGCTTTCGCCACGCTGTTGCTGGTCGGGAAGGCGGGATTTGAACCCGCGGCCTCCTGCTCCCAAAGCAGGCGCGCTGCCAAGCTGCGCTACTTCCCGTCACACCATGTTCGCACACGCCCGATCCCTCGCCTTTCGAAAAGAGAAATTGGGTCTCGCAATGTGCAAGCGCGGTGTGTAGTTTGAGCCATACACCACAACTGTCCGAAGGGATATTCGTCATGTCGCGCCTCACCCCATCGCGGTACGTCCCTCGGACCATTCGATCGCTGGCGTTCGCGTCAGCGGCCCTCGCTGTGGTTCTACAGACGGGCACCGTCGCGGGAGCGGTCGTCGCCCCGTGGACCGTCACTCCCTTGACGTTCACGATGGCCGGACCGTCGATTGGAAATTCACTGCAGTACGTGTCGTGCGCCTCCTCGACGCAATGCACCGCCGTTGGGTCCAACGACAATGGCATTCTCGAAGTGGATACGTTGAGTGGTGGTGTGTGGACGATGTCGTCGCCGCTCCCGTCACTCGGCACTGATTACTACTGGAACGACATTTCGTGTTCGGATGCGAGTGACTGTGTGGCGGTCGCGAACTACAACGGCAGCGCCGCCACCGGCTACCCCGTCATCCTCCAAGAGACCTCGGGCACGTGGGCCAAAGTTGCGGTGACCTGGCCCACCGCTGCGGCCAACGGCACCCTGACCGCCGTCTCGTGCCTAAGCGGCACGTGTGAGATCAGCGGGATGGGCGACTCGTCACTGGCGAAATCTCCCGCGCTCGTCGTGACGCTGTCTGGATCGACCGCGACGGTCACGACCCCGAGCTTGCCGTCGGGTGTCGTCGACCAAAGTTTCAATTCCGTGTCCTGCGTGTCCACGTCGTGGTGTCTTTTCGGAGGTTCGCAGGACACGGCCAGTGGAGTCCAGCAGGCCATCGCTACGGTCGACTCCTCTGGGGCTCTCACCACGTCGGTCCTCGCCACTCCCGCGACCTACACCGGCTTCACGCTCGACAACGTGTCGTGCTCCGGCATCTCTGTCTGTGCCGCGCTCGGGGACGCGACGACGGCGAAGACGGACGCAGTGGTCGGTAGTCGCTGGAGCGGATCATCGTGGACGAACTCGGTGCTGAGCGTGTCGAAGAGCTTGACGGGTCTGTACCCGGAGTCACTCTCGTGTTTCTCGGCGACGTCATGCGTCGGCCTCGCTTCGACCTCCGCGACGTCTATTGCGGGTGCCGAAGTCACGCTGTCGGGAACCGCGTGGAGCGCGACCAGTCTGAGCGGTCCCGCGGGTGGCCAGAGCCCAGAGCTACTGGGTGGTGCGTGTCTCGCGGCGAATAGTTGCGAATTTGTTGGTGACGCTCAAGTGGGTGGCAGCACCGTGCCCGTCATGGACTTTGGCAATGGCTCGACGTGGGTGGCCAGTATCGGCAGCAGCACGCCGGGCTCGCCGAAGGGCGAGTTCAGCGGGGGAGCCTGCTTTGCGAGCACGTGTGTTGCCTTTGGTACCGCACCGGTCGGCACAGCGCAGCAGCCGACGGAGAACGGCATCTTGGGGTCCACGACCGGTGGGGGCTGGACTCTTGTTTCGACGTCACCACCCGCCGGGGCCACCCTCGAGCTGCCGATCACGGCGGCGTGCGCGAGTGCCACCCGTTGCTTCGTCCTCCTCGCTGTGGTTGCGCCATCGAAGATCTACATGGTCGCTGACAGTTTCAATGGGTCGACGTGGACAACTCAGACCTTGCCGGCGCCCAGTGGTGCCGCTGGTTCCGAAGATCTGTCCTTGAGCTGCCCCAGTGCCACCTCGTGCTTCACCGTTGGTGGTTGGACGAACAAACTGTCGGGCAACAGCGTGACGCCCTACAAGTTGTCGTGGAATGGTTCGTCGTGGTCACAGTCCACTGTCGCCATCCCGGCCGCAGGAGCAAATACGGCACCGGAGGCACTGAGCTGCCCCACGACCGCATTCTGTGTCGGCGTAGGTCAGAGTTCCAAGAACACGTCGGCCGTGATCTACCAATACAGCGCGGGCAAGTGGAACATCTTGACGAACACGTTGACGTTCACTGACGCGGGACAGAACGCCTCGGTCGCGTGCGCCAACGCGACGCACTGCCTCTTTGCCAACGTGTCCGCGAGCAAGAAGCCGGTCATTGGTGTCTACAACGCGGGCAAGATCACGACAACGTCGCTCGCGGCGCCCGCTGGCGCCACGTGGAGCAATCTTTCCTCGGTGTCGTGCTCGAGTGCCTCGTGCACCGTCATGGGAGTGACGACGAAGGGTGCCATCTACGCCGAAAACGTGTCGACCTCGGGTGTCGTGACTGGTTCAGTAGCGCTCGCGGTGCCCAGTACGCAGACGTCGATCTTCGTGAGCGCCCTGTCGTGCACGTCGCTGCGATGCACGGCCTTCGGTCACGCCACGGCGGACGGAACATCGGGAGATCCCGCCTCAGTTCCGCTCGTGGCGACGTCGGCCTAATCCACCCGTGCCCTACGAATGGGTCAGTGACGCCCTCGAAGAGACGTGGGACGCGATAATCCGCACTGTGCGCACGATGGACCCGTCGCGCTACTCAGCCCCAACATCCTGCGAGGGTTGGAGTATTCAGGACATCGTGAGTCACCTCATTGGCTTTGAACTCATGTTGTCCGGACATCCCGTACCGGACATCGAGATCGATACGCCCGCCTACGTGAAGAATTCCATTGGCGAGATCAACGAGAAATTCGTCGTGGAGCGGCGAACGCTCGCGGGTCGCGACGTCCTCAGCGAATTCGAGGACGTGGCCGCGTCGTCCATTACTCGCCTGCGCGCGTTGCCCGAGGCGGCGTGGGAGGAAATCACGTGGAGTCCGGAGGGCGACGTGCCGTACGTGCGCTTCATGGAAACGCGCGTTCTCGATAGTTGGATCCACCTGCAAGATATTCGTGACGCCCTCGCCGAGCCCCAGGACGATCACGGGGCGGGCGAAGAAATCGTGGTGAACCGCTTCGAAGCCGCGATGCCCTACGTCGTTGGGCGTCGCGCGAAGGCGCCGGAAGGCTCGACGGTGCGGCTGCAGTTAGTCGGCCGTCTCGCGCGAGTGATCTCCATCCGCGTTGACGACGGTCGCGCCCGGGCGGTGGATGCCATTGCCGAGGTGCCGACGGTCGAAATCACCACTCCCGTTGCGCTTTTCTGGCGTCGGGCGGCCGGTCGCATTACGGCGGAGGCCTTCTTGCACGCCTCCGCCACGGACGCGGCGGGAAGCCGCGAACTCATTCGGGCCATCGCCGACGGCATGGTCGTGATGATCTGAATCAGCGTGGGCTGCGTCGGCCGGTAGGCTGGCTCTCCTTATGCGTGCCACCGTCAAACCTTCCGAAAACAACTACGTCACCTTGACCGTCGAGGTCGATGAGAGCGAGCTGTCCGCCGCGATCGACAAGACCGCCGCCACCATGGCCTCCCAGATCAATATCAAGGGATTCCGCAAGGGTAAGGCGCCGCGCAAGTTGATCGAAACCCACATCGGCGGCCCCGCTGTTCTGCGTTCGGAAGCCATTCGCGAATCCATGCCGGACTTTTACGCGCTCGCCATTTCGGACACGCTGGTGGACCCGATCAGTCAGCCGACCCTCAGCATCATTTCGGGTGAGGACGCCGGCGTCGTGGTGTTCGAAGCGGAAGTCGAAGTTCGCCCCGAGGTCGAGATCAACGGCCACGGTGATCTGCGGGTCACCATTCCCTCGCCCATCGTGAGCGACGACGAAGTCGACAAGCAGATCCAGCGCATTTTGGAAACCGACGCGGAGCTCAACGACGTCGATCGCCCCATCGTGACCGGTGACGTCGTGGTCATTGACGTCAACACCGAAGTGATCGCCGGCCAGGAGGGCAAGCCCCTCAACGTCGAGGACTTCTCGTACACGGTGGGTGCGGGCAATCTCGCCGACGGTGTGGATGAGACCATTCTTGGTCTGAAGGCGGGAGAGACGCTGGATGCCATGGGTCGCATGCCCGACGGGACATTCCAGACGTTCCACATCGCCATCAAGCAGGTCAAAGAGCGCATCCTTCCCGATCTCACCGACGAGTGGGCCGAGGAGAACACGGAGTACGAGACGGCCGACGCGTTACGCGACGGCATCGTGAACCAGTTGCGTCGCATGAAGCTCGTCGAGGCGCAGATTGCCCGTCGTGACAACGTGCTGCTGGCGCTGAGCGAATTGGTGGACGCCGAAGTGGCTCCGTTCCAGTTGGTCGACCAGGAGGTGCAGTCACGTCTCCAGGACCTCGTCCAGCGCCTCGAGCAGCAGGGCATTGGCGTCGAGTACTTCTTGGAAATGACGGGTCAGACCCCGGACCAGTTGCTCGAACAGCTTCGCGAGGATGCCCTGCGCGCCGTTCGCGTGGACCTGGCCCTGCGCGCCGTCGCCGCCGCCGAGGACCTCGCGCCCAGCGAGGACGAAATCGCCGAAGAACTCGAGGCCACGGCCACGGCGCTCAAGATCACGACGGAAGTTCTGAAGGAGAACCTGGATCACAACGGACGCACGCCGGCGTTCACCGCCGAAGTGGCCAAGATGAAGGCCTCGAAGTGGTTGCTCGAACACGTGACCTACGTCGACGACGCGGGTTCCGTGATCGACTCGGCTCTGCTCGAGACCGATCAGTCGGATGACGACAGCGCGTATGGTGAAGACGATGAGTGAGCACCGCGTCCAGAACTACCTCGTACCCACCGTTGTCGAATCCTCGAACCGGGGAGAACGGGCCTACGACCTCTACAGCCGACTCCTAAAAGAGCGCATTGTCTTCCTCGGTACGCCGATCGACGACGCGGTGGCGAACCTGATCTGCGCGCAGATGTTGTTCCTGGAGTCCGAGGACCCGGACAAGGACATCCACCTGTACATCAACTCGCCCGGTGGCGACATCACGGGTCTACTCGCGATCTACGACACCATGAAGTACATCAAGCCGGACGTGTCGACGTTCTGCTTCGGTCAGGCCGCGTCAGCCGCCGCCGTCCTCTTGGGCGCCGGCACCAAGGGCAAGCGGTACGCCCTGCCGCACGCGCGCGTGCTGATGCACCAGCCGTGGGGTGGCGTGGGTGGTCAGGCCTCCGACATCGAGATCCAGGCGCGTGAGATTCTTCGCATGCGTGACCTGCTCAACGAAATGATGAGCCACGACACGGGTCAGAGCATCGAGCGCATCGCCAAGGACACCGACCGTGACTTTGTGATCACTGCATCCGAGGCCGTTGACTACGGGCTCATCGACGAAGTCATCTCGGCGCGTCAGTAAAGACCACTTTTTACGACCCCACCCTCCTAGGATGCTTCGGGCGGGTCAGTGTCGGAGGTAGGTGAGCGTGGCGAAATTTGGTGAAGGCGGCGATCTCGTCAAGTGCAGTTTCTGCGCAAAGAGCCAGAAGCAGGTACGCAAACTGATCGCGGGACCCAGTGTCTATATCTGCGACGAGTGCATCAACCTCTGCAACGAGATCATTGCCGACGAGTTGGGCGATCGTCCCGAAACGTCATTCGAAGAACTGCCGAAGCCTCGTGAAATCTCGGCCTTCCTCGATCAGTTCGTCATTGGCCAGTCGTCCGCAAAAAAGATTCTCTCGGTCGCGGTGTACAACCACTACAAGCGCGTGCAGGCGGGACCCCGACGTGACGACGACGTGGAGATCGCGAAGTCCAATGTGCTCATGCTGGGTCCGACGGGGTGCGGCAAGACCTTCCTCGCCCAAACCCTCGCGCGCATGTTGAACGTGCCCTTCGCGATCGCCGACGCGACCGCGTTGACCGAGGCGGGGTACGTCGGTGAGGACGTGGAGAACATCCTCCTCAAGTTGCTGACGGCCGCTGATTTTGACGTCAAGCGCGCCGAGTACGGCATCATCTACATCGACGAGATCGACAAGATTGCGCGCAAGAGCGAGAACCCTTCGATCACCCGTGACGTCTCGGGTGAGGGTGTGCAGCAAGCGCTCCTGAAGATTTTGGAAGGCACGACGGCGAGCGTGCCCCCCCAGGGTGGTCGCAAGCACCCGCACCAGGAGTTCATCACCATTGACACCACGAACATCCTGTTCATCTGCGGTGGTGCCTTCGCGGGACTCGAGTCGATTATCGACCGACGCCTCGGCAAGAAGGGTATGGGTTTCGGCTCGAGCGTGGGTGCTCGCCATACCGCCGACGCCGCGTTGTTCCAGCACGTCTTGCCCGAGGACTTGATCAAGTTCGGTCTCATTCCCGAGTTCATTGGACGACTCCCGGTGGTCGGTGCGGTGCAACAGCTGGACCGCGAGATGCTCATCTCCGTTCTCACGGAACCGAAGAACTCCTTCGTGCGCCAGTTCCAGTCCATCCTCGCTATGGACGACGTGGAGTTGGAGATTGAGCCGGACGCGCTCGTGGCCATTGCGGAACTAGCCATGGAGCGAGGCACCGGCGCACGTGGCTTGCGCTCGATTCTCGAAGACGTGTTGTTGGACGTGATGTTCGACGTGCCCGGTCGTTCCGACGTGGCGCGTTGCGTCATCACCGCCGACGCCGTGCGCAAGAACGCTGAGCCGGAGTACGAACTCCGCAAGCCGGCGCGCCCGCGACGAGCAAGCTGACCGGTGGCATTTTCGCAACTCGAGGACGCCCTCACTTGGCTCGAATCGCACGTTGACTTTGAGCGGGTCGCGCCCAATCGGGCGAGTGTGCCGACCCTGGACCCGATCATCGATACCCTGGCCGCCCTCGGCGAACCACAACGTGACTATCCCAGTATCCACATCACCGGCACGAATGGCAAGGGTACGACGAGCACGTTGACGAGCGCCCTACTCGGAGCCACGGGTCTACGCGTGGGCACCTTCACGAGTCCGGATCTGCACGCCGTGAACGAACGCATTGCCGTCGCGGGTACCCCGATTGACGACGAGGATCTCACGCTCCTCTTGTCCCGCCTCGCGGACGTCGAAAGTGCCATCGGCATCACGCTGACGCGCTTTGAGATCCTGACGGTCGCCGCGTTCTTGCATTTCTCTGACGAGGGCGTTGACGTCGCTGTCGTCGAGGTCGGACTGGGTGGTACCTGGGATTCGACCAACGTGATCGACGGCTCGGTCAGCGTTCTTACCAACGTGGACCTCGACCACACCGCCGTGCTGGGCCCGACCGTCGGACACATTGCTCGCGACAAGGTCGGGATTTTCCGCGCCGGGGGCGCCGCCGTGGTGGGGACCACGAACGACGACGTTGTGACCATTGCGCGCGAGAAGGCAACGGAACTCGGTGCCGAACTTCATCTGGCCGGTGATCACTTCGAACTGCTCGAGAACGAAGTGGCCGTTGGTGGACGACTCATCAGCGTGCGCACGCCCTTTGCCACTTACGAGGACGTCCTGCTCTCGCTGCACGGACGCCACCAGGGTGACAACGCGGCGACCGCGTTGTGCGCGACGGAACTCTTCTTGGACCGCGCCCTCGGCGACGAAGTGGTGCGTCACACCCTCGCTCACGCCGCGATGCCCGGACGACTCGAGCTACTCGCGCGACGCCCCATGATCCTCGTCGACGGCGCGCACAATCCCGCGGGCGTGCGCGCTCTCGCCGCGGCGCTCGACGGCGCCTTTCACGTTGAGGGAGCTCGGCGAGTGGTGCTCGGCATGCTGAACGGTCGCGAGGTCGACGACATGGTCGCACCGCTGATCGCGTCGGGCTTCAGCGAGTTCTACTGCACCGCACCGGATTCGCCACGAGCCATGGACGCCGACATCGTCGCCGACGCGGTGCGCCGCGCCGGAGGCGTCGCCAGCGTGCACCCGAGCGTGGCCCTCGCCCTCGCGCACGCGCGCGAGCATTCGGGCGACGACGATCTCATCGTGGCCGCGGGAAGCTTGTACCTCGTCGCGGACGTCCGAGCGCTGGTCCTGAGGCTCGACCGTCGTCACTAGGGCGACCTGTTAGATTGCTTCGCCGTGGACCGTACCTTTGTCATTGTGAAGCCCGACGGCGTTGAGCGCCGACTCACCGGCGAAATCCTCGCCCGACTCGAGCGCAAGGGCCTGTCCCTCGTCGCCGCGGAGTTGCGCACCATCGACCGCGCGACGGCCGAGAAGCACTACGGCGAGCACGCCGATAAGCCGTTCTTCGGCGACCTCGTCTCCTTCATCACCCGCTCACCGGCGATGCTCTGCATCGTGGAGGGTCCGAGTGACACCTGGAAGGTCGTGCGCACCCTCATGGGAGCAACGAATCCCAAGGAATCAGCGCCCGGAACCATTCGCGGTGACTTCGCCATCGAGATGACCGAAAATCTGATCCACGGCTCCGACTCGGCCGAATCGGCCGAGCGTGAGATCGGGATTTTCTTCCCCCACTTGGCGTAACGTAAGGATTCTTGTTGGCCGGGGCGATCTTCCCCTAGCCTTAGGGGTACGTCATGACGCCACTCGGCGTCTTGGACTTGAGGATTCCTATGGTGGAAAATCGATTTTCCCTGCTCGGCCGTGACATGGCCGTCGATCTCGGCACGGCGAACACACTCGTGTACGTGCGGGGCCGCGGCATCATTTTGAACGAACCGTCGGTGGTCGCCGTCGACGTGAAAGATGGCAAGCCCTTGGCCGTGGGTGCCGAGGCCAAGCGAATGATCGGCCGCACACCGAGCAACATCCAGGCCATTCGTCCGCTGAAGGACGGCGTCATCGCGGACTTCGAGATCTGCGAAAAGATGCTGCGCTACTTCATTCACCGCGTCCACCAGCGTCGTTTCGCGAAGCCGCGCATGGTTATCTGCGTGCCCTCGGGTATCACCGGTGTCGAGCAGCGAGCGGTAATGGAAGCCGCCGAGTTCGCCGGCGCTCGCAAGGCCTACATCATTGAAGAACCCATGGCCGCGGCGATCGGCGCGGGACTTCCGATCAATGAACCGACCGGCAACATGGTCGTGGACATTGGTGGCGGCACTACGGAGGTGGCGGTCATCTCTCTCGGTGGCATCGTCACCAGTCAATCCATTCGCGTCGGTGGTGACGAACTCGACGAGGCCATCGTGGCGTTCGTGAAGAAGGAATTCCAGCTGGCCCTCGGTGAGCGCACGGCGGAGGAACTCAAGATTCAACTCGGTTCGGCCTACCCACTCGAGCAGGAGTTGCGCGCGGAGATTCGTGGTCGCGACCTCGTGACCGGACTGCCCAAGACGGTTGTGATTTCGACCGAACAGATTCGTGAGGCGATCGAAGAGCCCGTGCAGGCCATTGTCGACGCGGTCAAGGTGACCTTGGACCGCACGCCGCCGGAACTCTCCGCCGACATCATGGAGCAGGGCATCGTGCTCACGGGCGGTGGCGCACTCCTGGCCGGACTCGCGGCCCGTCTGGAATTTGAGACGAATATGCCCATTGTGGTGGCTCGTGACCCGCTGAATTGTGTGGCGATCGGCTCTGGTCAGTGCCTCGACGAGCTCGAGGTCTGGCAGCGCGTGCTCAAGACGTCGCCCTCGCGCTAACCGTGGCGAGCGCCCGCACCCGACGCGGGGTCCTGTCGGGGACCGTGGCGGTCATTCTCGTTCTCGTCATCATCATCGCCTCCGGCGGCGTCCTGAGCGGTATCAAGGCGGCCGGGCGCGCGGTCGTGGCACCGTTCGCGTGGGTGCTCACCGAAGTGACGCGGCCGATCGGGAACGCCTTTGCCGGGGCGTTCAATTATTCCGACGTGGTCGCCCAGAACCGACAGCTACGCGCGGAACTGGGTCGGGCGGAGATGCAGGGCAACGAATCCTCCGCCATGCTGCAACAGCTCCAAGAGGTCACGACTCTGCAGAATCTTCCCTTCGTCGGATCCATCCGCGTCGTGACGGCGCAGGTCACGA
This sequence comes from uncultured Actinomycetes bacterium, assembly GCA_903871335.1. Lineage (GTDB taxonomy): Bacteria > Actinomycetota > Acidimicrobiia > Acidimicrobiales > RAAP-2 > RAAP-2. The sequence continues at coordinate 23,333 of CAIQGE010000016.1, forward strand.
CGAATTCACCAACCAACTTCTCCGCGTCGTTCACCATCGCGCGCGGATCCGATGACGGACTGCTCACCGGCATGCCCGTCGTCGGAAACGGGGGACTCATTGGTCGGGTCGTCGCCGTCAGCGCTCACAGCGCCACCGTGCTCATGATCACCGACGCCACCGCGATCACGGGAGCCACCTTCGGCAACGGTCACACTGACGTTCTCATCAACGGACGGGGAGTGGATGAGAACGTGGTTGCTACCGCCGTGCCCCTGTCGTCGCCCATCACCCCGGGCACCGTCTTTACGACGAGTGGCCTGAGCGGTGGTCTGTATCCGCCGGGCATACCCGTCGCCACGGTACACACCGTTCTGCTCACGCCGGGAGCGTCGACTTACGACTTCTCGCTCACGCCCACGGCGGACCTGCATCATCTCGGCTACGTCGACGTCATGCTCTGGGAGCCTGGCACGTGACCCGAGGCCTCGTGGCCCTCGTGATATGCACCGTGATGTTGGTGGCGGTGCAGATCACGATCATTTCTCCCTTACGCATCGCGGGAGTGGTCGTCATGCTGGTGTGGCTGTGGCCCGTGTCGCTCGCCCTCACGGGACGCACCGTGGTGTCGGTGGGTGCGGGATTCGTGACGGGTCTTCTCTTCGACACCCATAGCCTCACCCCCTTTGGTCTCACCGGCGTCGTCGGCGTACTCCTCGCCCTGGCGGCCGCGCAACTGGGCCGCGAGGGGGTCGGCGACCTCGACGCCGCCGCGTGGTGGGTCACCCCCGCTCTCGCCTCCGCCGCGGGTTTCTCGGCACCCTTGATATTCATTATTTTGGGCTTCCTGACCGGTCACACCACTCTTTGGCGTGGGAATCTGGGAGTCATGATGGTCGTGAACGCCGTAGCGTTCTTCGTCCTGGCCCGCCCCCTCACGCGTCTCGCGCAACGGGTGGCGGAGTCCGGTGGCTGGAGTCGCACGTGAGTCGTAATTGGCGGGAACGTCCGGCGGGCCGTCGTTTCTCGCGCTGGTGGCGACCCTGGTATTCCCTGCGGCCGTCCCGGGGGGCGGGAACGCGCATCAACGAGCCGAAGTCGGTGGGTCTGCGCGATCTCGTGGCCGCGCCGTCGGACGTCACGGCTCGGCCCGAGGTGCGCTGGCGCGTCGTGGGCCTCTTATTCGCGGTCCTGCTCGCCGTCGTGGTTGTGCGGCTCTTCTTCCTGCAGGTCGTGGAGCACGCGGCCGCGGTGACCGTGGTCGAGCAGAATTCCCTGCGCGTGTCGACGATCGCCGCCACGCGCGGCGAGATCGTGGACCGCAACGGCACGGTGCTCGTGGGCAACGTGCAATCGGTGCAACTCCAGATCTCTCGACAACAAGCGCACCTCGACCCGCCCGTGGTGGGCGCCCTGTCATCGCTCACGGGTCTCAGCGTGGCGGACATCTACTCACTGGTTAAAAACGAGCAGTATGAACCGTATCAACCGGTGCCCATCCTGACGAACACGCCGCCCAACATCATCCAATTCGTCTCGCTGCACCCCGAGGAGTTCCCGGGCGTGTCGTTGGTCAAGGTCTCCACTCGTGTCTATCCGCACGGCGGAGCCCTGTCGCCCCACGTCCTCGGTTACGTCGGCCCCATCACCGGGACCGAAATCGCCGAACACCCCGGTCAGGGATACGTGACCAACTCGACCTACGGTCAAAACGGCGTGGAGATGTTCTACGAGAACTTCCTGCGTGGTCACGACGGCACCGAAACGCTGCGCGTGAACGCGTCGGGCAGCGTCATTGGGACGTCCAACGTGGTGCAGCCCAAGGTCGGGGACACCGTGGTTCTCAACACCGACGCCGGACTGCAGACCGCCCTCGACCAGGCGCTCGCGGCCGGTATTCAGCGCGTACGCACGCATGTCGACCCCCGCAGTGGAAAGTTTCCGCCCGCGCCCAGCGGGGCGGCGCTCGTGATGAACGTCCACACCGGGGCGATTGTCGCGATGTCGAGCTACCCGAGTTACAACCTGAACGCCTTCACCGGTGGCCTGTCCAATCGCCAGTTCGCGGCGCTCGAGGCCAATGGGGCCTTTAACAATTACGCGATTCAGGGCCAGTACACGCCGGGCAGTACGTTCAAGTTGATTACCGCGACCGCCCAACTGCAAACGGGCATCCTGCCGGCCAACCGGTACCTCAACGACTCGGGAACCTTTGTCGTGCCGGGATGTCTCAAGGGAACGAACCACGGCTGTGTCTTCCACGACGACGAGACCTCGGGTACGGGACTCATCAATCTTCCCTTGGCCATTACGAGGTCGTCGGACTACTACTTCTATAACCTCGGCTACCTCTTCTGGTCCGATACGTCGCGCTACGGCGAGACACCAATTCAGAACGTGGGCAATGAATACGGACTAGGCCAGTACACCCAAGTGGACCTGCCGTACGAGAACGTCGGACGCATCGACTCACCCGCCGTGCGACAACAACTACACGCCCAAGCGCCGAAGGCCTTCCCCAATTCGTCGTGGTACACGGGTGACAACGTCGAGATGGCCTTCGGGCAAGGGGCGACCGCCATCACGCCGATCGAACTCGCTCAGGCCTACGCCACCTTCGCCAACGGGGGAACCCGCTACGCCCCTGAAGTGGCGGCCGCCGTTCTGTCGGCGTCCGGCAAGGTCATTGAGAACTATCAGCCGCACGTTCTCGGACACGTGTCGCTGCCGCCCAGCGTGCGCAACCCCATTCTCCAGGGACTCGTCGGCGTCGTCAACGATCAGTCCGGCACGGCGTATCAGCCCTTCCACCAGTACGCGAATTTCAACCTCAACTCCTACGTCATTGCCGGCAAGACCGGTACGGCCTCCAATCAGGCCCATCAGGAACCGAATTCCTGGTTCGTGGGTTTCGGGCCGGCTTCGAGTCCGCAGTACGTGGTGCTCTGCGTGATTGGTCAAGGTGGTTATGGAGCGAACGGTGCGGCGCCAGTGGTCGCGCAGACGTTCAACTACCTCGTGGCGCATCCGCTGAAGAACATCAACCTCGCCGCCGTGCACGCCACGACGCAGGCCCTACCAGCGACATCGACTCGCGGGGCGCTCTAGAAACGCCCTATCCGAGGAGTTTCGTCCATCTTCGGGTAGCCTGAAGTCGTTGGGAGTCGGTGGTGCCGCGATGCGGAACCTCGATTCATAGAACAGGCCCCGGCCCCGCCGGTCGGCAGCGAGCGCAAGGGACGATGTGATCGGGAGAATTCGATCGAAAATCGCTTCGTGGCTCCATCCTGCGACCACCAACGATCTCTCTGAAGCCCCCCGCGGGCCTCGCGGCACCGACGCCGTTGCAGAGGCGCACTATCTCGATCACCCGTCGTGTGTCGGCCAGGAGGCCGATGATCACACGATTCACCTATCCGTTTGCCGATTCTCCGCGCGCGTCGCGCGCGTTGACGTCGGCCCTGTTCCGCCGGGACCTCTGGTACCGCGGAGCGAACTGAAGCACGCAAGGAGCACCCGTCATGAACGACGAGACCCCGCCCACCGATACCTCATCCAGCGCCCCGCGCATTGGTGATACCCGACCCGCGCCGCAAATAGGAGACACCCGCCCGGCCACACCCGCCGCGGAAGCCTCACCGTCGACGCCCAAGACCGGTAATCGCCGTCGTCGCGGGGGCCGTGGTCGTGGGGGACAGGGCGGCCAGAACCGCCAGGGACAAGGTCAGGGACAAACGCAGGGTCAGAACGTCCCGAACGCAGCCGCGAACGGTGGCTCGTCGCGAGGTGCGAATGCGCAGCGCACCAATGCGCCGAAGTCTGCTGACGCCCCCGTCGAGGCCTCCGCTCCCGAGTCCGCCGAGCGCCGCAAGGGTCGCCGTCGCGGTGCCGATCGCACCAGTCGCGCGCAGGGTCGTTACCTGATGTGCGTCCACGGAACCCCGGACGCCACCCACATCGCCACCCTGGAGGGTCGTTCACTCGTCGAGTACACCGTCGCCAAAGCGGCGGACGAGACCAATCAGATCGACGGGAACATTTACGTCGGTCGCATTCAGAATGTTCTGCCCGGTATGGAACTCGCGTTCGTTGACATCGGCATTCCAAAGAACGCCGTTCTCTACCGGGGCGACGTCACCTTCGACAGCGACGAAGTCGAGGGTCGACCCACCAATGACAAGCGCATCGAGCAAATGCTGAAGGGTGGACAGACGATTCTCTGTCAGGTCACCAAGAACGCCATTGGTGCCAAGGGAGCTCGCCTCACTCAGGAAGTCTCGATCCCCGGCCGTTTCGCCGTCCTCGTCCCGAATTCCTCCACTATCGGTATCTCTAAGCGTCTGCCCGACGGCGAGCGTCGTCGTTTGCGCAAGATCATTGATGACATCAAGCCTGGTCGCCACGGACTCATTGTTCGCACGGCCGCGGAGGGCGTGTCTGCCGACGACCTCACCCGCGACATCACCTCGCTCGTTGCCAAGTGGGACGCGATCGAGGCCGAGGTGGCCAAGTCCAACCAGCCCCGTCTCGTCTACCGCGATCTCGACCTCGCGGTGCGGGTGCTGCGCGAAGAACTGAACGACGACTACCGCGGCGTGATCATTGACGACAAGGCGTTATTCGAAAAAGTGCGCGAATACGTGCTCGCGGTGAACCCCGAACTCGCCGACCGTATTGAGTATTACGACCGCGCCAGTGAGGAATTGCCGCTGTTCGAGCGCTACTTCGTCCACGAGCAGTTGCACCGTGCGCTCGATCGCAAGGTATTCCTGCCCTCGGGTGGTTCACTCATCATTGAGCGCACCGAGGCCCTCACGGTCGTCGACGTCAATACGGGTAAGAACGTCGGGACCACGAACCTCGAAGAAACCGTCTTTCGCAACAATCTCGAAGCGGCCGAGGAAGTGGCTCGCCAGCTGCGTTTGCGCGATATTGGCGGCATCATCGTGATCGACTTCATCGACATGGAATCAAAGACCAACCGAGACGCGGTGGCCTCGGCGCTGCGTCAGGCTCTCTCCCGTGACAAGACGCGCACGCAGGTATTTGACATCTCCGAACTCGGACTCGTGGAAATGACCCGAAAGCGCGTAAATGAAGGACTTCTCGAGTCCGTCAGTTCCGTGTGCTCGGTCTGCGACGGCCGTGGATTCATACTTTCCACGGGTCTGTGATCTCTGGCCCACCACGTGGGCGAAGTCGGCTAAGATAGTCCACCTATGTACGCCGTTATCCGCACTGGAACATCCCAAGAGCGCGTCACCGAGGGCCAAGTCCTTCGCGTTGACCTGCGCAAAGAAGAAGTGGGTGCCGCGGTGGAATTCGTGCCCGTCCTGCTCGTCGATGGGGACACCGTCCTCTACGGCCCGAATCTGAAGGGTGCCTCCGTCACCGCGAAGGTTCTGGGTGAAGAGAAAGGCCCGAAGATCCGTGGTCTCACCTACAAGGCCAAGGCCAACCAGCGCAAGCGTTGGGGTCACCGCCAGCACTACTCGACCGTCGAAATCACCAAGATTTCGGCCAAGGCGTAAGGAAACAGCATGTCAAAGACGAAAGGTGGCGGTTCTACTAGGAACGGTCGTGACTCCAACGCGCAGCGTCTCGGTGTCAAGACTTTCGACGGAACCGCAGTAAAGACTGGCAGCATCCTCGTCCGCCAGCGCGGCACGCGCTTTCACCCGGGTCGCAACGTCGGCATCGGCAAGGACGACACGCTGTTCGCGCTCGCCGAGGGAACCGTGAAGTTTGGTTTCCGCGGCGGTCGGAAGCTCGTTGACGTTCTCGTCGACTAAAGCTTTCCTCCTGAAAAAGAAGAATCCCCCGGGGCGCGAGCCCCGGGGGATTCTTCTTTGTCGACGAGTCGACTAGCCCTTGACGGCCTTTTTGAAGGCGGCACCAATGCTGACCTTCGGTGCCTTGGAGGCCTTGACCTGAATCGGCTCACCGGTCTGCGGGTTGCGGGCGGTGCGGGCCTTGCGGTCCACGCGCTCGAAGGACACGAAGCCCGTGATGACGACCTTCTCACCCTTGGACACGTTCGTGACGACGGTGTCTTCGAGGGCCGCGATGATTTCGTTCACCGTGCTCTTCGTGGCACCGGTCTTTGCGGCGATTGCTTCTACCAACTCGGTCTTGTTCACCGGTCGACTCCTAACTCTTCGTTGTTTTGGACCGGGAGAGTTCCCAGCCGCCGGAAGTATCTTTATCGCACTTTGCTAGAAAATTGGGGATTTTCGGGCACTTCTTGGAAATCGGAGCCCAAAAATCGGGCAAAATCCCTCATCAGGTCGTTTTTCGGAGCGAGGACGGGCTTTGGGGGTACTTGACGGCCCTTCTACGATCATTTCGTGCGTCATCCTGACCCTTCCACCGTGTGCGCCCTGTTAGAGCGCGAAGAGGCCCGCTACGCCGCAGAGCACCCCACGTCGCGGGCCCTGTACGAATCCGGCGACCACCTGTTCGGGCGTGTCCCGATGACGTGGATGAATAAGTGGTCCGGCGGCTTCCCCCTGGGCTTTGCGGGCGCGTTCGGAGCCGAGGTGACCGATCTCGACGGGCACGTGCTCGTGGACTTCGCCCTCGGGGACACCGGGGCAATGGCCGGGCATTCACCCGACGCCCTCCGCGAGGCTCTCATGCAGCGCGTCGGGGTTCTCGGTGGTGTCACCACCATGATGCCGACGGAGGACGGCGTATGGGTGGCCAATGAACTGTCGCGACGATTCGGGATGGCGCGCTGGTCCTTCTCGTTGTCCGCGACCGACGCCAACCGGTGGCTCTTGCGTTTGGCCCGTCTCGCGACGAATCGGCCGAAGATTCTCGTCTTCTCGTACTCGTATCACGGCAGTGTCGACGAGACCTTCGTCGTGGCGACGCCCGACGGCCGCCCTCGTTCGCGTCCCGGCAATGTGGCGCCCGCCGTTGATCCGACCACGACCACGCGAGTCGTGGAGTTCAATGACCTGGACGCGTTGGCGGCTGCTCTCTCCCACCGCGACGTGGCGTGTGTGCTCATGGAGCCCGCCATGACCAATATCGGCATCGTGTTACCGGACGACGGCTATCTCGCGGCCGTTCGCGCCGTGTGTGACGACACCGACACGCTGCTCGTCTTTGACGAGACGCACACGTTCTCCGCCGGACCGGGCGGCGCCACCACGTTCTACGGCGTCGTTCCCGACGCGGTCACGATCGGTAAGTCTCTCGGTGGTGGGGTGCCCTGCGGCGCGTATGGGCTCAGCGAGGAACTCGCCGAACGCGTGCTGGGGCGCGTTGGAGACGGCGCGGACATCGTGGACGTGGGCGGCGTGGGAGGGACCTTGGCCGGCAACGCGCTGTCGCTCGCGGCCATGCGGGCGGTGTTGTCCGAGGTCCTCACCGACGAGGCTTTTTCCGCGATGATCACGCTAGCCACCCAGTTCGCGGGCGACCTCGAACGCGCTTTTGTCGACTACGACCTGCCGTGGTCGGTCTCCCAACTCGGCGCTCGATGCGAATACCGGTTCTCGCGTCCGGCGCCGCGCTCCGGTGGTGCCGCAGCGGCCGCGTCCGACGCCGCTCTCGAGGCCTATTTGCACCTGCACGCGCTGAACCGGGGCGTCATGATCACGCCATTTCACAACATGGCTCTCATGTGTCCCGCCACGACCGCGTCGCACGTCGCCGCCCACGACCGCGTGTTTCGTGAAGCGCTGGAGGATCTGCGGGCCTAGGCCCCTGTGACCACGCCCCGTAGGATTGGAGAATGTCCAACTTCGTCGATTCGGCCCAGCTGCACGCCAAGGCCGGTGACGGAGGTGCGGGGTGCGTCTCGTTCCGCCGCGAAGCCCACGTGGCCAAGGGTGGCCCCGACGGCGGTGACGGTGGTCGCGGGGGTGACGTGTGGCTCGTGGCCGACACCAATCAGGCGTCGCTGCTCGGCTTTAAGGACCACCCCTTTCGACGGGCGACCGACGGCCAGCACGGCACCTCCAAGCGTCAGCACGGTGCCCGTGGTACCGACGTCATCGTGACCGTGCCCGTGGGCACGGTGGTCAAGGACGCCGACGGCGAGATTCTCGTGGACATGTCGGGACCCGGGGACAAGTGGCTCGCCGCCGAAGGCGGCCTCGGGGGACAGGGGAACGCTCGCTTTCTCTCCAATCGCCGCCGCGCTCCGGCGTTCGCCGAACAGGGTGAGGTCGGCGCCGAACACTGGTTCAATCTGGAACTGAAGCTGAAGGCCGACGTCGCCCTCATCGGTTTTCCGAATGTGGGTAAGTCCACGTTGATCGCGCGCGTGTCCGCGGCGCGACCGAAGATCGCCGACTATCCCTTTACAACGCTCGTGCCGAACCTCGGTGTCGTTCGGGTGGGCTCGCGCGCGGGTCGACCCGGCGACGCCACCGAATTCGTGATGGCCGACATCCCCGGACTCATCGAGGGCGCCGCGGAAGGTCGAGGTCTCGGTCACGACTTCTTGCGTCACGTCGAGCGGGCCCGAGTGCTCTGCGTTCTCATTGACACCGCCCCAACAGCGCTGCACGCACCCGACGAACAATTGGAGATTCTCCTGCGCGAACTCGGGGACTACCAGGCCGACCTCCTCGACCGACCCCGCGTCGTTGTGGGTTCACGCGCCGATCTCGCAGAAGAGAGCCACGGCGTGGACTTTCCGATCTCGGCGGTCACCGGCGAAGGAATCGATACTCTGGTGAGCCAACTCGCGACTCTCGTCGCCCAGGCGCGCCGGGACGAACTCGCCGCGGTGGACCACGAGGTCGTGATCCACCGTCCCATTCCCGAAGAAGTCATCGTGGAGCGGGTGAACGAGAACACCTGGACCATCGAGGGTCGACCGGCCCTGCGCGCGGTGCGCTTCCAGGACTTGACTGACGATCAAGCCCTCGACGAGGTCGTGCGACGTCTCAAGGCTCTCGGGGTCGACAAGATGCTGGCGCGCGCCGGGGTGCGCGACGGTGACGTCGTGACGTGCGGACAGCTCACCTTTGAGTGGTGGCGCGATCAGGGCGGGTCGGGACTCGACCGCGACCACCACCGCACCACGCGACGCGAGCGTCTCGCTCGCAGCGGTCGCCTCGATCTCGGGGACGGGGACGATGACGACGACTGAATGCGTCGTCGTCAAGATTGGTACGTCCTCGGTGACGACCGAAAGTGGTGCGGTCGATCACCGTGTCCTCCAGGCTGTCGCGCGTGACGTGGCGGCCCTGCGTTCATCCGGTGTGGCCTGCGTCGTGGTCACCTCGGGCGCGATCACCGCTGGGTGGGCGGAGGTGGGCGCCGGCGCGCGTCGACCCACTGACGCGGTCACGCTGCAAGCGGTCTCCGCGGTCGGGCAGCCCCTGCTGATGGACGCGTGGCGCTCGGCGTTCGCCGCCGTCGGTGTGTCGGTCGGACAGGTCCTGTTGGCGCCCCTCGATTTTTCGCACCGCGCCCAATATCTGCACGCGCGTCGCACCGTTGCCGCTCTGCTCGACCTCGGCGTCGTACCGGTCGTGAACGAAAACGATGCGGTGGCCGACGAAGAAATTCGCTTCGGGGACAATGATCGCCTCGCCGCCCTCGTGGCGAATCTCGTCGGGGCGAGCGAACTCGTTCTCTTGACCGACACCCCCGGGCTGCTCACCGCGGACCCGCGTCTCGATCCGACCGCCACCCTCATAGAAGAAGTCGAAGCGATCGATCGCGACCTCGAGAACGTGGCCGGTCAGAGTCGCTCCGGCGTCGGCAGTGGGGGCATGGCCTCCAAACTGGCGGCCGCCCGCATCGCGACGTGGTCCGGTGTTGCCGCCATCATCGCGCCGGCGCGCGTGGAGGCACCTCTGGTCAGTGCGCACGAACGACGCGCCGGAGCGGGTACGTACTTTCACCCGCGCGAAGATCGTCTCGGCGCGCGCAAGGCGTGGATCGCCTTCGCCGTTGCCCCCGAGGGCCGCGTGCACTTGAACGAGGGCGCCGTGGCGGCGCTCGTCGGATCCGGTCGCAGTCTCTTGCGCGTGGGTGTGACCTCGGTCGAGGGAACATTCCTCGCCGGTGACGTTATTGACGTCCTCGGACCCAACGGGTCTCTCGTCGCGCGGGGCATCTCGCGCGCGGACGCCGACGACTTCGAAGAAGGCCCGAACGTCATCGTGCACCGCGACGATCTGGTCGTTTTGCTCTCGGCGTAGGGCCGCTTTACGCTGCTGGAATGTCGTTTCCCGATCTGCACGCCCAAGGCCGTGCGGTCAAGGAAGCCAGTTACGCGGTGGCACAGAGTGAGGACACGGTGCGACGCGCCATTCTCATCGAGGTCGCCGAGCGTCTCCAACAGGAGCGCGACGCCATTCTCGCCCGCAACGAAGAGGATCTCGCGGCGTACACCGAGAGTGGTCCGGGTCGGGACCGACTACTTCTCAACGAGTCTCGACTGGCGGGCATGAGCCAGGCCCTCATCGACGTGGCCGCGACTCCCGACCCCCTGTTTCGCGAGGTCGACTCTCGGGTGCGCCCGAACGGACTCCTGGTGCGGCGCGTGCGCGTCCCCCTGGGGGTCGTCGGAGTGATTTACGAGAACCGCCCCAATGTCACCACCGACGTCGCGGGACTATGCGTACGCAGTGGAAACGCCGCTTTCTTGCGCGGATCCGCCAGTGCACAACGCACCAACGGTTTTCTCGTGGGTCTCTGGCGCGAGGTGCTGGAGCGCCACGGGCTGCCCGCGGACACGGTGTCGCTCGTCGCCGATACCTCGCACGAGGCCGCGGCGGTCTTCATGGGACTCACCGGTGTCATTGACTGTCTCATTCCTCGAGGCGGTAAGAGCCTGATCGCCGCGATGCGGGAGCACGCCCGCGTGCCCTACGTCCTCGACGGTGACGGGAACTGCCACGTCTACGTGGACGTCGACGCGGACCTCGAGATGGCGGCGGCGATCGTGCGCAACGCCAAGGTCTCGCGTCCCGGGGTCTGCAACGCCGCCGAGACGCTGCTCGTTCACGAGGCGGTGGCCGAGGCCTTTCTTCCGCAACTCGCGTCGCTCTTGCCCGAGGTCGAACTTCGTGTCGACGACGCGGCGGCGCGCTGGCTGCCGACGGCCACTCGCGCCATCACCAGTGACTTCGAGGACGAGTTCTTGGATCTCATCTTGGCCGTGGCGGTGGTGGGTAACGTGGACGAAGCCGTTGCGCACGTGACGCGCTACGGAACGGGACATAGCGAAGCCATCGTGACGAACAATGAACAGACCGCGGCCGCCTGGGTGCGCCGCGTCGACGCGGCGGCGGTCCTCGTGAACGCCTCGACGCGATTCATTGACGGCGGCGAGCTCGGACTGGGGGGCGAGGTGGGTATTTCGACCCAGAAACTCCACGCCCGTGGCCCCATGGGTGTGGAAGAACTGACCTGCGTGAAGTGGGTAGTGGAAGGAAAGGGACAGATTCGATGAGTGCGATTGACCCACGTAAGGAGTTGGCCGACCGCTTGGGTCTGGACGAGGTGCCGCCGCCGCGCTTTACGTCGACGACCGACGTGGTGAGCCGTTTGCGTGAGAACGACTACTTGAGCGATGAGTCCATCGCGTCGGTCACGTTCCTCGCGGACCGCCTGGCGAAGCCCGTTCTCGTGGAGGGCCCCGCCGGTACCGGTAAGACCGCTCTCGCCAAAGCCGTGGCGGACGCCACGGGTGCGCGCCTGATTCGTTTGCAGTGCTACGAGGGCCTCGACGAATCCAAGGCTCTCTACGAGTGGAACTACCGCAAGCAGTTGTTGCGCATTCAGGCCGGCCGACCCGACGATTCGACCGCCGAGGACTGGCACGCGCTGGAAGAAGACATCTTCGCCGAAGAATTCCTGCTCACCCGACCGCTGCTCGAGGCCATTCGCGCCAAGGAGCCCGTCGTTCTCCTGATCGACGAAATTGACCGCGTGGAGCTGGAGACCGAAGCGCTGCTGCTCGAGATCTTGTCGGAATATCAAGTGTCGATTCCCGAACTCGGCACGGTGCGCGCCACCCAGATCCCGATGGTCTTTTTGACCTCGAACAACACGCGCGAGCTGTCCGAAGCTCTCAAGCGACGCTGCCTCTACCTGTACGTCGGATACCCCGACGTCGAGCGCGAGCGCGACATCATCATCAGCCGCGTGCCCGGAATCTCGACGACGTTGGCCGAGCAGATCGCGCGAGTGGTTCGCTCGCTGCGCACTGTGGACTTAAAGAAGGCGCCGTCGGTCTCTGAGACCCTCGACTGGGCGCGCACGCTGGTGGTGCTCGGTCGCGAGGAGATTGGTGACGAGGACGCGGCGGCGACGTTGCACATCCTGCTCAAGTACCAAGCGGACATCGAAAAGGCCACCAAGGAACTCTTGGGCAAGGGGAAGTCCCTTGCTTAACGTTCTCGGCGATTTCATCGCCGAGCTGCGAGCGGCGGGCCTGCCGATCTCGATGTCCGAGCACGTCGACGCCGGTCGCGCCATGACGGTGATCGACATGTCGGATCGCGCCATGGTGAAAGCGACGCTGTCGGCGACGTTGGTCAAAGACGGTGACCACCTGCCCGTCTTCAACACCGCCTTTGACGTCTTCTTCGCGAATCGGCACGTGGATGACCCCGACGCTCTGTTCGAATCGGGCGACGATGTCGACGAGGACGCCCAGCGCGACGGCAAGGGGGCGCCCACCGGCATGAAGGGCGCCGGGCGCCCGATGGGCATGGGCGGGGGAGCCAATTCGTCCCTGTCGGCCGAAGAACTCGCCGAGATGCTCTTTCGAGCATTGCTCAACAATGACAACAACGCTCTACGTCAAGCAGCCCAGGAAGCCGTCACGCGCTACGCGGGCATGGAACCGGGCCGGCCGGTCGGGGGAACGTACTACCTCTACCGCACGTTGCGAAATCTGGACCTCGACGGTCTCTACGACAAGTTGGTGATGGAGAACGCGACGGGCGAGGACGACCACCTCGCCGAGCGACTGGCCCGCGACGAGGCCCAGTCACGCATCGAGGCGCTGAAGGCCGCCATTGAACAAGAGATTCGCGAACGTCTCGTTGAGGACCGTGGGGCCGAAGCCTTGGCGAAGTCGGTGCGCAAGCCGCTACCCGAGGATCTCGACGTCATGCACGCGAATCGCGACGAGATGGCTCAACTCGAACGCGCGCTGCGACCTCTCTCGCGAAAGCTGGCCGTGCGACTCGCGCGCAAGCGTCGTCACAAGCGTCGCGGACCGGTTGATTTGCGACACACCGTGCGCAAGAGTTTGTCGACCGGCGGTGTGCCCATCGACCTCAGATTTAAGCCCCCGCGTCCGGCCAAGCCCGAGATCATCGTGATTGCGGACATCTCCGGATCGGTCGCCTCCTTCGCGCGCTTCACATTGCTCCTCGTGCACGCCATCTCGTCACAGTTCTCCAAAGTGCGTAGTTTCGTTTTCGTCGATGGTCTCGACGAAGTGACCCGACTGTTTGAGCACACGGACGATCCCGCCGAGGCCGTCGCGCGTATCAACGCGGAAGCCGACGTGATCGCCTTTGACGGTCACAGTGACTACGGACGAGCGCTCCTCAGCTTCCACGAACGCTTCGCGGGCGAGGTCAATAAGCGCACCGCGGTGCTCATCTTGGGTGACGCGCGCAATAACTACCACCAGGCGCACGCCGAAGTGGTCGCCGATCTGCGCTATCGCGCCAAGGCCGTCTACTGGCTGAACCCCGAGCCGCAGAGTTACTGGAACTCCGGCGACTCGATCATCTCCCAGTACGCGCCGTACTGCGACCGCGTGATCGAGTGTCGCACGCTGCGCCAGTTGGAAGCCTTCGTCGGGGACCTCGCGTGAGTGACCACGGCGTCCTGCCGCCCGAGGGATTCCGCACGCGGGGCCCACTACCGACGGGTGCGCGTCTGCTCCTCGTGCGCCACGGAGAAGCGAATTGCAATCGTCACGGAATCGTCGGGGGACCGACTGGTTGTGGTGGACTCACCGACCTCGGTTACTTGCAAGCGGTCGCCCTTCGCGACCGACTCGCAAAGTCTCACGAATTCGCGGACGCGGCGGCGCTCTACACCTCGGTCCTGCCGCGTGCGATCGAAACGGCCGCGATCATTGCGCCGGCGCTACCCGCACACCTCGTCGCCGACGCGCGCTGCGACGTGTGCGAACTTCACCCCGGTGACGCCGACGGCATGGTCTGGGACGAGATGGTGGCCACCTTCGGCGCACCGGACTGGGACCGCGATCCGGGTGTGCCCCTGGCGCCGGGCGGGGAGAGTTGGCTCGGCTTCTACGAACGGTGCCGAGTAGCGCTCACCGAGATCGCCGAACGGCACGCGGGCGAACTCGCGATCCTGGTGGTCCACGGCGGCGTCATTGAACAGGCCGTCAAATTGGTCAACGGATCTGCCCCCGGAGCTCGACTTCGACTGCGCACCGAGAACTGCTCGATGACCGAAGTGGAGTACCGCGACGGGAACTGGCACTTGCTGCGCTACAACGATCGTGCGCCGCTCGACCACGACACCGCCGCGCGCTACACGCCCTATACCCAAGTCCAGTAACGATGAGGTCGAGGTTCACGCGATCACTGAGTGTCGCGGTGACTCTCGTGATCTCGTCGGCGGTCCTCGCCGCCTGCGGGGGAACGTCCGCGCCGCCCGCCACGGCGTTGGCCGGTTGGTCCGTCGCGAGGATCACCGAACAGATGGCGTCGGTCTCGCAACGCGCTCCGGCGGTGGCGGTGACGTTGAACTCCGGTGTCCTGCACCTCGTCGTGCAACGAAACCGCAACGGTTCCTACAACGCCACCCTGACGCACGGGCCATCAACGCTGAGCGTGCGTCATCTCGGGGCGCACGGTTCTACAGCGGGCGCGACGTACGTGTGGGCCAACGAGAGTCAACTCACGTCACCCTTTCACGCAGCCACTGACGTGCAGGCACTCTCGGCACGGGCGTGCTGGCCGCACCTGATGACGTTGAACGCTCGCGCCATCGCGAATAGATGGTGGACGACGACACAGCTGCGGACGTCCTGGTCGACGGCGTCGGCGTGCGCGACGGTGCTCTCGGCGTGGCCGTCAACGACGCTTCGGGCTCTGTATCACCAGGGCAAGAAACTCTCGAAGGGCCCGACCGAAATCTGGCACGGACAACACGTGCAACTCCTCTACGAGCCCGGAACAGTGCTCTACGTGTCGAATTCGTCGACGCCGTACGTCGTGGGCGCGACGGAGACGTCCTTTACCGCCAACGTTCCCGCGCTGTACGTCACGATGCAGTGGCCGAAACACGCGTTCACGTTCACTCAGCCAACCAGTCCCTAGGCCGAAAACCTACCGGCACCGCGACAACAAAGACCACGTGACTGTGACCGCCGAGCCACTACGTCACCGCTCGTCCTCTCAAGGTTCATCTACATTGGACGCGTGATGGCCACGACGGGATCTCAGATCATCGACTGGTTCGTGCTCGTCTCGGGAATTTGCTTCGTGATCACGATGGCGGCACTCATCGACGTGTTCTTGACGCCCCGGTCAGTGTTCGTCGAGCACCGGCGCTCTCGCGACTCGTGCGCCACCATCATTGCTCTGTTGTTCTTTACGACCATCATCTTCGGTGCCGTCTCGGCGATCTACTACTTCCTTAAGATCCGTCCGGAGCTGCGCGCGCCGGTCGTGGATTAGCGGAACTTCGGATTTGCGCGTGGTTTTGAGATTTGATCGGTCGGTTGTGGCTTAGGAGTTAGCGAAGAGCGGGGGCTCTGCAAGTCTGTTGGTTCTCTACACCTACAGATTGGAAGAACCCCCGTGATCACGGACCCTACCC
>CAIQGE010000017.1 GCA_903871335.1 uncultured Actinomycetes bacterium
GAATTGTCGTTGAACTGATGCCCGCATTCAGTCCATTCGCCGCGAAGACCGCCGCCTCTTCACGATTGCCATTTGCACGAAGAGCACAATCGAAACTTCGGTAAGCCCAAATCCGAGAACCTGACACTTCCTCGGCCCACTCGATCCCACCTCAGTGTCCGGTTGCTGCCTCGGTCAGGCCGTCACGGTCGGTGGCGTGACGGGACCAGAGACGCCCGAACAATGCGCGAGTCGCGTGGAAGTAGCGAGTGACAACGCCGTCCAACTATGGGGTGGCGTCAGGTTCCAAACATCGACCGGTGTCGGCTCCGGCAATTTCGGCAATCTGATCGGCATGCAGGTGAGCGCGGCCTCGTTTGTCTATTACACGAATGCGCAGTGCCCGACATATTCACCGAATCAAACGGGCAATGGCGTGTCGGTGAATCTCGCTGGTCCACACTTTGAGCCCGATGGGACGACCCTGGCGACCGGCACCCTCGGTGTCTTCATTCCCGCCTCCGCGATCGCACAGTGCTTCGGAACGACGCCCGCCCTCTTTGCGGCCTCCATGTCGATCACGCGGACCGAACTCGGTTCGACGGTGGTACTGGCCCCTTTGACGAGCCCGGGAACCGGTGAGTACTACACCGTGACCTCGGACGCGACGGGAGTGCGCTTTTACTTTCCGAACGTGACGTATTCGGAGCCCCACTACGGATTCGCCACTGCGAAGGGCAAGGCGTTGGACCGCTCATCGGTGACCTTCGTGTCGCTCGAGAAGAAGTCGGGTGAGAAGTTGCCGAAGAATGGTCACTGGAAGGTGACGGCCAAGGCAGGTTCGAAGGTCTGCGTTGCGGGAACCTCGGCGATCTTTGGTTTCGCCAAGGGCACGTGCTCGTATTCGGTGGCGGCACTCACGTCGGCCGGCAAAGTCAGCGTCACGAAGAACGGAACTTTCAGCGTCAAGTAGGTCACGGTAGGAAGTCGGTCAGCCGCGTCCTCTAGGCGCACGCGGACTAGCCAAAATTTCGACAGGTACATGCGGGCTCCAGGTCGTCGTAAATTACGCGGATGGCAAACGTCTGTCGCAACCCGGCGTGCGCACTTTACGGTCGCAGCGTCGATGCAATCTGCTGCGCGACGTGCGGCGGCGAAACGGCGGCAATCGTGGACGACAACAACGGCGCTCCCCAGATGGACGCTTCAGATGTCACGTCAAACGAGGTTCGCGGCGGGGATGACGAGGTCGTCTTTGAAACTGCAGCTGAAGTTGCTCGAAAAGGCCGTCTCGTCAGTGGAGTGCTGTTCGTCGCAGCCGTCGTATTCGTGTACGTGGTGCTATTCGAACTCGCGGCGACGAATCTCGTCGTGTTCGCATTGATGGCAATTTACTACGCGCAATTTGGCGTCATGGTGTGGCGTAGTCGACGATTGCGTGGGCCTGTCGTCACGAACCTCGACCTGGAACACCGACTCTCACCAATCATTGTCGAGGTGTGTGCTCGCGTGAAGTGCACGATTCCCTGCGTGCGCATTCAAGAATCCATATTCTTGGCCGCCGTCCAATATCGTCGCAAGATTCCCGTGTTGCGCATCGCACCATCGTTTCTAGAAGCGGTCTCTGACGAGGAACTGCGAGCGGTGATCGCCCACGAAATGTGCCACGTCGCTAGTGACGATCGAGCGGCAGCCTCGCGACGAGCGAAGGTCGTGTTTTTGGTGCCGTACGCTTTCGTTCTTGGTGTCGTGTTTTTCCATTGGTCTTTCGTCGTGTGGTCGGTATCACTGGTTCCCGCGATTCATTTGTTGTCGTGGGCGACCGGTTTCTCCAAGCGTTGGCGTGAAATTCGGGCTGATCTGCGAGCTGCTGAACTGACGGGAGATCCCGCCGCCATGAGCCGCGCTCTCGTCGTTCTCGTTGGCTTGGCCGAGGCCCAGCGCCGACAGATCGTCGGTTCCGGATGGAAGAAATGGCTGATGTTCCCAATGAGCATCCGAGCCACGACCCATCCATCACTCGAACAACGTCAAGCGGCGCTGGCGGCTGTGGCGAGTGAGTGACCAAAGGCCTTAGAAATAGCCAATTCATGAGCCGTAGGCTCGAATTGATGTTGAACGACCTCGTCTCTCGTCGTAAGCAGCCGTCAGGTGCTGGTGCGTTTCGTCGCCCTCTCGCAGAAAGCGCGTACCTCTCATGACGTTCCCTAGTGCTTCTTATTCGATCACCATGCGTGTCGCTCTCGACAACGCTTCCATGATGCCAGCGATCGCGACAGCGATCAGTGAAGCCGGGGGACTGGTGACCGCTCTCGATGTCGTCGAACCGATCGAAGGTCACATGGTGATCGACGTGACATGTAACGCCAGCAACGAGGCGCACTCCGAGTCACTCGGGAAGGCCGTGGACGAGATTGACGGGACGCGCGTGCATTTCATTAGTGACCGCACATTCCTCTTGCACTTGGGCGGCACGATCGCCGTACAACCCAAGGTCTCCCTCAAGACTCGCGACGATCTGTCAATGGCGTACACCCCGGGCGTGGCGCGGATCTCGAGTGCGATCGCCGAGGACAAGTCTCTCGCTCGCAAACTGACGATCAAGCGCAATACGGTCGCCGTTGTCACCGATGGGTCAGCGGTGCTGGGTCTCGGGAACATTGGTCCCGAAGCGGCGCTCCCCGTCATGGAGGGAAAGGCCCTGCTGTTCAAGCGCTTCGCCGACATCGACGCGTGGCCGGTGTGCCTCGACACTCAGGACACTGACGAGATCGTCCGCATTGTCCAGTGTCTCGCTCCCGTCTACGGCGGCATCAATCTGGAGGACATCGCGGCCCCCCGATGTTTCGAGATCGAAGCCCGACTCCGCGAGCTACTCGACATCCCCGTGTTCCACGACGACCAGCACGGGACGGCGGTTGTCGTCTACGCGGCCCTGCGCAACGCCCTGCGGGTGGTGGGTAAAGAGATGAAGGACATCCGTGTCGTCATGCTGGGCGTCGGAGCGGCGGGTGTGGCGATTTCGAAATTGCTGATGGCCGAAGGAGTCGGCGACATCGTGGGCGTGAACCGCCACGGGATCATTGACGAGAATGACCCGACTCTCGACGAGGACCGCCGCTGGTTGGCGTCGCACACCAACAGAGATAAGCGCCGTGGGGACCTCACGGAGGCGATGCGCGGTGCCGACGTCTTCGTGGGCGTATCCGGGCCGAATCTCGTGACCGAAGAACAACTCAAGGTCATGGGTCCCGATGCGATTGTCTTCGCGCTCGCCAACCCCGACCCCGAAGTGGATCCGCAGCTCGCGCGCAAGTACGCGGCCATTGTCGCGACAGGTCGCAGTGACGAACCGAACCAGATCAACAACGTCCTGGCGTTCCCCGGGATCTTCCGGGGCATGCTCGATTGCGGTGCGCCCCAAGTCACCAAGGACATTGAGATCGCCGCCGGACGCGCGATCGCTGACGTGGTGCAGGACAATGAACTCTCGGCGGACTACATCGTGCCCACGGTGTTCAACCCGTTGGTGGTGAAGGCCGTGGCTGACGCCGTCGAGAGGGCCGCGCGCGCCACGATGGCGAAGTCGTAGGGATTCACGACCGCTACCGAAATTCGTCGTTGCCGCACCATCCGCGGTCGCGCGGCACTGACGCCACTCCGTTGGTTAGAGGCGACAGGCTTCCGTGGCGCCGGGCAACTTGTAGCGATAGCGAGCGACGAGGAAGTATCCAGGTTTAGCCAGCCAACGAATCGGTGGTGTATCGATCAGTCGGCCGAGAACTCCCCAACCTCCACGAGCGGCGATGAGAGCGGCGGCCACGGCGCGCTCGCCCCCACGGACACCACGGGCGTCGAACCACCACGCGCGACTGGTCACGTCGTCCTTCGAGAGTCCGAGTTCCGAGAGTCGCTCGCTGCCCAGTCGCTGCCACGACATCGCTGTTCCGGCCTCCGTCGACCAGCGGGATTCGATCCAGTGGGCCGACGTGGTGCAGAAACCACAGTCACCGTCAAAGATCAGGAGACCCTTATCCACAATCGGCAGCATATCTGCTTCAACTCTCGTCGAGACGCCGCGACGAACGGCGAGACGCGGCAGTGGAGAAACACCAACGTCGAACGTAGACTGTGTCGTGGCGAAGAAAAGACCGCATCGACGGCGACCACCGACGACGTCTCGAAGTTCGCACTATCGAGGCGCGCGCAATGGAGACCTACCCGCCTTCGTGGGCGAAGCACAGTCGTGCCTCCAACAGAATTCGCCGTACGCCTTACTTCTGATGGCGTCGGCGATCATTGAAGCGACCACGAATCGTCCGAACAGCCCGACGGACCATCCCGCGACCTCAAATCCTCGCGAGTTGTTCTTTTCCTTCGCGGACTCCGGCATCCCCGCCGTTGAGGCACTGGCCCTCGCCATCGCCACACTGCACCCTGATGACATTCTCGCTCTCGCCGTCCGTCGGCGACTCCATCTGCCACGCGTGACCGCTCTCGCCCCCTGGATCACGGCGATGGGAAAGGTGGAGATCACCGACGTCTCCATCACTGAGGATCCGCTCGGTGACGGCGAGAATATCGTCATCTCGTGGGCGTGGAGTACGGGCGCCGCCGCGACGGTGATCATCTATATCGATCACAACGTGGGTGGCGTCGTCAAGGACGCTTTCGTGGTGAATGATGGTGGACCGTCTTTTGCCGCGACCTACGCGTCACTTGATCCGGGGGAATTGAGATTGACACCCCTTGACGGAGCAGTGGCCCGTGCTCGCGTCGAGGACGCCATCGCGCGCGGCGATCAGCTCGGCTGGGGTTTCGAGAACGATACGTGGCCCGCCTGCCGCACGATCGTGGAATGGATTCTCCGGGGCCTTCCACCAGGGGGCGACCTCGGACGTGCGGGAAAGTGGAGTGCGGTCGATCGAGACGCGATCGTGCGGGACTTTTGTGTCTCCCGCTTCGCGGCCGTGCCAGGTATTCATCCCGATGACGTCCGTCTGATCGTCACGCGACTCGTCGAGGCGGCGTGCGAGGAGGGTTCTGGTGACCCCTTGCGCTGGAGCCCGGTGGTCGTCGAAGTGGCGTTGATGTCGTGGTTGGTGCAATTGGGCGTCGACGTCCCCTCAGTCGAACGAGCTCCGGACGTCGTCGCGGCGTTCGCGGCGTTCGCTCACGATCGTCGGAGCATCGATCCCCATCTCGCCGAAGAGACCTTCGCCGCGGCTCGACGGTGGGCGCCGGTGTTCCGAGAAATCCTGGTCGCGCTACGTGACGGAGATGACGAGTCGATGAACGTCTTCTCGGCACCCCGTAGCGATGAATTTGATATGGCGGATCTGGTGGAGGAACTTGAGGATTCACTGATCCACACGGTCGGCGGACGAGCGAAGTACGCTGAGCTCGACGATCAGCACTTACGTGAAGATGATGATTGGTCCCTCATTCGACCGGCCGACGTCGTCGTGACCACACTCATTGCGCAACGTATGGAGCCCTGGGCCACTGAGTTCTACGACAGTGACGTGGCCTATATGGCTCGACACGTTCTCTTCACGATTGCCACACTGGACCCGGTGGCGCTGCACCGATCAGATCGGTACGACGCCTTTGCGGCGGGCATTCTCTGGTTCGTCGCGTCGAACGTCATGGATGAGGTGCCTCGAAGCGATCGGTCGAATCTGGGCTGGCGGTGCCACACACAAAAAGAATTGTCATCGGCCACCGGAGTTCCCGCGTCACTGATCAGTGCTCGTCGAGCAACGATCGACAAGAGCGTCACCCGCGTCGGGATTGATTGGACTCGTCACCTTCATTATTCGTACCGGCGAGAGATCCTCCGGGTGCGTGCGAACATTGCCGAGTACCGGCGGGATAGATAATCCCTTCGGCGGCCCGACGGGGAACCTGGCCCGCGAACCCGCGACCGATCCGAAGTGACGCACGCGGCGACCGCCGGAGCCATTCGTGCGGCAACGTCCTTCTTTTGTCGGTAGAGTTCTGTGTTTGAGACATTGTCGTTCCCCCCGCAAAAGTCGTGGGGATTCTTCTTTGAAAGGGTTGTGAATTCATGAACCGCCGTTTTCTCCGTGTGGGAGTGGCACTCGCCACCGTCTCGCTGTGGTCCAGCGTCGCGATCAGCGCTCACGCCGTGTCGCTGTCCGCGGGCTCGCCGGTCAAGGTCGGCGAAGTCTTCTTCGCCCCCAACTCCGCTGCCCTGAGTTCGTCCGCGAAGTCCACGCTCACCACCTTGGCGCCAAAGCTCGCCGGGTACTCCGACGTGACGTTGACGGGGTACATCCAAAAGACCGGGACCACTCAGGTCCTCAAGAAGTTGGGTCTGGAGCGCGCGGTGGCTGTCAAGACTTTCCTCGTCGGCAAGGGTGTCAAGGTGGCTCTCAAGACTGTCGGGGCCACCTTCGAGGCGAAAAACGCCACGGCGGCATCGGCGCGCAACGTCACCATCACGGGAGTGGCCACTTCGGTCGGCCCCAAGGGAACCTTGACCGTGACGATTTACTCCAGCATCGACTCTTTTGATCGTGTGGACAAGACAATTGCCTGCTCGTCGTACAAATTCGCTCCGACCTCGCTGTCGGTGACCGGACCGTCGGGCTACTCCAAGAACATTGCGATTCCGGCGAAGTCCACGGCCGGTTCCGACGCGGCCGTCGGACCGATCACCACGGCCGGGACGTTCTACACCTGCACCTATACCGTGATCGCGACCGGAATCAAGGGAGGAACTTACACGCTCACTCTCCACGGTCAGGACTCCACGGCGAACACATTCGGAGGCGACGACTTTGTCCTCGCGCCGTCGGTGACGCCGGTGAACAGTGCGGACTTCAGGTCGTTGAACATCGACGGTTACACGTCGGGCTTGCTCGCCGATACCTGTACCGACGCGCCAGCGATTGCGACTGAGCCGGTGACCGTTGCAGCCTCGAGCGGATCCACGTCGACGTACCTGAGCGTTTCGGACCCCTGCAACTAGAACATCGTCGCTGAGTTCGAGAACCCCCCGCCTCAAGTGCGGGGGGTTCTCGGTTTCGAACACTGTTGTTACTGCTCGCGGAGGCGCCCTTCACCCGCCGTGACGAGAGAGGCCCTAGGACGACGCGACGGGTTGATGCGACTTACAGGTCGGCCAACCGAGGCACGACGTAACTCGCGAACTCCTCGATGAACGTCGCCGGCGTCTCGCTGTGGGGCACGATTTCGACGAGCTCCACATTGAACGTCGCGAGTTGTTCGCAGGTCGCGAGGAAAGCGTCCTTGTCGTTCGTGTTGATGAAGCTTCCGAGCACGGTCCGCTCGATCTCTCCCGGATTGCGGTCGAGATTTGCACAGTGCCGTTCGAGCACTTCGAACTTGTGCCCGGCTTCGGCGACCGATCCCGGGATGATGTTGGTCACGTCCGCGTACTGCGCGACGAGGCGGAGCGTCTTGTTCTCTCCGTTCCCACCAATCATGATGCGCGGTCGTGGCGACGACACGGGACGGGGTCGACACAGGGTCTCGGCCAACTGGTAGTAGCGACCGTTGTAGGGACCGTCATTGTCACTCCACATCTGTAGAACAATCTGCAAGGTCTCCTCTAAACGCTCGAATCGCTCGGTCGTTGGGGGATAGGGGACCCCGAGACCGAGATGTTCGCGTTCGTACCAGGCGGCACCGATGCCGAGTTGGGCGCGACCCTGACTCAGCACGTCGAGCGTTGTGACGGTCTTCGCGAGAAGGCCCGGGTACCGGTAGGTAACACCGGTGACCAACGTGGCGAGTTCCATGGTGGTCGTAAGTCCGGCGAGGTAGCCGAGTGACGTGTAGGCCTCGAGCATCGGGTCTTCGGACGTGCGGAAGAATTCCATCTGGAACCAGTGATCCATCAAGGTGAATTTCGAGCAACCGGCCGCCTCGGCGGCCTTCGCGCTATCGGCCAATTGACTCGCGAGCGACTGAGGTTCTCCGGGCAGAGTGAAGTCAATGAAGTGGATTCCGAGTTTCATGAGCGGAGCCTACCGTTGCCCTCTGTGAACGGCGGGTGAGTTTGTGTGCCGAGATTTCATTTGCCGATATGAGTGGTGGTCAATACGATCACGCCACTGAATTCCTGACAACCTATGAAGGGTGCAACATGACCGCCTCGTCCCCACGTCCGCTTGGACAATTCTGCTGGAGCGATCTGATGACGCCCGACGTCGCAGCAGCGCAGCGTTTCTACGCCGCCGTGCTCGGCTGGGAAGCGCGTGAGGGCGACCCCCAGTTCGGTGGGTACTTCATGTTCTTCCACAAAGATCTCCCCGTCGCCGGTGGCATGCCGGACATGTCCGAAGGTCAGATGCCCTCGTCGTGGACGTCCTACATCGCGGTGAGCGACGCGGCCGCGAGCATGGCGGCCGTCGAGTCGAACGGCGGCACCGTCATCAGCGGGGCTATGGAAGTAGGAACACTCGGCGTGATGGGTGTATTCCTCGACCCGAGCGGTGTGCACGCCGGCGTTTGGGAGCCGCGAGACTTCATGGGCTTTGGTGCGGTCGACCAGGTGGGCACACCTCGGTGGTTCCAGCTGAACACCGAGAAGTTCGACGACGTGAAGGGCTTTTACGAGCAGACCTTCGGGTGGACCACCTCCATGATGAGCGACACGGCGGACTTCCGTTACGCAACCGCCAATGAGGGCGAAACGCAATACGCGGGTCTGTTCGACATCACGAGCGACCCTTCGAGCAGCCCACGATGGTTGGTCTATTTCGGTGTCGAGAACGCCGATACCGCCGTGGCCGCTGCCCTGGCCAACGGTGGCAGCGTCGTGCGCGACGTCGAAGACACGCCGTATGGTCGCTTGGCCGTGGTGGCCGACCCCGCTGGGGCCATTTTCGCGTTGATGCAGTAGGAAAAGAGCGACGCCCCCATTTGAAGGGGCGTCGCTCTTTTCCTTACTTGTCGGTCGGCGTGGCCGGGTTCATGTGGAACCCGGGCTGACGCTTCAGGATCTCGCGTCGAGCGATGGTCATCTTGTGCACTTCGTCCGGTCCGTCGGCGATACGCAGCGTGCGAATGCCGGCGTACATGTGGGCGAGCGGGAAGAACTGAGTCACACCCGCGGCCCCGTGCACCTGGATGGCGCGGTCAATGACCTTGAGCGCCATGTTCGGAATCGCCACCTTGATGCCGGAGATCTCGGCGGCCGCGGACTTGTTGCCGACCGTGTCCATGAGGTGTGCGGTGTGCAGCACGTACTGACGGGCCATGTCGATCTCGATGCGAGATTCCGCAATCCAGTCCTGGATGAGACCCTTGTGGGCGAGGCTCGTGCCGAAGGTGCTTCGTTCGAGTGATCGGGCGACCATGAGATCGAGTGCTCGCTCGGCGACACCGATGGTGCGCATGCAGTGGTGGATACGGCCCGGCCCGAGTCGCGCCTGGGAAATAGCGAATCCGCTGCCTTCGTCGCCGAGCAAGTTCTCGACCGGCACACGCACATCGCGGTAGATGATCTCGGGGTGGCCTCCGCGCTCGGTGTAGCCAAAGACGTGCGGGTCGAGACCGAGTTCGACGCCCGGTGTGTTCTTGGGCACGACGATCATCGATTGCTGGAGGTGGCGCGAGGCGTTGGGATTGGTCTTACCCATCACGACCAAAACCTTGCAGCGTTCGGCGCGGGCGCCGGAGCTGAACCACTTGCGACCATTGAGGACGTACTCGTCACCGTCGCGGTCGATGGAGAGCGAAATGTTGGTGGCGTCGGAGGAGGAACTGTCGGGCTCGGTCATCGAAAACGCGCTGCGAATCTCACCCGCGAGGAGGGGAGCGAGCCACTCGGCCTTGATGCGGTCGGAACCGTAGAGGTTGAGGATCTCCATGTTGCCGGTGTCCGGAGCATTGCAGTTCAAGACTTCCGAGGCGAAGCCAACTTTGCCGAGCTCCTCGGAGATCGGGGCGTAGTCGAGGTTGCTCAGTGGCGTGCCCGGGTGGCCGGCCTGGAGGTGGGGAAGGAACAGGTTCCACAGTCCGCGCTCGAGGGCCGCGGACTTTAACTTGTCGAGGATCGGCGGGTAACCGTCGGGACCCACTTCTTCGAGCTGTTGGTAGTAGGTCTCTTCGGCCGGATAGATCACGTGCTCCATGAAGCGCCGAACGGCTTCTTGGGTCTCGAGACCCTTCTGCGTGAACTCGTACGGCATGGTTGATCTTCCCCTTTTTCTCGGTCCGACACGGACCCGATTCAGACTACGACGGCGACGAGGAGGCAGGCCACATCGTTCAAGCACTTATCCAGGGCGAAAAAGATAAATTGACGCTCTGAGGGATGATTCCGTATTTCCGGCCGGAGAACGAACGACTAGAACCTCGGTCATTTCACCCGGAGTGTTAGTTGGCAATTGCGACATGCGTCTTGACATTTCCCCGTGGCGTTACGAGGTAGCCACGCCCAGGGGGTTCATTTGGCGTCAGAGGACGGGGCAGCCGTATCTGGAAGATGTCCCCGTTCTCTGGGCCGCCACCGATGAGGAAGCCGCTCTGTTGGGTTTTCGCAGCCCCGAGCCATGAACTGAAGGTTCGTTGTGCACGGCTAGTCGACACAACTCCGACGAAAAGGAGACGGTGGTCAATTCCGGTCTTTAAGAGCGCGTCCAAAAGGTTGTTCAGCGAACTGGAAATATCTGCCCAGTCGTCCGCATCATCGGCAACGAGGAGCACTTGAGAACTCTGCTCTGTTATGGCGTCACGAATTTCGGGTAGCAGCGCCTGGACGGCATCCGTGCCAATGGCCGTGGATGTCCAGTCACTTCGCTCCATCAGTGGAGTTCGACGGTTACCTATGAGGTATCGATGCGTTGTGACCTCGGTGCGATAAATACCATCCGCCAACGTGTTCGCTAACGTGCTCTTCCCCGTTCGAGGGTTTCCAACAATGATGAAATAGGGATTCTCGGCAAAATTCACGTTCACTTGTCGCCATGTTTCGTCTATGCCTAGTGGTACGTCGCGTAGGTCATGGGGGCCTTCGAGTCCCGACAAAGGGAAACTATCGGGCAAAAGACGCAAGGTTGGCTGTGCTCCGGCGCGAGTGAGGCCTTCGAATACTGGTTGTGTGGAGGCATCGGACAGTGGTGCTGGAAAAATGAATTGTACCTCTGAGCCCTTGGTATCGATGGCTCGGCCAACGGGCAAGGACAAGAGCCGTCCAGCGGCCTGGCGATGCCTACTGCCAACATCTTGAGCGGCCGCGAGCCGAAAGGTCCACGTCTGACCTATCGCAGAGGTGACGGTCGGCGAGAAGACTCCCTCTCTTTCCCCTGTGACAATGAAGTACATACCTATTCCACGTCCGTCAGCAATGAGGCGCTGCAATCGATCGAGGTAAGGCATGTATTCGACGCTTTGAAGTGCCGACATGAGAGCTGACCAATTGTCGACGAAGGTGATGATGGGGCGTAACGTCGAGCGCTGCGATTCTACGACACTTTGCCGTTCCACCGAAAGACCGTCGAGTAAGTCCACCAATCGTGCGACAGTCTCAAGGGATGCAGCAGTAGCGGTTCCACCCCACGTCGGTAGTCGGGTGAGTTTTTGCAATCCTGCGTGCCCGAAGTCGATGCCGTACATCCACGGCGCTCGATCGATCGGTTGTTGCGATAGCGACGCGGCGATACAACAAAGGGCGTTCGTCTTACCCGTTCGTGCCCCCCCCACAATCATGACGTTCTGGTCTCGATGAGGGTGATAGGTCAAGATCTCACGGTCTTGACGGTCAGGTAGATCGACCAGCCCGAGCGGCGTTTCGCTCGCTGGCGTCATGCTGGCGAGATCTGACATTGCAAGTGATTCGGGCAGTGGTTCGAGCCACGGAGCAAGTGGCGTTGGAATTCCTGCTCGCTCATTTGCTCCCTGACACAGTGCGACGACCGAGTCCAGATCGCTCGGAGCATCCTCGTCGTTCTCTCGAGCAATGTCTACGGCACGAAGATCCATCTTGGAGAGACTGAAGGTCATCGCGCGACCGGTGGTATCCGTACTGGAGGTTTGCAATCGACCCGAATACGCCGCTTGTATTTCTTGGGCTTTCCTTGGTCCGGTCTTGAAGTATGCGCGACCGCGCTGCGCAGGCAAGATGGTTGCGGCAATCGGAGAGTCAATGACGTCACTGCTATCTGATGTGCTTGCGACACGTAGCGCAATGCGTAGATTCGTGTTCGCTTGAATCTGCGACGAAATCACGCCGCTGGGTCGCTGCGTCGCGAGGACGAGGTGGACACCCAAACTCCGACCGCGCTGCGCGATATCAACGAGGCGATCGACGAATTCCGGAAGCTCCTTGACCAGAAAGGCAAACTCATCGATCACTATGACGAGAGCGGGTAAGGACTGTTCGGGGTGTATGCGGCGAAATTCGAGAACGTCCTTTGCACCGCCAACGTTGGTAATCATGTGTTCACGACGACGGAGTTCGGCATTCAACGAAATAATTGCGCGCTCAGCCAGGCCATCGTCAAGATCCGTTACGAACCCCACGGTGTGGGGGAGTGAGCGGCAACTTCGAAAGGCCGACCCCCCTTTGTAGTCAATGAGAACGAAATTGACCAACTCCGGGGAATATGACAAGCACAATGACGCAATCATCGTTTGAAGTAATTCGGACTTTCCGGCGCCCGTCATCCCGGCAACAAGTGCGTGTGGTCCGTCGGCAACAAGTGAAAGAACGAATTCGCCTTCGTCCCCTACGCCAATCGGGAAACGTAAGTCATTGTCTGGTTGTTGCCAACGTCTTACCAAAGAATCAATGTTGATTCCCGAAAATCGTGGGAGGTCAAGCAAGGCCACGGAGTCGGGGATGCTCGTCGATGTGCCCGCCGCGGAGGTGTCACGAAGTGGGGACAAGTCTCGTCCGAGGCCAACGGCCGAGGAGTCATCAACGAACTCTGCCTTAAATGAAGTGGCGAGCTTCTCTGACGTGAGTTGGCCTTCTCCGTCGGGCTGGAGAACGATGACCGCAGAGCACTCGCCGGGGAGAAAAGCTCGTTCGGGCGCGATCCAGATGACGGTCATGTTGGCGTCAGCGAGTCCCGTCAAGAACTCGGACATTTGCGCGCGATTCGTCGCTATTGGGGGGCAAATGATGACAATGTGATGGGGCATCTTCTTGAGCGCATCACGACCAAAACCGTCATTGCCAAGTCTCTCCTCTTTGATGGCCGACAATTTCTTCATAAACGAGGTTTCAGCAACATCATCTAGTGCGACGAGCGCCGCGTCGAGTCCACGGGCGGTCACGTGCGGCAGCCACTTCAGGTCGTCAAATTGATCGGTATGGTCAGGTGCCAAGATGTCAATCGAGACGTCACGATGACTTTGTTCCGTCGCGATCTGCAGAGCGAGCGCGTTCAAGAACGGAAAGGCGAGGGACTCGTTGCCCACGATTCCAAGGGCACCGAGCCCCTTGAGCCCGAGAGGAAGTGGAAGCCTCTGTGGTCCGACAACTCCCTCAAACTTTTCACTGACGTAGGCACGAAGCTCGTCTGAGCCGCCCTCTGGCATCGCTAGCTCAACGGGGGAGATACGTTCGTGCGTACCGAGTCGAATCTGCAAGAAATCATCATCGTGAGGACGCCGCCACCAGAGTCGTTCATCGAGTTTGTGCGCCAAAGGCTCCAAGTTGACCGACGAAGGCCAGCGTCTCTGGGCCCAATCCCTGTACTGTTCGAGCACTCGCTGAGCCACGACGAATTGTTCGTCGACCAGAGTCTTAAACGCCATCGAATCCCGTTTATAGTCCTTCGCCCCAGATCGCTTTTCCCCAAACGTCGTGGCGAGATACATCAGCGGAGAAACGAGAGCAATGAGAAGTGCGACGGGTCGATGAGAGACGAAAGCGGCGACGCCCGCGCCCGCGATTGGGGCCAGGTAAGTGGCCATTGGCAACTTGCGAGATTCAACCTTCCTCGGCGGCGCAGTGAGCGAGATTCTCGTATTTGGGGCTTCATCGATGTGGCGAGGTGGCCGATTGAACGAAATGAGACCTTCGAATGCACCGGGAACGACAACCGGATTAGGCGAAGTTGCGTCTTCGAATCGATATGCGGCTAATCCGAACGACACGATGTCGCCGTTACGCACTTCCACGGGCTCGACGATCGCCTCGCCATTCACTGTCGTCCCGTTACTGGATCCATTGTCTTCGACTTCGACGCGCGTGGCGGTCACCGTCATCGTGGCATGTCGCCGAGAGACGGAAGGGACGTCGACAATGACCGACGCGTGAGATGGGTCTCGCCCAATGATGTGAACACCGCCAGAAAGTAGGAGGGCGTCACCCGACGTTGCGTCCACCGGCACCAATTTTCGTGCGCTCGCCAGAAACGTGGACTTTCCATCGCGCTGAATCAACTTGTCGCCCCAACGCAAGTCGAGACTTCGAAGAGGCGTTGTTGGAGTCAGGGCAAAACCCGTGCGCCCTATGACGTAATGAAAGTCACCAGGGTAAGGCGGAATACTCTTAGCGAGAACTTCCAATGCAGAGTCCCAGTGTGCGTTGGCATCAAGTTCAAGAAGCACGTCCTTTTGACCAAAAGAACCGACAGCAGTAAGACCTACTATGAACACTTAGCACCCTTCGACATCAAACAATTCGTACTTGCCGACCTCTCGGGCGCAGTGTACACTGCGCCTCAACGACAAACGTACTGGGGGATTCATGCCGAATGTTGAATTGAGTATCGAGAGCTTAACGAATACGCACTCGACCTTTGTCAGTCAAGCGCAAGTGTTGAATGATCTCATTACATCCGTGACCAGCACCTTGCAGAACACCGAGTGGCACAGCCCGGCCGCGGATTCATTCCGCAGTCAGTGGGAGACAACCTATTTGCCTAGTCTTCGCAATGTCCATAACGGGTTGGAGCAGTACACCGTCGCGGTCTTCAATCAGTTAGAGCGCTATCGCTCAAACGAAGGCCTCTAGAGAGCCTTTGTCATGTACAACGTCGACGCTGATTTGGAAAAACTCAGCGCTCAGAGCTGCAGGTGGCTGGTTGATTTGGAATCAGCCATAGCTGAAGTGAGGGACTCTCAGCAGCGCACGTTTGGAAATTCGTGGATCGGACCTATGAGTGACTTCATTCATGGACTGCATCTGAATGCGATGTCAAGTACTTCTCATGTTCGAGAAGACCTATTTGAATTGAAGATGTGGTTCACAACTCCACCACTTCATTCGCACGTCTCGCGGCACACTTGGCCCCAATATTAGATTTTTGATATGACCGCTCCTGCTGTTGTTGTCTCTGACTTTCACGATCAAGGTTTCTTGCTCAACCGATCTGAAGTGGCAGCGTTGATCGCCATTACGGGTAGGAGAATTCTCAGGTTCGTGGATGGCGGGCTGGGCCTCATTGGTATTGGCGACGACATTGCATTGGGAACCCAGCTCTTAATAAGTCGGGGACTGATGGAGCCTTCGGACGCATCACCCGTTGGGATCATTGCCGGGAAGTTTCTGGTTGCCTTTTTCCAGGTCGTTGATCGGCGAACATCGTCGATTGAGATTCGAATGAATTCTCTGGACCCGGGAGTGCAAGTTTCACACTGGTCGATGAGGTGCGAAGAAGATCTTGCGATCGTTCGGAGTGAATTTGATCTTGGTGTGTCAAAATTCTGGTTCGGAATCTTGAGCGCCGACTGGCAAGGTCGTTTTGTCGACGCGCTAGTAAAACCTCAGGCGCCACAGCGTGAAGCTCTGGAGAACTGCGTTGTTGGTTTGGGGTATGACGATTATTCGAGACTGTTCAGGGCGGTGCGTACGAGAGATTGGGATCTCATCGAGCGACGATTATCCGAACTATCTGTCGACGACGCGTCTCGACATGAGTTCTCCCGCCTATTGGTCGAAGAGTTTCGCGGTGTGGAAATCACGCGGCAAGATCATAATGAATCGTGGATCGAAGCCGAGCAATTGACATGGTTGGAGTCTCCTCGATTTGGATTCTGGGAAATGACGAGGTTCCCGGTTGAATCTCGAGTGCAGTTCGCTTCGCGTACGAGCTCGGAAATTGAGAAGCGGTACGCCGGTGTTACAGGTCGAGCACAATGACAACATTGAGAATCAATATCGAGGAATTGCAGACTCTCTGTGATCGATACCAAAATCTAGAAAGATTACTCTCTTCGTATTATGCGATACATGGGATCAGCGTAAATCGTTTCGAGGAATTATCCATCAAGTTGAGATCTGCCGACCTGGTCGAGACGCACATCGAACGGCGAGAGAATCAAGAAATCTTGGATTATTGGTATGCCGTTGATGCCGTAGGGAGATTGCTGGGACCTCTGCAGAGAGATAGCAGTAACGCACAAAACCAGCTGAGTGTCGTCGTCTACCACCTACAGAATTATTTGAGGGTGGTACGTCAAAACGAACAGAATTTGCCGGGTGCCGCGTTTATGGCCTTGACCCCTTCCCAATTTGACTCCCAGTTTCAAAGCGAGTTCGTGGCTGGGTCGATCACCCTTGGGAAGTACGGCACATTTGACATTATGCGCCAGATTCCTGGCGATTACCCTATAACGGGGACATCGAAATCAATGTCGTTTAAGGGTGATGTTCAGATAAAGGCGGGGATCAACGCCGAGGTCTCGGGTTCATATTCGGTGGTTCGTATGGCGTCAGGGCTCGACGAAGTGATAGTCACGGCAACAACGTCGGGAGGTGCAGGAATTGAGGGCGCTGACGGAGTTGTTGTCAACGGTTCCGGAACCACGACAACGACATATCTCATAGATCCGGAACAGCTCACTAATTTCGAAAATGCGCTCGTGGGTAGTCCGGTGGCCTTCGTCCCCGGGCCCTTTCCGGTGTCCATAGGACATGGCCAAAGCATCACGGCACTGGCAATTGATCGTTCGGGCGATATTGGTGCTTCTGCGAAACTTTCGGTGGACGCCAGCGTTGCTGGCCCGCTTGGAACAGCAACGGGATCAGCCGAAGTCTCGGCGGGTTCGGGAGTTACGTACGACGCGACGCCATCGGGTTCCGCGGTAGGCGAGTATGCGGATTTTCATTTGAGCGCTGATGGTAGCCTGTCGTTGCTGGGTGGAAAGTTGGCTGACATTCAAGGATCGGCCGACGTCGATTTCCGGGGCCAAGTTCTTGTGGGAAGTGGCGGTCCAGAATTCTCTCTTTCGGGCACGCTGACCGCAACAGGACAGATTTCTCTTGGAGGTCACGATTTCGTACCGCCACACGGATACAACACCGTCACCGTAAATGTCTCGGCTTCGGTTGGTGGTGACAAGTTACCGCCCGAGATTCTCCATGAATTGACGTCATCTAATCTCGCTTCGCAGGCAAAAGGTATTTCGGACGCGTTGACCAAGGGCGTCATTGTGGATTACAGCGTCCAGTACGGCAACACGTCAGTCTCCACGGAAGGAATGCATGCCATTGTTGCCAACGCGTCCATGACGACAACACGAGTCGGTTGGGTCGAAGGGGAACATGGCGAGTTCGCGATCTAATTTGGCTTTCATCTCGTTTCCCATTTTCGACCAAGTACACGTCGGGCTGTCATTCGCCGACGAACGTCTACCCCGGGATCTATTGTGGGCCTGTCCGCATGTGTACGGGCCATCGCGGTGAGTGGGAGCATGACCGAGACGTTTGGTAGTTACGAATTGCTCGACCTCCTCGGTCAAGGAGGAATGGGTCAGGTCTATCGCGCTCGCAAAATGGGTGCGAAGGTTGATGTCGCGGTCAAGTTCTTGCGATCCGAGTTGATATCCGACGAGCAAATGATCGCCCGTTTTCTTCAGGAGCGATCCCTGATGGTGTCGTTGCGCCACGAAAATCTCGTCAACGTGCAGGACTTAGTTGTCGAAGACGGTCGTGCTGCCATTGTCATGGAGTACGTGGGAGGCGGTGACGTACGTGCGGTGATTGAGTCTGATGGTGCTCAAAGCCCCGCTTTTGTTGTCGCCACAATGACCGGCGTTTTCGCTGCCCTTGAGTATGTGCATGCGCAAGGAGTCATCCACCGTGACATCAAGCCCGAGAATATTTTGCTCGGAGCACATCGCGAACCCAAAGTGTCTGATTTCGGCATCGCTCGACTGACGGAAGGTCAGCGGATCACCAAAGTCACCAGCATCGTTGGCACCCCGGAATACATTGCGCCGGAAATGGCAGAGTCCGATGAGGTAACCCCGGCGATCGACGTTTACGCCGCAGGAATCATGATGTTCGAAATGTTGACTGGTAAGACGCCTTTCGCCGGTGGTCATCCAGTCGCGGTTCTCCGTCGCCATATCGAGATGGACGTGCCTAGAATTCCTGGTCTCGACGACAGAATTCAGTCGATACTCGGATCTTTATTACTGAAGGACCCGAGACAACGAGCGAGCGCCAAAGAAGCTCGCGACCGACTGCTACTGATGGGCTCTGCAGTAACGACGATTCCTGTCGTGGAGCATTTAGCGGCCACAGATGTTCGAACTAGTAGCGAGACGGCCATCGTGGCGAAAGCCGCACCGACACCGACACCGACACCGACACCGACACCGACACCGACAGAAACAGTCATTGTTGCCAGTTCCGTTTTAAAACAAGAGTCCATTGAGCAGAAGGCTCCGCTCGGAAATGACGCCGACGAAGAAAGGGTGAAACGAAAGAGATTGGTTGTGCTCCTTAGTAGCGTCGGAGTCGTCGTCGCGCTTTCGGCGGTTGGCATCCTTGCGCTGTCTGGAGGTCACGGACCTGTGTTGTTACAGCCATCGATAACAAACGTTAATTCGACCACCACTACGAAACCGCCTTCGACCACGACCACCAAACCCCCGGTTACCACCACTACGAAACCGCCTTCGACCACGACCACCAAACCCCCGGTTACGACCACCACAATCGCCAAGGGCCCCATTGAGCCGAAGGTATTTCCACCGGCGCCCACAGCGAACAACGCTGTCGTGACGGGATCGCAGGTAGATCTGCAGGTCTACGTACCTTCTGGTCATTTCATCACGAGCGTTAAATGTTCGGCCGTGGGATCACGACCGTCAACGTCGAAAGTCAGTTCAGGTGTGGCAAATGTGCTCTTCAGTTACGCTTCCGCCACGGACGCCAATAATGCGAGTGGCGTTTGTGAAAGCATTGACCGGTGGGGGCGAAGTAGCTATTCACAAACGCCATGGCCTTAGTCGGGCAAAGGGGGTTGAGTGTGTCTCGTCATTGTGAGGTGTTCGTTCGTCGCGTCTCGATGGTGTTGGCGACGGTCGTCGTTATCGTTGCCTGGTCGCTGGTTTTTGGCGGCCCTTCACAACTACGGATCCCCACGGCCGCAGCCGCAAACTGTACTTCACCAAGTACACCAAGTTTTACCTCCGCGACGGCTTCCACATCGGGTTCGGCTCAATTGTCGTTGTCGTGGCACGCCCCCACGAGCAATGGCCGCGCCATCACTCGTTACCAAGTCGGGATTCTTTCTTCTGACAACGCGTCAGCGCGACCCAGCCTCCTCTTTTTTCTCCCGAATATCAATAATGCGAAGGGAGTAACGGACTCGGCACTTTCGACCACGAACATGTCGATGCGTGTTGCCGCG
The DNA here is from genome assembly GCA_903871335.1 of uncultured Actinomycetes bacterium. Classification (GTDB taxonomy): domain Bacteria; phylum Actinomycetota; class Acidimicrobiia; order Acidimicrobiales; family RAAP-2; genus RAAP-2. Next base: position 19,575 of record CAIQGE010000017.1, read on the forward strand.
CCAAATATTTCTTTTGGTCAATCCTACGTAGCAGAGGTGCACGCCTTTAACGACTGCGGCGTATCTAGCGATGGCTACTTGGGCTATTCAAACTGGTCACCTCAAACTGCCGTGTTGAGCCCAGTCATTCCGGCAAGTCCGCCACTCAACGTCTCCGCAACAGCTGGCAACTCTTCAGCCGTCGTGACGTGGAGGGCGCCCGTCAATGACGGCTATTCGACCATTTCTGACTACGTCGTTACTGCCACTCCTTCAGGGGTCACGTGCCACTCGCAAGGTCAATTGACGTGTCCTTTCCAGGGATTAACCAATGGAGTGCCGTATTCATTTGTTGTGCGAGCAGTGACCCACGCCGGCCTCGGACAACCCAGCGCCGCATCACATTCAGTCGTCCCGGCGGGTGATCCATCACCACCTCGAAATGTCAGTGCCATTCCGTCGTCCGGTGCACTGTCCGTCTCATGGCTGACCCCGTTAAGTAATGGCGGAACCACGATTTCTCATTATCAAGTCACCCTTCTCAACACCACATTCGGTTGCTCGACCAACGGAACTTTGTCGTGCACGGTGACAGGGCTGACCAATGGAACTCAATACAACGTCGAGGTCATCGCCTCAAACGGTGCAGGTCAATCAGGCCCTAGTTCTTTGGTATCAGCAACACCAGCTGCGAAGCCCGGAGCGCCCACTGACGTTCTCGCCACGGGTGCAACCGCCTCGGCCATTGTGACGTGGAGTGCTCCCGCTAGTAACGGCGGGAGCACTATTACCAGCTACACGGTGCTGGCGTCGCCCGGGAGCGCCTCGTGTACGGCGACCACGACTCTCTATTGCACGGTGCCGGGTCTCGCGGACGGTCGAACATATTCATTCGCTGTCGTGGCGCGCAATAGTCAAGGAGCTGGTCCCGCCGGTTCAACTTTGACTTCTCTGGAAATCGGAATTCCGAGTACTCCGACCGGCATTGTCGTTACGCCGCACGAAAAGTCACTAACCGTCGTGTGGCAACCATCGCAAGCGAATGGTCACGACGTTGTGGCCTACGTCGTGACCGTCGCCCCCGGCGGGGCCCAGTGTGCCTGGACCCCGTCAAATGGGAATCCATCGGCACCGTCGTGCACGGTGACCGGGCTGGTCAACGGAACTGCATACACGGTCAGCGTTGTGGCGCAAAACAGCATTGGTAACTCACGTGCCGGAACAGCCACTTCGAACGTCGCTCCTATAGGAACGCCGAGCGCGCCCCTGTCGGTTGTCGCTACGTCAGGCAACGGTTCATCCGTCGTGTCGTGGACCGTGCCGACTTACACCGGACAACCAAACAATGCCTCGACGGGGCTCACGTATCACGTGATTTCGACGCCAGGAAGCTTCGCGTGTTCAGTGACAACAGCGACGTCATGCACGGTGACAGGTCTCTCCAATGGTTCGTCGTACAGCTTCACTGTGTATGCGACGAATTCGTCTCCGGGCTCTGGTTTGACGTCATTGGCGTCCGCGACTGTCGAGATGGGTTTGCCGCAACCGCCCACCGGAGTCACGGCTTCGGCTGGAAGTGCCAATGCGACAATTTCGTGGACCGCACCTTCAGGTGGGGGTCCCATCGGTAGCTACGTAGTGACGTCGAGCCCAGGCGGTTACACGTGTCGAACGACGTCCACGACGTGTGTTGTGACCGGGCTGACCAACCTCGTGAGTTACACGTTCGCAGTGACCATGACGAACGCCTTTGGAACGTCGGCTTCCTCCACGCCGTCGACATCCGTAACTCCTGGTGCTGCTCCGTCGGCTCCGGGAAGTGTGTCGACGACACCAGGTAATGGGCAGCTCACTGTGTCATGGGCTGCGTCTGCACTCAATGGTGGAACGACCGTTTCTTCGTACACCGCGTTTGCATCACCTGGAGGGCAATCGTGCGTCACCACAACATTGACGTGTGTCATTACGGGGCTGTCGAACTTCACGACGTATACCGTGACGGTCGAAGCAACGAATGCACTCCAAATTAAATCACCCACGTCCAATGGCGTGTCCGGCACACCTTTGGCTCCGCCAACAATTTCGGTGTCGATCGCGTCGGTGAGCTACCGCAACGTCACCGTTTCGGTGAGTTCAGGAGTAACAAGTCCCGACACCATTTCAAGCGTGTCGTGCAGTTGGGGGGATGGTAATACCTTCACTGTTGCTGGAGGTAATCAGCAAGCCGGTCACACCTACGGAGCTGATGGCACCTGGACAATTTCGTGCACCGTGAACGATGGGCACAATCAGCAAGCAACGAACAGTGCTCAGGTGTCCGAGCAGGCCCAACACGCGATCACGCTGTGGAATAACCGGCCCCTTGGCGGCACGACTGGCTTGTGTTCGGGCGGGTGCTCGACGCAGGGAAGCTTCAATATTGGTGCTGGAGTCACGCAACTCACGGAAATCAAATTAGGTAGTGACATATGGCCGACGTACGAGCCGGGTGGCGAAACACTAACCCTCCAAATCTACGTAAATGGAACATTGGCGTACCAGGGTGCTCAAGGTCAGCACTATGGAGGGAGCAATCAGGTCTTCCAGTTCAATTTCGATTTTGGGGTTAGTCAAGGCTCATCGATCACCGTAAAGGTCACATTTAGTGGCGTCGGCAACAAGCTGTCGGACATTTTCACGATGGGAGATCCATCTAATTCGTATGTCTCGAACTTCAGCGGAACGATTTTTTGGGGTGAACTCGACGGCATCTCGTAGTGATTCACCGGAATTTGAACGAGAGAGATCGAAAGGTATGCGCAGAGGGCGCACTAATTGTTCGCCACCCACATACTGGCTGCTTCTTGGGATGGCGTTCACACAGCCCGAGCTGATGTGCTGCTCGTGAATCAAAAGACGTTTCACGAATCAGGCCCGGGTGCTCAATTTCTGTGATTGTTGGCCTCGCGTGGCTCCTCTGCACAGCAGTGTGATGGATTCTCCAGAAGATGAACTCTCGCTCCCACACTTCAGTCGACACGCTGAGAAGGTTGGCAACGTTCGAAACTCGATCGTTTAGGCAAGCGGGTGGGGCCTTGGTCGTCCGCGGAACACGTGCTCGTCTGAAGAAATGAACGGTCGACTTAAGTGGAACTTCGGATTTGCGCGTGGTTTTGAGATTTGATCGGTCGGTTGTGGCTTAGGAGTTAGCGAAGAGCGGGGGCTCTGCAAGTCTGTTGGTTCTCTACACCTACAGATTGGAAGAACCCCCGTGATCACGGACCCTACCC
>CAIQGE010000018.1 GCA_903871335.1 uncultured Actinomycetes bacterium
ACCCAATCAAGTGGATCTCTCCGGTGCGGTGGTGTTGATCGCCGACGACGTCGCGGACTCCGGCGAGACGCTCAAACTGGTGACCGATTTCTGCGCGACGTCCGTGCGCGAAGTTCGTTCCGCCGTCCTCTACGAAAAGACGCGGTCCGTCATCACGCCCGACTACGCGTGGAAGAAGACGGACTTATGGATCAATTTCCCGTGGTCGGTGGCGGGGACTGTTCTACCCACTAGCGGAGCCGTTCTCGACGCGTAATCCCGCTCACGACGGAGACGGTGGTTACACCGCGACGTGAGGAAAGTGGTCGGCTAGGCGTTCGCCTGCAGGCGAACGCTATTTGGGAGTAACCCGTACCACGGCTGAGGGTGGCGAGTTGCCCACCACGTTGATAGCGATCACGGTGACGGTGTACACCACTGCCTTGGTCAGGCCGTAGATCGCGCACGACAGGGATGTCGCGGCCACTCCGCAGGTGTACGTGTGCGTACCGTGTGTCGCGATCGCTTCGTACCGAATCACTCGAGGATCTCCCACGTTGACCGGTGCGTGCCAACTCACGGTGGCTGAACGTGTCTGGGCGGACACTCCCACACTCGTTGGGGCACTCGGCACCACTCCCGGGATCACTGTCACTGTCGAGCTCGGCGTCGATGCGCCTTGCGCGTTGTTCGCCACGATGCTGATGGAATACGTGGCGCCGTCGGTGAGGCCGTTGAACGTGCAGGAGAGTGGACTGGTCGCGACTTGACAGAAATTGGATGTGTTGCCGGTCGTGATCGTCGCGCCGTAACTCAGAATAGGAGTTCCGCCGCCGACAGCGGCTGACCAGGTCACAGTGACCGTGTGGGCTCCTGAGGTCACCTTCACGTTGGTGGGAGCGTCGGGAACGCCGAGCGGCTCGAGGGCGGTCGTCGGTGTGGTTGCGGCACTCGGACCAGCGGCGTTGATCGCGACCACGGTGAAGGCGTAAAAGGTGTCCGCGTGGAGATTGGAGAAGGTGCACGCGTCGGACGCCGGCGGGCTCACCGAACAGGTCGCACCACCCGGGGTCGCCGTCACGGTGTACTGGGTGATGGGTGAGCCGCCGTCATTGGGGGAGTCGTGCCAATGAACCACGATGGCGTTGAGGGCTCCCCACTTGACGCTGACGCGCGTGGGCTTCGCGGGTACTCGGGCTGGTTGCGCGACGACCGCCAAGGACGGAGCCGATGAACCCACCGCGTTGATCGCCACCACGGTGACGCTGTACGCGGTGCCGTTGGTGAGGTTGACGAGCGCGCAACTCGTGACTGACTTGGTCGTGGCGCAGGTGGCGGTTTGCGTCTTCGTCACGCCGGACACGATGTACTCGCTCACCGGTTCGCCTCCATTGCTGAGAGGCGCGGACCAGTGAACTGTCAACGTCGTCGAGGACACTACGACGCTCACGTTGACCGGAGAACTCGGGGTTCGTGGAGTGTTCACGATCGCCGTGGGGGCCGATGGAGTCCCCGGACCGGAGGCCGAGACCGCCGTGACGGTGAAACTGAGCGCGGCCCCGTTCGCGATGCCGTTGATCGTGCACGTCAAACTCGACCCGGTGCACCCGTAGCCCGCCGGCGACGATGTCACGGCGTAGAACTTGATCGGGAGCGCGCCGTTGGGCGTGGGCGCGGACCAGGACACGACCACCCGGCCAATGCCGGTGGCTTTCGCCTTGACGTTGGTCGGGGCGGTGGGGAGCGGTTCGGGGGTGGCGAAGGAGGCGGTTGACGCCGGACTCGTTCCGATCGCGCTGTGCGCGACGACGCTCACGGCGTAGCGAGTGCCATTGGTGAGACCCGTAATGCGACAGGTGAGCGTGGTGGCCACGCAGTTCTTCCCACCGGGGGATGCGGTGGCGGTATAGGACGTCACCGGGCTACCCGAACTAGCGGGAGGTTGCCAACTCACGTTGATGACGTTCGCATTCACACTTAGTGTCACGTTCACCGGTGGGCTGGGGAGCGGCGACGGCGAGACTTCGTTTGACGGAAGGGAAGGATTACCCACACCCGAGATATTCGACGCGACGACGGTAAACGTATAGGCCGTGCCATTTTGCAATTGGGGCACCGCACAACCCGTGCTCGCCGTCGTGCACGCCGAGCCGCCAGGACTGGCGGTCACCGTGTATGACGTGATGGGTGATCCTCCCGTCGGCGGCGCGGTCCAGGAAACGAGTGCTTGGAGGCTTCCGGGCAACGCGGTCACGTTCGTCGGCTCGCCGGGAGGATTGACATTGGGCGTTGACGCATAGGCATTGACGACGAAGGGCTGCGACGCCGCCGCGTTCGCGGGCGCGGTGCCGTACGTGAAGTCGCCCGCCGCCGCACATCCACCGGTCGTGGCACACGCGAGCGCCGTCACGCTCGCTCCATTGCCGCCATTTACTTCCGTGGCGTCAGGCAAGGGGCCCACTCCGTACCAACCCGCCGGCACTTCGCTAGCGACCAACGTGTGCGTGTTGCCGAGACCGTCAGTGTAGAAACCGGCCGCCGAACAGACTTGGTCCGCTATGCACGAAAGGCTCGTCAGGGCGTCATTGTTGCCCAGGTTGAGGTACTTCGATCCGGCGAGTTGAGTCGCCGTGCCCCAGGCACCATTGATCTGCGTGTCGGTGAAGATCTCGGTTTGCTTGGAGCTAGTGACGTAGGTGCCCACCATGGAGCAATCACCGACTGACGTGCACGCCAGTCCCGTAACGGACGCGGACCCACCATTGGCGAGGGTCGAGATCCCCGGGATAGCGGTTGTTGACGACACGGAGGTGACAGCGCCCGACGTCGTGACGGCGGCGACGTAGAGCCCCACCTTCTTCGTCGTGATCCCGTACTGTCCCGCGATGGTGCAGTCGCCGACGCCACCGCACGAGACCGCTTGGACGGGCGAGATGGACGGGGGTTGGTTGACGCCGTTGTTCAGAGAGTCATAGGTGCCCAGAGTGAGCGAATTCCACGAATTCTGGGACAAGATCGACACGCTCGGTTCGTGGGCGCCCGTTGCGATGGATGCGACGTTCGCGCCGGCGATGCACCAGTTGGTTCCCTCGCAATCGAGAGTGGTGTCGGTGACGGGACCCGCCGTGTTAGTGACGAGGGGCGTCACGCTCTGCCACACGCCGGCGGTCTGCGCGACGACAAAACTCGCGGAGCCCGTGAGGGAGCCTTGTTGATTGAAGGTGCCGACCAACTTGCAATTGCCCGGGCTGACGCACGACACGGCTCGAGCGACCACCTGAGGTGAGGTCGTCACGAAACTGAGTTGCTCGGCGGCGTACGTGAGCGCCGTGGCCACCGACCAGACTCCCTTGGTTTCGGTCATGACCCAGGGGACGTATTCATTGCCCGTCATGCCAATCCAGTGCGCGAGGTAACTACCGAAGGCCGTGCACGAGCCGACTGCTGTGCAGGAGATTCCTCCGAATGTGCTGCCTTGCGAGAAGAGGGAGTAATTCGCGCCATTCGCGGGTTGGACCAAAGTACTGGTTGACCAGTGGCCACCTGATTCCGTGGCGACCCAGGCGGCTGGGCCGGAAGCAGTCGACGCCGTGCCGCCCATGGCGCAATCGCCACTACCACCACACGAGAGTGCTGTGGGGGTCGACGATTGTCCGGCTGCGGCGACTGCACTGCCGGACAGTGGACTCAGCGATCCCCACGTGGGCACGTTCGCACCGACGGGGGCGTAGGCGACGGCCATCATGCCGGTCGTCATGAGCGCGCCGGCACACAGAGCTCTCAGTCGCCACCGGTGATGAAGGAATCCCAGCCGCCCACGAAACCTCGGTTTCTGCGGCATATGGATTTTCCCCTTAAACGACCGGCACCAACGAACGGCGTGTGTTCTGGCGTCCAAACTACCCGACCGTGCCACCTTTTCCCCGCCGCCAGAGACGCCCGCGAGGTTGGCGTCAACCAACTAATTCGGCCATGACCCTCATCGCGTTGAGGTCGCCATTGATGAGGATCGTGGTCGCCATGGAATCGCGCCACTCCGCTAGGTCGTCGCGGATCTTTTCTTTGGGACCGACGAGCGCAAGATCTTCCACCATGCGCGTCGGGACGGCCGCGGCGGCCTCATCTTTTTTGCCCTCGAGGTAAAGGGATTGGATCAACGTGGCCTCGGCTTCATATCCCATGCGACAGAACACGTCGAAGTGAAAGTTCATTGATTTCGCCCCCATGCCCCCGACGTAGAGCGCAATGATGGGCCGATACGCATCAGCCGCAGCTTCGACGTCATCGTTCAGCAGAACGGGAGCGAGTGCGAGAACCTCGAAATCCTTCGCGCTACGTCGGGCGTTCGGCCGAGCGAAACCTTCGTCGAGACAACTTTGGAATGACGACATGGCCCGCGGAGCAAAGAAGATGGGGAACCACCCGTCCGCGATTTCCGCGGCTAGCGCGACATTCTTCGGCCCTTCGGCCCCGAGAATGATCGGGATGTCACTGCGCAACGGGTGAACGATGGAACGAAGTGGTTTGCCGAGTTCGGTGCCGCCCGGAAAGGGAAGAGGGTAGTGAGGTCCGGCGCTCGTGACCGGTTCGTCGCGTCGCAGAACAGATCGCACGATGGAGACGTACTCGCGGGTTCGCGCGAGGGGTTGGGAGAAGTCCTCTCCGTACCAACCTTCAACGACCTGCGGCCCGGACACGCCGAGACCAAGCACGAAGCGCCCGCCCGATAAGTGATCCATCGTCATCGCCGCCATGGCCATGGCGGTGGGCGTGCGAGCGGAGAGTTGGCAAATCGAAGTTCCCAATCGCACCCGTGAGGTCTGTGAGCCCCACCACGCCAAGGGGGTCAACGCGTCCGAACCCCACGACTCGGCGGTCCAGACCGAATCGAAACCCAGTCGCTCGGCCTCAAGAACGAGTTCCTGTGCTCCGGGAGGAGCGCCACGACCCCAGTACCCGAGTTGCAGTCCGAGCTTGAGATCTTTCACCATTCGCTCCTGTACCTGAGAATTATTGCCTTCGACACCAGTTGCGACCCTAGAACGTCGAACGCACCACGTGTCGAGGCGATGGAGATCGCATGACGTCCATCGACCAATGAGTCCCGCAATCCGCATCACAGTTCACGGACGCGACAGATGCACGCGTGCCCGGAGCGAGGACCGGAACTGAGTTAGATGACTTCCGGCTCGCCCTCGTCCGACTTGAGGGGGTATCCCGCAGCGGCCCACGCCTGCATGCCACCATCAAGATTTCTTGTCTCGTATCCGAGATCACTCAAGAATGCCGCGGCGCGAGCGGAACGTACTCCGCCTCGGCACACGCACACGATGAGACTGTCCTTTGGCACAACACTCACGTGGTCGGGCAATGTCCCGAGGGGAACGTGGGCGGCCTGTGGTGCTCGACCCGCATTCCACTCGTCCATCTCGCGCACATCGAGGAGAAAGGCACCCGCGCCCACGAGTTCGACGGCCTCGTCAACGGAGATATTGATGATCGAATCAGTCATATTTCCCTCTCATTTGTTACGGGACCGTCATCGATCTACGCCCCCGCGTCACGTTATCGACTCCTAGGGTGACTCCATGGCCAACTCTTCGACAATCGACCTCATCAACGTCGACGAACTCGTCGCCCGACTCGACGCCGAGACCGAGCTCTTTCTGCTCGACGTGCGAGAGCCCGACGAATTCGCGGCTTGGAAGATACCTGGAGCCGTCAATATCCCTCTCGGTGATCTCGCGGATCGTCTTGACGAGATTCCTGATGATCGCGCCGTCATCAGTATTTGCGCGCGCGGAGCGCGCGCGGAGCAAGCCGCCGCCGTCCTCGCCGACCACGGCCGATCATCTCGAGTTCTCGATGGAGGAATGGCGTCGTGGGGTCGCGCGTACGACGTCGTCGAGATTCCGTTGCGAGGGGCGCTCGTTACACAAATTCGACGCCGGGGGAAGGGGTGCTTGTCGTACGTCATAGGCGATGGCGACAAGGCCGTGGTCATCGATCCTTCAACGGACCTCGATCGCTACCTCGCGGTGGCGGCGGAACACGGCTACGCGATCACTCACGTTTTTGACACCCACTTGCACGCCGATCACTTGAGTGGCGCTCGAGAACTCGCGGCGGCCACCGGTGCCACGCTGGTGCTCAACCCGGCGGATCCTTTCAACTGCGAGTTCACGCCCATTCATGATGGTCTCACCGTCGCGATTTCGGAGAACTTCAGTCTGGTCGTGTCGGCCGTGACGACACCGGGACACACCGAAGGATCGACCGTCTACCAACTGGGTGACCAGGCGCTCTTTACCGGTGACACCTTGTTTCTGGAGAGCGTGGGTCGTCCGGATCTGGCGGATCACGCTGAGTCCTTCGCTCGCTCGCTGTATCGCAGCCTGCACGACGTGGTGCTACCCCTCAATGACGAATTGTTGATCTTTCCCGCGCACTACGGCGACGCCGTCGACGTCCACGCCGGCGTGCCGGTGACCAAGCGACTGGGCGAACTGCGCCGAGAACTACCGGCCCTCGCCTTCAGCGAAGAGGACTTCGTTCAGTGGGCTGTATCGCGCGTGACTGACCGACCACCGAACTACGTGGAAATCGTGAAGTTCAACGCCGGTCGATCGGCGCTTGATCTTTCTGAATTGCACCAACTGGAGCTCGGTCCCAACCGCTGCGCGATCGCGAGTTAGCGGATCACGGAAACAGGCCGCGAAGTTCCGTGGCCTCGGCAATACGTTCGACGCCGACCGCGATGGCCGCTTCGCGCACGTTGACCTTAAGCTGTTCGCTGCGATTCCAGACGTAGTCGAAGGCGAGACGCATCGTCTTTTCCAGTCGCTGCTGGAAGAGCTCTCGTTCCCACATGAAACCTTGCAGGTCTTGCGCCCATTCGAAGTAGGACGCCACGACGCCACCGGCATTCGCGAGGACGTCCGGCACGACGATGACGCCACGCTCCTGCAGTATCGCGGCCGCTTCTCCCGTGGTGGGACCATTGGCGGCTTCGACGACGACAGTGGCGGCCAGTGATGCAGCGACGACGTCGGTGATCGAACCGCCGAGAGCAGCCGGAATGGCGATATCGGACGGAATCGTGAAGAACTGACTGGACGGAACGTCATCGGCGCCGGGATATCCGACGACCGTGCCGGCTTCCGCGAAGTGCTTTGCGAGAGCTTCGGGGTCAATTCCTCCGGGAACGGAAATCGCTCCCTGGACGTCAGCGATACCGACGACGATGATGCCGCGGTCGGTGAGCATCTTGACGAGTGGCGCACCGACTTTGCCGTAGCCCTGGATGATCGCGCGTTGGTTGTGCAGCGGACGACCCAATTTCTTCATCACACCTTCGGTGCAGATCGTCACGCCCAACGACGTCGCCCCCGCGTGGCCCATGGTGCCACCAATGGCGAGAGGCTTGCCGGTCACGATGCCGGGAAGTGATTGGCCGCGCAACATGGAAATGGTGTCCATGACCCAACTCATCACCTGGGTGTCGGTATTGATGTCCGGTGCCGGGATGTCGCGGTCGGGTCCGATCATGGACGCGATATCGAATGCGTAGCGACGAGTGAGGCGCTCGAGTTCACCTCGCGATAGCAGCGTCGGGTCGACGCGCACGCCACCCTTGGCACCGCCATAAGGAATATTGACAACGGCGCACTTGATCGACATATCGGCGCTCAATGCGGCGATCTCGTCGGCGTTCACGGTGGGATGGAATCGAATCCCACCCTTGCCCGGTCCCCGTGACGTGTCGTGATGGATGCGCCACCCCGTAAACATTTCGACGTTGCCCGAGTCCATGCGGACGGGAACCGCTACTTCCAAGATTCTCTCCGGCGTCACGATTCTCTTGATCATGCCGTCATCGAGTTGTAGGAGACGTCCCGCTCGTTCAATGAGTGAGACCACGTTGAGCCACGGGTTAAAGACTCCCGCGGTTGCGTCTTCCGGTCGTGTGACCACGTTGTCACCAGCCTTTGTTGTGTCGACGGGGCTCCGTTGCCCCTCTGTCGAAAGGCTAGGTCAGCCGCCACGAGTTCGCGTGGCAGAGCTCGAATCTTGGTTACTATTCGACACGTTCCTACGTCACTGGAGTAAATCACATGAAGATTTCCACGATGCTCAGTTATTCGGGCGGCTTTAAGGAAGCGGCTCGACAGGTCGCGGAAATGGAAAAGGCTGGGCTCGACCTGGTCTGGGTCGCCGAAGCGTACGGTTTCGATGGACCTTCCCTCATGGGATACCTCGCGGCGCTCACCGAGACGGTGGAAATCGGCGCAGCTATTCTGCCGATCTACACGCGCACCCCGACGCTCATCGCCATGACCGCGGCCGGTATCGACGCTCTCTCTGACGGTCGCTTCCACCTCGGCCTCGGCGCGTCGGGTCCTCAAGTGATCGAGGGATTCCACGGTGTGCCGTACACCAACCCCTTGGGTCGTACGCGCGAGATCATTGACATCTGCCGCACGACGTGGAAGCGCGAAGCGCCACTCACCCACCAGGGTAAGAACTACACGCTGCCGCTGCCCGCCGAGCAGGGCACGGGACTCGGTAAGGCGCTCAAGATCATCGCGCACCCCGTTCGTAGCGAGATTCCGATCTGGGTGGCGTCGTTGGGTGAAAAGAACGTGGCCATGACGGCAGAGTTGGCGAATGGGTGGATCCCCATTCTCTACGTGCCCGAAAAGGCGAACGACGTCTGGGGCGCCCCGCTGGCCGAGGGATTCGCGAAGCGCGACCCGTCGCTCGGGGCCATGCAGGTGACTGCGGGTGGCATGCTCGCGATTGGTGAAGGCGACGACGTCCTGAAGTTGCGCGACCTGCAGCGTTCGATGATTGCCCTGTACGTGGGTGGCATGGGCGCAAAGGGCAAGAACTTCTACAACGAGTTGGCCCAGCGGTACGGATACGAAAAAGAAGCCGCCATCATTCAAGACCTCTACCTGGAGGGTAAGAAGCAAGAAGCAATGGCGGCCGTTCCGGCTGAGTTTTGCGAGCTGACGACCCTGTGCGGTCCGGAGAGCTACGTCGCCGAGCGCATCGCGGCATTCAAGGAAGCTGGCGTCACGCACTTGCAGATCCACCCCGTTCCCCAGGAAGGCCAGACGGCGGCGTCGCTCATTGAGACGGTAAAGAAGTACACCGCGTAGTGAACGAACGGCGACCGCTCGATCGACGCCCCGTTTTTGTCACGGGGGGATCGGGGTTTATTGGTCAACATTTGCTTGTCGCATTGCGCGAGCGCGGCATCCGCGCGCGGGCTCTCGCTCGCAGTGATGCGGCAGCGGTGGCGGTGTCCCGCGCGGGTGCGGACGTGGTTCGAGGAGATTTGTCGGACCTCCCGTCGCTCACTGAAGGGATGCGAGGGTGCCAGGCCGTCTTGCACTTAGCGGCTCTTGTTCGTGACGACGGATCACGTGACGATTTTCAACGTGACGTGATCGACGGCACGTCGGACGTCCTGGCGGCGGCGCGTACAGCGGGCGTGGGTCGCTTCGTGCACATGAGCACCGAAGCCGTCCTCGCGGCGGGTAGAGCCCTTGACACCGACGAGCGCGAGCCGTATCCGCGTCACACCGTTGGTTTGTATTCCTGGAGCAAGCAAGAGGCCGAAAAACGAGTCCTGGCGGCGGCCTCGGGGGACTTTCATACCGTCGCGGTGCGACCCACGTTCGTCTGGGGACTCGGTGACACGGTTCTGCTTCCGCAAATAGCAGCGGCGGTGGCGGCCAACCGCTTCGCGTGGGTCGGTGGCGGACGAGCTCGAAAGTCCACGAGTCACGTGGGCAATGTGGTCGAAGGCACGCTGTGTGCGCTGGAATACGGCGCGAACGGAGAGGCGTATTTCATCAATGACGCCGAGGTGCGCGTCGTACGTGACTTTCTCACCGAACTCTTGACCACCCAGGGCATCGATATTCACGCCGGCGACATTCCTCTGCCTCTCGCCTACGGTGCGGCGAAAGCCACCGAAGCAGCGTGGCGTCTGACCGGTCGACGGGGGACGCCGGCCTTGAGCGTGGCCGCTCTCAATCTGGTGTTCATGGACTGGGTGTTCTCCTGCGAGAAAGCGCAGCGCGATCTCGGTTACGTCCCCGTGGTGTCCTTGGCGCAGGGCATGGCCGAGTTGCGCGCCGCGTCGTAGTACGTGCGCTGTGTAGATTGAGCCGGATCACGAGCGAGGGGGAGCAATGCCGAAGGCACCAGTGAACGGGATTGAGATCTACTACGAGCAGCGCGGGAACGCAGGCGATCCTGCGCTGCTCCTGATCGCCGGATTAGGAGCACAGATCACGGGGTGGGCTGACGGTTTCCTCACGCAGCTCGTGGACGCGGGATTCTTCGTCACGACCTACGACAACCGTGACGTGGGATATTCCACGTGGCTCACCGACCTCGGTCTGCCGGACGCCGGTCAGATTTTGACCGGAGAACAGAAGTCTCCCTACCTCCTCACCGACATGGCTCGCGACGGCGCGGAGTTAGTCCGCTTCTTGGGACTGGGTCCCGTCCACGTGGTCGGCGTGTCCATGGGTGGCATGGTCGCCCAGCAGTTCGCCATTGATCACCCGGACCTCACGCGCACCCTGACGTCCATCATGAGCACGCCGCACGCCAATGAAGTGGGCCAACCCACGCCTGAGGCAATGACGATGTTGCTCACTCCGCGCAGCGATGAATTCGAAGCCTTCATGGTGCAGGAAATCGAGGCGTGGCGACTCACGTCGGGTCCGGACTATCCGATTGACGAAGCGTGGGTTCGCCAACAAGCCGAGGCGTCGTGGACCCGTGGTCGCAATCCCGAGGGTGTCATGCGACAGATGGCCGCCATTGTCCAATCGCCCGACCGACGTCCGTTGTTGGCCAATGTGCACGTTCCCGCCATGGTTCTGCACGGAGAGAGCGATCCGCTCGTCACCATTAGTGGTGGCGAAGCGACGGCTGCCGCGTTACCGAACGCGACGTTCGTGCGTTACCCCGGACTAGGACACTCGGTGCCCGAGGAACTGTGGAGTGAGATGATCGGCCGAATCTACGAGGTCAGTCAGCGGGCGTAACGCGGGAGACGTCTCGTCCACCGGACTGCAACCACGCGTCGTACATGCCCGCATAGACACCACCCGCGGCGAGCAACTCACTCGGCGTTCCCATTTCAACAATGCCGCCGTGATCGATGACGACGATGCGATTGGCGCGTTGGGCGGTTGTGAGACGGTGCGCGATGAGGATCGCCGTGCGGCCCTCGAGAACTTTGTCGAGGGCACGTTCAATCACCGTCTCGCTTTGTAGGTCCAGTGACGAGGTGGCTTCGTCGAGCACCATGACGCGAGGACGAGCCAAAAATGCCCGGGCCAGCGCCAGCAACTGGCGCTCACCCGCGGACAACGTTTGCCCTCGTTCGTGGACGACGGTGTCGAGTCCATTCGGCAAACGATCAATCAGATCACGAAGTCCCACGATGTCAATGGCTTCATTGATTTCTTCGTCGGTGATGCCCTGTCGACCGAACGCGAGGTTCGTGCGGATCGAGCCCGCGAACAAGAACGGCTCCTGCGGAACGACGCCTAATTGGCTGCGCAGACTCCGCATCGTGACGTCGCGCAAGTCAATGCCGTCCAGCGTGATGCGTCCAGCGGTGGGGTCGTAGAACCGCGTCACCAGTTTCGCCATCGTCGATTTCCCCGCACCCGTGGGTCCGACGAAGGCCACCGACTCTCCCGGTTCAATCGTGAGATTGACGTCGTGCAGCACCGGATTTGCCGGGTCGTAGCCGAACGTCACGTTCTCAAAAGTGATGCGCCCTTCAATGTCCGGCATCTGCGTGGCGTCCGGCTTTTCGGTGACCGACGGCGGAGTCTCTAACAATTCCCGCAAGCGGATGATGGAAGAACGTCCCTGCTGCAACAAGTTGTACTGCTGAACGAGCAACTGGATCGGTTGGAAGAAACGGCTGAGGAACGAGAAAAAGATGGTGAGGGCGCCGAGAGTCAACGTGGCGTGGAGATACATGTTGCCGCCGATACCCAAGATCAGGGCCTGCCCGAGAATGCCGATCATCAGCGTGACGGGCCCGTAGACGGCGTTGACGCGGCCGGTGAACATGTTGGCGTCGCGATACCACCCCACGACCTGTCGGTGGTTACGAATGTTGCGGTGCTGGCGATTGTTGGCAGTCACCACGCGAATGCCGTAGAGAGATTCCGACAAGTCACTGAGCACCCCGGCGATGCCGTCACGACTGCGCAGGTAGCCCTTTTCGGACGCCTGGTGGAACCAGATCGACAGGATCAGGAGGATGGGCACGACGAGGACGACGGTCCAAAATGCCAGCGTGACGTTCAGGACGAAGAGAATCACGAGCATGGTGACCATCTGGAGCCCCTGTTGGGCGAAGGTGCTGATGCCGTCCTGAATGAGCTGTTGCAGATTTTCGATATCGCTCGTCATGCGGCTCATGAGGACGCCGGCCTTTTCTTCGGTGAAGAAATCGAGGCTCAATCGTTGGAATTGTGTGAAAACGCGAATTCGCAAGTCGTGCATGATGCGCGATGCGAGTCGACCGGTCACGTTGACCTGCACACGCTGGAGTACGGCGCTGGCCACGGCGATGAGCAAGAAGAGCAGTGCGCACCAGACGACGGTGGCGAAGGAAAAGTGCTGCGGGTTCATGCCGTGGTCAACGGCGTAACCGATCAGTAAGGGACCCGAAATCGCGGCCGCGCTGATCACGATCGCGAGCAGTGAACTGCCGATGACCCACGCGGGATACGTCGAGAGGAGTTGCGGCAGCGAGAGGCGACCCGGCTCGTCCGACGTCGGGAGTTGAGTGAAATGAATGTCGGCTACCGGGTGCTCGGGCTCGGTGGCGAGAATCTTGTTCACACCGTCCATGAGTTCGGTGGGAATGCCACCAAAGGGGAGTCCATTCCCGGCAGAACCCGAGTGTCCGCCCATGAAGCCACCGCCACCACCACCAAAAGCTCCGCCACCCCAACCCATTACTGGTCCTCCGACGTGGTCTGCGCCAATACTTCGGCGTACAAGGGCGTGCTCGCCAAGAGTTCCTCGTGGGTCCCTGATGCAACGACCGCACCGTCCTCCAGAAGAATGACGCGACTCGCCAATGCAATGGTGGAAATTCGGTGCGCGATCACGATGGTTGTGCGGTGATCAAGCAAGTGTTCCAATGCTTCGTGAATTTCGGCTTCCACGTGGACGTCGATGGCGCTCGTGGCGTCGTCGAGGATGAGAATCGGAGGATTGACCAACAATGTGCGGGCAATGGCGATGCGCTGACGTTGGCCTCCGGAGAGTGTGTAGCCACGCTCGCCGACAACGGTGTCGTAACCCTCCGGCAATTTGATGATGAACTCGTGGGCATTGGCCGCTCGCGCCGCGGCTTCGACCTCATCACGACTCGCGTTAGGTCGTCCGTAGGCGATGTTCTCGTGAATGGAAACGGAGAACAAGAATGGTTCGTCGAGCACCATACCGACGGCGTCGCGCAGCGACGGCAACGTGAGATCACGAATGTCGTGGCCGTCGATGGAGATCGTGCCACTCGTGACGTCGTAGAACCGGTTGACGAGACGAGCCACGGTGGACTTACCCGATCCGGTGCGACCCACAATGGCCACAGTTTCTCCCGGATTCACGGTCGCCGTAAATCCCTTCAGGATCTCTGGTCCCTTCGCGTAGGAGAAATGAACGTCCTGAAACTGAATCGCGCCTTGTGGATTGGTGAGGTCGAAGGCACCGGGGCGTTCTTGGATATCGGGATTCTCATCGAGAATCTCAAAGATGCGCTCGGCGCTCGCGCGAGCTCGCTGGCCCATCATGATCAATTGGCCCATCATCATGAAGGGCGCCTGCAACATGAGTAAGTACATGTTGAACGAGAGAATGGTGCCGACCGTCGCGTGCGCGAAGATCACCTGATACCCACCAAAGAGCAACACCAGAGCCGCGCCGAGTTGCGGGAGATTCTGGACCAGAGGCGTGTACTGCCCTCGGATCTCTGCGTCCTTGGTGTACGACCAGGCCACCTTTTCGGCGGCGTTCGCGAGGCGATTGATCTCCGCTTCTTCCTGGGCGAAGGATTTCACGACGCGCACGCCGTTGACGTTTTCGTCAACGATCGTCGCCACGTCCGCGAGACGCGCCTGGGTGACCCACGAAATCGGGAACATCACGCGTCGCATGCGAATCCCGACGAGGTACAAGAAGGGCATCACCAGCATCGCGACGAGTGCGAGTTGCCAGTCGATGAACAGCATGAAGGCGAAGGCGATGACGCCCGAGGCAATCTGCACGATGATCAGGGGGGCGAAGGTGGAGTACATCTGGACGCTGCGAATATCGCTGTTCGCACGACTGATGAGCTGTCCGGATTGAACGCGATCGAAGAACGAGAACGACAGCCAGGTCAGGTGCTCGTAGATCAAGGTGCGGAGGTCGGCCTCAACGTTGTAGGCCGTGGCGAAGACGTACTGCCGTGAAATCACACCGAAAGCGCCGGCCAGGAGGCCGACGATGATGATCATGATCACGTCATGGTGCAGCTGGCCGGACAACGTGGCGACACTCGAGTGGGAGGTGCCGAGACCCGGCAAATCGTTGTCGAAAGCATTGCGGAGCATGTTGGGCACCAGGATCTGCAACAACAGACTGAGAAAGGATCCCACGACCGCAACGCCGAAACCAACACGATGCGACGCAATGACGGGGAGGATGCGGCGCCACCACGGGAGGCTGGTATCGCGGGAAATTTGTGCTTTCGCGCCCTTATATTTCGACCGGACGCCACCAAGCGGATTTACTTCATCGTCGATGGCGCGGTTACCGACGGCATCGATCAATGTTTTCCCCACTCGGAGAAGTCTATCGGCGCCCTCTTAGCCTCGACCCGGGGCACTCCATGTCGGACGCGGCAGTGAGGTCGTCGCGCGAATGACGCGTTCGACGTGAGCGGCAATGTGCAGGAGCTTCCACTCGTCGTGCGGTCGCGCGACGAGTGCGAGTCCCACCGGTAATCCGCCGACCAGACCAATCGGCAACGACATGATCGGCCAACCCGCGATCGCGGGGGCCATGGTGACGCAACTGGCGAGTCCTGAACTCCCGCCGTTGACGAGGTCGCTCTTCCACGCCGGTCCGTAGGCACCGGCCACGAGAACGTCGGCGTCGTGAAGCCCCACCTCCAAACAAGTGGTCGCCCACGCGAGATTTCGTTCCCGGGCGTCTCGATAGGTGGACGTGGCCCGACCACCCGCGTCACGCGCTTGCACCAAAAACTCGTGGCCAAAGAACGGTAATTCCACGTCCGCGTGATCTTCTTCGTGCGCCACGACGTCCGCCAGACTGACCGGGCCGGGACCGGGTCGACCGGCGAGATAGGCATCGAGGTCGTCGCGGAGGTCGCCAAGCAGGACGGTCAACTCGTCGGCCCATTCAGTAGCGCCCGGTTGCGCGAGCTCCACGTCACGACAGGAGATGTTGTCCGCACGTAGGCGCCCAATAGTCGACGAGACGAGAGCGTCGGACGCCGGATGGCCGATGTACCAATTGGTCGCGATGTTGAGAGTGAAGGATGTGGGGGCTGGTGTGCGAACCGTGCCGCTAAGAACCGAGAACAGAAGCGCGACGTCGGCGACGGAGCGCGCCATGGGACCCGGACTGTCTTGACTACTGCTGAGAGGAACGACGTGGGTGGTTGGGACAACGCCGACGGTTGGCTTGAGACCGACAACACCATTCACCGAGGCCGGGCAAATGATCGAGCCGTCAGTTTCCGTTCCTACCGCGAGCGGCGTGAGTCCCGCCGCGAGCGCCGCGCCGGACCCGGACGAGGAACCACCCGCAGTACGGTCGAGCGACCACGGATTAGCGACTAATCCACCCGTCGCCGACCAACCACTCGTCGAGCGCGGCGAGCGCATGTTGGCCCATTGCGACAGGTTCGTCGAGGCGAGGACGATGGCGCCGGCCTCACGAAGTCGTTCGACGAGAACGGCGTCACGCGCGGGGCGACCGACGAGTGACGTGGCGCCTGCGGTGCCCGGCAGCCCCTTGGCTTCGATGTTGTCTTTGATCATCACCGGAACGCCGTGCAACGAACCGCGAAGGCGACCCTCGCCTCGTTCTTGATCACGTAGTCGTGCTATTTCGAGAGCGTTGGATGCGTAGGCGGCCACCGATCGCAAGGCCGTCTCACTATGGGGATCGTCAATGGCCGCCCCTCGTTCCAACAGCCCTCGTACGAGCTCTTCTGACGACAACGTGCCGTCATTCAGCCGGTCAAGTATGACGACGGCGTCGAGGCAGGCGAGTTCTTCGGACGGCGGATGCGGGTCAGACATGTCCGCCAGCGTAGGGGTCTACTGGACGAACGCGAAGGCGAATCCGTCGTGACCCTTCGTGCCGACGGTTTGTAAGGCCGTCGCGGTCAATCGGGGATGTGCGCCCAGCATGGCCAAGACGTCGCGAGTGCCGGTGGTGTTGGGGTCGTCCGAGTCCGAGTCCAAGACCGCACCGCCACGCACCACATTGTCCACGATCACAATCGCGCCCGGTCGGCAGAGAGGCACGATCGAATCCAAGTAGGCCGGGTTGCTCTTCTTGTCGGCGTCGATGAACGCCACGTCGACTCGACCGGCCACGTTCGCGTCGTCGTGACACGCGGGCAAATTATCCATAGCCGCACCCACTCGTACGTC
Organism: uncultured Actinomycetes bacterium; assembly: GCA_903871335.1. Lineage (GTDB taxonomy): Bacteria > Actinomycetota > Acidimicrobiia > Acidimicrobiales > RAAP-2 > RAAP-2. The sequence continues at coordinate 16,710 of CAIQGE010000018.1, forward strand.
AACATGGTCGTCGAGCGACACCGAGACCAAGTTCTCGCGTGCCACCTCGGCGTGGTGGGGATCAATTTCAAAGGAGATCACGCGTCCGCCCTGCGCCAGTCCCGAAGCCAGCCACGCGGCGGAATAGCCACCCAAAGTCCCGACTTCCAATACGACGTCCGCGTGGGTGAGACGGGCCATGAGCTGCAGGAATTGTCCGAAAACCGCGCTCACCTGGATCGGCGGGAGTCCCGCACTCGTGGACCGCTCGATGAAAGTGCCAAAGGGATCGTCACCGAAGGTGAGCGATTGTAATAACTGGTCAATTTCTGGAGCGCGTTCTGTCACGCGAAAGGTCTACGTCACTTCTCCGTGGGTGTCAATGGCGGGGGCGTATCGTAAGTGGCGTGACTGAACTCCTGGTTGTTGACCACCCACTCATTGCCGACAAAGTGCGCGAGTTACGCGACAAGCGCACCACGAATCACGATTTCTTGCGTCTCGCCGGAGAGATTTCTCGATTTCTTGCATACGAAGCATTTCGAGATGCTCCCATCACCGTGACGACCGTCGACACTCCAGTCGTGAGCGGTGCACCCGCGGTGCGTGTCGATGAGGAGTACTTGATCGTTCCGATTCTTCGCGCGGGACTCGGCATGAGCCCGGCGGTGCAGAACGTGTTGCCGCGGCATCGAGTATGTCTCGTGGGTCTGCGACGGAATGAAGAGACGCTGCAACCCGACGTGTACCTCGACGGACTCCCCGAACGCCTCGAAGGCGCGTCGGTGGTGATTTGCGATCCGATGTTGGCCACGGGGGGCTCCCTCGTGTGCGTATTGGACATGTTGCGCGCCAAGGGTGCCGGTCCGGTCACGGTGTTGTGTTTAATTGCGGCCCAACCCGGCATCGATCACGTCCGAGCACAACATGACCGCGTCAAGATTGTCACCGCTGCGTTGGACGAACACCTCAACGACGTGGGCTACATCACGCCGGGGTTGGGGGACGCGGGCGACCGCTTGTTCGGTCCTCCGGCCCACTAATCAAAGGCCGATATCTTCGTGCCACACTTCCGGGTGATCGGCAATGAAACGCCCCAATAGGTTCGTGCAGGCGTCATCGTCGAGAATGATGACCTCGACGCCCAATTCCTCGAGCCAACCGTGACCACCCTCAAAATTTGTCGATTCGCCAATGACGACGCAACCAATATTGAACTGCCGCACGAGCCCGGAGCAATACCAGCACGGTGACAGCGTGGTGACCATGACACAGTCCGGGTAATCCCGGCGGCGTCCGGCTTTGCGAAAGGCGTCCGTCTCCGCGTGCACGGACGCGTCGCCTTCTTGAACACGACGGTTATGACCCGCACCGAGCAACGTTCCGTCACGATGAAAGAGCGCGGCGCCGATGGGGATGCCCCCTTCGTCTCGCCCGAGTACCGCTTCGTCGTACGCCGTGCTCAGCATCGCGATGGCGAGATCGCGCTCCAGCGGAGGTCGCTTGGGATGACTCACAGCCATCAGTATGCTCCACCTGTGAATTCACATGCGTACACCGTCGAGGTCGGTACGCAGACGGTGCAGCTCCCTCTGGTGACCTTAAGCACCGAGCTGACGTTGGCGCTCTTGATCACGGTCGACATGGGTGTCAGCTTCATTGATCGTGCGGGTAGCGAACTAGCTGATCTCCTTCGGCCTCACGACATCGACGTCGTGGCCACGGTGGCGACGATGGGAATTCCGGTGGCGGCTGCGGTCACTCGTCATCTGGGTCTCGATCAATACGTCGTCTTGCACAAAACACCCAAGATTCACTTGGCGAACGCGGTGAGCGAACCCGTGCGATCGATCACCACTGCGAGTGAGCAGCGCCTCTTGTTCGACCGAGCGCGCATTGTCGCGGTCGCGGGACGACGAGTCGCGCTTGTCGACGACGTGGTGTCCACCGGAGCATCGACCGGGGCCGCTCTTCGTCTCTTGCGCGGGATTGGCGCGGACGTAGTGGCCATTGGCACCTTGGTGACCGAGGCGTCGCTTTGGCGTACGTCACTTGGCGAGGACGCGAACAAGGTGCGGGCCCTCGGACAGATCCCGGTTTTTCGACCCGATGGACGAGGTGGGCTCGTCGAGGACTGGCACGGTTAGGCGGGCGCAGCTCACGCCTCCTTACGCGTCGTACAGTTCCGGTTCGAGTTCTTTTTGCGTCACCAATTGACGCGCGACGTACCCCGTTAGTTTCTCCAAGGCGAAATACATTCCGGCGCCGACGCCCATGCCTAAAAAGATGGAAAAGTCAGCCCCGCCAAACCACCCCGCGACGCCACAGTGAGCCGCTGACGAGCCGTCGCAGTAAAAGGCGCCGTAGTGGTTCGAAATGGGGGTCATCCAGTGGAACGGGAAATTCGACGGCGGCGGTGCCTTCGAAAACGCCATCGTGGACAGGACGACCCCCACCACGAACGCCGCGACCGCGTTCCAATTGAAGCCACTCGTCCCCCCGAAGTAGAGACCTTCGGGGTCGGTGCGTTGTAGATGACCGGGGTGGTAGCGACGACGGCGCAGCAGCCAATCGGTGAGAAAGATGCCCAGCCAGGGGGAGATCCACACGATGATGACTCCGACGAATTCCTTCATGTACACCGAAAACGTGGAGCCCAACGTCGCCCAGATGGTCAGTCCCCCCGCCAGAATGCTGTCGAGCACGACGGCCTGGTAGCGCTTCAAGCGCAGTCCCATGGCTTGCAAGGAAACACCCGACGAGTACAAGTCGAGCGAGTTGATGCCGAAAAGTTGGACGATCGCGAACAGCAAGAAGACGACCACGAGCGCGCTCGGAACAACGAGCTGATGCCGGAAGGCTTCGAAGGGATTCGAGCCGTTCCACACGGTCGACGTCGACAGGAAGGTAAATGTCAGCGCTCCGAGAGTCATGATGATGATTTCGGGTACCGCGGTTCCAAGAAAGATCCAACCCACGACGGCACGCGGGTTGGCATCGCGAGGCAAGTAGCGCGTGTAGTCGTTGCCGCACTCTGTCCATCCGAGTCCCGACAGCGCGATGACGAACGCGAGTCCCGCCATATAGATTTCCCACCCACCGGCGGAGGCCGTCACGTGGGTCGTGCCGTGACGAACCGCGTAGATGCCCAGGATGACAAAGACGGCGACGAAGGGAAGGATGAGGGCTCGCAACACCTTGACCATCGTGGCGTGACCGAAATAAGGGAGAACCGCCTGGACCGCGACGGCGAGAACGACGAACACCACCTTCTCCACGTTCGAGACGTGAAGCCCGGCCATCTCGCACAGCACGATCACGGCGCCCACGATCAAGATGAGACCCTCGGTCTCAAAGCCCAATTGCGTGAGCCAGTTGAAAAAACTCATGACGCGCGCACCGCGAACACCAAAGGGAGCTCGGGCGATGGAGAACGCCGTGGTACCGGTTTCTTGACCTTGCAATGACGCGATTCCCAACAAGAAGAAAGACAGATTTCCGAGCACGATCAGGCTCATCGCCGTCCAGAAGGAAAATCCGAATCCCATCAGGATGGCGCCGTAGACGAAGTACTCCACATTGAGAGCGGACCCGGCCCACATGGCGCCGATCGTGCGGGGCGTCGCCCAACGCTCGTGCTCGGCGATGAAGTCAATGCCGTGTTGTTCGACGTGAAAGGCTGTATCCCCCGCGGGGAGGCCATCGACAGAATTAGTGACGAGCGACACGCTTCCTCCTTCTTGAAAAAAGTAGATATTTTGCACGTAGGACAAGCAAAGGTACGAGCAACGACGGCTGCATTCTGGCGGAGAATGGTGGGCCGTTCGCGGATGCGGCCGTGAACACTCCGTTGCTAGCGTGCCTCAGGTGACATCATCCCTTCCGCTCGTGCGGGCTCGTGGGTTGACCAAGGACTTCGGAGATTTCCGCGCGGTCAACGGCATTGATTTTGAGATCTCGCGGGGCGAGAGCTTCGGCTTCCTCGGCCCTAACGGGGCGGGCAAGACATCGACCATGCGCATGGTCTCCGCCGTCGCCACGCCGACCGCCGGTGATTTGTCGATCTTTGGCCTTGATCCGCACCACGACGGTCCCGCCATTCGCGCACGCCTCGGCGTCGTGCCGCAAGAGGACACGTTGGAGCTGGAGTTGACCGTTCTCGACAATCTTTTGATGTTCGGGCGGTATTTCGATCTGCCCCGCAAACTCATCAAGGAGCGGGCGACCGAACTCTTGGAGTTCGCCAAATTGACCGAACGTGCCCACGATAAATGCGACAACCTGTCCGGCGGTATGAAGCGGCGATTGACCATTGCGCGCTCACTCCTGAATCAACCCGAACTGTTGATCTTGGACGAGCCCACGACGGGCCTCGACCCCCAAGCGCGACACCTCCTCTGGGAACGTCTCTATCGATTGAAAAGTGACGGGGTGACGCTGATCATCACGACGCACTACATGGATGAAGCAGAACAACTGTGCGACCGGCTCGTCGTGATGGATCACGGTGACATCGTCGCCGAAGGGGCTCCCCGCGAGCTCATTTCTCAGCACTCCACGCGAGAAGTACTCGAGTTGCGCTTTCCGGTGGACGTGACGACTCCGCCCATCGATGTTCTCTCGCCGTTGGCCGATCGTTTCGAGGTATTGCCCGACCGAGTCTTGTTGTACGTGCACGACGGCGACGACACACTGCGCGCAGTCCACGCGGCGGGCGTCACGCCGGTCAGCGCCCTCGTTCGAAGGTCCACGCTCGAAGACGTTTTCTTGCGCCTCACCGGACGCACGTTGGTGGACTAGTGAGCATCGTGACCGTCACCTCGTCCGTATCGACCCGGCATCGTCCCGCCTGGTTTCGAGCCCTCACGTACGAGGCCGCCTTTTATTCCAAGACGTGGCGCGCGTCGGTGATCAGCAGTTTCTTGTTCCCGATCCTGTATTTGTCCGCCATGGGTATTGGCGTGGGCCACTTGGTCAATGCGCATACTGGACTCGTCGAGGGGCACACCTACCTCCACTTCGTGGCTCCCGGACTTCTCGCTATCACCGCCATGCAGTTGAGCGTGGGCGAGTGCATGTGGCCGATCCTCGCGGCGATCAAATGGGTGAGGACCTATCACGCCGCCGTGGCGACCCCGCTCGAACCCGGCGACCTCGTGACCGGCAAGGTGTCCTGGCTCGGCGCCCGCCTCTTCGTAACGACTGCGGTCTACGCCGTCATCATCGCGTGCTTCGGTGCGACGTCGTCGTGGACCGCCATCTTTCTTCCGTTTATCGGGGCCCTTATCGCGGTCGCGTTCGCTGCGCCCCTGATTGCCTTTTCGTCGCGCGTGGAATCCGACGTCACGTTCACCATGCTGTTCCGTTTCGTGGTCGTGCCCATGTTGTTGTTTTCGGCGACGTTCTACCCGGTGAGTCAGTATCCCGTCGGTCTGCGGTGGATCGTGCAGCTCATGCCGCTGTACCACGGCGTGGCGCTCTGTCGTTCGGCCGCCTTCGGAACAGGGTCTCCCGGTCCGTTGCTCGCGCACGTCAGCGTGCTCGTTGCGATGGCCATCGTGGGATACGTCGTGGCTCGTCGCAACCTTCGACGTCGATTGGTCAGCTGATGAACGCCGTCCTTCGACTCACGCCGCAGTGGCGTTTCGGATCTCGTCGCTCGCTCTACATTCTCGAGCGCAACATCATGGCGTACAAGCGCCAGTGGCCCGTCTTCGTCTCCGGGTTCTTTGAGCCCCTCTTCTATCTGCTCAGTATTGGCATAGGACTTAACCACCTCGTCGGTGACGTGCACGTCGGGGGCACCACGATTTCCTACGGCGCCTTCGTTGCTCCCGGCATGCTCGCGACCTCGGCAATGAATGGCGGGATCATTGATTCGATTTTCAACGTCTTTTTCAAGTTGAAGGTCTCGCGCGTCTATGAGCCGGTGCTCGCGACACCACTCGACGTGAATGACATCGCGCTCGGCGAAGTGTGGTGGTCGCTCACTCGTGGCGCGCTCTACGCCACGTCGTTCATTATCTGCATGGTGCTGCTCGGGGATGCGGGCTCACCGTGGGTGGTTCTGTGTTTGCCGGGAACGGTGCTCACGAGCTTCTGCTTCGCGTGTGTAGGTCTCGCGGCCTGCACCTACCTGCGTTCGTGGCAGGATTTTGATGCAGTCAACATCGTGCAGTTGCCGCTGTTCTTGTTCTCCGCGACGTTCTTTCCGTTGTCGCTCTACCCGAGTTGGCTCGCGTCCATCGTGGTGTTCTCCCCGCTCTACCAGTCCGCGGCGTTGCTGCGCGGACTGAGCCTCGGGCAGTTTTCTTGGGTCATGTTGATCCACGTGTCGTACCTCTTTGTGATGGGGATGGTGGGCCTCGCTATCGCGGCACGACGCTTTCGGCGAATCCTCGCGCCGTAGGAGATAGTTTCGGCGCATGGATCCCTACGCTGAGGCCTTCGTGGCGAGCCGTTCCGCCGTGACCACTCTTGCACGCTCGCTTCCCGAGGAGTCGTGGAACGCGAACTCTCCCTTGACACCGAGTTGGCGAGTCCGTGACGTCCTCGCCCACCTGGTGGGCGTGAGCGAGGACATTATGTCGGGTCGATTTCCCGGTGACGACATGGACGCGTGGACCGCTGATCACGTGGAGCGGGCACGTGGTGACTCGGTTGCCGATCTCGCCGCGCGCTGGGACAGCACTGGCATCGAAGAGGGCTTCAATGAGATGTTCGCCCAGATGTTGTTTGATCAGATATCCCACGAGTACGACATTCGTTACGCACTCGGCGTCCTCGGTGACCACGACACGCCCGGCATTCGACTCACCCTCACCTTCGCGAAGAGAATGATGAGGGGCCAGCGCGCGAGCACTTTGTTCCTCGACGACGAGGTGTACGTCGCGTGTGGCAGCGATGAGAACGCCGAAGAGATCACTCTGCGGGCAACGCACTTCGAGTACTTACGGGCCGCGACCGGACGACGGAGCGAAGATCAAGTGCTCGCGATGGACTGGACGGGTGATGTTTCCTACGTCCGGCAGCATCTGTTCGGCCATGGATTCTTTACTCCGGCGGCCTTTGATGTGGTCGAGTAGCTCGGTTACTTCGAATTAGGAACCTCTTAGGGCGTTCGCACATTCATTTCACCTGCGGTGTCGAAACTGTCGGTCGTCGGGAACAATCCCGGCTTCAACCGAAAGGAAGTTTCATGACTCCCTCCCCTAAGTATCAGCGCGTACGACGCCTCGGAGCGACGGCCGCGTTGGCCGCCGGATTGTTCGCGGGTGGTATCTCGGTCGCGTCGGCCGCGACCCACACGCACAGTTCTGCGGCCGTCACGACGTCCGCCCAGCACCCGCACCAGGGAGGCCGGGGTCCCGGCGGTCCCGGTGGACCTGCTGGTCCTGGCGCCGCCGGTGGAGTGGTGACGGCTGTGAGCTCATCCTCGATCACGGTCACGACACCGCAGTCCACGTCGGCCACCTACGCCATCACGTCATCGACGGTGGTGGAAAAGGGCCACGCGACCGCCACGTTGAGTGACGTCGTCGTTGGTGACCGCGTCGACATCCGTCCCTCGGCCCAAGGTTCCACGACGGCCGCGGAGATTGACATCGACGTTCCGCACCTGGCCGGACAGGTCGTATCCGTGAGCGGCAACGTCATTACGGTCAGCGACCGCGAAGGGTTCTACCGGACCATTGACGTGTCCTCGGCGACGACGTACGCCAAGAGTGGCGCGAGCTCCACGCTGTCGGCGGTAACGGTCGGATCATTCATTGGGGCGGAAGGTTCCATTGCGTCGGACCACACCACCCTCGACGCGTCGTCGGTAACCATTGGTCTGCCCACGCCTCCCGCTGGCGCACCGACCGGGACGCCGCCTGGCATGTAACGGTAAAGCTCCCGGGGCACCCACTTTGTGGTTACCTCGGGGGAGAACCCCGGCGACCGGCGTCGCCGGGGTTTCGTCGTTTCTCGGGTTGTCCGAGAAACCCTTAATTTTTCTTAGGAACTTGTGCGAAATATCACGAGTCCGTGCACTTGTGGCGGCCGGAAAGTTTTGTATAGTCGCCCTACGGCATCATCCATGGGGGGCGATGTCGATGAGGAGATCTCAGATCTCAAGATTGAAGGGGGAATCGTGCCAAGAACGTACGATCGTCGAACTTTCCTTACTCACTCCGCCGCGACCGTTGGTGGCGTCGCGATGGCCGGGACGGTCGTTGACTCGATCCTCGCGGACGTCGCGGGCGCATCGACGGTGGGTGTCGGATCCGGGAGCCCGGTTCGTGGAGGAACTCTGACCGTTGGTCTGACTTCTGACACCACGAGCCCGAGCACCTTTTCCGGTCAGACCGGCAAGTTGGACTCGAACGGCTTCTGCGTCTCCAATGCCATCTTCGACACCATCTTCTTGGTGAACGCGGCGGCCACCGGCGTTCTGCCGAACTTGGGTCTCTCGGCCGCCCCGTCGAACAACTACCAGACGTGGACCATTCAGCTGCGCCAGGGCGTCCAGTTCCACGACGGAACGAGCTTCACCGCGCAGTCGGTGGTGGACAACTACACCGCCGCCAAGAACAACGCCACGGTGGGAACCGCCATCGCGCCGTTGTTGCACGACGTTCAGGTCGGTGGCAACTCGCACGAAGTCATCTACCACGTCAAGTTGCCGTGGGTGACCTTCCCGTACTACCTCGCTGAGCAGCAGATCGCGTACATGGCCGGATCGGCAATGTTCGCGAACGGCTACTCGGGTGCCCCGATCGGCACCGGCCCGTTCCGCGCCGCCAACCTGGGCAGCTCGAGCAACTGGATCGTCGGGAATCAGTCCACGTGGGTTGCGAACACGAACTACTGGCGCAACGACGCGAACGGCAAGAACCTGCCGTACCTGGGCAAGTTGATCTTCAAGGTCCTCGTTGACCCGGCGACTCGCTTGAGCGCGCTTCGTTCGGGCTCCATTGGCATGGGCATCTTTACGGATGGTCAGTCGATTAAGTCCATCGAAGGTGGCATCAGCGTTGGTGGCAAGAAGGTCGCCTTCATTGACGACCGCAACTCAATCCGTCAGCCGTCCATGAACTGTCTCATTGTGAACGTCCAGGGCAAGACTGAATTCACCGGCGTTGCCGGAGGCGTCAACCCGTCGACGTTGAAGTGGCAGAGCGGCTACATCGCTCCGATGACCGACCTGCGTATCCGTCAGGCTTTTGCGCACTCGCTGAACACGGCGTCGTACCTCAAGACGGTGGACAGCAACATTGGTGCCGTCTCGAACGGAATCTTCCGCACGTCGTCGGCGTACTACAAGAACCCGAACTACCCGGCGTACAACGCGTCGACGGCCAAGGCTCTCGTTGCGGCGTACAAGAAGGACCACCCGACGTGGAACGGGAAAATTGCTCTCAACTACGTCTCGGGTTCCAAGACCGCGACGACCGGATTCAGCTTCGTTGCTGGCGCCCTCAAGCCCGCGGGCATCACGGTTGTTCCTAACCCGATGACGCAATCGACGTTGATCAACAACTGCATCACGAAGACGTACGACGTGGCGACGTGGAGTCAGTTCGGTGGCATCTTCCCGGACCTGAACTACGTCTGGTGGGACAAGGGCAACCTGGCGAACTTCGCCGGCCTCGCCGACGACACGGTCCAGAACGCCATGGAGAACGCTCTTGGTTCGACAACCGTGAGCGCTCAGATTGGTTACTGGCAGACCGTGAACAGCGAGTTTGCGGCGCAGTTGCCGTACATCTGGCTGGACGAGACGGTGTCCTGCTGGGCGGCTAACGCGAAGGTGTCGAACTGGAACAACGCGCACGCGTCAGGTTCAGCTTCGGGTGCCGTGAACGCGACCACCGCCTGCTTCAACCCGAGCGGTGGCTCGATCCGCTGGGACGAAATCTGGGCCTAGTCGGTCAGGATCCCAAAAGGGGCGGCGTCTTCGGACGCCGCCCCTTTTGCTATGTGACACACGTGCTCACGCCACGGCGACGCGACCTCGTACCCGTCGCCACCAGAAGACAAGTGAGAGTGTGCACGCGAGAGACGCCACCGCGACCACGGTGAACGGAAGAGCGGGGTTGATGGAAAACAGCACGCCGGCACTCGCCGCACTGGCCGCGAGAGCCGCCGTGTTCGCTGTGGTTGACAGACCCTGACGGCGCCCCATCTCCCGCGACGAAGCTCCTTGCGACAGCAACGAGGACGTCGACGGGGTCGACAGCGCGGAGCCAATGGATTCCAAAGGTCCCAGGAAGATGAGCACCACGTTGTTATGGACGTGCGGATACAGCGACAAGAAGAAGGCCGCGTTAACGAGGCCGAAAATGGCAATGACCTTGCGATTGGCGTGGTCGGCCAGCCAACCTCCGACGCCACTCAAGAAGACCCACGGCAAGCAGAACAAGGTCCAACTCAACCGAATCTCAAGGGTCGTGGCGTGGTGATTACTCATCAGCAAGCTCCAACACGACTCGTAGACACCTATGCAGAGACCAATGGAAGCGGCCGCCACGAGAGCGCCCACCAGTTGACGAGACCACTGCACGGGAGGAAGTTCCTCGTGGGTTCGCTCATCGTCACCCAGGTCTGAATGCAGCGCTCGCCACGAGGCGAGAAGACTGGCCATGCCAGCTGCGAAAAACGCCCACCCCAACTGTGGCAAGGGAACGAGGGACCCGAGCAGGGGCCCAATCGCCATGCCGAGTAGTTGCGCGGCCATGATTCGCGCCACGGCACGACCGCGCTCGGTTTCGGGGAACAAGGCGGCGACCGCGGCGAACGAGGCAACTTCGATGGCGCCCGCGCCCGCGCCCTGCACCGCACGACTCACGGCAAACCACGCCGCGTTCACGGGCAGCAAGTACGTGACGCTCGCGAGTCCGTAAGCGACGAGACCCGCGATGAGCACGGGACGTCGGCCGAAGCGGTCCGACAGATGTCCAACGAGAAATTGTGTCACGAGACCGGCCACGAAGAATGACGCCATGACGACGCCGATCATGCTTGGCGTTCCGCCCCGCTCCTTCAGAAAGAGTGGTAACAGGGGAAGCCCCAAAGTGGCACCCATCCACTGAAGGCCCACGATGATCGTCAGGCTGCGCAGTGTCCGCTGACGGTCCGAATTTGCCACGGGTCGACGCTACCGTTTCTATTGTGTCGAAGTCCGATGTTCCTCAACGCTGGTGGTTCCTCGGATCATCCGGGTCCGGCAAGACGACCTACGCTGCCGCGGTGGCCGCGGCGCTCGATGTGCCGCACATCGAGCTCGACTCACTCTTCCACCAACCAGGATGGACACCCCTACCCACGGACGTGTTTCGCGCGAGAGTCGAGGAGGCGACCAGCGGCTCGGGTTGGACGATTGACGGGAACTATTCCCAACTGAGGGACCTACTTTTCCTTCGTTCGGACGTCATCGTCGCCTTTGACTTGCCCCGATCGCAGGTCATGCGCCAGCTGATCCCCCGCACGCTGCAGAGGGGCATCACCGGCTCGGAACTCTGGAACGGCAACCGCGAGCAACTGCGCAACGTGGTGCGGTGGGATCCCGAGCACTCAGTGATTCGCTGGTCGTGGACGAGGCACCGGATGATGGCCGAGCGAATTGATTGGTACGAACGAATCGCGGCCCAACGGGGCACGTCGTTCGTGCGAATACGTTCCCACGACGACGCGCGCGAGGCGTTGCGTGATCTCATCGGACGTGACGTCTTCGTAGGATGACGTGATGGACCTCAACCTGCGCGACCGCGCCTTTTTGATTACTGGTGGCACCGACGGACTTGGCTTGGCCCTCGCCCAAACGTTGGTGAACGAGGGCGCACGCGTCGCCGTGTGTGGTCGCGACGAGCAACGTGTCGTGGCCGCTCGGGACCAACTCGGACCCACCTCATTGGCTCAGGTCACGGACGTCACCAACACCGATCAGCTGGACGCCTTCATTGACCACGCGCTGACGACGTTCGGTCGACTGGACGGCGCGGTCAGTAACGCCGGGCACGCGTCGGCGGGTCCGGTGGCGAACTCCACGGATGACGCCTGGCGCGACGACTTCGAACTCAAGGTGATCCCGGCTGTCCATATCGCGCGTCGCGTCGGTGACGCCCTGGCGCAGACGAGCGGGTCACTGCTCACTGTTCTCTCCATCACCGCGAAGTCCCCCAACGCGAACTCCACGCCCACCGCCGCGTCGCGTGCCGCCGGGCTCGCTCTCACCAAGGCGCTCGCCGCCGAGCTCGGCCCTCGGGGAGTGCGCGCCAACGCCATTCTCATCGGGCTGATCGAGTCAGGACAATGGGTGCGGATGGCGCAACGAGCGAATATGGATCTCGCTGATCTTTACGCGGCGATCGTGAAGGATCAAAAGATTCCGCTAGGTCGTTTTGGCCGAGCCCAAGAATTCGCCGATCTGGCCGCCTTCGTGCTGTCGCCCCGGGCGAGTTATCTCAATGGCGTCGGTATCAACTTGGACGGTGGACTCTCGCCCGTCGTGTGAGTTAACGCAGCGCCACGGCGATGGCGGCGAAGTGGCAACCAGCACCGACCAGGGTGAACGCGTGAAACAGTTCGTGGTAGCCAAAGACTCGTGGCGATAGGACGGGACGCTTTGCGCCGTAGAAGACCGCACCAATGGAGTACGCCAGTCCACCCGCAATGATGAAGGCGAAACACAGCGGTCCGCCCCCTCGATAAATCTGGGGCATGACGGTCACCGCGGCCCAACCGACCACGAGGTACGGCAGAGTGTTGACCCACTTGGGCGCGTCCAGTGCCAATTGCCGAATCAGAATGCCGATGGCCGCACCACTGATGATGACGACCATGAGCACGGTGCGAACGGTGCCGTGCATCGTGAGACCGGCGATCGCGAGATAGCTCCCCGTGATCGCCAGGAAGATGGCGGAGTGGTCGGCGCGCCGCATGCGACGGCGAGCGGCGGGTTGCCAATGAATGCGGTGAAACGCTGCGCTGGTGGCCATCATGGATCCAACGCCCACGACGTAGCAGAGCACCCAACCCACCTCGCCCCAGGTGGCACACCTCATGAAGAGGATGGGTGTGCAGGCCAACAAGACGACGAGTCCGACGAGGTGCAGCCATCCCCGCATCAGGGGCTTGACGTGCGGAACCTCGGACGTGGCGATGTTCACGGTCGCGCTCATGACTGCAGACTACCGGTCGGAACGATCAGAACCACTGGCACTGCCACAAGATGATCACGGCCAGAAAACCGTAGAGAAACGGCGTGCACATGGGCGCCCACCGCTGCGAAAATTCGATCACCCGTGGTCGTCGAGCGAATGCTTCGGCACACCCGATGAGCACGAGGTCCAACAGCACGAACACCCCCGCGATCAGGGCTCCGCCCAGTACGCCGTTGGCGCGCAGCAGGGGGATCCAGACCGCCAGATTGTCACCCCCGAAGGCGATCGTGACCAGTCCCGTCGCTACGGTCCCGCGAGCGACCGAACGATTGGCGTCGTGCCGAGTGCGCCACGCGTGCACCGCGAGGAGTGCGGGCGCTAGAGCAAGGATGCCCACCCAGCGCACCGGGAACTCGCTCAAGGCGGTACCGGCGCCGGCGGAAAGAATCACCAGTACACCGACGCCCGCAAAGTGCCCCACGCTGGCGCGACGATGTTTCGCCGCTGGCGTGATCGCGAGTTGTGCGGAGAAGGCGACGAAGTTGTCGGTCATCGTGCCAAAGAAGGCGGCCACGGCGACGAGTAGCGTCGCCACGACATCGTGCATCGCTCGACTCTAACGGAGCTCAACGGTGGTCGCGAGTAGTCTGGCGCATCGGAGGTTGCCCATGAATCGCGTCGTGCTCTCACCGACGCCCGCCGAATTAGAGGCTGCTCGTCGCGTCGTCGCGGATCATCTGCGACCCACCCCCACGGTCGTGGTGAACGCGCACGGCCGACCGGTGTACGCCAAGTTGGAGTCGCTGCAAGTAACGGGTTCGTTCAAAGTGCGCGGGGCTTTGGCCGCGGTTGACGCCGCCGTCCGCGAGGATCCTCACGGTGCGGTTATCACTTCGTCGGCCGGTAATCACGGTCTCGGCATCGCGCACGCGGCGTCGTTGCTCGGGGCTCGGGCGACCGTGGTCGTGCCGGCCAATGCCTCACGCGTGAAGGTCAAGAAATTGCGCGCCTACGACATCGAGCTCATTGAGATCGGTGACTCGTACGACGACGCTCAAGAACACGCCATGGCTCTCGCGTCGGAGCGATCGATACGTTTCATCTCGCCCTTTAACAACACCCACGTCGTAGCGGGTCAAGCCACCGTCTTCGACGAGATCTGGCATCAGGCCCCCGACATTGAACACGTCGTGGTGTCCGTGGGCGGGGGTGGACTGATTTCGGGCGCCCTTCTCTCTCGCGAGGCGCACCAGCGCACCGACGTCACCGTGACCGGGGTGCAACCGCAAAACTCCGCCGCTCTCTACCACGTTCTCCGCGGTGCCATGATGAACGAGGTGCGGCACACCTACACCATCGCGGACGGACTCGCGGGCGGGGGTGACGACGGCGCCATGACGAACGCGCTGGTGGCCGAACACGAGGTGCCCATCGTTCTCGTGCCGGAACTCGCGATTCGACGGGCCGTGCGGGAAGCGGCGGAAACTGACGGGCTCGTTCTCGAAGGTTCCGCGTCCGCCTCACTAGCGGCCATCACGCTCAATCTCATTGGGGACGCTTCGCGCCGAGTGGGCTTTGTGGCCACGGGACGCAACATCGCGCACGATCTCTTCGTGGAGTTGCTCAGCGAGCCATTGGATTAGAACAGCGACGTGGGCTCGTGGGGCGCGATCAACTCCGGACCATCATTGCGGACATTCCCCACCGCGGCTCCGACGCCGTAATGAACGAGCGTGCCCGTCGGGGCGGGATCGAGCAACCCGACCCGAACACCCGCATCCACGCCGGACCAGTCGAGCCACGTGGACCACTCGTCACGTTCCAGGACGACCGGCATCCGGTCGTGGATCTCGTCCATATCCTCATTCGGCGTCGCCGTAATGATCGTGACGGTTTGGCGGGCGGGAGCATCCTCGGGTAATTCGGGGTCGCGCCAGAATTCGTAGAGTCCGGCGAAACACAGCACGTCGCCGTCAGCGCGAGTGAAGAAGTGCGGCTGCTTGGCCCGCCCGGCGCGATGATCCCACTCGTAGAAGCCGTCGACGGGAACAACGCACGGGCGCTTGGCGAAGGCGCTGCGAAACGACGGCTTTTCCGCCACGGTTTCTCCCCGCGCGTTAAAGAGTCGGTTCGATAATGCGGGGTCCTTCGCCCAGCCCGGCAAGAGTCCCCATCGGTATCGATCAAGAACGGGCTCGTCGGTTCCGGTGAGGGCGAAGAGACTACGTTGCGGACCAATATTCCAACTCGGTCGACCCTCCGGGTCGAGGCCCGCCGCCAAGGTGGCTTCCAGCAAACGAGCCAGACGAGCCGGGGGAGTAAAGACAGCAACGCGACCGCACACGGGAACCTCCTTGGGCAGCAACCATACCGGACCCCTTCGCCGCGACTACTGAGGGTTGTTCGACTCCAAATCCTTAGGCCTTGGCGTGGAAGACATCCGTGCCGAAAGGCGCGAGTCCCGTCGCCGCCGCAAACCCCAAGTGGCCCCAGCGGTCCGCGCCACCCGTCGTGAGGCCCAGAAGATCCTCGTAGCTGCGCAGAGCCGAGTAGTGGTTGTAGGCACCGGTTGCATCCACCGCGCCCGCCGTGACGTAGAGAGGATTGAAAAGAACGGCTCCCACTTGACCGCCACCCGGCGCCACGGAATCTTTCACCGCGCCCGCCATTCCCGGTGCGGACACGTTGGGACCCGACGTCTCGTGACAACAACTCGCGGAACTGGTCTCCGACTCGTCAAAAGTGAGAACGACGAGCAGCGATCCCGATCGATAGGCCACGGACGACAAAATGGCCGGCATCCAGTGAGCGAGCCACGCGTCCGCACCCACCAGACCGCCCGCCGAGGAGCCGTCGCTGTTGAGGCCCGCGCACGCCCCGTCGTGACCGTCGTTGCAGAGGTTGGGTGTCACGAAGCCGAAGCGAGGTGTCGTGGTCAGGCTCGAGAGATCCTTCATCAAGTGTCCACTCGCTGACGGAACACCGCCGGACAAACTGCCCAAGGGGACCACGTTCGCCGCGCATTCGGCGGTCTTGTCGATCACGGAATGGAAGTAGACAAAGCCGTTGTGACGAGTGGCGTACTGGTCGCTCGCCGTCGCGAGTTCTGCGCCGTCAGCGGCACCGACGCGAGGATGCGCGCAGTCGGTGCCACCCGAAGCATCCACGACACCGCCATCACGCGCCGGCGAGTTGCCCATGTCCTCGGCGTATTCGCGCCACTGGGCTACGTGCGTGACCGGATTGGGGGGATACTTCGCGTCCAGTTGACTCGCGATCGTTGGCGTACTTGCGGGGTAGACGCATCCGTTCCCGTCGACCTGACCGGGATTGATGGCGGGGTGCTTGTCCACGGTGCCGGGTGTTACCGAGACGTAACCGAAGAGAGCGTTCTTCACCGTGCCGATGCAGTCATTCTGCGTTGCCGTCGTCGGCGCCTGACCTGAGATCTGCGCAATGTAGTTGTCGAGACTGTGGTGACCCGTGCCGTAGTAGTTGCTGATGAGCTCGCCTTCTTTGAGCAGCGTGCCATTGAGGTAGGTCGCCTCCGAGGATGGCGAGAATGTGGCGGCGTAGTTCTCGTTTTCGAGGTCAATCACGAGGATGTGCTTGATGTCGCCGACGGGCAGAGCCGCTCGCACCACGGTGGTCTTCGGTACGGCGCTCGCGCCCGCCGACACGGCGACTAGCGGAAGTCCAATACCCACCAGCGCGATGACGATGGCCAGGCCGTGCCAACGCCGGTGTCGGAGGTGAGCGTGATGAACGGACTCGTGGTCGATGTGGTGCATGGCCCCTCCTCGAGAACGGGTGCGTACGTCACCCGTGTGGATTGCTCAGTGTGAATGTAGGGGGAGGGGCTGAACGGAACTCGACGGTGGCGAGAACACGAGATTCGCTTTACGCGACGGTCGTTGGCCGTCGCGGGACTCCTCCATTGGCGGACGTGACGGGTACTCGCTACAGTACGAACATATGTTCGCTTTTTCTTCCTCTCGGCCTCCGGTCCCCAGTGATTTAGCCGCTCACGTCCGACCCGTGGCCGCCGCCTCGAGTCGTCGTCTTCCCGTGGCGGCACCGTGGACGACCCTTCTTCCCGACGGCGCACTCCAGCGAGGAACCACCGTGACGGTGAGCGCCGCACCCGGATCGGGTGGACTCACCCTGGCGCTGAGCTTGCTGAGCGGCGTGAGCACTCGTGGACATTGGTGTGGGGTCGTGGGGGTCGATGACCCGGGGGTGGTTGCGATGCACGAGTTGGGCGTCGATCTTCGTCGCGTCCTTTTCGTCTCTCGCCCTCGGGGTGCGTGGGCCGAGGCGGTCGCTGATTTGGCCGAGGGTGTCGATCTCGTCGTCGTGCGCCCACCATCACGCGCCGCTCACGGTACGGCACGTCGATTGATGGGTCGAGCTCGTGAGCGCGGTCTCGTCATTGTGGCCCTCGTCGAACCCGCCGCTCCGTGGCCGGTTCCGGCGGATCTTTCGATTGAGGTCCTAAGCGCGCAGTGGCGCACTAACGCTCGTCTGGAATCGCGTCGGGCTCTGGTACGCGTGAGTGGTCGCGGGAGTGCGCGTCGCGCGAGCGAGCACGTAGTGGAACTCCCCGACGCCACCGGGCGCGTTCTGGCGAGTTGACGTGGAACGACTATTGGCGGTGTGGGTCCCCGAAATGGCCGCGGAGACGGACGACGGTTCGCACGCACGCTCCCTGGTGGCACTACTGGACGAGGTCGTGACCCTCTGTCCGTTCGTCGAACCGGTGCGCTGGGGTCTCGTGGTCTTGCCCGTGCGTGGTCCGAGTCGCTTCTTCGGCGGTGAGGACGTGGTGGTCGAGATCGTGAGATCTGCCGTGCAGCGCAGCACGGGTCACGTGCCCCGGTTGGGTGCGGCCGACGGCCTCTTTAGTGCTTTCGCCGCCGCGCGACGCGAGATTGTTGTTCCGGTGGGCGAGAGCGACGCCTTTCGACGATCTCTTCCCATCACCGCCTTGGAGCGCCGGGAACTCGCCACGGTCTGCCGCCGTTTGGGCGTGCACACCGTTGGGGCCTTTGCCGATCTTCCCGCCGCTCGCGTGGCCGAGCGTTTCACGCGTGACGCGCTGCATGTTCATCGGGTGGCGCGGGGCGAAGAAAGTGAACTACGAGGGCAACGGGACCTACGGATGACGACGCGACTACAGGCATTGCGCGGCGAGAACTCGCCGGTCGCCGCGCAGGGTGGGTTTTTTGGTGATCATCGTGACGCAGATCGTCGGGCCGCTGTCGCGGCCCATCGGGTGCGCCAACGTTTGGGTCCTCACGGTATTACGACGGCCACGCTGCACGGTGGGCGCACACCGCATGATCGCGCGACTCTGGTGCCCTACGACGCTCACGCCGACGTGGCCCGCCTCGACGATGAACCGTGGCCGGGGCAGATCCCGTCGCCGGCGCCGTCAACGACGTTCGCGCAACCGGTTGCTGTGCAGCTCCTCGCCGCCGATACGACACCGGTACGCGTGGAGCCACGAGGGTTCTTGAGTGCCACCCCACACACCATTGCTTTCGAACGTGGTGCGACACGTCAGGTTGCGTGGCACGCCGGTCCTTGGATCAGTGTTGAGCGTTGGTGGTCCACGCGTCGTCGTCGCGCGCATCTCCAAATCGTGACCGATCGCGAGGAAGCGTTCTTGCTCTGCGCGGAACGCGGGAGCTGGTGGCTGACAGGGATGTACGACTGATGGCGACCTACGGCGAACTTCACGCACATTCGGGCTTTAGCTTTCTCGATGGTGCGAGCGACCCCGAGGAACTCGTAGCCGAGGCTGTTCGCCTCGGACTGAGTGGACTCGCCCTCACCGATCATCACGGTCTCTATGGCGTGGTGCGTTTTGCCGAAGCGGCACGGGCACTGGATTTACCGACCATTTTCGGTGCCGAAATTACCGTCGGCGGACAGGACGATCGCGTCGGGGTCCGTGACCCGAGCGGAGAGCACCTGGTTCTTTTGGCTCGTTCACCCGAAGGGTACCGGCGACTATCGACCTTCCTCGCGGAGGGGCATCTACGTCGCGGTGAGAAGGGGGCTCCCCGTTTCACGTGGGAAGAGTTGGCGGCGGGACAGGGGGAGTGGGTCGCCCTCACGGGATGCCGCAAGGGCCCGGTCACCCGCGCGCTAGTCGACGCCGGTCCTCGAGCGGCTGGTCGTGCGCTGGATCACTTGGTGGACGTGTTTGGTCGCGACAATGTCGTCGCGGAACTGTGGGATCACGGTCAACCCGATGATGTTGTCAGAAATGACGTAGTTGCGGAATTGAGCCTGCAGCGCGCACTGCGTGTGGTGGCGACGGGGAACGTTCACTACGCCACCCCGGCAGGATTTCGTCGCGCCACTCTGCTCGCGGCGATTCGTTCACGACGGACACTCGACGAAATGGAGGGTTGGTTACCGTCGGCACCCGCTGCGTGCTTGCGTAGTGACGGCGAACAGCGGCGACGTTTTGCGCGGTGGCCGGGAGTGGTGGACGCCGCCGGAGAACTCGCGGAGAGCCTGGCGTTCGATCTTCGTCTGGTCGCTCCGGCCCTGCCGGATTTCGCGACGCCACCGGGTCGTGACGAGCAGGGCTACCTCGAGGAGTTGGTAGAGCAGGGAGCTACTCACCGTTATGGACCTCGTCACGCGGAACGCGTGCCGGGGGCGTGGCGACAAATTGACCACGAACTCGGCGTGATCCGCGCCTTGGGTTTCGCGGGTTACTTCCTCATCGTCTGGGACATCACCGAATTCTGTCGGCGCGAGAACATCTACTGCCAAGGACGAGGCTCGGCGGCGAACTCGGCAGTGTGCTATTCGCTCGGTATTACGAACGCTGACGCGGTCTCGCTCAATCTCTTTTTCGAACGCTTCTTGTCCCCTGCTCGTGACGGTCCGCCGGACATTGATGTTGATATCGAATCCGGTCGTCGAGAAGAAGTCATTCAGTACGTCTACCGTCGCTACGGGCGCCGGCACGCCGCGCAGGTGGCGAACGTCATTACGTACCGTGCACCATCGGCGCTTCGTGACGTGAGTCGAGCGCTCGGTTACGGCGAAACCACGGTGCGCGAACTCGCCCAGAGGCCTGAACACGTCGACGCCACCGGACTCGCGACCGCTCTAGCCTCACCTTCGAGTGAGGCCCCACCACCGCTGGTAGCGGAACTCGCTCGGGAACTACTGGACCGACCACGTCATCTAGGAATTCACTCGGCGGGCATGGTGCTGTGCGATCGGCCCGTGATCGAGGTGTGCCCGGTGGAATGGGGACGCATGCCCGGTCGCTCCGTTCTGCAGTGGGACAAGGACGACTGCGCGGCGATTGGTCTCGTGAAGTTCGATCTCCTGGGTCTCGGCATGCTCGACGCCCTTCACCGCGCCGTGGACGAGATCAACGCGTTTTACCAACACACCATTGACCTGGCGACATTGCCGCAGGAGGACGCGGTGTACGACCTGTTGTGCAGTGCGGACACCGTGGGTGTCTTTCAGGTGGAGTCGCGCGCACAAATGGCGACTCTCCCACGGGTGCGGCCGCGCTGCTTTTACGACCTCGTGATTGAAGTGGCGTTGATTCGTCCCGGCCCCATTCAGGGACAAGCGGTGAATCCGTATATTCGTCGTCGGAGGGGCGAAGAGCCGGTGACCTATCTACACCCCCGATTGGAACCCATCTTGCGACGCACCTTGGGTGTGCCGTTGTTTCAAGAACAGTTGATGGAGATGGCGGTCGCGGTGGCGGGTTTTTCGCCAGCGGAGGCGGACGAATTGCGTCAAGCAATGGCGGCGAAACGCTCGGAGATTCGGATGCTCCGGCTCAAGAGTCGTTTCTACGCGGGTATGGCCACCCACGGAATCACCGGTGATACGGCCGACCAGCTCTACGCGGCATTGGCGGCGTTCGCGAACTTCGGTTTCCCGGAGTCGCACTCGGTCTCCTTTGCTCACCTGGTCTATTGCTCGGCCTGGGTCAAACTGCACTATCCCGAGGCCTTCCTCGTTTCGTTGCTCAACGCGCAACCACTCGGTTTTTGGTCACCCCAGAGTCTCATTGCGGACGCACAACGACACCGGGTGCGCGTCGAGCGTCCGAACGTGAACAGCTCTGAGGTGGGCGCTGCGGTGGCTGGAACGGTGGAGAATCCATGTGTTCGTTTGGGACTACGGGATATTCGCGGAATTGGCGAGACCATCGCGACGGCCATCGTGGCGGGTCGTCCGTGGGCATCGGTGGAAGATCTCGTGCGACGAGCGGGCTGTCAGCGATCGCACCTCGAGGCGCTCGCGGCCGCGGGCGCTCTTGATGACTTTGGCTCGTCGCGCCGCGCCCTGACCTGGGTAGCGGGTGCGGCGGCACAGAGTACGCCCGACCGGTTGCCCGGCATCGTGACGGGCACCACCGCACCCCCGCTCGCCGCACCCACGGCTTTTGAACGTGTCGCTGATGATCTCTGGTCACTCGGCTTCACACCCGAAGCAACGGCGATCGCCCTCGTGCGGGATCACTTGTCCGAGCGCGGTGTCGTGTGCGCGAGCGCCTTGGCCGGAGCGGAGACCGAACGAGTCAGTGTGGCCGGCGTCGTGACGCACCGTCAACACCCCGAGACGGCTCGCGGGGCGGTCTTTTTGAACCTCGAAGACGAGACGGGTCACGTCAACGTGGTCTTCTCCAAGGGCGCGTGGGAGAGGTGGCGATCGGTGGCGCGCCACGCTCCGGCGTTGATCATTCGTGGTCGGTTGGAGCGGGGGCAGGGGACACTCGCGTTGACGGCGGAGAGGGTCGAGATCCTTGACCTGGCGGCTCCCTCGCCGCCATCACGAGATTTTCGCTAGCGCAGGACGTCGGCGAGCTGCTCGGCGATGATCGAACGATCTTCCGGGTCCGCGATTTGAGCCACGAGAGCCTGAGCGGTCCGGCACCATTCGTCTCGCTGGGTTACGGCACCGACCGACGCGAACGCTCGCGCCACGCCCTCGGCGGCCGACGCCACCAGCCAGTCCGGCACACCCGGTTCCTGCGCCGCCGCATAGGCGCGCTGGGCGAACGTCAGTGAGAGATCTCCCGCACCCGTGGCCGCGGCCGCCCGGGCCACCATCCAATCAGCGGTAATCCACTGGTCTCGCTGCCCGACGTTGAGCCAGTGGTGACGAGACGTAAAGGCGCTGGTCAACAACTCCACGTCGTCGTCGGCCGTTCGTGCGTCGGATTCCAAGAGTTGCCAACAGCGGTTGTAGAGGGCCGCAGCCGTCGAGCGTTCATCTATTTCGGGCACGGCGAGATGGTAGCGGCCCCAACCGCCGAGGAAAGGCCCAAAGTAAGGTGGTCGTATGAAGTCTTCCAAGCGCGCCCTCGCCATCATTCTCGCTGTCGTAGCCCTGCTCTTGACGGCCACCGGCGTCGTCATTGCCGCCACCGATAGCAATCCCGGCGGAAGTGGCGACGCGCTGGCACTGCACGGAAAGCCACCGACGTCGGCGGTTATTAATTACACCCTCTCGACGGGTCAGGCCGAACAAATGACCGGCACGCTGAACGTGGACTTCACGAAGAACGAAGCCAGCGGGACCTTGTCGATTCCGATCGGTCTTTCGACGACCACCGTGGGCGTCGTGCTCGCGAATGATCACCTGTATCTCGGCGTTCCCTCGCTATCGAGCGTTCTGCACACACCGTGGGTGTCCATGCCGTATGCGACGCCGAGTTTGTTCGGACTATCGCTCGAGATGGCGGCACCGAAGCTGGATTTCTCACTTCTCACGTCGAAGGGCTTCACCGCGTTAGCTCCGGAACACAACGGATCATTGACGACCTACACGTTCACCAAGTCGGCCGCCCACCTCAGCACTCCGGCGAACGTGCCTCTCAAGTTGCCTCACCGACTTCAACTCGCGATCTCAGTCACCCTTGGTTCCGAAGGACAAATCGCGGGTCTGTCGATCACTCTCTCGTCGCCCAGCGCTCATGTGGAGCTCGCGATGACGGTCGTCTCGTACAACACGAAAGTCGACGTCGGCGTCCCACCGACACGTGACGTGAGTCCGCTCACGCAGAAGATCAAGAAGACGATTCTCGGTACCACGGGAGCAGGTGGGCAGATCAATCAATTGCTGACACCGCAAGGACTGGCCGCTTTGGGGCAGATCCACCTCAACTGAGATGAGAACGGGCGCGAGTCGCATCGACGATCGAGAATTTGCGAGTCTGCGACGCAGCGCGGGATCACGTTGTGACTGAAGGACTCACCCATCGGGATCGACACGCCCAACGACTTCCCGCGTCACTGGCCCTGGTCATCTGCGCCATCTTGTACCTGGTCCTGCCGAACCGACTCGCCGTTGGTCCCAAGTGGATTTTGCCGGTGCTCATCGTGTTGCCCCTGATCCCCCTGTCGCTCGGAGTTCACCGACACCCCGACGAGAGCCCGTGGGTGAGGCGCAGCACGATTGGTCTGGTGGGGCTCATCAACGCGGCGAACATTGTCTCGATGTTCCTGTTGGTGCATCTCTTGCTCAATGCCAACGTCGTGCAGGGTCGCAACCTCGTGTACTCCGCGGTGTCGGTATGGGTGACCAACGTCATCGTGTTCAGCTTGTGGTTCTGGGAGATCGATCGCGGTGGTCCCGCCGTGCGGGGTACTCACCACACCGATTTTCCCGACATTCAATTCCCGCAAATGGAAAATCCACACCTGGCGCCACCCGATTGGATGCCGAGCTACGCCGACTATCTGTACACGGCCTTTGCCAACGGCACGAGCTTCGCGCCCGCGGACGCGATGCCGTTAAGTAGCCGAATGAAGATGTTGTTTGCTTTGGAATCAGTCGTGTCGCTGATCACCATCGCGGTGGTGGCGGCGCGCGCGGTCAATATCTTGAATTAGCGCGGTGGCGTATTGAAGAGTCGGTCGAGGAGCGCACTGGCTCGACTCTCCACGTGACGTCGACGCTCCACGCGGTCGGACCAATTGGCCAGCGCCAATCCTGCGTTGACTCCTAACCACCTCGCCGGCTCGATCTCCCACGTGGCGCTGCGTCGTTGGACGAAGGGGAGCGTCGAGAATTCCGTCGGCGTGTCGGGCTGCACAATCAGATCCGCCAGTGCCTGCGCCGCGACGTAACTGAGAACGACGCCATCACCGGTGTAGCCGCCGGCGGCCGCGAGTCCGGTCGTGGTGTCCAAGGTGACCGAGGGTGATTGATCACGCGGCATGGCGAGAGGACCACCCCATTGAAACGACGTGGCCGCGCCGAGGTCGGGAAACAATTCACGCAAGGTCGCCGCGAGGAGAGAGAAGACCTTGTCATTGAGGTCGAAGCGTGGCTCCACGGTGGAACCGAAGTGATACGGAGCTCCTCGTCCACCGAAGGCCAAGCGGTCGTCATCTGTTCGTTGCCCGTAGATCACCAGGTGTCGATCATCGGCGAACGTCTCGTAGCCGTGGAATCCGACGGCCTCCCAGAACGATGAGGGAAGTGGTTCGGTGGCGATCATCAGCGAATAGATCGGCGCGAGGTCGCGACGATGTCCGGGCAGCGTGGCCGTGAATCCCTCGGTGGCGCGCACCACGACTTCGGCTCGCACGGTACCGCTCACCGTCGATACGCACGGCCGCCGCGAGGCATTGCCCGGCGTGATCCTCGTGACCTGGGTGTCCTCAAAAATAACGGCACCCGCACGCTCGGCGGCGTCGGCGAGGCCGCGCACCAAACGACCCGGATGAAGCCGCGCGCAGTGGGGTGAAAACATCGCGCCACGAAGTTCGCTCACCCTGGCACGCTCGGCGACTTCGTCCGCCGTCATCCAGCGGCGGTCCTGCGCGCTGATACCGAGTGCGTGTGCGTCCTCGACGGAACGACGCAACCGTGACGCTTGCACGTCACTTCGGGCGAAGGTCAACGTGCCACCCTGGACGAAGTGGGCGTCGATGCCTTCCTCGTCGATGGTGCGTCCCAGTCCAGCGACGGCGTTTTGCAACGTGAGGCGTTGCTGATGAAAAGCCTCGAGTCCGTACCGAGCGACGAGGGCGTCGTCGCTCACGGGATAGAGCGCCGACGCCCAACCGCCGTTACGACCCGACGCACCAAAACCGCATACCGATTGTTCGAGCACGACGACCCGCAGCGCGGGGTCCCGTCGCAGCAATTCGCGCGCCGTCCATAACCCCGTGAATCCGCCACCAATGATCGCGACGTCAACGTCCAGTGACGTTGAAAGAGCCGGTCGCACATCGACCGGCTCTTTCAACGTTGACCACCACAGCGAGGTGGGGGGCATCAGCATGACTAGATGCGCTCGAGGGCTCCGTCGAAGACGTCGCGCAAGGTTCCCACCATGAAATCGATGTCCTCGCGCGTGGAGATGAGCGGAGGCGCCAACTGCACGACCGGGTCGCCGCGATCGTCCGAGCGACAAATCAAGCCGCGTCGGAACATTTCGGGTGAGACGTAGCCGCGCAGGAGTCGTTCAGCTTCGTCGCCCTCAAAGGACGCACGCGTGTCCTGATCCTTGACGAGTTCGATGCCCCAGAAGTATCCCGTTCCGCGGATGTCGCCCACGATGGGTAGGTCGCGCAATGTCGAGAGCTGCTCGTAGAAGTAGTCCTGATTCGCCAGAACGTTTTCGAGGATCTTCTCTTCCTCGAAGATCTGGAGGCTCCGCAGAGCCACGGCACAACTGACCGGGTGGCCGGCCCAGGTGAAACCGTGCACGAACGAAGTGTCACCGTGCTGGAAGGGCTCGGCGATACGGTCCGACACGATCATGGCGCCGAGGGGCGCGTAGCCCGCGGTGAGACCCTTCGCGCAACAGATGATGTCCGGGACGTAGTCGTACTTTTGTCCACCGAACCAGGTTCCCAGGCGTCCGAAGGCGCAGATGACTTCGTCGGACACGAGCAGGACGCCGTAACGATCGCAAATACGTCGCACTTCTTGCCAGTAGCCCGGGGGCGGCGTGAAACAGCCGCCGGCGTTCTGCACGGGTTCGAGGAACACCGCGGCCACCGTCTCGGGACCCTCGCGAAGGATCGCTTCTTCGATCTGCTGCGCCGACCACAGACCAAAGGCCTCGAGGTCGTCACCGTGCTGGAGGGCACGATAGAAGTTGGTGTTGGGAATCTTGATAGCGCCGGGCACCAGAGGCTCGTACGGCTGGCGGTAACTGTCGAGTGACGTAATCGTCAGGGCACCCATCGTGGTGCCGTGGTACGCAATGTCGCGGCTAATGACCTTGTAGCGATCGTTTTCGCCACGGAGGCGGTGGTACTGGCGAGCCAACTTCCACGAACTCTCGACGGCGTCGCCACCACCGACGGTGAAGAACACGCGGTTCAGATCCCCGGGAGCGAGCGTCGCCAACTTTTCGGCCAGCTCAATAGCCTTCGGGTGCGCGTACGTCCACAGGGGGAAGTACGCCAGTTCCTTCATTTGCGCGGCCGCGGCGTCGGCAATTTCGGCGCGCCCGTGTCCGAGTTGATTAGTGAACAGACCCGACAGTCCGTCGAAGTAGCGATTGCCTTGGGCATCCCACACGTGGGTGCCCTCGCCGCGAACGATCACCGGGATCTCTGCGGTCTCCGAATACGCGCCCATGCGAGACACCTGCATCCACAAGTGTCGGCGGGCACGCTCGGAGAGGGTATGGCTCTCGTGCTCGGGACTGACCGCAGTCAGTCCGTCGCTGATGATTTCGTGCAACGTCATTTGGTCCCCCAGGTATAGGTCTGCTTGGCCAACTTCAAGTAGAGAAAGGTCTCTACTTCGGTCACCCCCGGAATGCTCCTGATGGAGTCGTTCAAGAGATGCACCAGCGCGTTGTCATCGACCGCGATCAGTTCGGCAATGATGTCGAAACTGCCCGCCGTCATGACGACGTAGTTGGCTTCTTCAATCGACGCAATCTTGTCGGCGACCAAGCGCACGTCTCCGTGGACTCGGATCCCCACCAACGCCTCCCGACCGAAGCCGAGCTGGAGGGGATCGGTAATCGCGACAATCTGCATCACACCCGCATCACGCAACCGCTGTACTCGTCGACGCACGGCGGCCTCAGAGAGACCGACGTCTTCGGCGATGGCCCCATAGGGCCGGCGGCCGTCGCGCTGGAGCAATCCAATGATGCGACGATCAATCGCGTCGAGGCCGTTCGAGGACGGAGCACTCTCCGGGCCTGCGTGTTCGGGAGCAGAAGCTCCTCTTTTGGCGACTCGTCCTGGCATTGGTTTCACCCCGGCTCGTGGACCAAAGTCTGATCCCGTGGCTGCGGATAGGGACACTATAGCGGCACTTCGCGCCTATATGCGTCAAGAAAATAGTTCTAGGGTCCGCAAATCTGCGTAAAAGTTTGGTGCGGCCGTGTGGTTTCTGGCAGAGTGGACCCCGAGGGGGCGTTGTGTCCCCGTGACAATTGTGTAGCCGAAGGGGAAACGATGCGTCGATTGACGAACTTCATAGGTGGCGAGGCCGTCGCGCCAACGAGCGGCCGGTACGTCGAGTTGTTGAATCCAGCGACGGGTGCCCCCTTCGCTGAAATGCCCGTGTCCGACGCCGCTGATATCGATCACGCGGTGACCGTGGCCCGTCAGGCGTTCGAGGGGTGGAAGCGTGCGACGCCGTCGCAACGTTCGCGCGCCCTCCTGCAGATTGCTGATGCGCTTGAGGCTCGGGCCAACGAAATCGTGGCGATCGAAGCGGAGAACTGCGGAAAGATCGTGGCGGTCACGATGTCCGAAGAAATTCCGCCCATGATCGACCAAATTCGCTTCTTTGCGGGCGCGGCCCGAGTCCTCGAAGGCCGTGGAGCAGCCGAATACATGGAGGGTCACACCAGCTATATCCGTCGCGAGCCCATCGGGGTGTGCGGAGCCGTGACGCCGTGGAATTATCCGATGATGATGGCGGTATGGAAGTGGGCGCCCGCGCTCGCGGCCGGTAACACGATGGTTCTCAAGCCCGCTGATACGACTCCGGCGTCCACCCTCTTTATGGCTGAGGTCATGAGCGAGTTTTTGCCCGCGGGAGTATTCAACGTCGTCTGTGGTGATCGAGACACCGGGCGTGCTCTCGTCGAGCACCCGGTACCGGCGATGGTGTCAGTAACGGGATCAGTGCGTGCGGGTATGCAGGTGGCCGAGAGCGCGTCACACACGTTGAAGCGCGTGCACCTCGAGTTGGGCGGCAAGGCGCCGGTCATTGTCTTCGACGACGCCGACATTGCGGCCGCGGCCGAAGGTATTGCGATGGCCGGATTCTTTAACGCTGGTCAGGACTGCACCGCGGCGACGCGCGTTCTCGCCGGCCCCGGCGTCTACGGCGACTTCCTCGACGCCCTGGCCGAACAAGCTCGCAACACGGTGATTGGTGCTCCGGACAACGACGACGCATTGTTCGGACCGGTGAACAACATCAACCAGTTGGATCGCGTTACCGGATTCTTGTCGCGTCGCCCAGCGCACTCAACGCTCGCCGCCGGAGGAGAGCGGGTTGGTGACGCGGGGTACTTCATTTCCCCAACGGTCGTCGCTGATCTTCGTCAGGACGACGAGATGATTCAGAACGAAATCTTTGGACCGGTTATCACCGTGCAGAAGTTTGCCGATGACGCGGAAGCCCTCGCGTACGCCAACGGCGTCGACTACGCGTTGGCGAGTTCGGTGTGGACGCGGGACCACGGACGAGCGATGCGCTTCGCTCGCGACCTCGATTTCGGTTGCGTTTGGATTAACACTCACATTCCGATCGTGGCGGAAATGCCCCACGGAGGCTTCAAACACTCGGGTTACGGCAAGGATTTGTCGGTGTACGGCTTTGAGGATTACACGCGCATTAAGCACGTCATGCACAACATCGAAGCGTAGGGTTAGCACACCGATTAATTGAAGGGGAGTGGTATGAGTATCGAGGATGTTGCCGGTCCGTTTGGCGTTCCGGTTCCCGCGAATGAAGTTGGCCCGCAGCTGCGAGCGGAGGAACTGAGTCTCTTTGACTCCACCGCCGTGGCCGTGTCGTCGGTGGCTCCGGCGTATTCGTTGGCGTCGACTATGTCATCGTTGGCCGCGGTGGTGGGCGTGGGAATCTACGCCCCGTCGCTGATCCTCGTCTCGTTCGTACCGGTGATCTTCATCGCCATTGCGTACTTCCACCTCAATCGCCGCGACCCGGACTGCGGAGCGTCGTACTCGTGGGTCTCCAAACTCACGACTCCGTGGCTTGGTTGGTACAACGGGTGGGTCCAGGTGGCCCTGAGCACCATCTTCTGTGTGATCGCCCCTCTGCTCGCGGGTGCCTACACGTTGCAGTTCCTGAACAGCATCGGGTGGATCTCGACGTCCACGTCGAGCAACCTCGGATTGATTTGCATCGTGGGTGCCCTCTGGCTGGCCTTTGTGACATTCGTGTGCGTCTGGGGTATTCGCTGGACGACCAACTTCCAGTGGGTGCTCGTCATTATTGAGTACGTCGCGGTGATTGGTTTCTCCTTGTGGGGGATCATCAAGGTGCTGGTGTCGCATCCGAAGGGATCGACCGGTTTCCACTTCAGTTGGTTCAACCCCTTTAACTTGGGTGGTGCGTCCGCATTGGCGGGAGGCATCGTTCTCGGTGTCTTCTTCTTCTGGGGTTGGGACACGGCCATCAACCTGAGCGAGGAATCGAAGAACGCCAAAGTGAACCCCGGGCGTGCAGGCATCATTTCGATGTTCCTGTTGTTGGTGGTCTTCTTGCTCAACATCGTGGCCGCGCAAATGTTGTTGCCGCAGCAAGTCATCAGCGACCAGGGCACGAACATCCTGTTCTATTTCGCCAATCACGCGGTGGGCTCGTGGGCCGGTTACGTCATGATCTTCGCCGTGTTGAGTTCGACCGTCGGCACGACGCAGACCACGTTGTTGCCGGCGGCGCGCATCACCTATTCCATGGCCCGTGACAAGGTCTTCCCCAAGGTGTTTGGTTCCATTCAGGGTAAGACCCAAACGCCGGCGGTAGGCACATTGATCTTGTCGTTTCTCTGCCTCTTTGGGATCTTGTTGACCTCTCGTTCGACGAGCGGGTACAACTTCATCGAGGGCGCGATGGTGACGAACATCGGCGTGCTCATTGGCTTCTACTACGGCGTCACGGGCATCACGTGCGCGTGGGCGTATCGCAAGGTGGCCTTTAAGAACGTGAAGTTCTTCTTCACCGGAGTTCTGATGCCGTTCCTGTCGGGCATTGTCTTGCTGTACGTCGGTGGCAAGGTGTTCTACAACCAGTGGACGATTCCGGGCGACAACCAGGCGATCTCGATTCTCGTCACGATGGTGCTCGGAATTCCTCTGGTGATCATCGCTCGCCTCAAGACCAAGGGTGACTTCTTCAGGACGAAGACCACCGCGTACGAATCAATCGAATAAATGAGGTCGGCCGAGCCGACAAAGGATGAGTGATCAACGATGATCATCGGAGTGCCATCAGAAGTCAAGACGGACGAGTACCGCGTGGCGATCACGCCCGCCGGTGTTCGCGAGTTAACCGCACAGGGCCACAAGGTGTTGGTGCAACGCGGCGCGGGTGTTGGTTCCTCCATCCGCGACGCTGACTACCAGTCCACGGGTGCCACCATTGTGGACGACGCCGATGACGTGTGGGCCGAGGCGGAACTCGTCCTGAAGGTGAAAGAGCCGGTCGAGTCGGAGTATCACCGGCTGTCGGCTCGACCGAATCAGGTGCTCTTTACGTACCTGCACCTCGCCGCGTCGCGAAGCTGCACGGACGCGTTGGTGTCGGCCGGCAACGTCGCCATCGCCTACGAGACCGTTCGACTGCGCGACAATTCCTTGCCACTTCTGACTCCCATGAGTGAAGTGGCGGGTCGCATGGCTCCCCTGATGGGTGCTCATCATCTGATGCGCGCCGGAGGCGGTCGGGGCACCCTCGTCTGCGGCGTGCCCGGTGTCGCGGCGGCGAACGTGGTCGTCATTGGCGCGGGGGTGGCGGGCATGGCAGCTGCCACGTTGGCGGTGGGCATGCACGCGAACGTGTCGATTTTCGACAAGAACCTGGAGCGTCTGCGCACGATTGATCACCACTTCCGCGGTGAAGTCGAAACCGTGGCGTCGTCGACCCACGCGATCGAGGAAGCGTGCGTGCTGGCCGACATCGTTATCGGCGCCGTCTTGGTCGTTGGCGCTAAGGCGCCGAAGCTCGTGAGTGACGATTTGGTGTCACGTATGCGACCGGGATCTGTCTTGGTGGACATTTCTGTGGACCAAGGTGGCTGTTTCGAGGCGACCCGACCCACAACGCACTCCGAACCCGTGTTTGAGCACAACGGTTGTGTTTTCTACTGTGTGGCGAATATGCCGGGCGCGGTGCCCAACACGTCGACGCACGCTTTGGCGAATGCGACCTTGCCGTACACGTTGGAACTCGCTCGGCACGGATGGCGTGAGGCTGTGTTGCGCGACTCCGCGCTCGCCGAAGGCGTGAACGTGGTGGATGGCAACATCACCTACGGACCCGTTGCGGAAGCGCACGGACTCGAGTCAGCGTCGTTGGGTTCACTCCTATAGATCACGTCCAGAATCCGTCGTCAGGAAGCCGTCACGTTTGTTGCGCGCGCAACTAACGTGACGGCTTCTCTCATTCCTCGATCGATCGGAATCTCATGACCAGTGCCTCGTTGAGTTACGACGAACACGTCAGCAACAGTCCGGACCCGAAGCGTTGGTTCGCTCTGGTCGTCATTGCCATCGCGCAGCTCATGGTGGTGTTGGACGCGTCCATCATCAACATTGCTCTTCCGCACGCCGCGGTGTCGCTGAACATCGCTCCGAAGAACTACCAGTGGGCCATCACGGCCTACACGTTGACGTTCGGAGGCTTCTTGTTGCTGGGTGGTCGTATTGGTGACTACCTCGGTCGCAAGAGGGCTTTCCTCATCGGACTCTTGGGGTTCGCGGCAGCATCCTTGCTCGGTGGACTATCGGTAAACCAGGGAATGCTCTTCGGTGCCCGCGCATTGCAAGGTGTCTTCGGTGCGCTGCTGGCTCCCGCCGCGTTGTCCTTGATCTCGGTGACCTTCACTGACTCCAAAGAGCGAGCCAAGGCCTTCGGCGTGTACGGCGCTCTCTCGGGTGTGGGCGCGGCCATTGGTCTCATCGCTGGTGGCATCCTCACGCAGTACTTCAACTGGCGGTGGTGCATGTTCGTGAACACGCCGATGGCCCTGATCGCGTTCTTCCTCGCCATTCCCTACGTCCGTGAATCCAAGGTGCACGGTCACCCGAAGTACGACGTACCGGGTGCCCTCACGGCAACCGCGGGCATGGTGCTCGTGGTCTTCGGCGTGTCGCAAGCAGCGGCCGATGGTTGGGGTTCGACGTCCGCGTGGCCCTATATGGTCCTCGGCGCCGTGCTGCTCGCCGCATTCTTCGCGCTCGAGGCGAAGGTGAAGTCACCTCTTCTTCCGCTGCGTCTCATTACCGATCGAGTGCGTGCCGGTTCCTACATCACCCAGCTGCTCGTCGGTATGGGCATCTTCGGCATGTTCTTGTTCATGACGTTCTACTTCCAAGAGATTCACGGCTTCTCGGCCGTGAAGTCTGGTTTGTGCTTCTTGCCGTTCTCGCTCGGAATCATTTTCTCGGCCGGTGCGACGAGCCAGTTGCTGCCGAAAATTGGTCCCCGTCCGTTGGCGACGTTGGGTTGCGTGATGGCGTCCGCCGGCTTGTTGTATCTCTCGACCATTCAGTACAACAGCGGATACGTCACTCACGTCATGCCCGCAATGATCATCATGAGCCTCGGTTTGGGAATGACCTTCGTGTCTTTGGCGTCGACCGCCCTGTTCAACGTGCAGCCCCAAGACACGGGTGCTGCCTCGGCGGTGCTCACGACGACCCAGCAGGTGGGTGGTTCTTTCGGTACGGCGATCCAGAACACGATCGCCGTGTCCGCGTCGACCGCCTTTGTGACGGCCTACGCCATGGCCCATCACATCAGTTCGGCGAGTTTCCACGCATCGGTCACCGCGAAAGAGCCGTGGGCGGTCGTGAAGATGGCTGAAGGACTCGTCCACGGTTACGACGTGGCGTTCCGTTTCGGATCCCTCATGTTGTTACTGGGTGCGGTGTTCTTCTTCACGCTGGTGAACATCGACCGCCACCACCTTGGTCAGCACGACACCGTCGCGGTGGGTCACTAGTTCGCGACGAATGGGCAGTGACGGCAACCGCTGTCACAGCACGTTCCACGCGCGATGTGCGCGGCCACGGTGAGCACGACGAGGCCGGTACTCGGGTCGCGGTACGCGGGACATCCACTGTGCACTGCATGGTCGTGGGCGTCAATGATCGCGGCATAGTCCGCGCGGGTCGGATCGAGACGACTCTCGTGGGGCCGCGGAATGGCGTTCTCGATCACGCGGGCAACCTACCGGTGCGCGTCAACGAGCCGCGCGGTGCGTTAGACATCACCCATGCCCGCGAGGTGGAACTGCGAATTGCGTCAGAGCGACACGGTGGGCTCGACAGCTTTCTTGATTCCGCCCTTCGACCCGGCCCAGGAATTCGGCTCGAAACGAGCCTCCGTGTGGTGACGATCAATGACTACACGTTCACGAGCCGAGTGCAGATGTACGACGGTGTGCCGTATGTGACGCTGCGTCGCCAGCATCGCGAGGCGGTGGGGGTCGAGCCCGGTGACGTGGTGGCCTGCACGATCGAGATCAACGAGAATCCAGATGCCGTAGATATCCCGGCGGAACTTGCCGCGGCGCTCGACGTCTGGCCCGAAGCACGCCAGGCCTTTACGCGCCTCGCGCCGTCACATCAGAGAGAACACGCGCGCTATGTCGCAGACGCGAAGCGATCAGCCACTCGGGTGCGGCGAGCGCAGAAAACACTTGAGAATTGTCGAGAGTGGAAATCCCCGAATTGATGAGAACGATCCGTTAATGTCGCCGTATAAACGACCATAGGGGTGTGTATGTTCAACTTTCTCGGAACGTCATCAGGTGCCGGAGGCGCAATCGTCCTCGTATTTTTCCTGATCATTTTTAGCGCCATCGCGGTCTTAGAAATTGCCGCAATGTGGAAGGTCTACCAGAAAGCTGGACAGCCCGGCTGGGCTTCGATTGTTCCGTTTTACAACCTGTGGATTGAACTCAAGATCGTGAATCGACCCGGTTGGTGGTTCTTGCTCTTTCTGATTCCGTTCGTGAACCTTGCAGTAGCGATCATCCTCTTGATAGACATCGCGAAGTCCTTCGGGAAGTCGGGCTTCTTCGCCGCAGGTCTGTTTTTCTTTGGGTTCATCTTCTGGCCGATCTTGGGCTTCGGCGACGCGACCTACACGCGGATCGAGCGCTAGAGCTACCTTCCGTCGTTCGTCGTCAGAATGATCTTCCCAAATTTCCCGGGGACGGCGAACGACGCGTAAGCCTCTTCCACGCGGTCGATGGGGTACGTGCTCGATACCGGCACTCGTAGGCGCCCGGCGGCCCACAAAGGAACAAGGTGCTCGGTCATCTCGGCTGCGATCTGCGCCTTTTCGACGCGATCGCGAGCGCGCAAGGTGGATCCCGTGATGGTGAGTCGCTTACTCATCACGCTCAGCAGATCAACCTCGACGCGACCGCCGCCACCCACGCCAATGATCACGACCCGAGCGCGAGGGGCTAATACTTTTTGTGCGTGTTGGAAGTGGGCCGCACCCACCAGTTCGAGAACGACGTCGACCGGGGCGAGGGTCTCCACGTCTTCCACGCGGACAATTTCTTCGGCGCCGAGAGAACGCAAGCGCTCGTCATTTCGCTCGTCGCGCGCTACGGCAATCGGAATCGCACCCCACGCGCGAACAATCTGGATGGCCGCACACCCCACTCCGCCCGCGGCACCCGAGATGACGACTCGTTCGCCCTGGCGGATTTCGGCTTGACGGACGAGAGCGTCGTAGGCGGTGGTGAAGGCTTCGGCAAAGCCGCCCGCGGCTGTGATCTCGAGACCCTTCGGCACCGGCAAAAGGTGTTCGGCCGGCACGACACACTGTGTGGCCTGGGCGCCACCACCGACGATGGCGCACACGCGCTCACCCACGGTCCAGCCCGTAACGCCGGCACCGAGTGAACGGATGTCGCCCGCAACTTCGAGTCCCGGAATGTCGGTGGGCCAACCCGGAGGTGCGGGATAAAACCCTCGGCGTTGTAAAAGATCGGCTGAATTCAGTCCCGCCGCACGTACGTTGACGACGACCTCGCCAGGGCCAGGAATGAGATCGTCCCGTTGCTCAACATTCAGTAGATCTCCGGCAATCACTACGGCGCGCATGGCGACAGACTAGGTGCGTCGCGAGTGGGCCGTGGCCCAGTAGGGTGCCTCGCATGGCACTTAGCGAATACCCCATTTCCACCATCGACGGCGAGCCCACGACGCTCGGCGCATTTGCGGGCAAGACAGTGTTGGTCGTCAATGTGGCGTCCAAGTGTGGCTTGACTCCTCAGTACGAAGGACTCGAGAAGCTGCAGGAAACTTACGCCGACAAGGGCTTTACGGTCGTGGGATTTCCGTGCAACCAGTTTCTTGGTCAAGAGCCCGGCACCGCCGAGGAGATCAAAGAATTTTGCTCGCTCACCTATGGCGTGACCTTTCCTCTCATGGAGAAGATTGAGGTCAACGGCGAGGACCGCCACCCGATCTACGCCGAGCTCACGACCGTGGCGGACGCGGAGG
This sequence comes from uncultured Actinomycetes bacterium, assembly GCA_903871335.1. Lineage (GTDB taxonomy): Bacteria > Actinomycetota > Acidimicrobiia > Acidimicrobiales > RAAP-2 > RAAP-2. The sequence continues at coordinate 52,552 of CAIQGE010000018.1, forward strand.
GCGTCGACGGCGACATTCGCTGGAACTTCGAGAAGTTCCTGTTGGGTCCTGACGGTACGGTCGTCGGTCGTTTTTCTCCGACGGTGGAGCCGAATGACCCGGTCTTGGTCAGCGCGATCGAATCGAGTCTGCCGAACTAACCCGCGCCGATGGCGCGGTGCAGTCGCAGGTAGGTCGGGACGAATCCGAAGTTCTGCCAGTACGTAGCTGCGGACCGATTGGTGATGCGCCAATTCGTCTCGATGAAGTGGAACCCGTCGTTGCGGCCGTCGAGGAGTGCACTGATGACCATCGCGCGACCAACGCCGCGACTCCGATGATCTTCACGCACGGTCACGGCACTCAGGTGCAGAGTTCCGTCAAAGGACCCGACGCGGTCGGGTAGCGGGAACGTCGCGCACTGCGCGACGGGCTGACCGTCAAAGTCCACGATGTAGTGGTGCACCGTCGGATCTTCCAGAGTCTCGGTCCAGTCTTCTCGTTGGTCACCCTTAGGTAGATCTAACGAGAAGCTCGGTCCTTGTTCTTGATATTCGTGCAGGTGATCATCTAGTGCGATGGCCGTCTCGAGATCGGCAATGGTGCCACGACGAAGCGAATATCCAATGGGCCACTCGGGCGTTGAAACGCCCTCCAGTTGTCGAACGCCGCGTTGGTGCATGTAGGAAAAACCCAGGTCCAACCACGGTGCGATCGACGCTGTGTCGGTGGGCACCCACACGTAGTGCCGGCGGGCTCCGTCGGCGATCCACCGTTGTGCTTGATGGACGTAGAGCGCCTCCAACGTTTCGACGTCGTCGTACGAGAGGCCTTCCGGGTTCATCCACGCAGACCGTCCGTAGACCTCCGACGACAAGATCACTCCTCGTAGATGCCCCACCACGATTCCGTCTCGTTCGGCGATGGACGCGTCACGCAGCGACGAATAGAGGCTCTCGGCGAGTGTGACGTCGTCGACCGCGCCGTTAATGAATTCGTGCGAGTTGGCGACGCGGGCCTGCTGTTGCATCACGCGAGCAACAGTGACGTCAATGTCGTCACTGGTCATGGGACGTACATTGATCACCGCGTCAGGCTAGTGAGATCTCCGGTTGTGAGAAAGTACTAGTTATGGCATTAACGACAACGTTGTTTGACATGGACGGCCTGCTCCTTGACTCAGAGATCTTGTGGCACGAGGCGGAACTCGAGATTCTCGGTGGTCTCGGGGTTCCTCTGGCGCAGGAAGGCTCTCGGTCAACGAAGGGCATGTTCGTCGCCGAGGTCGTGACGTATTGGCGTGAGCGTTCACCTTGGGTGGGTCCAAGCAACGAGGACGTGGTGGAGCGCATCTTGCAGCGGGTCGGCGATCTCGTCGAGAACAAGGGACGACTCCTGCCCGGGGCCGAGCGTGCGATTGCCGTGACCGCCGAGCGTGGGCGAGTCGGACTGGCGAGCTCGACGCCCGTTCCCCTCATCGAACGCTGCCTCGCGCACTTTGGTTTACGCGATCGATTTGAGGTCATTTGTTCGGGGGCGAACGAGCCGTACGGCAAGCCGCACCCGGGGGTTTTTTTGACGGCGGCTCGCGCTCTCGACGCCCAGCCCACGCAGTGTCTCGTCTTCGAGGATTCGGCCGCCGGGGTGCTGGCGGCAAAGGCGGGACGGATGATGTGCGTGGCGGTCCCGGTGGTCGAGGATATGTCGTTACCCGCCTTCGCGTTGGCCGATATCGTCCTGGAATCGCTGGTCGATCTCGACGAGGCGTGGCTCGATACGTACTTTGACCGCTAGTCAATTCGCGTCATCGCCACGTGGCGACGAAGACGTGTGAAACTGCGAACATGTCCAATCTCTACGACTACGTTCGCCACCCTCGAGCCGCTGAATTGCAGGCGAACCACGCCGTCCAATCCGTTGAGATGCGCGATATCGAGCATCCGAATTATTGGCGCCGGCTCAACGCGCGCGTCGGACTGCGCATCACGCTCGCGGTGGGAACCATGTGGTGCGCCTACATCTTTGGGCTCATCGCACTGTTGAGTTTGCCCTCGACGATTGCGTCGGGATCCTTGTTCGAGATTGTGGTGTGGATCTCCAGCAGCTTCCTGCAACTCGTCTTGTTACCCATCATCATCGTGGGACAGAACATTCAAGCGAAAGCTGCCGACAAGCGCGCGGAAGACACCTACAAGGACGCCGAGGCGGTGTTGCACGAAGCGGCACAGATTCAAGCGCACCTCGAAGCCCAAGACGCCGCACTCCTCAAGATCATGATCCACCTGGAGAACTTGGTCGCTGAAGAAAATAAGCGACGGGGTCTCTAGGGGCGAAGATCCCGGTAGAACTTGATTCCCTCGGGATACGAATGCGCCCCGGGAGGGAATGCCGTCACCGGTGTCCACCCAATGCGCGCGTAGAACGCCTGCGCTTCGGGTTGACGCGGACCGGTTTCAAGGAACAACTCAACAAAACCCGCGTGCGCGGCCGCTTGTTCGACGTAGGTCATCAACGCGGCGGCCACACCTGAACGGCGGAGGTCGGGTCGCACCCAGAGTCGCTTGATCTCGCCAATGCCAGATCCGGGAGCCACAATGGTGCGTACGCCCACGCCACCGGCCAAATGGTCATCGAGTCGAGCGACGACAAAGAGGCCGCCGGGCGCAGCCAGTTCGCTGTCCGGCATCTCAGCGTCGGCACCGACGCCGTAGCGGCGATCCAGTTCGTCGCGCGCAGCGAAGATCATCGATTGCGCACCGGGAGTGGTGATGTCGTCGACATCAAGGGTCAAGGGCACCGGTCCACTGTAGGGGTCACCGTCTCGGCGGCCAACTACGATGAACGGGAAATATCTGAGGAGTCCCGTGTTTCGCCCCGTCAGCGCAGAAATCGATTTCGTTTCGGTCGAAGAGGCGGAACTCACCCGCTGGCGCGAGCACCAGATCTTTCATCGATCGGTCTCGCAACGCGAGGGCGCCACGCCGTGGGTCTTTTACGAAGGGCCCCCCACCGCCAATGGCAAGCCCGGTCTCCATCACGTGTGGGCGCGTATTTACAAGGATCTCTTTTGTCGGTACCAGTCCATGCAGGGTCATTACGTCGCGCGACGCGCCGGCTGGGACACTCACGGACTCCCCGTCGAGGTGGAGGTCGAAAAGCGTCTGGGCATCTCCGCCAAGGAGGCCATTGGCCGCGACGTGAGCATCGCGGAGTTCACGCGTTTGTGCCGCGAGTCGGTGCAGGCCTACGTCGGTGATTTCGAGAAGCTGACCGAACGCATTGGCTACTGGCTGGACTTTGACTCCGCCTACTGGACATTCACGCCCAGCTACGTGGAGTCGGTGTGGTGGCAATTACAGCAACTGTTCAATCGCGGACTGCTCTACGAGGATCTCAAAGTCATTCCCTATTGCCCTCGTTGTGGAACGGCATTGTCGAGTCACGAGTTGGGTCAGCCGGGCGTCTACTACGACGAAGTCGATGAGAGTTGCTACGTCCGACTCCGCCTGCTCGACGCTGATGGTCGTAGTGACCTCGGCGGTGCGACGTACCTCGCCGTGTGGACCACGACGCCGTGGACCCTGCTGTCCAATGTGGGCGTGGCGGTCAACCCCGAGGTCACCTACGCCGTGGTCGACGGCAATGTCGTGGCCCGCGACCTCGTGCCCGCGGTGTTCGGTGACGATGCCGTGATCACGACAACATTTCCGGGTTCGGCCCTGCTCGGACTGCATTACGAGCGCCCCTTCGACGATGTTCCTCTCCCGACGAGCGTGGACGCGTGTTTTGTCGTGGCCGCTGACTACGTCACGACGGAGGACGGCACAGGACTCGTTCACCAGGCACCCGCCTTTGGTGAAGTTGACCGACAGGTCGCTCGAGAGAACGGATTACCGACCGTCAATCCCGTCGGCGCGAATGGAGCCTTCACCGCCGAAGTGCCCTGGCTTGAAGGTCAAGGGGTGCGCGACGCGAACCACGTCATCAACGACGAATTGGAACGTCGCGGGATCTTGTTGCGTCGCTTCGACTACGCGCACTCGCTCCCGCACTGTTGGCGATGCGGGACTGTTCTTATTTACTGGGGTAAGCCGAGCTGGTACATCGCCACGAGCCAATTTCGTGAGGAGATGTTGGCGGAGAACGCCACCATTGATTGGCACCCTCAGCACATTCGCGACGGTCGCTTCGGTGAGTGGCTCCAGAACAACGTCGACTGGGCCCTCTCGCGTGATCGTTTCTGGGGAACACCACTACCCATCTGGCGATGCCAGGCGAATCACCTCGTCTGCGTGGGATCGCGTGCGGAGCTGTCAGAACTCACGGGACGCGACCTCTCAGAACTCGATCCCCACCGACCCAATGTGGACGACATCGTCTTTGATTGCGCGACGTGTGGCGGCGAGATGCGACGTGTGGCCCCCGTCATCGACGCGTGGTTCGACTCCGGGGCTATGCCCGCGGCCCAAGTGGGCTACCCCCACGTTCCGGGTTCCGACCTCAACTTCGCGTTTCCGGCCCAGTTCATCGCCGAGGCGATTGATCAGACGCGCGGGTGGTTCTATTCACTACTCGCCGTCAATACGCTCGTCTTCGGCAAGAAGCCCTACGAACACGTCCTGTGCCTCGGTCACATCGTCGACGTGGACGGCAAGAAGATGTCGAAGTCCCAAGGCAATGTCATTGACCCCTGGGAAGTGTTGAACACCCGCGGGGCTGATCCGCTGCGCTGGTGGATGTTCTCCCAGGGCTCCCCTTGGACGTCAACGCGCGCCAGCCTCGGAGCGATCGACGCGTCACTACGTGAGACCTTGGGGACGCTGTGGAATACGTTCAGTTTCTTTACGACCTACGCGTCGCTGAATGGTTTTAATCCCAGCGATCCCGAGATCCCGTCACGCGAACAGCGCAGTGATCTCGACCGCTGGATCATTTCTCGTCTCGAAGGAGTCACCGCGCAAGTGACGGCGTCACTCGAGACCTATGACGCGCTGGACGCGGCGGGAGCCCTTGCCGAACTGATTGATGACGTATCGAACTGGTACGTCCGTCGCAGCCGACGTCGTTTCTGGCGCACCGACCCGAATGCTCCACGTTCGGACTCTCTCGCCGCACAGATGACGTTGCTCGAAGTCCTGCAGCGCTTGACGTTGCTGCTGGCTCCGTTCTGTCCGTTCGTGGCCGATCGTCTGTATCACGAACTTTTTGACGTCGACGACAGCGACTCCGTGCACCTGGCTGACTGGCCAGTCGCGCAGGACCGCGACCGTGACGCCGTGCTCGAGGACGCGATGGACGTCGCTCGGCGCCTCACGTCGCTCGGTCGCGCCGCGCGCGCTGACGCCGGCGTCAAGGTTCGTCAACCTTTGCGGCGGGCACTCGTCTTCCTGGCTCCGGGCACCACGCTTCCCCCGGCGGGCATTGTTGAAGACGAACTCAATGTTGACGTCATTGAATTCGGTTCGGAACTCGCCGACGTGCTCACGTTCGAACTCGTGCCCAATTTCCGGACCGTGGGTCCTCGCCTGGGCGAAGCGGTCAAGGAATTAAAGCCCGCACTCGCCGCCCTCGACGGCGTCGCCGCGGCCGCCACGCTGGAACGCGGTGACGCCGTGGTCGTGACCCTGTCGACCGGTGATTTCGCTCTGGGTTCCGATGACCTAGAACTCCGCGTGAAGAGTCAGAGTGGTTATGCGGTCTCGCGTGAAGCAAGTGAAGTGGTGGCACTGGACCTCGCGTTGGACGACGACCTTTTGCGGCGTGGGTACATGCGCGACTTGGTGCGTCAGGTGCAAGAAATGCGAAAGAACGCGGGCTTCGATGTCGCCGATCACATTCGTTTGTGGGTCACCGGCGTGGACGATCTCGCCGAATGGTTTGATGATCTCGCGGCAGAAGTGTTGGCTGATTCCGTGACGCGAGGCGATGGCGCCGGTGAGGGAACTTCCCTGATGTTCGACGACGGGCGCGCGGCGAGTGCCTGGGTGACGAAGGCTTAGTCGTCGCCCTTGAGCTTCGTGAGGAGCTCCGTTAGTGTCGCGCGCTCGGACTTCGTGAGTCGGTCCGCGACGCGGCACTCCAGATGGACGAGATGAGCCTCAAGGGCCTCATTCAGCTTCTCGTTGCCCTGAACGGTGATGGCAACGTGCACCGCTCGACGATCGGTCGGACAACTCTGGCGAGCCACGAGACCCGCGGCTTCGATACGGTCGATCAACCTGGTTGTTCCGCCGGTGGAGTGCACGGTGGCGTCGGCGAGCTGACTCATTGTGAGATGTCCCTCGTCCGCGCGACGAAGCTGCAGGAGGACGTCAAACCAGGGGAGAGGGAGATCGCACGACTCTTCGAGTTCGGCCCCCAGGGCTCGGCTCAGTCGAGCATTGGTCTCAAATAGGAGACCCACGAGCATGACGCGCTCGTCGCCCGACGGGCAGGCACCGGTGTGGGCGGTCGTCGTCATTGGTCCAGTGTAACACTTTTGTTGCGAAGTCATCTTCTGCTTGACAAGTTATTGCATACGCAACTAATATGTCACCGTACAAGGAGTACGCCCCCCAACTAAGGAGAAACCATGAGCAACCTTCCCGCTCCCGGTGTTTACACCATTGATGCCGTTCACTCGTCGGTCGGCTTCGTCGCCCGTCACCTCGTCGCCGCCAAGGTGCGTGGCAATTTCACCGATTTCGAAGGCACCATCACGATTGGTGACAGCGCCGAGACATCCAGTGTCGTCGCGACTGCGAAGGCGGAGAGCATCACCACAAATAATGAGATGCGCGACGGCCACCTGAAGAGCCCCGATTTCCTCGACTACGAGAACCACCCGACCATCGAGTTCAAGTCGACGTCGGTCACCTCGAAGGGCGGGGACCTCTACGATCTCGTCGCGGACGTCACCCTGCGCGGTGTCACCAAGTCCGTCACCTTCGAGCTCGAGTACCTGGGTTCCGGCCCGAGCATGCAGCCGGGCGGCACAGTCGCCGGTTTTGAAGCGCGCGCGGAGATCGACCGTCGCGACTTCGGCGTGAACTTCGAAGGCTCGCTCGAAAACGGCAGCCTCGTCGTGGGTAACAAGGTCGTGCTCGAACTCAACATTGAGTCACACCTCGCCGCCTAAGGCACTGCGTTACGACGAAACGCCGGGGGTTCGACGCCCCCGGCGTTTCGTCGTTACGATGAGAACATGAGTGAAGACGGTAAGGGCAAAGTACTGAAGTCGGGTCTTGGTATCGCGGGAGCGGCCGTGGCCATCGTGTCGGTGTGGTGGTTCGCTCTGCGTCCGCGATTCCACAAGAAAGACGAGAACTAACCCACGAGGGCGGGCAACACCGTCGGAATATCGCCGCGGACCAGAACCTGGGCCATGTCGTCCATCGCCGTCGGTTCGCCGTTGACGATGATGATGGTGGCGCCGTGGGACCTCGCGGTGGGTACTAGGCCCGCGACGGGATAGACGGCGAGCGTCGTGCCCACGGCGAGGAATACCTCACAGTCTCGTGCGGCAGCGTCAGAGCGAGCGAGATCCTCGGCGACGAGAGACTGGCCGAAGGAAATGGTGGCAGATTTCAGAAGGCCGCCACAGACCACGCCCCGGATGATGCGTTGACAGTGCGGGTCGTCGTCTCCCTCCCTGACTCTCTCGAGCGCGACGTCGATCGGATCACGTGCGTGGCACGACAGGCACACGACCTCGAGAGCCGAGCCGTGAATTTCGACGATGCGATCGTTCGTGGTGCCGGCCTTTTGGTGCAACCCGTCAATGTTCTGGGTCACCAACAGATCGAGATGTCCCCGTTGTTCGAGGCGAACGAGCGCACGATGTCCCTCGTTGGGTTCCACGTCGAAGACCTTTCGCTCCACCCGTGAGCGCCACGCGGCACGTCGCACCGATTCATCGGTCACCCACGTCGTAAAAGTCGAGAGCATCTCGGCGTGAGGGTCCTTCGTCCACACGCCTTGTGGCCCGCGAAAATCAGGGATGCCTGATGCCGTCGAAATGCCCGCTCCGGTGAGGGCGACGACGTGGCGTGCGTCACTGATCAGTGAGCGAGCGCGATCGAGTGCGGCGTCGGACACGGTGTGACGATAGCGGCCACTCCTACACTGTGAGCGATGGCCATCGCGTCGCTTGCTCCGCTGCGCCATCGCAATTTCGTGCTGGCGGTCAGTTCGTCGTTCATTTCTTCCATCGGCACGTGGATGCAAGCGGTGGCGCTCGGCATTTATTTGTACACGACCACGCGCAATCCGGAGTGGTTGGGTTGGGTGACCCTGGCCGCGTGGTTGCCGGCCGTGATTGGTTCTCCCGTGGGTGGTGCGGTGGCAGACCGTTGGAGCCGACAGCGTTGGATTCAGTTCAACAACCTGATCATGGCGCTCTGCGCGACGACTTTGGCCACCTTGTATTACACGCATCATCTCTCCCCGCACCTCGTGCTGGTGCTCGCACTGGTGGAGGGGCTTAGCTCGTCATCGTCGTGGGCGGCGTGGCAAAGTCTCATGCCGGACCTCGTTGATCGCGACGAAGTGTTGGCCGCGGTGTCCTTGTCGTCCGCACAATTCAACCTGGGTCGCATCATCGGACCCGCGTGCGCGACCTTGATTCTCGCTTTCGGACCCGTGTCGCTGTGTTTCTTGTGTAACGCCATCAGCTTCGTGGTCGTGATCGTGGCGTTCGCCTTCGTTCGTACGGCGCCCCGACCCGCGGTGACGACGCCATTCCATCTCGTCAGTGACATCACGCACGGCATCCGGGTGGCGTTCGCCAATCCGGCCTGTCGCGCCGCGATCGTGAGCGTGGCGGTGATTGCATTTTTCATCGCGCCGTTCATTCAGTTCATCCCCGCCATGGCTATCGGGGTCTTTCACGCGGGCAAAACGGGGACGTCCCTTCTCGTGACCGCGCAGGGTGCTGGAGCACTGTGCGGGGCGTTCCTCGTGCCCACGCTCGCTCGTCGCACCTCGCGAACATTCACCTTGCGCCTGACCTTGACTCTCCTGGTCCTCAGCATCGTCGGCTACGGCATGTCCCCCTCTATGACGTGGGCCATTCCGATGATGATCCTGTCGGGACTGGCGTACGTCGGCACGCTGAATGGATTGAACGCGACGGTGCAATTGCACGCCCCCCAATTGGAACGTTCACGGGTGTTGTCGCTATACACGCTGGCGCTGTCGATCGGTTACCCCCTCGGGGGAGCGGTGCAAGGCGTGTTGGCACATCGCGTGGCATCGCTGCCCACCGTCACCACGGCAAGTGGCATTCTCGGAGTGCTCGCGATGGTGTATCTCTTCTTTCGACCGCGCACTCTCGACGTCATGGGACGGCCCCCCGCGACGGCGTGAGCGCTCTGTCAGAATGGGCGCATGCCCTTCGTTGCCGTCAATCCGACCACCGGCGAGACCATCGCCACTTATCCGGCCCACACGCGCGAGCAGGTGAATCTCGCACTGGCCACCGCACACGCTGCTTTTCTTGAATGGCGCACCACGAGCTTTGAGGAGCGCGCAGTCCTGATGGTGAGGGCCGCGGAGCTTTTGGAGGGCGAATTACCCGTCGTCGCCCAATTGCTCACCAGCGAGATGGGCAAAACCTTCGCCGCCGCCAAGGGAGAAGTCGCGAAATGTGCCATGACGATGCGCTACTACGCCGAGCACGCCGAATCTCTGCTGGCCGACGAACTCATCGCGACCTCGGCGTCGCGAAGCGGAATTCGCTACGAACCCATTGGCGCCGTACTCGCCATCATGCCGTGGAACTTTCCCTTGTGGCAGGCCGTTCGTTTCGCCGCACCGTCGCTGATGGCGGGCAATGTGGGCATTTTGAAGCACGCACCGAACGTGCCCGGTACCGCGGCGTTTCTGGAGGACTTGTTCCGACGCTCGGGATTTCCCACGGGTGTTTTCACCAACCTCTACGCCGAACTCGACGTCGTGGCCGACATCATCGCTGACGAGCGAGTGGCGGCCGTGACGCTGACGGGCTCCGAGCGTGCGGGGCGATCGGTGGCCGAGCTCGCGGGCCGCCACCTCAAGAAGAGCGTGATGGAACTCGGAGGATCCGACGCGTTCATCGTCGCGTCCTCGGCGGACCTTGACCACACCATCCCTCTCGCGGTCACCGCCCGCGTACAGAACAACGGTCAAAGTTGCATTGCGTCCAAACGTTTTCTCGTCGTTCGCGACCGCGCCGACGAATTCATCGCCCGCTTCACCGACGCGATGGCCGCTGTCGCGGTGGGCGATCCCATGGAGCCCGCCACGGTCGTCGGCCCTCTCGTGTCCTCCACCCAGCGCGATCTGTTGGACGCGCAAGTTCGTGACGCGGTCGCGAAGGGTGCCGTCGTACACGCCGGTGGTGCACCCGTGGACGGTCCGGGATTCTTCTATCCGCCGACCGTGCTCTCCCATGTCCCACCCGCGTCGCGCGCGGGCTGCGAGGAACTTTTTGGTCCCGTCGCGGTCGTACAAGTCGTTGACGACCTCGACGAGGCCATCGCCGTGGCCAACAGCACGCCGTGGGGACTCGGTGGTTCGATTTGGGCCACCGACCCTGCGGAAATCGAACACGCCCTGTCGGGTATCGAGGCCGGCATGGTGTTCGCGAACGCCGTCGTGGCGTCCACTCCGGAGCTACCTTTCGGCGGCATCAAGAACTCCGGATACGGCAGAGAACTCTCCGCGGTGGGTATTCGTGAGTTCACCAACGTGAAGTCGTTCTTCGTCGCGTGAGTCTCTACTACTTCGACCACGCGGCGTCGGCACCGCGGCGCGAGGAAGTCGCTGCCGCAATGGCTCCGTACCAGCGAGGAGTCATTGGTAATCCGTCGGGTACGCACCGCGCCGCCCGACTCGCTCGCCGAGCGATTGAAGAAGCGCGCGAGGAGGTCGCAGCCTTCGTCGGTGTTCCCGCCCGCGGAGTGATTTTCACGGCCGGTGGCACGGAGTCCTGTGCACTCGCGCTCGGCGGCGTGATCCATCGCCGACGACTGTCGGGCGAACACGTGGAAATAGTGGTCTCCGCTATTGAGCATCACGCCATTCTCGAAAATGCCGAGCGACTCGCCGAGGACTTCGACAACGTGGCCGTGCGCGTCGTCGGCGTTGATGCGGACGGCGTGGTCGACATGGACGCCCTCAACAGTGTCCTGTCACCGGCGACCGCCCTCGTCTCGGTCATGACGGCGAATAATGAGACCGGCGTCATTCAACCCCTACACGCCGTGCGCGAAGCGGTGCACACCGCAGCGCCTCGTGCGGTCATTCACACCGACGCGGTTGCCGCTGCGCCCTGGCTCGACTTGACCGAGGTCGCCAGCGACGTCGACCTTCTCTCACTCTGCGCCCACAAGATCGGCGGTCCGGTCAACGCGGGTGCCCTCGTGCAGCGAGGTCGGATTACTCTCGACGCGATGGTGCCCGGTGGAGGACAAGAACAGGGCTTGCGAGGCGGAACCGTTGACGTGGCCGCTGCCGTGGGTCTGGCCGCAGCGGTTCGATTGGCTCGCGTGGAGCGCGAGGCGAACGTCCGTTACGTCACGTCGCTGCAGACTCGTTTGGCCGCCGGATTGAGCGCATTGGCTGACGTCGAGATCACCGCACCGGGCGCCCGAAAGCTCCCGGGCCACGTGCACGTCACGGTTGGCGCCGTGGCGAGCGACGAGCTCTTGTTCTTGCTCGATCAAGACGGCGTGTGCGCATCCGCGGCGTCGTCGTGCTCGAGTGGGGCCGCCGTAGCGTCCCACGTCCTCGCGGCCATGGGCGTCTCGGCTGAGCGTGCTCGAGGTGCGCTCCGGTTCACGATGGGCGCGGAGAACACCGAAGCGGAAGTTGATTTTCTGGTGGCTGCCGTCGAGCGCGCGATTGACCAACTCAGGACACGTTTCTAGAACGCTCTGGCAGACTGCTCCCGTGCGAATTCTGGTGGCGATGAGTGGCGGCGTGGATTCGTCGGTGGCGGCGGCCCTATTGGTCGAGCAGGGCCACGAAGTGGTCGGCGCCACGTTGAAGCTCTGGGGTGGCGAGAGTGACACGGGGTGTTGCTCGGTGGCGGACGTTGACGACGCTCGACGCGTGGCTCAGGTTCTCGGGGTGGACCACCACGTCTTTAACTACACCGAGGAATTCAATCGTCACGTCGTCGAACCCTTCGTCGCCGATCACGTGGCCGGGCGGACGCCGAACCCGTGCATTGAGTGCAATCGGCACATCAAGTTCGACCTGTTATTCGAACGCGCCGCGCGTTTGGGGTTCGACGCCGTCGCAACCGGACACCACGCGCGTGTGATCACGAAGGACGGTCGGTACTACCTCGCCCGAGGCGCCGATGATCAGAAAGATCAAAGTTACGTACTCGGGTACCTCACCGAATCGCAGTTGGCCACTTTGGTGCTCCCGATCGGTCACCTCAACAAGGCCGCCGTACGCGCCGAGGCTGAGCGTCTCGGTCTGCGGACGTGGGATAAGCCCGACAGCCAGGACGTGTGCTTCATCGAATCAAGCCGCGGACGGGCGGCGTTTCTCGGCGAACGGATGACCATGACCGATGCGGTTCTCATCGACGCGACCACCGGGGAAGAAGTCGGCCACACGGAGGCGGCCGAACTCATGACGGTGGGGCAACGCCGCGGCGTGGTGCCGGGTCGCGACGGCGAACGACGATACGTCCAGCGCGTCGATTTGCGCGCTCGACGCGTCATTGTCGGTCGTCTCGACGAGGTTCTCGTTGACCGGGTGATGCTGGACGACGATTCGATGACCTTCGCGCGCGAAGAGGTTGCCGACGGGACCCGCCTGTGGGTGCAGTGGGGTGCTCACGGCCGACCGGTTCTCGGCGTCTTGCGAGGAACCGGACCACGATGGATTGAGCTCGACGAGCGCGCGCGTCCGGTGGCACCGGGGCAGAGCGTCGTTCTCTATGACCTTGACGACCCCTCGGTGGTGGTCGCCGCGTGTGTGGCGGCTGCCGCGTGAGCGACGTCGCCTCTCGCGCCGCCGAACTTCGCGAGGCCATCGCGCGCCATAACGAGGCCTACTACCTGCACGATGATCCCCTCATTCCCGACGCCGATTACGACGTACTCGTTCGCGAGCTGCGCTCACTGGAGGAGTCGCACCCGGAAATTGCTCTCGCGGATTCGCCCACGCACAAGGTGAGCGGTGCATCGAGCGCCGCCTTCTCGCCCGTCACTCACGCAACTCCCATGTTGAGTTTGGACAATGTTTTTGACGAAGAGGAACTCATCGCCTGGTCGGAACGACTGCGTCGAGGGCTCGGGGAAATCGACAACAAACTCGTCTTTTCGGTGGAGCCCAAAATTGACGGCCTCGCCATGTCAATTCTGTACGTGGACGGTGTCCTGAGCGTGGCTGCGACCCGCGGTGACGGACGGGTCGGCGAAGACGTCACCGACAATGTGCGAACAATCGCCAACGTCCCCCATCGACTCACTGGTCGCGCCGCGAAGGGGAGTATGGAAGTCCGCGGAGAAGTGTTTCTCGCCAAGGCTGACTTCGCTGCTTTGAACGCGCGCCAGCGCGCCGAGGGGGCTAAAGAATTTGCCAATCCTCGTAATGCGGCCGCCGGGAGTTTGCGTCAGAAGGATCCGCATCTGACGGCCCAACGCCCTTTGTCATTCCTCGCGTACCAGCTGGAAGTCGTCGACGGAAATGACGAAGTGTCCCGCATCTCTCGCCACGCCGACCTGCTCGCCACGTTGGCCGACGAGGGCTTCTTGATCGCACCCGAAACCACGAGCGAGGTCGGCGTTGCCGCCATGGTGGCGCGTTCCACGTGGTTCGAGGAGCATCGTCACGACCTGGTGTACGAGATCGACGGCGTGGTCATCAAGCTCGACGACCTCGCCCAGCGGGCGGCTCTGGGTTCGACGTCACGCGCACCTCGGTGGGCGATCGCGCGCAAATTACCTCCGGAAGAACGCACGACGCGTCTCGTGGCCATTGAAGTGTCCATTGGTCGTACCGGGCGAGCTACGCCTTTTGCGGTCCTCGAACCGGTGGTAGTCGCTGGGTCGACAGTCTCATTGGCCACGCTTCACAATCAAGACCAGGTAGCCGTGAAGGACGTCAGACCCGGTGATCTCGTGATCGTGCGCAAGGCGGGTGACGTGATTCCTGAAATCGTGGGACCAGTTCGAGAAACTGGTCGACGCCGGCCTAAGGCGTGGGTCTTTCCGAGCACGTGTCCGCGCTGTGGCGGGGCGCTCGAACGGGTGGGGGAGGAGAGCGACACGTACTGCGTCAACCCCGAGTGCCCGGCGCAGCGCCTGCAGCAAATCACCCATTTCGCTTCCCGCGGCGCGATGGACATTGAAGGTCTCGGGGAACAGCGCGTCGCGCAACTTATGGACGCGGGACTCGTCGCGGACGTGGCGGACCTCTACGAGCTCGACCCCGCCGCGGTCGCTGCGTTGGATGGCCTGGGCGAATTGTCGGCCAACGCGCTGCAGGCCGCGATCACGTCGTCCAGGACCCAGCCACTGAGTCGCGTACTCGTGGGTCTCGGCATTCGACACGTCGGTCCCGTCGCCGCTCGCGAACTCGCCCGTCGATTTGAAGATATCGAGGCCCTCATGTCCGCCAGCGAAGACCAGCTGGCGGCGCTCGATGGCGTGGGCCCCGTGATCGCCGCGTCGGTCGCGGCCTACTTCGAGGACCGGGCACACCGGGAGCGCATTCGACGTCTGCTGGCGTCGGGCGTGTCGTTGCGTGAACCACGCGAGGAGAACCAGCTCGCACCCACGCTCGCGGGTCGGGCGGTCGTCGTCACCGGCACACTTCCCGGCTACTCCCGCGACGGGGCCGAAGAGGCGATCGTGGCGCGCGGGGGAACGTCACCGGGTTCGGTCTCCAAGAAGACGTACTGCGTTGTGGTGGGTGACAATCCCGGCGCCAGCAAGATCACCAAGGCCACCGACCTCGGAATTCCTCAATTGACCGCATCGCAATTCGAAGAATTACTCTCGACCGGCACGTGGGCCCCGTTGTCGCCCTAGAGGGATCTAGGGTGGATGCTCAGGATGAGCAGTCAATCAATCTTTCCCGGCCACGTCTTTGGCGATCGCTACGTGGTTCGTCGACCCATCTCCTCGGGAGGTTCGGTGTCGACCTACGAGGCCGAGGACCGCTCGCTCCATCGTGCGGTGGCCGTGCGAGTCCTGGTGCCGGAACTCTTGGCGGATCCTCAACTCCACGACCGTTTTCGTATTGAGACCGCCGCGGTCTCCGCGCTGCATCATCCCAATCTCACGAGCATCTACGACTGGGGCGAAGAAGAGGGCGCAACCTACGTCGTCACGGAGTTATTGACTGGCGGTTCGCTGCGCGACATTCTGGCGACCCGCGGACGGCTCAGTCTGGAACAGACGGCCATGATTGGTTTGGAAGCGGCGACGGCACTGGCCTACGCCCACGCGCGTGGCTTTGTCCACGGCGCGCTCCGACCGAGCAAGTTGCTCTTTGACGTGGACGGCCGAGTACGAGTGGGAGACCTCGGCATCGCGTCCACGCTCGCCGGCAGCGAGATCGCTCATCCGCTCGAAGAAGCTCGCTACCTGAGTCCCGAGCAGGTCATCGGCGCCCCGCTCGACGGTCGAACCGACGTCTACGCTCTCTCGCTGATTCTCTTTGAATGTTTGACCGGCGAAGTGCCTCACGACGGTCCCACCTCGCAAGCCGCGCGATCGAATCGACTCGGTACACCGTTGCCACAGCGCAGCGAACTAGGTCCGCTGGATCTCATCTTGGCCCTTGGCGCGGCGCCGGATCTCACCGCTCGACCCGACGCGACGCTCTTTGCGAGTCGCTTGGAGTCGGTGGCCATGACCTTGCCCGTTCCCCGCCCGGTGACCCTCTCGTCGGAGAACTCGGGTTCGTTTCGGGTGCCGAGTGCGAATGAGGTGCTGTTGGCACCGGCTGTCGCCAGTGCCCGACCGGTCGGCGACGAACTCACCGGAGAACCAGTGGTCCGCCCCTTTGACCTCCCGGGCTACCGCGAAAACTACGAGGCGGCGGCCACGAGCGCCGCAAGCGCAACCCGCGCGAAAAAGCGCGGACGACTCGGTGTCCTGGTGACCGCGACCGTCGTCGTGGTGGCGGCCATAGGAGGGGCGGTGGCGTGGAAATTAGGCCTCTTTACACCCAAGCACACGGTGCCGTCGCTGATCGGCGTGACCGATCAGACAGCGCTGTCGCTCGTCAGTGGTGACAATTTCACCATTGCCGTCACCAACCGAGTTGCGTCGTCGTCGGTCCCCGCCGGTGACATCGTGAGCCAGTCACCGGTAGCCGGATCGGATTTGGCTAGTGGTGGGACCATCAAAGTCACCGTGTCGAGCGGACCGTCGGGCGTGAGCGTGCCGACCGTCGGCGTCGTGGGAGAACCATGCGCGGTGGCGGAGCAAACATTGACAAGTTTGGGCTTGAGTGGAACGTGCACGACGGCTGGCGCAGTGAAATCCGCGACGATTCCGCTCGGCAATGTGGCGGGATGGACGCTCGGCTCGCAAACGAATCCGTCGCGCGTGCCGACGGGTGCGGCGCTCACGCTGATCGAGAGCGCGGGCAACACCACGTCGACCACCACCACGACAACGACGCCTAGTTCCTCCACCGGACCTCGGCCGGTGCCCAACATCATTGGCATGAACCGAGCCCAAACTCTCGCCGCCATGAAGGCGGCCGGTCTGTACTACGCGACGGTGGGACCGGGGTCGCAGAACGCCACGTGGACGACGGTCGTGTCGACGTCGCCAGCGCCGGGCACGGTGGTGGCCTGGCATTCCAGTGTGACGGTGACGGTCCGATGACCACGTGCGAGTTGTGCGAAGCGGCGCCGATCACCAAGCGATATCTCGATGACGAGGTCTGTTGGATCGCGGACTGTGAAATCTGTCTCGTTCCGATGGTCGTGTGGCGAGAGCATTCGCCCACACCCTCCGAGGAGGTCAAGGCGCTCCTGCACGAGCGTTTGACCGTGGTCGCGAACGAGGTTCTCGGTGAGGGCGGGTGGAAAATAGACGACCACATGCGCAACATTCCGGATCACTATCACGCCCACGCCCGACCGCCCCATTTCTGGTTGCGTTGACGACGGAGCCACCCGTGTGGGCTCGGTAGAATAAATCCTCAGAAAGTTCATTTCGCACAAAGGAGCATCATGGGAGCCCTCGACGGTCGTGTCGCCATTATCACTGGAGCTGGTCGAGGCATTGGCCGCGAACACGCGCTCCTCTTCGCGAGCGAGGGCGCCAAGGTGGTCGTCAATGACCTCGGTGGCGCGCTGGACGGCTCCGCCAGCGAAGGAACTCCGGCCGAGCAGGTCGCCGCCGAGATCAAGGCTCTGGGTGGGGAAGCGATTGCTAACCACGACAACATCGCCGACTGGGCCGGTGGGGAGAACCTCATCAAGCAGGCGGTCGAGACGTATGGCGACCTTCACGTGCTCGTGAATAACGCCGGCATCCTTCGTGACCGCGTACTCGTGAACTTGAGCGAGGACGACTGGGACTCGGTCATTCACGTCCACTTGAAGGGCCATTTCGTTCCCACGCGCCACGCCGCGGCGTACTGGCGCGAGCAGGCCAAGGCGGGCAAGACCGTCAAGGCCTCGATCATCAACACGAGCTCGACGTCGGGTCTGCTGGGTAACGTCGGTCAGTCGAACTACGGTGCCGCTAAGGCGGGCATCGCGGCCTTTACGGTGATCATCGCGGAGGAGCTCGCTCGTTACGGCGTGCGCGCCAACGCGATCGCCCCCGCTGCCCGCACGCGCATGACGGAGTCGACTCCTGGTCTGTCCGACGTCGTCGCCAAGCCGACCGACGCGGCCGTTTTTGACGCGTGGGACCCCGCCAACATCTCGCCGCTCGTCGCCACGCTCGCGATGGAAGACTGCGCCTCCAATGGTCAGGTGTACTTCGTCCAAGGTGGCACGGTCCGTTTGTTCCGCAACTGGACGATGACCGAGACTCTCGAAAAGAACGACCGCTGGGACGTCTCGGAACTGGCTGAAAAGTTGCCGACGTTGCTCAAGTGAACGACGAGGGGTTAGCTCCCCACGCCGATCGTGACGATGTCAACGCGCTGTTTGACGCGTCGGTTGATCCGGGTGGTGCCGCTTTTGGCACTTTGGGTTCGGAGGCATCTAGTGAGTTGAACTGGTGGCAGATGATCCACTCGCGCGTTCAATCGCGCGCGGGATCCTCACCGCGTCATCAGTGGTGGATTCTCGGGAGTTTGCTCGCGGGTCTCCTCGCCCTCAACTTCACGTTCACGGTCTTCAACCTGATCCTGACGCCCTTGGCGGACGAGTTCCACACGAGTCGTTCGGTCATCAACTGGGTGTATATCGGACCGATTCTCGCCTACGGCCTCGTGGCGCCGGTCTTCGGCAAGATGGGCGACATTTTCGGCCACCGTCGTTTGTACTTGGTGGGCATCTTTGGCGCCATGGTGTCGGCCGCGGCGACGGCCCTCGCACCGAATGTCGCCATGCTCATCTTTGCGCGCGTTCTCGACGGCGTGGCCGGGGCGGCTTCCGGGGCCGCGTCGGGGGCCATTTTGAACTTGATATTTGCGCCCCAAGACCGCGTCAAGGCCGGCGGGTGGTGGTCATTGATCGGTGCGGGTGGACCGGTCGTCGGACTGTCCGTCGGCACGCCCATCATTGCGGCCTTTGGGTGGCGGGCATTGTTTTGGATTCAGTTGGGACTCCTCGCCGTGGCCTTCGTGGTGGTGTCGCTGATACTGCCCCGTTTCTCCAACGCCGCGGAACACGATATGGAGCGGCGTCAGCGGGCGCGACGTGATTTCAAGCAGATGGACTGGTTAGGTTCCTGGAGCCTGTCGCTGTCCATCGTGGCACTCATGGTCGGCCTGACCTTTGGTCAGACCAACACGACCTCGCAGTGGTCGAGTCCTCTGGTTCTTTCGGCGTGGGTCGTCTCTATTCTCGCGATGACCGCTTTCGTCTGGCGAATACGGCACGCCAAGAATCCTCTGATTCCGCCGCACTACTTCCGCCGACGAAATTTCGTGTGGCCCATGGTCGTTCGTACCACGTCGAATTTCGCGTATTTCGCGGGTTTCTTCTTGTTCCCTTTCGTCATGGAATACGGCTACGGTCGCTCACTGCAAGCCACCGGCGCGCTCGCGATGGCGCGACCGATCACCTTCGCCGTATGTTCGCCCATTGCCGGGTACGTCGCGGTGCGGATTGGTGAGAGGACCACGGCTATCGCGGGAGCGGCCTTCTTGACAGGCTCGATGGTGATGTTCTCATTCCTCCAACCGTCGACGACGAGTTGGTTCATTATCTTCGCCCTCGCCCTGTCGGGCCTCGGACAAGGCGTCGCCATGCCGTCCGCGGGAGCGCTCATGGCCAACGAGGTCGACCCCAAGGAATTTGGCGTGATGTCGGCGGCGCAACTCTTAGGTATGCAGGTGGGTCAGGTCGCGGGGTCCCAGGTGTGTTTCGCGATTTGGACGGCCATGATGCATCACGACGGGCTCACGATCTCCTCGCCGCCGGCCGAAGTGCTGAAGACCTTCCAGATTCCCTTCTTGGTGGGAACCTTGATGGCGGCGTTCTCCCTACTGGGAAGTTTCTTCTTTCGCTCGCTCTCCCGCGAGCCCTCAGGCCGTAATAGCGCGGAGCCGGTCTACGACGCCCACTGAGCGCTCGTCGACGGGTTGTCCTTGCAGGGCGACCAGCTTGCTCATGTCACCCTCCACGCGGACCTTCCCCGCCATGAAGGCGCTCATCACCGCTTGCGGCTTACCTTCAATGAGCAGCGCTTTCGCCGTGGCCCAGTCCACCGTGACGAGAATGTCCGGGGCGCCGTGGTGGCCTTCCGCGAGGGCCAACACACCGACGGTGGTGTCCAGATGGGCGTGCAGGGGCGACGCGCCGAAGGGAACATCCGTCACGATGAGATTCATGACCACCGCCACCGCGGGGGTGCCCACGTCGCCCAACTCGGCCCGAATGGCCTCGGCCGCGGCGATCCACTCGGGGCTTAGGAATTCGTACGACATGACTCTCCTCGGTTGCACACAGAGGGCAGGGTAGCCGTGCCGGTAGTCTCTGCTGTCATGACCACTGAAATTCTTCCCGGTTGCGAACCCTTCTCCGCGACGGGTTCTCGCGATGGTGTCCTGGTTCTCCACGGCTTTACCGGTAATCCTCAATCAATGCGTCCGGTGGCCAATGTGCTGGCGAACGCGGGGTACAGCGTGGAACTCCCGCGCCTTCCGGGTCAC
Organism: uncultured Actinomycetes bacterium; assembly: GCA_903871335.1. Taxonomy (GTDB): domain Bacteria; phylum Actinomycetota; class Acidimicrobiia; order Acidimicrobiales; family RAAP-2; genus RAAP-2. The sequence continues at coordinate 72,811 of CAIQGE010000018.1, forward strand.
GGAACCTCAGTCGCGGACATGATGACGACCACGTGGGCGGACTGGTCCGCCGCCGCTGACGCCGCCTTCGTGGACTTGTCAGCTCGATGTGACCGGGTGGCCGTCGTCGGTCTCTCCATGGGCGGCGGTTTGACCGCGTACCTGGCCGAGCGCCACCCCGAAATTGTGGGCGCAGTGTTCATCAACCCTCTCGTCAAGCCCCCGGCGGACGAGTTGCGTGATGGTCTGAACCAGCTTCTGGACGCGGGCGTGGAGACCATTGAGTCCATTGGCTCGGACATCAAGAAGGAAGGTTCCGTCGAGGCGTCCTACGACGCGACGCCGCTCGCGTGTGTGAAGTCGTTGTTTGAGGGTATTGACGAGGTGTACTCGAATCTCTCATCCATCACGGCACCGGTTCTCGTGCTCTCGAGCCGCGATGATCACGTCGTCACCTCGGATAACGGTGACGCGCTCGTGGAGAAGGTGGCTGGATCCGTCGAACGCATCTGGCTCGAAGACTCATTTCATGTCGCCACGCTCGACAATGACGCTCCGTTGGTCGAAGCCCAAACAGCCGCGTTCGTGGCCCGGGTCTTTGGCGCATGAGCAACGTCCTACGTCGCGAGGACGTCGCCAAGGTCGCCACCCTCGCTCGGCTCACGTTGAGTGACGAAGAACTCGACCTGTACACCGAGCAGTTGTCCAAGGTGCTGCAGCACGCGCAAGACATGAATCAACTCGATCTCACGGGGGTCGCACCAACCGCGCACCCCTTCGGATTAAAGAATGTGGTGCGAGCCGACGTCGTCACGCCCAGTTTGGATCACGACGCGGTAATGGCCATGGCGCCGGACGCTGAGGATGGCCGTTTCGCGGTCCCGCGCATCGTGGGGGAGGCACCATGAAGTCCGCTGTTGATATCGCCCGTGACGTGAACGCCGGAGCGTCCGCCGTCGAAGAGTTGGAGCGCTCGCTCGCGTCGATTCGTTCGCGCAATGACGAACTCAACGTGTTTCTGCACGTCGATGAAGAAGGTGCCTACGCCGCCGCACGGCGGGTGGATGAGATCGTCGCCGCCGGTGGGAGCGCGGGACCCCTCGCTGGCGTGCCGGTGGCCCTGAAGGACAACTTGTGCACGTTGGGTGTACCCACGACGTGTTCGTCCAAGATTCTGGACGGTTGGCGTCCGCCCTACAACGCGACCGTCGTCGACCGCCTCCGGGCGGCCGGTGCCGTACCCGTCGGCAAGACCAACCTGGACGAGTTCGCCATGGGGTCATCCACCGAGAACTCGGCCTTCGGACCGACGCGCAATCCTCTCGATCCCGCGCGCGTCCCGGGCGGTTCGTCCGGTGGTTCCGCGGCCGCGGTGGCGGCGAACATGACGCCGCTGTCGCTCGGTAGCGACACGGGTGGATCTATTCGTCAGCCCGCGGCTCTCTGTGGTCTCGTGGGCGTGAAGCCGACCTACGGCAGCGTGTCGCGTTACGGCTTGATCGCGTTCGCGTCGTCACTCGACCAGATCGGCCCGTTCGCCAAGACAGTGGCCGACGCCGCCCTCGCGCTCGAGGTCATCGGGGGATACGACCCGAAGGACAGTACGTCGCTCAACGAAACCGCTCCGCAGCTCCTCGCCACTCTCGACAGTGGCGTCGCCGGTCGACGCGTGGGTCTCGTGCGCGAACTGGTGGAAGGATCTGACGACGACGTCACTCGTTCCGTTGATCGCGCGGCTGCGGTCCTACGTGACGCGGGCGCGACGGTGGTGGAACTGAGTATTCCCGAGCTCACGCTCGGACTCAGCGCGTATTACCTCATTGCACCGGCGGAAGCCTCGAGTAATCTCGCGCGCTACGACGGCGTGCGCTACGGACTTCGTGTCGACGCGGAGGACGTGGCGGCCATGAACGAAGCCACGCGGACCGCCGGATTTGGTGCGGAGGTCAAGCGCCGGATCATGCTCGGTACGTACGCTCTCTCCGCTGGGTACTACGACGCGTACTACGGCCAGGCGCTCAAGGTGCGCACGCAGATGATCGCCGCGTTCGCCCGCGCCTACGCCGACGTCGATCTGCTGCTCGGTGCGACGACCCCGTCGGTCGCCTTTGCGTTTGGTTCGAAGACCAATGATCCGATGGCGATGTACCTCAATGACGTCTTTACGATCCCGACGAACTTGTCGGGTGAAGCGGCGATTTCCGTTCCCTTCGGGACGGGAGAGGCGGACCTGCCCGTCGGTGTGCAATTGCTCGGTCCCGGACGCAGCGAGCCGACGCTGTTCGCTGCCGCCCGCGTTCTCGAAGTGGCGGAGGGACGCTGATGGCACCGTTGCCGAACGGGTGGGAAATGGTGGTGGGCTTGGAGGTCCACACCGAACTCAAGACCGCGACGAAGTTGTTCTGTGGGTGCGCGAACGCGTTTGGTGCCGCCCCGAACACTCAGGTGTGCCCGGTGTGTTTGGGTTTGCCCGGTTCTCTTCCCGTGCTCAACGAGCACGCGGTCGATCTGGCGATGGCCATTGGTATGGCGCTGCATTGCACGATCGCGCCGTCGACGTTCCACCGGAAGAACTATTTCTACCCGGACATGCCGAAGGACTACCAGATCTCCCAGTACGACCTGCCCATCAACTCCGGTGGGTACCTCGATCTTCCCGACGGGTCGCGCGTCAGCATCGAACGCGCGCACATGGAAGAAGACACCGGGAAGACCACGCACTTAGGCGGCAGTGGTCGCATTCACGGCGCGGACCGCTCCTTGGTGGACTACAACCGCTCGGGCGTCCCGTTGGTGGAAATCGTGTCGGGGCCGGACATCCGCACACCCGAACAAGCGCGCGCCTACGCGTCGGAACTACGCGGCATTCTCATCGCCACCGGCGCGTCCGATGGCCGTATGGAAGAAGGATCGATGCGCATCGACGCGAACGTGTCGGTGCGGCGACCGGACGCGCCCTTCGGCACCCGCTGTGAGATCAAGAACCTCAATTCGCTGCGGTCCTTGCAGCGAGCCATTGAATACGAAGCGCTCCGTCAAATTGAGCTCATCGAAGACGGCGGCACGGTTCGACAGGAGACACGACACTGGGACGAAGTGGCGGGGGAGACGTCCACCATGCGAACCAAGGAGGAAGCAGAGGACTACCGCTACTTCCTCGAACCTGATCTGGTGGAACTTGCGCCCGACGCCGCGTGGCAGCAGCGGATCCGCGAACAGTTGGGTCCCATGCCCGCCGCTCGTCGAGCCGCCCTGTCCGCCCTCTTGAGCCACCCGCAGCCCGCGCAGCTCGACGCCATCGAAGTGGTCGTGGACCTCGAACTCGACGAATACGTACACGCCGCGGCCGCGGCACAGGCCGACGTGGCCATCGCGCTGGCTCGCGCAGCGAATGAGGTGGCGGGAAATTTGGAGTCGCGCAGCAATCTCACGACCGACGCTTTCAGCGCCACGGTGCTCATGGAACAGCGCGGAGAGCTCTCGGCGACGCAGGCCAAGACGGTTCTCGGTGACGTGCTCGCCTCCGGCGGTGATCCAGCGGCGGCCGCGGCGGCTCGCGGCTTTGAACAAATGTCGTCGGACTCCCTGTCGTCAACGGTGGCGGGTCTGATCGACGCCAACCCCGACGAGTGGCAGCGATACCGCGACGGCGACGACAAATTGGCGCAGTTCTTCATTGGTCTCGTCATGAAGGCAACTAAGGGCCAAGCGAACGGTAAGTCGGTCATCGCCGAACTGCAAGCTCGACGCTAACGAGGGCGACGCCACGGTTTCGTAGACTCGGACGATGGCGACGCACCCGACTCCCCGCAGCTTCGAAGTCACTCAGGGCAAGAATCGTGCCCCCGCGCGTGCGATGTTGCGCGCCATGGGTCTCACTGACGACGACATGGTCAAGCCGCAAATTGGTGTGGCGTCGAGTTGGAATGAGGTCACCCCGTGCAATTTGCCCCTCGATCGTCTCGCGAAGCGCGCCAAGGTGGCTGTTCGCGACGGCGGAGGCGTACCCTTTGAATTCGTGACCATTGCCGTCTCCGACGGTATTTCGATGGGCCACGAAGGTATGCGCGCCTCGTTGGTGTCGCGCGAGGTGATTGCCGACAGCGTCGAGACGGTCATGCACGCAGAACGCTTCGACGCTCTCGTGACATTCGCGGGGTGTGACAAGTCACTGCCCGGGATGCTCATGGCGGCGGCTCGACTGGACGTGCCCAGTGTGTTCCTCTACGGCGGGACGATTCTGCCCGGCCATCACAACGACCAGGCGCTCGACATCGTCTCGGTCTTCGAGGCCGTCGGCGCGAACGCCGTCGACGCGTTGAGCGACGAGGAACTCAAACTTATTGAACTGAAGGCGTGTCCGGGCGAGGGCAGTTGTGCCGGAATGTTCACCGCGAACACGATGGCCAGCGTGGGCGAAGCCATTGGCATGTCCCTCCTCGGCAGTGCGTCGGCGCCGTCGATTGACGGTCGACGCGATGACTACGCCTACGAGTCCGGTCTCGCCGTGCTGCATCTCTTGGACCGGGGCATCACCGCTCGCCAAATCATGACCAAAAAGGCGTTCGAGAACGCCATCGCCGTCGTCATGGCGCTCGGTGGTTCCACGAACGCAGTGTTGCACCTGCTCGCGATCGCGCACGAAGCTCGCGTTCCTTTGGAACTGAGTGACTTCAACCGCATCGCCGCTCGCGTGCCGCATCTCGCCGACACCAAGCCCCACGGGAAGTACCACATGACTGACTTGGACAAGATCGGTGGCGTTCCCGTCGTCCTGCAGCACTTGTTGGACGCGGGTCTGCTGCACGGCGACGTGATGACCGTGACGGGCAAGACGATGGCAGAGAATCTCGCCGAGTATCACGCGCCGGCTCCCGATGGCGACGTGGTCCACCCGCTGAGCAACCCCATCCACGCACAAGGTGGGATCGCCATCCTGACGGGATCACTCGCCCCGAATGGATCGGTCGTGAAGGTGGCGGGCATTGACACGCTCTTGTTCGACGGCACCGCCCGGGTTTTTGACGGTGAGGACGCCGCGATGACGGCGATCTTGGCCGACGAAATCACCCCCAACACCGTCGTCGTGATTCGCTACGAGGGTCCCAAGGCGGGACCCGGCATGCGCGAAATGTTGGCGGTGACCGGGGCAATGAAGGGGGCCGGACGTGGTGGCGACTGTGCGCTCGTCACCGACGGTCGCTTTTCGGGCGGCACCCACGGATTCTGCGTGGGTCACGTGGCACCAGAAGCACTCAACGGTGGCCCCATTGGTCTCGTGCAGGACGGCGACCGCATCGTGATCGATGTGGTGAACCATTCCATTGACCTGATGGTCGATGAAGCGGAGCTCGAACGACGTCGGGGACTCGTGGCTCCCTTCGTGCCTCGCTACACGACGGGCGTTCTTGAGAAATTCGCTCGCTTGGCCCAAGGAGCCGAGAAAGGCGCCGTCACCTCAGCGTGACGTCGAGAGCCAGGTGATCTTGCGTCGCGACGAATCCTGTGGCAGACTGCGTTTCGTGCGCAACCTTTCGTCAACGCTTCTCGTAGTAGGCACTAGCCGACGGTAGGCGCGACGCTGCACATACCGAAGGCCTCCCGAATCGGGAGGCCTTTTTTGTTTCCCTCGATACCAAAGGACAGACCGTGGAACTCACTGGAGCCCAAGCACTGATCAAGAGCCTGGAGCAGCAGGGCGTGGACGTCATGTTCGGGCTGCCTGGCGGAGCGATCTTGCCCGTGTACGACCCGCTCATCGATTCGACCATTCGTCACATCCTCGTGCGTCACGAGCAGGGCGCCGGTCACATGGCGGAGGGGTACGCCTTAGCCACGGGTCGACCCGGTGTCGCCATGGTGACGAGTGGGCCGGGTGCGACGAACATCGTCACGCCGATTGCGAACGCCCACATGGACTCCACACCCCTCGTCGTCATCACCGGTCAGGTGGCGTCGGGATCGATTGGCACGGACGCGTTCCAGGAATGCGACATCACCGGCATCACGTCGGGGATCACCAAACACAACTTCTTGGTGTCGTCCGCGAGCGAATTGCCGCGCATTATTGCGGCGGCTTTCCACCTGGCGACGACCGGGCGCCCGGGACCGGTCCTAGTGGACGTTCCCAAGGACATTGCGCAAAGCAAGATGGAATGGTGGTGGCCGAGCACCATTGAGGAACTCGATTTGCCCGGGTACCGTCCGAACGTCGCCGTCGACGAAGACGCCGTGGCGCGCGCGGCGGCGTTGATTGCGTCGGCCGAACGTCCGGTGCTCTACGTGGGTGGTGGAACATTGAAGTCCCGAGCGTCGGCGGAATTACTCGCCTTCGCCGAGCGCACCGGCATTCCGGTGGTGACGACGTTGATGGCCCGTGGCGCCTTTCCGGACTCGCACCCCCAACACCTCGGCATGCCGGGCATGCACGGTTTCTACACCGCGGTGACCGCGATGCAGCGAAGCGATCTCTTGATTTCCCTCGGCGCTCGCTTTGACGACCGTGTGACGGGGCGTCTCGATGGATTTGCGCCGGACGCCAAAATCATTCACGTCGATATCGATAAGGCCGAAATCAACAAGGTCCGCCGTGCCGACGTGGCGCTCATCGGTGACGTGCGCGAGATGCTGACAGCCCTGGACGCGGCGACGTCCACGCCCACCTCGCTGGATGCGTGGTGGCGCCAGCTGCGCGCGTGGCAGGAGGAATTCCCTCTCACCTACGACGAACCCACCACTGATGGTCCCCTGCGCCCCCAGTCCGTGATTGAAGCCATCGCGCGCCAAGCGGCACCCGGAACGATTGTCGCCTCCGGGGTGGGACAGCACCAAATGTGGGCGGCTCAGCACTGGAAATACGAAGAGCCGGGCACGTGGATCAACTCGGGTGGGGCCGGGACCATGGGATTTGGCGTGCCCGCGGCGATCGGCGCGAAGGTGGGCCGACCGGATCGCACGGTGTGGACCATTGACGGTGACGGTTGTTTTCAAATGACCGCCCAAGAGCTCGTGACAGCACGCGCCGAGGGAATCCCGATCAAGGTCGCAATTTTGAACAACGCCTACCTCGGCATGGTGCGCCAGTGGCAGGAGATGTTCTACGACGAGCGCTACAGCGAGGTCTATCTGTCTCCCGATCTGCCCGACTACGTGAAGTGGGCGGAGGCCATGGGGTGCGTCGGACTGCGGGCGACGAGTCACCAGGACGTGGACCGAGTGATTGCCGAAGCCAACAGCGTGCATGACGTTCCGGTCGTCATCGATTTTCGCACCGACGCGTCGGAGAAGGTTTTTCCCATGGTGCCCTCAGGTGCCACCAACGACGACATCGTCGTCCACCCCCGCCAGCGAGGAGGCAACGCGTGAGCGCAACACCCGAACCCTACGTCGGACCCACGAGTTCGTCGCCCGTGACCCACCACATCTTGTCGGTGCTCGTGGAGAACAAGGCCGGTGTCCTGGCCCGTATTGCGGGCCTGTTCGCTCGTCGCGGTTTCAACATCTACTCCCTGGCCGTCGCGCCGGCCGAAGGTCACGCACGCTTTTCTCGCATCACCATCGTGGTCGACGCCGAGACGACGCCGTTGGAGCAGATCGTGGGACAGCTGGACAAGTTGGTGAATGTGGTCGCCATTACGGACCTCGCTCCTCGAGATGCGGTGGAACGAGAGTTGCTGCTCGCCACCGTGAGCTACGAAAGCGATACGCGTACCGCCGTTCTCGACGCCGTCGCTAGCGCCGGAGCGTCGATCGTGGACGTGGACGCTGGAGCGGTGACGATCATGCTCGCGGGGACACCGGCGGCGTGCGATCAATTTGAACGACGCCTCGAATCATTCGCGTCGGTGGAGCTCCACCGCACGGGACGAGTCGCGCTTTCGCGACTCGGGTCACAAAAGAACTAGAAAAGACACTGGAAAAGGAGAATCATGACCACGATGTACTACGAGAAGGACGCGAACCCCGCGCTCCTGAAGGGCAAGAAGATTGCCGTTTTGGGCTACGGATCCCAGGGGCACGCCCACGCCCTCAACCTCAAGGATTCGGGTTACGACGTCATCGTGGGACTGCGCGCGGAATCATCCTCCATTGCCAAGGCTGAAGACGCGGGTCTCACCGTGACGTCGATTGCCGACGCCGCGAAGGCTGCGGACATCATCATGATCCTGCTGCCGGACACGGAGCAAAAGCACATTTACGACACCGAAATTGCGCCGCAGCTAACCGCCGGCAAGGCGATCTTCTTCGCTCACGGCTTCAATATCCGCTTCAATCTCATCACGCCGCCGGACGACGTCGACGTGGCCATGGTGGCTCCGAAGGGACCGGGGCACCTGGTTCGGCGTACCTACGTGGAAGGCGGCGGCGTGCCCGCTCTCATCGCTGTCCACCAGGACGCCACCGGACAAGCCAAAGACCTCGCCCTCGCGTACGCGCACGGCATTGGGGCGACGCGAGCCGGCGTTCTCGAGACCACGTTTACCGAGGAAACCGAGACAGACCTGTTCGGCGAGCAGGCCGTTCTCTGTGGCGGCGTGTCCGCCCTCGTGCGCGCCGGCTACGAAACGCTGGTGGAAGCCGGCTATCAGCCCGAGAGCGCGTATTTCGAGTGCCTCCACGAACTCAAGTTGATTGTCGACCTCATGTACGAACAGGGCATCACCGGCATGCGCTTCTCGATTTCCGACACGGCGGAATACGGCGACTTAACGCGTGGATCGCGCATCATCAACGACGCCGTCAAGGCGGAGATGAAAGAGGTTCTCACCGAAATTCAGGATGGCCGTTTCGCGGCTGAGTGGATTAAGGAAAACGAGATCGGTCGTCCTCGTTACCGTGAGTTGAAAGACGCCGGGCGACGCCACCCGATTGAAGAAGTGGGTGCGAAACTGCGCGACATGATGCCTTTCGTGACGGCCGGTAAGCAGAAGGTCGAAGACATTTCGGGCGGCGACACCGACTAATTCTGGCGATGAAGCCCCGTCACTGCCCCAGGGCGGTGGCGGGGCTTCGTGCTTGATGGAGGACAACGGACGTGCCTTCGTCACGCGCCGTCACGGTCGATCTAGTCTGCGCCCATGCATAAGGAACTTCCGACCTACGACGAATTGTTGAGTCGACAGGATGCACCTCCCGGAAGTTCCTGGGGGTTATGGGGACAAGGCGACGTCCTTGGTTGTCTGAATTTGATTGACCGCGCGGCCACCGCGCGCGGGGTGGCCGCGGTTCTCTCCCACGACGTCTTCGCGCTCAACCTCGCCATGGAACAGCCCGATCCACCGCTGTTTTCTCGTGCTCGGATGACGCACGAGGTGACCTGGCTCGATGGCGAGGCCGGACACGACGACGCTCTCCTCAATTGGAACACGCAGTCATCCAGTCAGTGGGACGGGTTCCGTCATATCCGCCACCCCGTACACGGTTTCTACAACGGCGTCGCGGACGACGACCACGGCATGCACCACTGGGCGCAACGGGGCATCGCAACACGAGCGGTGCTCTGTGACGTTGGTCGGTTCTTGGCCTCACAGGGTGAGTCCATTGCCTACGACACCGCACATTGGATCGACCCGTCCGTGATTCTCGACACCTTGGAAGAGCAAGGTTCGTCCGTGGCGCCGGGCGACGTCCTGTTGATTCGCACCGGGTGGCTCGAGTGGTACCTGGAACAAGACGAGGATGTGCGACGGGACCTCGCCGAGCACACGCGTGCTCCAGGACTCGCCCCGGGCGCGCCGACGGCTCGCATCCTGTGGAACCTTCACGTCGCCGCCGTGGCGGCCGATAATCCCGCCCTCGAGGCGTATCCCTCGTCGGCGCATTTTTCGGGCGATCAGATCCGTGCCTTTGTCAGCGCCGGACGTTACGAGGAGTTCTTCGTCCACTTTGCCTTGTTGCCGCTGCTCGGCCTGCCCGTCGGCGAATTCTTCGCACTCGGCGACTTCGCGGCGGCCTGCGCGCACGACCGTCGCTACGAGGCGCTCTTTACGTCGGCGCCCCTCAACCTGCAATCCGGCGTGGCGTCGCCGCCCAATGCAATAGTGATGCGATGAGCAACCTCGAAATCCTCAACCGAGCCTCCGCCGACTTTGAAACGCGACTCGTCGCGGTCGGTCCCGATCAGTGGGATGTGCCGACTCCCAATACGGAGTGGACGGTGCGGGACATGGTCGCTCACGTGGTGCGGGGCAACGAAATGGCCATTGCTCTGCTGAACGGAGCCACCACCGACGAAGCGCGCGACGCTCTCAACACGGAACGACTGCTCACTGATCCGCTCGCTGAGTTCCGCTACTCGATCGAAGCGCAAGCCGCTGCGTTCGATCGTCCCGACGCGTTGAGCATGACCTGCCACCACCCGCTCATGGACGTCTCCGGTGAGCAGCTCCTCGGCTTTCGCTTCATGGACTTGTCACTGCACGCGTGGGACCTCGCGCGCGCGTTGGGGCTGGACGAGCAATTGGATCAGGACGTCGTCGCCGCGGTGTGGGAGAACATGTCGCCACTCGCGCCGTTTATTGGCACGCTCGGTATTTTTGGTGAAGGTCCGAGCACGACCTTGTCCGAGGATGCACCCCTCCAGGAGCGCCTCCTCGACTTGACGGGTCGCCGTCCCTAGTTCGACAGCGCGCCCACCACGAAGTCAATGGACTTCGTGAGTGCCGCAATGTCCTCGGGGTCGATGGCCGGGAACATGGCGATACGCAACTGATTGCGACCCAACTTCCGGTAGGGCTCGGTGTCCACAATCCCGTTGGCGCGAAGAACCTTCGCGATGGCGGCGGCGTCAATGTCGTCATTGAAGTCGATCGTGGCGACGACGTTGGACCGCTGCGCCGGATTTTCGACGAAGGGAGTGGCGAAGGTGGACGCCTCCGCCCAGTCGTACATGATCTTCGCGGACGCCGCGGAACGACCCGCGCTAAAACTCAGTCCACCGTTCTCGTTGAACCACTCGATCTGCGAGGCGAGAAGGTGCAGCGTCGTCAACGCGGGCGTGTTGTAGGTCTGGTTGAGTCGAGAGTTGTCGAGGGCAATCTTGAGGTCGAAGAATGCCGGTGTCCAACGTCCGGACGCCGCGAGGCGCTCGATGCGCTCAACGGCGAGCGGCGAACACAGGGCAAGCCACAAACCACCATCGCTCGCGAAGGACTTCTGCGGTGCGAAGTAGTAGCAGTCGAATTGGGTCGGATCCACGTACAAGCCGCCCGCGGCCGATGTCGCGTCGACCGCGACGAGACCTTCGGAACCCTGGGGTCGGGTGATGGTCATGGCGACACCCGTCGAGGTTTCGTTGTGCGTCAGTGCGTACGTGTCGACAGACGGATCCGCGAGCGCGTCGGGGTGCGTACCGGGCTCGGACTTCAACACGTGAGGATCACGCAGGTGCGGAGCCGCCTTGACGGCGGTCGCGAATTTGGACGAGAACTCCCCGAAGTTCAAGTGCTGGCTTTGTTGATCAACGATGTGAAATGTCGCGGCGTCCCAGAAGGCGGTCGTGCCACCGTTGCCCAAGAGGACTTCGTAGCCGTCGGGCAAAGAGAACAACGCGGACAATCCGTCTCGCACTTCTCCGACTTTGTTCTTCACCGTCGACTGACGGTGCGAGGTGCCGAGGTAGCTACCCGCGTCGGCGACGAGGGCGTCGATCTGTTCGGCGCGGACCTTGGACGGGCCACAACCAAAGCGACCGTCGCGCGGAAGTAGTTCGGAGGGGATACGGATGTCGGGGGATGAACTCATAGACTCATTCTTACTGATCAAGGGAATGGACCAATCATGTCGTCGCGGGTAAGTGATCTCCTCGGGGGTTTGGCCCCCTCGGCCACGTTGGCGGTCGACGCCAAAGCGAAGTCACTGAAGGCCGCTGGCGAGCCCGTCATTGGTTACGGAGCCGGTGAACCCGATTTCCCGACGCCCGCGCACATTGTGGAGGCCGCCGCTCAGGCTTGCTACAACCCGGCGAACCACAAATACACGCCCACCGCCGGCCTTCCCGAGCTTCGCGAGGCCATCGTGGCCAAATCGTTGCGCGATTCGGGCCTCGTGACGACCGCGAACCAGGTGTTGGTGACCAACGGCGGCAAGCACGCCGTCGCCACGGCGCTCATGACGCTCGTCGATCCGGGGGATGAAGTTCTCATCCCGGCTCCGTATTGGACCACCTATCCCGAAGCCGTGTATTTGGCTCGGGGTGTCGCGGTGCCCGTGCCGACATCGGAAGCACACGGTTTTCGCGTCACCGTCGAGGAACTGGAGAAGGCGCGCACGCCCCAGACCAAGGTCCTCATTTTCGTCTCGCCCTCGAATCCGACGGGCGCGGTGGTCGCCCCCGACGACGTGGCGGCGATCGGGCGCTGGGCGGCGGACCACGACATCTGGGTGTTGTGCGACGAGATCTATGAGCACTTGACGTACGGCGACGCCCGCCACGTATCGCTACCGGTCGCGGCGCCAGAGCTGGGTGACCGGTGGGTCGTCGTGAATGGCGTGGCGAAGACGTACGCCATGACGGGTTGGCGCATTGGTTGGATGATCGGTCCGAAGGACGTGATGGATGCGGCGGTCAATTATCAGAGCCAGACGACTTCCAATATTTCGAACATCTCGCAGCGCGCGGCCGTTGCCGCTCTGACCGGCGACTTGTCGGCCGTTGCCGACATGCGGTCGGCTTTCGACCGACGTCGACAGACCATGACCTCCATGCTGAATGCCATTGACGGTGTGCAGTGTGCCATTCCCGAAGGCGCGTTCTACTGCTTTCCGAACGTGACGGGCCTGCTCGGACGGCCCTTGGGTGGCCGAGTCGCCTCAACGTCCGCGGAACTGGCCGAGGTACTGCTGGAGACCATTCAGATCGCGGTGGTGCCGGGTGAAGCTTTCGGTGCGGCGGGGTACTTCCGCCTGAGTTACGCACTCGGTGACGATGACCTCGCTGAAGGCCTTTCCCGTCTCGCTTCGCTGGTCGCGCAGGGCTAACAGCACTCGTTAACGCAAATTCGTGCTGTCAGTGAGTCTCGGCATTTCCCCTAGCCTTGGGACTAAGAGAAAGGTGTCATCGTGGCGCGTGTATTGGTAACCGAAGAGATCGCCGAATCAGGTCTCAACCAACTGCGAGCCGCGGGGCATGACGTCGACGTGCAACTGGGACTAAGTCCCGAAGAGCTCGTCGCGACGATCCCGGGAGCTCAGGCCCTCATCATTCGTTCCGCCACCAACGTGGACGCTGCCGCTCTCGAGGCCGGTAAGGACCTGATCGTTGTGGGCCGCGCCGGCATCGGACTCGACAATGTTGACGTCGCACGAGCGACGGAACTCGGCGTCATGGTCGTCAACGCACCGCAGTCCAACATTCTCTCGGCCGCCGAACAGACGATGGCTCTCCTGCTCGCGCAGGCACGCAATGTTCCCCAAGCGCACAGCGCATTAAAGAACGGTAAATGGGAGCGCTCAAAGTGGGAGGGCGTCGAGCTCTACGGCAAGACTCTCGGAGTCGTCGGACTCGGCAAGATTGGCGCGCTCGTGGCGCAGCGAGCCCTCGCCTTTGGCATGCGACTAGTGGCCTATGACCCCTTCATCTCCGAAGATCGTGCCCGCCACATGGGCGTGGAGCTCATGAGTTTGGATGATCTCCTCGCGCAAAGTGACTTCATCACGATTCACCTGCCCAAGAACAAGGACACCACGGGTCTTCTCGACGCCAAGGCGCTGGCCAAGACCAAGCGGGGCGTGCGGATCATCAACGTGGCACGTGGCGGCATCGTGTCGGAAGCCGATCTGGCGGAAGCGGTGAAGTCGGGCCACGTCCAGGGCGCCGCTCTCGACGTCTTTGAAAAGGAACCCTGCACGGAGTCCCCGTTGTTCGAACTGCCGTCGGTGGTCGTCGCGCCGCACCTCGGAGCGTCAACGGCCGAGGCCCAGGACAAGGCCGGCGTCACGATCGCGGAACAGGTGCAGCTCGCCTTGGCGGGAGATTTCGTTCCCTTCGCCGTCAACGTGTCCGCCGGCGAGGTGTCGGACGTTGTTCGGCCCTTCATGGGACTCGCGGAGTTGCTGGGACGCTTCCTCGGCGGATTGCTGGACGGAAGTTCTGCGGATGTGGAGGTGATCTACCAAGGTGAACTCGCCGGTGCGGGGACGAAGATCCTGACGCTGTGCGCGTTAAAGGGTCTCTTCGCGGCGACCGGACATGAGGAAGCCTCCTTCGTGAACGCCCCCGCGCTGGCGTCGGAATTGGCGGTCGCCTACAAGGAGTCATCCACCACGGTGTCGGAGGATTACCACAATCTCATCACGGTCCGATCGAGTGATCACGAGGTCTCTGGCACACTGGCCACCGTGGGCATCCACGTCGAGCCGCGCATCGTGACCGTGGATGGCCACAGCGTCGAGATTCCGCCGGCCTCCTCAATGTTGGTCGTACGCAATGACGACCGTCCGGGCATGATTGGCCTCGTCGGACTCGCGCTCGGTGAAGCCGGCATTTCGATTTCTTCCATGGCTGTGGGTCCGAGCCCTACTGTCGGCAGCGCGATGATGGTTCTCTCGACGTCGGAGGCAACACCATCTCCCGTGCTCGAGTCCCTGCGGGCGTCCGCCGGTATCTCGGATCTCCACGTCATCACGCTGAAATAGCCCCACGGCGGACTTGGCGTCTGACGACAACGTGGCGGCAGAGCAAGGACTACTGTCTGCGAAGTGAACTACGAGTATGACGTCCGCTTCGTACCTATGTCGAAAAAGGGATGGCGTGATTTCGGTGCCACGCTGAATGATCTGCCGAGGGACGGGTGGGAATTGTTCATGGCGGTTCCGATTACGGAAATTCGTTCATATTGGTTCGGTCTCACGAATGGTGGCACGACCGTGATGACTCATTACTACCGTCGCGAGATTCCCGCACCTTAGGTGCACAAGCGATAAATGACGGAGCCCCCGCCGATTTCGGCGGGGGCTCCCATCGTGTAGTCCTAGAACAGCGTGATCACGTCAATGCGGTCAAGGACGTCCTTGGTCAGCAGGGGAATGGCACGCAGCGCCTTCATGTTCTCTTCGACCTGTTCGGGCGACGAGGCACCGGTGATGACGGTGGAGACATTGGGGTTCTTGGCGCACCAGGCGATGGAAAGTTCAGCAAGTGACACACCCAGCTCATCGGCGATTCCTTTGAGCTCAGCGACTTTCGCATTGCGCTTTTCGTTGGTCAGCGAATCCTTCAGCCACTCGTAGCCCGGGAGTGTGGCGCGGGAGCCTTCCGGAATGCCGTTGATGTACTTTCCCGTGAGCAGACCCGACGAGAGTGGCGACCACGTCGTCAGACCGTAGGAGAAGTCTTCGTAGAGACGCTTGTATTCCTTCTCCACGCGGTCGCGCCAGAACAAGTTGTACTGCGGCTGATCCATGACCGGCTTGTGGAGGTGGTGCTTGTCGGCGATGTCCCACGCGGTACGAATCTCGTCGGCACTCCATTCCGACGTACCCCAGTACAGGGCCTTGCCCTGGGTGATCATGTCGCTCATCGCCCACACTGTTTCTTCGATGGGGGTGTTCGCGTCCGGACGGTGACAGAAGACCAGGTCAACGAAGTCCAGTCCGAAACGCTTCAAGGAACCGTCGATGGCCTGGCTGAGGTACTTACGGTTCAGCGTGTTGCGCATATTGACGTCCGGGAACAGACCCCAGAACAACTTGGTAGAGACGACGTACTCGTGACGCTGCCAACCCAGCTTGCGAATGGCTTCACCCATGATGCGCTCGGACTCTCCGGCGGCGTAACCCTCGGCATTGTCAAAGAAGTTGACACCGGCGTCGCGCGCGGCCTTGAGGCACTTCGCGGCAAAGTCGACGTCCAACTGACTACCGAAGGTCACCCATGAGCCAAAACTCAGAACACTGACCTTGAGACCCGATCCGCCGAGGCGGCGATATTCCATGTCCACGATTTCTCCTTACGTTGGAACAACCCGATTAGGTCTACCAGCCCCGCCGGAGACGGCGTGCGTTCTAGGACGCTCTCTTTTCGGGCACGCTCGGCCACTGATCGAGCGTGACGGGCGTCGCGGCCGTTGACTTAGATGAGCGCACGACGCCGAGAACGGCGGCGATGACCGCCCCGATCACGGCCAGGACGGCGAGTTTGACAAGGAACCGAAAGATGACCGAGATCGCGTGCACGTGACCAAACTACTGGTCCCAATGTCCGTAGTCCTCATTGTCGGTGCGGCGAACTTTCGATCTCGGGGTGGCCGTAGTACAATGTTGGCGTGAAGGTACACCACCGCAACGGACTTCTGCTTCGATAGGGCGGGCGCTACGCGCTCGCCCGTGACCTCCCGCACATGCGGGAGGTTTTTCGTTTCTAGAGTCAGATGCCGATAGAAGAAGGAAGGCCATGGTCTCGCATCCCCAGCAGTCCAGCCCGATGCCGTTCGCCAAATATCGCCCGACCGTGCCCGTTGATCTCGTTGATCGCACGTGGCCCAATCATCGACTTTCGCGCGCGCCGCGGTGGTGCAGCGTGGACCTCCGCGACGGGAATCAGGCCCTGATTGACCCGATGGACGCCGAACGAAAATTGGCGATGTTCCACCAATTGGTGGCCATGGGTTTCAAGGAGATCGAGGTCGGCTTCCCGTCGGCGTCGCAACCCGACTTTGACTTCGTTCGCCAGATCATTGAGGACAATCTCATTCCGGACGACGTGACCATTCAGGTATTAACGCAATGTCGCGAAGACCTTATTCGTCGGACCTACGAGTCACTGGTGGGAGCACGGCAGGCCATTGTCCACTTCTACAACTCCACGTCGACCCTGCAGCGTCGCGTGGTCTTCGGCCTCGACCAGGCTGGTATCACCGAGATCGCCACGACGGGCGCCGCGTTGTGCAAGTCGCTGGAATCGCTATCGCCGGCGACCACCTTCTTGTACGAATACTCGCCGGAATCCTTCACCGGGACCGAGTTGGACTACGCCGTCGAGATCTGCAATGCGGTCATTTCCGTCATTGATCCCACCCCCGAGCGTCCGTTGATCTTGAATCTTCCCGCGACCGTCGAGATGTACACACCCAACTTGTACGCCGACGCCATCGAATGGTTCTTGCGACACGTCGATCGTCGCGACAGCATTGTCTTGTCGCTGCATCCGCACAATGACCGAGGAACCGCGGTCGCGGCGGCCGAGTTGGGCGTTCTCGCGGGGGCGGACCGTGTGGAGGGAACGCTGTTCGGTAACGGTGAGCGCACCGGCAACGTCGACGTCGTTACGTTGGCCCTGAACCTGTTCTCCCAGGGCGTCGATCCTGAGCTCGATATCAGTGACATTGACAAAGTGCGTCACGTGGCCGAATACGCGAATCGTTTGCCGATTCACCCGCGACACCCGTACGTCGGCGAGCTCGTGTACACGGCGTTCTCCGGATCGCACCAGGACGCGATCAAGAAGGGCATGACCGCAATTGGGGCGGACTACGAGGTCTGGGAAGTGCCCTATCTGCCCATCGACCCCAAGCACACGGGTCGTACGTACGAAGCGATCATTCGCGTGAACTCCCAGTCCGGTAAGGGCGGGGTCGCGTACTTGCTCAACGCTGAGCACGGTCTTGATCTTCCACGTGCCATGCAGGTTGAATTCTCCCGCCAAGTCCAAGAGATCACCGAGACGTCCGGCACCGAGATTTCTCCGGTGCAGATTTGGGACGTTTTCACCTCGACGTATTTGCCGGAAAATCCGGCGATTCAACTTTTCAGTTCCGAAGTCGCCGCCGACAACAAACAGACGCGGATCTTCGCGCAACTGGTGGTGGATGGACAACATCTCACCGTCAAGGGTGAGGGCAACGGTCCCATTGACGCTCTAATGGCGGGGTTGCGCCAGGAACTCAACGTCGATTTCGCAATTCGCGACTATCACGAGCATGCTCTCACCGCGGGCGCGGAGGCCTCAGCCGTGGCGTACGTCGAGGCGGAGGCCGCCGACGGCACCACGTGGTGGGGCGTGGGCATGAGTTCGTCGATTCTCGACGCGTCGCTCGAGGCCGTTATCTCGGCGGCCAACCGACGCCGCTAGCGACTTCACGCGTACGCTGCTCACTTTCGACCGACGACGACACCTAGAATTTTCTGATGCCCCACCTCACTTTTGCCGCGGTCGCGGGCTGGTTGGGCGTCTCACTGAGTTTTCTTGCAACGTGGTATCAATTTCATCGCGTCCGTACGGTGGGCATCGACGGCGTGTCGCTCACGACGTGGCTGCAGTTTGTTTTGATGGGCGCCTTTTGGGTTGCCTACGGCACAGCGGTACACGAATTCGTGATCGTGGCGGGATCCCTCTTTATCTGGCCCATGCAGATGGTGATCGTGGCGCGACTGTCGCCCTGGCAACATCGGATCGTTGTCCTGCGCGCGGTCCTCTTCATTGGTGCGTGTTCGTTCGTGCCGACGGTCATGTTCGGTTGGTCAGCCGGCGTGTACGGCACGGGCGTGGCCATGGTCGCGAACCGTATTCCACAACTGCATGAACTCATTACTCATCGTGGCGACCTCGGTGTGTCAGTGGGGTCGTGGACCGTCGGCGCCATGTGCAGCGCCATGTGGATTGCGTATTACGGGTCGGCACGCCTTTGGGCACCTCTCATTTCCACGGGGGCGGCTATGTGCGGCAATGTGGCCATTGCGGTGTTAGCGGCCTATCGACACCGTCAAGTGCTGGTGGAAGCACCTCTGAGTTCCGTAGTGGGCTCGATCTAATTTCGAGCGATGAGCCAACCAGTCCGGAATCCCACAATCACGCCGCCAACCATCTGAGGAAGAACTCTCCCTCCGAGGGCGGTGCAATGTTTACCCGTCGTGCACGTGACGTTGGTGAGCGTAGGAATATTGACGACACCGAGAGGCCAGCTGCCCGCAATCGTGGCGAACGACGTCGAGGGCGTCAGGCTCCACACCACGGAAGTATCACTGAACGGCCCGGTAGATGACGTCCATCCAGCGACTGAGCAATGGTCGTTAGTGGGACACGAAATGGCATTCGCGTCACCGGCCGTTGTGCCTGAAGAAACGGGAAATTGGTGACGAGTCGCACTCGTACGTGTGACCAGCACGAAAATCGGCAGCGACGGAGTTCTTCCCACGTCGACGGCTGTTCCGCTTTTGCCCACGATGACACAGGTGTTGTCGCTGACGCACACGACACCGCTCGGAGAAAAGACACCGACATGATCCGAGACGGACCGTACCAATGGCTCAGGGGCATTCCATTGAATGTGCCAGAGAATTGCCGGCAGTCGGAGTCCTTCGGACGCCAGTATGCACGAATGAACGCCCACACAGTCGATGGTCGCCACGCTATTGATGGAACTGTGGGGAAGTGTTGTTTTCTGCACGGTTTCGAGACTGGAGTTCGAGATATTCAAGACGAGGTGCCGCACAATGATGCTCGTCCCGACCTGACGAGCGACATCAAGAAAACAGTCGAAGGCATTCGTGCAGGAAGCCCCAAGAATTTGTTCCGACGTGTTGAGGACAGCTGGAAGCGTGAATGACCGGATGCTGCGGGAGGTGACGACGTGAACGCGAATGTCGGTGACGTTGGTGTTCTCCGAATAGACCACGATGCACGAACCAACGAGATTGCACGCAGAATTGAGATTATTCACGGCCCCCGGGATGGAGACTTGGGGTCCCGGGGTGACAGTTACATCTCTGATCGAAAAGCCAAGGACGTGGCCACGAGTGCTGGATCCATTTGTTGCGATCGCCTCGCAAAACTCCTCGTTGGAGCACGCGAACTTCGTGCCGTCGAACGTGTCCGTCACTCGGTTCGGCCCGTAGGTCACCTGCGTCCAGCGAGACGAGGGCGTTACGAGTTCATGGACTAGGAAGCCGATGATGAGAAGCCCAACAAGGACGACGTACGTGGCAGCACGTTTGTTACGGCGAATCCTTGATCGGATCGCACTCATCATTTCGATGTGGTGCAGTCGAAGTTTGGTAGCCGAGTGCCTAATACGGCCATTCGCCGGTCGAACCTAATGCCTTGGCAACGGGCTTCAACTTCAGCGACAGCAACACCTTGTACAGCACATTCTTGGCGAAGTACGGGAGTTGCGCGAGTTGACGGAGCAGCGACCCACAACGTTGCGAGAAGGTGTTCGGCCCCTTCTTGAACTGCGTCATCGACTGGGAGCGACCTTCGTAGATCCACTGTGTGGACCAGAAAGTCGTGACCGAGAGGGCGAGCGTGACCCCAATGGAAGAGAACGAGTCGTGGACGAGGAGATGTCCACCGTTAGACACCTTGGCACCCCACTGGCGGATGTCGGCGCTCGCCGGCGCGAAGCGGTGGGCGCCGTCGACGTAGAGGAGTTGCACGTCGCCCGGCACGTCGGTGAGTGCGGCGTCGGAAAACTTGCGGAGATGCGTCACGCGATCGCGGACGCCCGCCTTGGTCAAGTTCGCCAGAAAGATCTGGTGGTCGCTCTCCGCCTCTTCGACGTAGCCATCGAGTTCCTGGGGACCCCGGTCATTGCCGCCGTGCGGGTCGATCGCGATGAGTTCCACGCCTTCAGGAGCAGCAGTGGCGAGGACGCACATCGAGCGACCTTGAAATGAACCAATTTCGACGACGCGGTCCCCGGGGCTCAATTCCTTGGCCCGATTCCACAGGCGATGAGCCTGCCCCTCGGTCATCCATCCGTTCACATCCTTGAGCGATGCGAATACTTCTTGAAACTCCGCCATGACGGTCCTTCCCGTTCAGTGGGACGATTGTAGGGCACGGCCCTGGTCGTCAAAGAGGCCCCGCAGCGACGGGCGTTCCACGTCGCGGCGGGTCTCGAAAATCGAAATCTCGTCCTCGTGGCGCATCGTTAATCCAATATCGTCCCAACCATTGAGCAGACGCTCGCGCGTCATGGGACTCATGACAAATGTGCGCTGCCAACCCGCCTCGGCGACTTCGATGATGCCGGTAGCGACATCAATGGTGATCAAAGTGCGGGGATGGGCCCGCACGAGTGCGAGGAGTTCCTGCAGATCGTCGTCGTCGATCTCGACGGTGACGAGACCCTGTTTTGAGGAATTGTTCTTGAAGATGTCGCCGAATGACGAGGCGACCACTGCACGAAATCCGTAGTCCAACAGCGCCCACACCGCGTGTTCGCGTGAGGAGCCGGTACCAAAGCGGGCGCCGCCGATCAGAATCTCGGCTCCCTGGTAGTCAGCTTGGTTGAGAACGAAAGAAGGATCGTCGCGCCACTCCGAGAACAGTCCACGTCCAAAGCCGGTTCTTTCAACTCGCTTCAACCATTCTGACGGGATGATCTGGTCCGTGTCGACGTCGGAGCGGTCGAGCGGGACTCCCCGCGCTTCAATGATCTGTACCGGATTCATGCCGTCACCTCGGCGGGCGTCGCGAAGCGACCGAGGATGGCGGTTGCGGCGGCGACGGCCGGCGACACGAGATGCGTTCGTCCCCCGCGTCCTTGGCGACCCTCGAAGTTGCGATTGGACGTCGATGCGGAACGTTGACCGGGTTCTAGCTGATCGGGATTCATGCCGAGACACATGGAACAGCCCGGTTCTCGCCACTCGAATCCCGCCGCGAGAAAAATGGCGTCGAGGCCCTCGCGTTCGGCTGTCGCTTTGACGCGGTGGCTGCCGGGGACCACGAGCGCGCGTACGCCTTCGGCGACGCGGTGGCCCGCGACCACGGTCGCCGCCGATCTGAGGTCCTCAATGCGGGAATTGGTGCACGAACCAATGAAAACGACGTCCACCGGAACATCGCGAAATGCCACGCCGGCGGCGAGGCCCATGTACTCCAAGCTCCGACGATCGGCGTCATCAACGGGATGAGGAACAATCCCGGTCACGGGGGCCACTTGCGCGGGGTTCGTCCCCCACGTCAAAAATGGTGACAGGGTCGCGGCGTCGATGGTGACTTCTTGGTCGAACACCGCGTCATTGTCGCTGCGGTAGGTGCGCCACAGATCGGCGGCGTCTTCGAAGGCGGCGCCCGACGGAACCCCGGGACGTCCGCGGAGGTACTCAATCGTCGTGTCGTCAACGGCGACCATGCCGGCACGCGCACCGGCCTCGATGCTCATGTTGCAGATCGTCATACGGCCCTCCATCGAGAGACGCCGGATGACAGATCCGCGGTACTCAATGACGTAGCCCGCGCCTCCGCCGGTGCCCAGTTGACGAATGATGGCGAGCGCGACGTCCTTTGCCTCGACGCCGACCGGCAACTCGCCGTCAATGTTGACGGCCATGGTGCGCGGGCGCTGCTGGGGAATTGTCTGGGTGGCGAGGACGTGCTCCACCTCACTGGTGCCAATGCCGAAAGCGAGGGAACCGAAGGCACCGTGAGTGGACGTGTGTGAATCACCGCACACGATCACCATGCCCGGCTGCGTGACGCCGAGTTCCGGGCCAATCACGTGGACGATGCCTTGATTTTCGTGTCCGCGAGGGAACAACGTGATGCCAAATTCAGCGCAGTTTTCTTCCAGTACTTCGAGCTGTCGTTTCGACACCGGATCCAATACCGGAACCGACAAGGGTTCAGTTGGGACATTGTGGTCCGCTGTCGCCAGTGTGCGGTCGGGTCGCCGAACGGGGCGTCCGTGGAGTCGTAGGCCGTCAAATGCTTGGGGACTGGTTACCTCGTGGATGAGGTGGAGGTCGACGTAGAGGATGGTGGCTTCACCCTCGGGGGAGGTCACAACGTGGTCGTCCCACACTTTTTCAAACAACGTGCGACCCGACA
This sequence comes from uncultured Actinomycetes bacterium, assembly GCA_903871335.1. Lineage (GTDB taxonomy): Bacteria > Actinomycetota > Acidimicrobiia > Acidimicrobiales > RAAP-2 > RAAP-2. The sequence continues at coordinate 95,561 of CAIQGE010000018.1, forward strand.
CGTGTTACCTCAAGCCCACGATGGTGACGCGTAAGACGCCGGAGGGGGCTTCGTACTCCACGGTGTCGCCGACTTCATGTCCGAGGAGGGCAGCACCGAGGGGAGAGGTCGGCGACGCGACGAGAAGTCCATCTGGCTTTTCTTCAATGGAACCAATGAAGAACTCCTGCGCGTCGCTCTCGTCGTCGCCCTCGTAGACCACCGCGACAATCGACGCGTGGCGGACCTCGGTGGAGTCCTCGTCGCGTTCGACGATTTCGTGGTTGCGAAGGATCTGATCGATTTGACGGATCCGAGATTCCATTTTGCCCTGAGCGTCCTTGGCGGCGTGGTAGTCACCGTTTTCGGACAAATCTCCGAGCAGGCGGGCCGATTCAATGACCCGAGCGATGTCGGTACGGCCGACGGTGGTGAGGTGATGGAACTCGTCCTGGAGCTTGTCGAGAGTCTCTTGGGTGATGCTGTGCAGATCGTTGGACACGAACATTCCTTCGTCGCGGTAGTGGATCATTCTACCGTTGCACCCCCGTGGCGCCCTACGGGTTTGCCTTTGCTCGCAAGGGGCAACGAGACTGTAGGAAGAAGGGACGAGACATGGCGGAAAAGGACCTCCACCGCATTGCGGTGATTGGCGGAGACGGAATTGGACCGGAAGTCGTAGCAGAATCGCTGCGCGTTATCGAAGCCCTCGGCGTCTCTATCGCGCCTACTGCGTTTGACTTGGGTGCTGCGCGCTACCTCCGTGATGGTTTCGTCCTCGACGACGCGACCCTCGAGGAGTTGCGTTCCTATGACGCCATCCTGCTCGGAGCTATCGGTCCCGCACTCGGTGACACGCGCATTCCCGGCGGCACCTTGGAGAGGGGTCTTCTCCTTCGCATGCGGTTCGGACTCGACCTCTACATCAACTATCGACCGTTTCACGGTGTTCCCGGTTCCCTCGCCGAAGGTTGCTCCTTCGCGATTGTGCGCGAGAACACCGAAGGCCCCTACGCCGGCGAAGGCGGAGTGCTGCGCCACGGCACGATCCACGAGATTGCCACACAAGGCTCCGTCAATACCCGCTTTGGCGTCGAACGATGTGTTCGCTACGCGTTCGAGCGAGCCGTCGCTCTGGAGCGCCCCAAGGTCACCTTGGTGCACAAGACCAATGTGCTCACCTACGCCGGCGACCTGTGGCAGCGAGTCGTACACCACGTGGCTGGCGACTACCCCGGTGTCGCCACGGATTACAACCACGTGGATGCGGCCTGCATTTACTTGGTCGATGACCCGGCTCGGTACGGGATCATCGTCACCGACAACCTCTTTGGCGACATCTTGAGTGACCTGGCGGGAGCGGTCAGTGGTGGGATTGGCTACGCCGCGTCCGGCAATCTCAATCCCGCGCGTACGGGTCCGTCGCTGTTTGAACCCGTCCACGGTGCGGCCCACGACATCGCCGGTACGGGGAGAGCCAATCCACTCGCCGCGATTTCGTCGACCGCCCTGATGCTGGAACACCTCGGTGAATTGACCGCGGCCCGCCGACTGGAGACCGCGGTGGCAGAATTTGACGCAGACGTCTCGGTGCTCAGCACGAGTGGCGTCACGGACGAACTATTGAAGAGGTTGTAGATGCCCATTACCCCGACCAAGAAGATCTGGATGGACGGCGAATTCGTCGACTGGGAAAAGGCCACCATTCACGTCCTGACTCACGGTTTGCACTACGGGACCGGAGCCTTCGAAGGAATTCGCGCGTATCCGACCGCTTCCGGCCCAGCGATCTTCCGACTGCGCGAACACATGGTGCGCTTGGTGAACTCGTGCAAGATCCTGATGATCGACGTCCCCTTCTCCGTCGACGAACTCGTTCAGGCGGCCGTGGAGACGGTGCGCATCAACGAAATGGACAATGGTTGCTACCTGCGACCTCTGGTGTACCTCGGCTACGGCGAAATGGGTGTGAATCCGCTGCCCGCGCCCGTGAACGTCGCTATGGCTTGCTGGCCGTGGGGCGCCTACCTCGGCGACGACGGCATCAATAACGGCGTGCGCATGAAGATCTCCTCGTGGCGTCGTCACGATCCGAACGCGATGCCCACGGCCGCGAAGGCCACCGGCATGTACCTGAACTCCGGTCTCGCGAAGATCGAAGCGCTGAAATCGGGGTACGACGAGGCCATCATGCTCGGACCCGACGGACAGATTTCGGAGTGCACGGGTGAAAATCTGTTCATTGTCCGCAATGGGGTCATCGTGACCCCGCCGTCGTCCGAAGCCGGTGCGCTGCCCGGAGTGACCCAGGATTCGGTGACGACCATCGCTCGCAATCTCGGTCTCGAGGTGCGATTTGAAGCGATGATTCGTACCGATCTCTACATCGCGGACGAGGCGTTTTTGACCGGCACCGCGGCTGAGGTGGTTCCGATTCAGTCCGTCGACGAACGTCTCGTGTCCGACGGCAAGCCGGGACCCATCACCAAGCAAATTCAAACGGCGTACTTCGCGGCAGTGCGTGGCGAACTGCCCGAATACGAGAGTTGGCTGACGCGGGTTTAGCCAGCGGTCCCCGCCAGGGGAGTAATCTCCAAGTGTGACGCAGCCTTCTTTCGTGCCCGTATCAGCGGCCAGCACCGTGCGCCCCACGATGCCCACCGAAACGCCGGAAATCGGCCGAGCCAAGAAACCAGGTTTGCTCGGAGCGCCGGGCTCGAGTGGGGGAGAAGGGCGCGGGACGCCTGGTCCCGACGCGGGTTTCGCCCTCACGTTGGCGGAGCGCGCTCTTCATCACATGACACTCAGTCCCGCCGAAAGTCATCACGACGTCGAAGTGGCACTGGCCATCGTGGCCGCGAAGCGCGCCGGTCTCGTCGGTCGAGGTCCAACGAACAGTGACATCACCGTCGCGTGCGAACTCTTCGGTCTGGGCGTGGACGTCGGCGACGAAGTGGTCACCGACCGCGTTCGACGTTTCGCGGGCCTCGGCCATAGTTACTTCTTGCAGCGCGCTTTCGTCGACGCCATTCCCGTCGCCGCTCTGCAGCAGGAGCCCGGTCACGTGACTCCGCTCGTGCATTTTTCAAAGTAATCAGAAAGAGACGGTGGAACCATGAGTTTCGACCTCACACCCGAACAGCGTCAATTCCGCGACATGATGCGGTCCTTCGTTGACGAGCGGGTGGCCCCGCACGCGGCTGAATACGACCGCACTCAAGAGTTCCCGTGGGAGAGCTACAAGGCGTGCCAGGAATTAGAACTCTCGTCACTCGGTATCCCGGAGGAGTACGGCGGCGCCGGCGCCGACATGGTGACACAAGCGATCATGGCGGAAGAGATTGCTCGAGGTTGCGCATCGACCTCGGTCACCATGTTGATCTCTAAATTGGGAATGTTGCCGGTGATGAATTTCGCTTCCGAAGACATCAAGCGTCACTATCTCCCGAAGATCGCTTCCGGTGAGATTCAGGCCTCGTACTGTCTGTCCGAAGCCGACGCCGGTAGTGACGTCGCCTCCATGCGCTGTCGCGCCGTGCGCGATGGTGATGACTACATCATCACCGGATCGAAGTACTGGATCACCAATGCGGGTATCTCCGATACCTACACCGTCTTTGCCACGGTGGATTCGTCCAAGGGCGCGAAGGGGGTCACCGCGTTCCTCGTCGAAAAGGATTGGGGGGTGGAGTTCCCGAAGCACGAGGACAAGATGGGTCTGCGGGCCTCGCCGACGGGTGAGATTGTTCTGAATGAGGTCCGAGTTCCCGCCACACACCGCATTGGTGAAGAGGGTGAGGGCTTCAAGATCGCGATGCACACCTTGGACCGATCACGTCCGACGATTGGCGCCCAGGCGGTCGGTATCGCGCAGGCTGCTATCGACTACGCGGGTGGCTATATGAAACAGCGCAAGGCGTTCGGTGGTCCCATCGCAAATCTGCAAGGGCTCCGTTTCATGCTCGCCGACATGGCTATTCGCACCGAGGCCGCACGGACCTTGGTGTATCGAGCCTGCTCGCAGATTGACGAAGGTGACCCGGAAGGCACACTGACCTACCTGGGCGCAGCGGCCAAGTCGTTCGCGAGTGACACAGCGATGTCGGTGACCACTGACGCCGTGCAGCTTCTCGGTGGTTACGGATTTACTAAAGAGTTTCCCGTGGAGCGCTATATGCGTGACGCCAAGATCACCCAGATCTACGAAGGTACCAACCAAGTGCAGCGCGTCGTCGTCGCCAAACACCTGTTGAAGTAGGGCGTGATCATCGCGAGGCGGCTTGGGTCCTTTCGCGAAGAGATGGGACCCCCCTCTCCCTTTTCGTCGAACACCAAGTAGCTCAGGAATCCTCCAAAGTTGCCCGTGAGCGAATGAACGCCTCGAATCCTTTCTCGTCCGGCATGGTCGCTAGGACTGGGACTGTCAGAAATTATGTGTGGCGGCGTGATTCAATAAACCTCGGGCGAGAGCCCGGGGCTGAAAGGATCAGCCATGGCACTGGAGACACGAAACGAAACATAGACCCCTGAATCGGACTGGGTATTCCGGAGACTCTCCAGCTTGCGAGAGAGGATGGAACCATGGACAAGAGAGAAGCAGGACGGACGCGTTACCCGTCAGAGTTGAAAGAGCGCGGCGTGCGCATGGTCGTAGACCTGCAACGTGCC
>CAIQGE010000019.1 GCA_903871335.1 uncultured Actinomycetes bacterium
CCGATCTCAATTTGATCAGTCTCGAACATCTGCGCTTTGTCGCTGCCGAGATGAACGGTCGTCCGCGAAAGGTGCTCGACTGGAAAACACCCGCTGAGGTCTACGCTGAAGTTATTGCAATGGCCGCTTGACCGCGCCCCTCCACGTCCTTCACGCTACTGCGCTCAGGCCGGCAACCCGAAAATACTTTGTCGTTTCCGCCCTCCTTTCGGTTCTGATTACCAACCTTTGGCGTCGGTGCACTTCTCGAAATCACGCGGCGTACGGAGGCGTGTGCTGAGGGTCGTATGCTTATGCGCCGATGGAGCGAACGTACCGAGTCGTTGTGGCGAAGCCTGGTCTGGACGGGCACGATCGCGGCGCAAAAGTGATTGCGCGCGCCTTGCGTGACGCCGGGTTCGAGGTTGTCTATACCGGACTGCATCAAACGCCGGAACAAATTGTTCAGGCCGTCGTGCAAGAAGACGCGGACGCGCTCGGCCTCTCCTTGTTGTCGGGTGCCCATCTGGTCCTCGTTCCTCGCGTTATCGAACTGTTGGCCGCAAACGGTCGCGACGACGTCCTCCTCTTGGTGGGAGGGATCATTCCCGAGGACGACATTCCGGTGCTGGAGGCAGCCGGGGTGGCTCGCGTGTTCACTCCTGGCTCACCGCTGGCCGAAATCGGTACGTGGCTCGAGCACGCGCTCGACGAGCGCGAACATTCCGCATGATTCACAGTGCGCGCGCCGCCGGCGCGCGTTGAGAGAAAAGAGTAGAAGTGGACCTCTTCGAATATCAGGGGAAGCAGTACTTTGCCCAGTTCGGCATTCCGGTCTCGCCGGGTGGCGCGGCGGACACGGTTGACGAAGCCGTCGCGGTCGCCGAAAAGGTGGGGTACCCCGTTGTCGTGAAGGCACAGGTGAAGGTCGGTGGTCGCGGTAAGGCCGGCGGCATCAAACTCGCCGACAACATTGAAGAAGTCCGCCTGCACGCCGGCAACATCCTCGGGATGGACATCAAAGGTCACGTCGTGCACCACTTGTGGGTTGAGCGCTCCAGCGATATCCAAAAGGAGTACTACGCGTCGTTCACGTTGGACCGACCGAACAAGACGCACCTCGGCATGTTGAGCGCCCAAGGCGGCGTCGACATCGAGGAAGTCGCCGCCTCGAACCCCGACGCCATTGCAATGCTGTCCATCGATCCCGTGCGTGGACTCGACCTCGAAACGTCTCGCCGTTGGGTGCAGGAAGCGTCGCTTGACGAAGTGGCTCGCGAGCAGGCCGCCGAACTCTTGGTAAAGCTGTACGAGTGCTACACCAAGGGTGACTGTGACCTGGCCGAGATCAATCCTTTGATTTTGACGACCGAGAACAAGGTCCACGCGCTCGACGCGAAGGTGACGTTGGATGAGAACGCGTCGTATCGCCACCCTGAGTGGGAAGCGTTCCGCGCGACGGAAACGGAAGACCCCCGCGAAAAGATGGCGAAGGAAAAGGGCCTCAACTACATCGGTCTCGATGGAACCGTGGGCATTATTGCGAACGGCGCCGGACTCGCGATGTCGACGTTGGATGTCGTCAATCAAGTCGGTGGGTCTGCGGCGAACTTCCTCGACATCGGCGGCGGAGCCAACGCCGACGTGATGGCCGCTGCTCTGGAAGTCATTAACGCCGACCCGAAGGTGAAGGCGATTTTCGTCAACATTTTTGGTGGCATTACGCGCGTCGACGAGGTCGCCAAGGGTGTCCTCGAGGCGTTGAATCGGGTCACGATCTCGAGCCCGATTGTTCTCCGTCTCGACGGCACGAACGCGGTCGAAGGTCGCGCGATTCTCGCGTCGCACCTGAACGAACGATTGATCACTGAACCCACCATGCTGGACGCCGCTCGTCGTGCCGTCGGCTTGGCCAACGCGTAAGGAGTCGTACCGAACATGAGCATTTTCGTTGACGAAAACACCAAGGTCATTGTCCAGGGCTTGACCGGAGGACAAGGTCGATTCCACGGTCTTCGTAACCGCGATTACGGCACCAAGATCGTCGGTGGCGTGACGCCCGGTAAGGGTGGCACCGACGTGGACGGCATTCCCGTCTTCAATTCGGTCAAAGAAGCAGTCGCCGCGACCGGAGCAACGGCCTCGTTCGTGTCAGTTCCGCCGAAGTTCGCTGCGGCCGCCATTTTGGAGGCAGCCGAGGGTGGCATCACCTTCATTGTGTGCATCACTGAAGGCATTCCCGCCCACGACGAAGCGGTGACCTACAACCGGCTCGTCGAAGACTTCCCCGGCGTTCGTTTGCTCGGCCCGAATTGTCCCGGGATCATCAGCCCCGGGAAGTGCAATATCGGTATTACGTCGGGTGACATCGCCCTGCCCGGCGGGCCCGTGGGCATCGTGTCGCGTTCGGGAACCTTGACCTACCAGGCGCTCCACGAGTTAAGCCAGCAAGGCATTGGACAGACGACGTGCGTGGGCATTGGGGGCGACCCGGTACCGGGCACGAACTTCATCGACTGCCTCGCCGCGTTCGAAGCCGACCCCGAGACCAAAGCCGTCATGATGATCGGTGAAATTGGTGGTTCCGAAGAGGAGCGCGCTGCGGAATGGATCAAGGCGAACATGACCAAGCCCGTCGTGAGCTACATCGCCGGAGTGACCGCGCCCCCCGGACGCAAGATGGGTCACGCCGGAGCGATCATCTCGGGCTCGAAGGGTACTGCTCAGGCCAAGATGGACGCGCTCGCCGCGGCGGGTGTGCACGTGTGCTTGAACCCCACCGAAGCGGGCGAAAAGATGGTCGAAATCGTTAAGGGCCTCTAAGCCCTTGGTCCACGTACGGCTCTGCGTTCTGGTATCGGGATCGGGGACGATTCTTGAATCGATGCTCGCCGCGGGCGTGGACATTGAGCTGGTGGGAGCTGACCGTGAGTGTCGGGCTGTGTCGGTGGCAACCGACGCCGGCATCGAGGCATTCGTGCTCGACCGTCTGGACTACGGCGGCTTTTCGTCCTCGTTCGATCGCGAGACGTACACACGAGCATTGTCGGATCATCTGGTCGCGCGAAACATTGACCTCGTGGCGATGGCGGGCTTCGGAACGATTACGACGGCGTCATTCCACGAGGCATTTCCTGAGCGAGTTCTGAACACTCACCCGAGTCTTCTGCCCGCCTTCAAGGGATGGCACGCCGTTCGCGACGCCCTGGCGGCGGGTGCGACGGAGACGGGATGCACCGTCCACATCGCGACCGCACAGCTTGACGACGGACCGATCTTGGCGCAGCGCATTGTGCCGATTAAAGCCGATGATGATGAAGAGTCGCTGCACGAGCGCATTAAGTCTGTCGAGCGCTCTCTCTACCCCGAAGTCGTTCTCGCAGCGCGCGACGCGTTGGCACGCGGAGAGTCAATCGCGACTCTTCGAATCTCTCCGACGATGGAGTGACGCGCGACGCGTAGTGCCCAAGTCGCTGGGCGATTGTGCGAACCATGAGAACTAAGGTGAAGTAACTGCCATCACGGAAAGGCCCCCATGAGAGCGCTGCTGAGTGTCTGGGATAAGACCGGACTCGTCGAGTTCGCGCGCGGCTTGGAAAAGCTGGGCATTGAATTGATCGCCTCCGGGGGCACCGCTACCGAACTTGCGTCGGCAGGCGTTGCCCATCGCGACGTCAGTGAGGTCACGGCGTCGCCCGAGATGTTGGGTGGGCGCGTCAAGACCCTGCACCCCAAGATCCACGGCGGGATTCTCGCGGATCGATCTCGCGATGAACATATGGCTGACCTGGTCGCCAACGACATCACGCCCATCGACCTCGTGATCTGCAACTTGTATCCATTTCTTACCGATCCGTCCGTTGAATTGATCGACATAGGCGGTCCGACGATGGTGCGCGCTGCTGCGAAAAATCATGAGCACGTCGGCGTTCTGACGAGTCCTTCGCAATACGACGACGTGTTGTCGGAACTCATTGAGAATGGGCGTCTCTCCCACGCCACGCGGCACACGCTCGCCCGGGCAGCCTTTTCTCATACCGCGTCCTATGACGCATCGATTGTCGCGTGGTTTGATCGCGGCGGCGTCATCGGACCGGTGCCGGAAGGTGCCGACGCAATTGTTCCGCAGACTCTTCACCTCACCCTCGAACGGGCGGACGTCGTGCGGTACGGGGAGAACCCGCACCAGGTCGGTGCTCGCTACCGACTCGCGGGCGCATCGACCTGGTGGGATGACGTTGACAAGCACGCCGGCACGGCGCTGAGCTACCTCAATCTTTTTGACGCAGACGCCGCGTGGCGACTCGTCCACGAACTGTCCGAGGATGCGGGTGGCGCACCCGCCGTGGCGATTATTAAGCACGCCAACGCTTCGGGTGCCGCGATGGGCGACAGTTTCGCTGACGCTTTTAGCAAGGCGCTCGCCGCTGACCCCACGAGCGCATTCGGTGGCATTGTCGCCATCGGCGGCGAGGTCAACGAGGAGCTCGCCGCGATCATCGCAGCCGGTCCGCAGGCCGACGTGATCATTGCCGCATCCTTCACGCCCGAGGCCATTGCGACTCTCGTTGCTCGTCGCAAGGCCACACGACTACTGAGTGCGCCTAGTCCAGAACCACTGTCACTGTCAGTTCGCACCTTTGGTGGCATGGCCCTCGTGCAGAATGCGGACGAGCTGGAAGCGGCACCGTCGACGTGGCGGTGTGTAACCAAGAAGCAACCCAGTGCGGAACAATGGCGCGATCTCAAGATCGCGTGGCGGGTATGCGCTCGGACGACCTCGAACGCCATCGTCATTGCGAAAGACGGCGTCGCGGTCGGGGTGGGCGCGGGCCAGCAATCTCGCGTGGTCGCAGCCGGTATCGCCACCGAAAAAGCGGGGGATCTCGCCATCGGTGCCGCCGCCGCATCCGACGCGTTTTTTCCCTTTGCCGATGGTCTCGATGCACTCACGTCCGCGGGCGTCACGGTGGTGGTGCAGCCGGGTGGATCGATGAGGGATCAAGAAGTTATTGACGCCGCGGATGCTGCAGGCATCGTGATGTTGATGACGGGCGAACGGCACTTTCGACACTAAGGACACCATGACCGCTGAACTCTTGGATGGCAGTCGCCTCGCGGCGAGAATGAAAATGGAGTTGGCAGATCGTGCCGCTCGCCTCAGCGCCGTCGGTCGACCGGCCGGCCTAGGCACCATTCTTGTGGGTGATGATCCATCCAGCGTTCGCTACGTCGACATGAAGTTGGCCGAATGCGAAGAAGTCGGCATCACCTCCCAGCACGCCCACCTACCAGCGACCGCAACGCAGGCGGAGGTGGAGGCCCAGGTCGATATCTTTAACGACGATCCGACCATTCATTCGATCCTGGTTCAACTGCCCCTGCCCGGTGGTATCAACGAGGAGCAAGTTCTCCTTCGTGTTCGACCCGAGAAGGACGTCGATGGTCTTCACCCCACCAATCTCGGTCGGCTGGTCATGGGCGCTCCCGGACCGTTGCCGTGCACGCCCGCGGGAATCGTGGAGCTATTAGCGGCTCATCACGTTCCCGTTGAAGGAAAACATGTCGTCATCATTGGACGGGGTCTCACGATCGGGCGCCCTCTCGCTTTGTTGATGGCGATGCGTCGGCCTCACTGCAACGCCGCGGTGACCGTTGTACATACGGGTGTTGACGACATGGGAAGTTTGACGCGACAAGCGGACGTGTTGGTGGCCGCCGCCGGCGTGGCCGGTCTGGTCTCAGCGGACATGGTGAAGCCGGGTGCTGCCGTGGTGGGCGCCGGAACGAGTTTCGCCGGCAAGAAACTTCTAAGTGATGTGCAGGACGATGTGGCGGAAGTGGCGGGGTGGATCACCCCGCGAATTGGTGGAGTTGGACCAATGACTCGTGCCATGCTGTTGAAGAACGTTTTATTGGCGGCGGAGAAGGTGCGGTAATGGTGACATCGGACAAGAAGGGTCGGGAGTACGACGAGCGTCCGTGGGGCACCTACACCGTGCTGGATGACGAGTGCTCTGATCACAAGATCAAGCGCATTATCGTGACGCCGGGCAAGCGTCTTAGTTACCAAAAGCACGCGTACCGCTCAGAACATTGGTTCATCGTCTCGGGAGTCGCCACGGTGGTGCGCGACGGCGAAGAATTCACGCTGTCCGCAGGAGAATCAATTGACCTACCGGTGGGTGCAGCGCATCGTTGCGAAAATCGGGGTACGGAGCCAGTGGTCTTTGTCGAAGTGCAGCACGGAACGTATTTCGGGGAGGACGACATCGTCCGACTCGAGGACGATTACGGACGCGCTGAATAAGCGTGCGCATCGACGCGCTCCTTCGCGCCGGCCGCACCCGCTCTTTTGAGTTCTTCCCACCGAAGAGCGATGACGAGTCCGTCACGCTCGAGGCCACGATGGTGGAATTGGCAGCGCTGGAACCTTCTTTTGTCTCCGTGACGTATCGCGGTGGCACGGAGTCGCGACAGCGAACCTTTGACCTCGTCAGTCGAATCCAGGGCGACACGGGGATTGTCGCGATGGCTCACCTCATCTGCGTAGGACATTCCGTTGAAGAACTTCGCGAGATCTTGACGAACTACTTGGCCAACGGAGTCGTCAATCTCATGGCGTTGGGTGGCGATGTTCCCACGGACCCCGCTTTGGCCCGAGGAGATTATGCGTACGCCAGCGAACTGGTATCCCTTGCTCGCAGCATCGGCGACTTTTCCATCGGCGTCGCCGCACATCCCCTCGGCCACCCGCGATCACCGAATCGCACGAGCGACCGTCGGTATTTGGCGGAAAAGTTGAGGTTGGCCGACTTCGCGGTGACGCAGTTCTTCTTCGACGCTCGCGAGTGGGTTGAATTGGTGAGCGAGTTGAGTGATTTGGGAGTCGACAAACCGGTCCTGCCAGGCATCATTCCCGTCACCACGCTGGCGGGGATTCCTCGGATGGCAACCATGGGAGCTGCCGTTCCTCCGGCGCTGGTGGATCGACTGGAGCGAGCTCATGAACGTGGTGGGGCATCTGCCGTGCGCGCAGAAGGTATTGCCGCGGCTACGGATATGTGTCGAGAACTTCTGAACGAGGGTGCGCCCGGACTTCACTTCTACACCATGAATCGATCGACCGCGACTCGTGAGATCCACGAGCAGCTGTACGGCGTGTAGGTCGTGGACGCCTCGTGACCTCACTCACCTTTCAATTCTTGGACCACTTCCCTGAGGGTTATCGCGACGAGGTGCTGGACCGCTGGACCGCGTGGGCGCAACGAGGCGACGCGCAACCACTCGCCGAGGCGAGAGTGGCCGCCCAACGAAATTGGGACCGTCGCGAACAGATGACCGAATCGGTCCACGTGGCGCGAATTATTCGCGGTGACGTGGCGGTGGGTTCATGTCTTCTTGAACACTCTTTGGATTCTCCCAGCGCGCCACTCGTGGTGGCGGACGTGGTTACCACCGCAACCGTTGATCCATTGGAGCTCACGAACCTTTTGGTTGACACCGCCCGGCTGCGTGGGGCGCCGAGCGTGCAAGTCAATCGGCTCGCGGGTGATCCACTTTCAACGGCGGTGTGCGCCGCTCGACCTGCCACAGTGAACGCGTCGCGCATGGTGTGTTTCCTTGAGGAAAACGATCCTCCCGCGACCCCGGTCGAGCTCGTGACGATGAGCGGCGACGAGTACGACGATTTCGAACGCGAACTGATTGCGTCGTATGCGGAAGATATGGCGGCGAGCGGCATGCTCACTATCGAAGCAGCACGCGAAACGTCGTTACGACAAACACGCGAACTCTTGCCGGAAGGTTCGTCGACGCCCGGCCATTACGTCTTCAGTGCCCGGGTCAACGGGGTGCGGGTGGGCATCTTGTGGGTGGGCGTGACCATCGATAGCGATGGGCCGCGCTCGTATGTCTACAACGTAGAGATTGACCCCGATCGACGGGGAGAAGGACTGGGGCGCGCCGTCATGTTGGCTGCCGAACGACACGCCCTCGAACACGGGTGCCGTCTGATTGCCCTCAACGTCTTTGGATTCAACGACGTTGCTCGGAATCTCTACGTGAGCTTGGGCTACCAACAACTGTGGGACATCGTGACCATCCCCGCCGAGTAGGTGGCACTTCCTTTCTCTAGGATTGTCGCGTGTCCCCCGCAGCGCTGACGTCAGTGGCAGTACGACGGCGCTTCCGCATCGCGTCAGCGTTGATTGTGGCGGTCGTAATTATTTCCACGGCGTGGTCAATATCTACTGGCTACGCACGTCGAAGCGCGGCTTCGTACAATGCGTCGTCACATCACTACACCCCGGCTCCTCCACCTACTCAGGCGCAACAGAGCGCCACGCTGGTGGCCACCCAGGCGTATCGCCGCGAAGTCGTACTTTCAACGCAGGCCTTCGCAACGGCCACGTCGAACCTCGTTCTCGATATTCAACGCGGTGACGCGTCAGCGGCGAAAAAGGCCGAACAGTCCGCGCAAGCCGCTTATGACGTCTTTCGAGTTGACGGCGCGAGCAGTGTGGCGACGATGGCGCCACTCGACACGTTGGTGGCCAATCAGAATCCCGCGCTTCCCGCGACCGGCTTGCACGCCGTAGAGAGAGACCTCTGGTCGGGCCAACCATCACTGGCGTTGAGCGCCGCAACCAACTTGGCGAACGTGTCGTCGCAGCTGCAGTTCGGTTTGCTGCGGACCATCATCACGCCATCCCAAATTTGCGCCCGACTCGATGAAGAAGTTGGATGGACGGTGGAGAACGTGATTGGCGCGTCCCAAGAGCGCTACAGCCACGACGACATGCTGGACGTTCACGCCGTCGTCAACAATTTGGACGCGACGTTGCCGAGTGTCGAACAGCTGGGTCGCCTCGTACGTCCGTCGGCGACGGTCCGTGTGGAGCGCGCGATGGCGCTCGTTGATGAATTGGCACAACAGTCGACGTCCGCGACGAGCAATAGCCACGTGTCTGCTCAGCAGTGGCGCCATTACGCTCGCGCACTTGATTCTCTGGAGTACGCGCTGGGCACCATGTCGGGTGTGCTCGCCGACTTTGGAACGGGAAGGAACTACGCGTGAGCGGCTATTCATCACGCTTCACTCGCCGGCAGGCCCTTCTCGGATCCTCCCTCGCTGCGGTCACTGGAGCGGCTGTCTTCGCGAGCGGAGGACGGGCAGCAGCGAGTTCGCGACAGCCATTTGATGGGCAGCACCAATCCGGCGTGGACACGCCCGTTCCGCAGTATTTGTTGTTTGCGGTCTTTGATGTCACGTCGTCACAGCGCGGCGATCTCCGGGCTTTGTTGCAGACATGGACGGATGCGTCGCGTCGTTTCGTTGAGGGGAACTCTCTGTCGGGGTACGAAGATACGAACTACCCGCCGGCCGACACTGGTGAAGCTACGGATCTCCCGGCGTCGAATCTCACGCTGACCTTCGGTTTTGGCCCTTCACTGTTCGATGGTCGATTTGGGTTCCGGTCGCACCGACCGAATGGTCTCGTTGATCTACCCGTCTTCCCCGGCGACAATCTTGATCTTCGGCGAACCGGGGGAGACCTGTGCGTCCAAGCATGTGCCGATGACCCCGTTGTGGCCTTTCACGCTGTGCGTAATCTCGCTCGACTCGGTGAGGGCGTCGTGGCGCTTCGTTGGACGCAGAGTGGCTCCGGTCAGACCTCGACAACCTCCCAGCACGTGGAGACTCCGAGGAACCTCCTCGGATTTAAGGACGGGACAAACAACATCGATGCGTCATCAAAGCGAACGATGAATGACGTCGTGTGGGTGTCGTCGTCAGACGGACCTTCGTGGATGGTGGGTGGCACGTATCTCGTCGCACGGAGAATCCGCACGCACCTCGAATTGTGGTCGACACTGTCACTAGGGACCCAGGAGTCCGTCATTGGGCGGCACCGCTCGAGTGGAGCACCCCTGTCGGGTCGTCAGGAACACGACCCCCTTCGTCTTGATGCGTACGACCCTCACGGGAATCTTCTGATTCCAGCGGGTGCGCACGTTCGAGTGGCGGCGCCGGCGACGAACGGTGGTGCACAAATTCTCCGTCGCGGCTTTAACTACATGGATGGCGTCGATCCCACCACGGGCGAGCTGGACGCGGGATTGATGTTCATCTGTTTTCAGCGCGACGTGGCCCGACAATTTGTAACGATTCAGAATTCTTTGGCGGGAAGCGACTCATTGTCGAACTACACGCAGCACACCGGGAGCGGCGTCTTCGCGTGCCCTCCGGGCACCTCCGGCCGTGGCGCATATCTAGGTTCCTCACTCTTTGACGCGACGGCACCGTAGATAGATAAAAGTTTGCTATTTTCGTCTTTTGTGCCGGCGGTGTTCGAACTGTCGTGTCAGGGGGGATTATGAAATCACGTAAGGCCACGTTCTTTGGACGGCTGGCGATGGCGACGGCAATTTCAACTGGCGGTCTCATCGCCGTGGTGAATATTGCGAGTTCCGGTTCCACGAGTCGCATGCACTTGAGTGACCACGTCTTGCTGGTGGGCACCTACAAGGGTGTCAAGGGTCAGTACACGACCATTCAGGCCGCGGTGAACGCCGCGGCGCCGGGCGACACGATCCTCGTGGCGCCGGGCGACTATCACGAGACGGCGGATATTCAGAATCCGCCCACGGGCGCCGCTCTGGACCACGGTGGTTTCGGATCCGTCCTCATCACGACGCCCAACATCACGTTGCGCGGCATGAATCGCAATACCGTCATTGTCGACGGCACCAAGGCCGGCGCTTCTGCGTGCAGTAACAAATTGGCAGATCAGACGTATGGTCCGATGTCCGACGGCAAGGCCATTGGCCGAAACGGCATCGTCGTGTACTTGGCGAACAATGTCTCCGTCGAGAACCTGACTACTTGCAATTTCCTGTCGGGAAGCAAGGACTCCGGCAACGGTATCTGGTGGAATGGTGGCGCGGATACGGCCACCATTGGGCTTCACGGCTACACCGGCACCTACTTAACGGCGACGTCCACGTTCTTTAACGGCGAGCAGACCGCAGGTACCTACGGCATCTTCTCGTCCGACGCTGCAGGTCCGGGACTCTGGGACACGATCTACGCCTCGAACCAGAATGACTCAGGTATGTACATTGGCGCGTGCCAGCAGGTGTGCAACACCACGGTCAACCACGCGTGGATGGAATACAACGCTCTCGGATACTCCGGAACAAATTCTGGCGGACAGTTAATCTTCGAAAATTCAATGTTCGACAACAACGAAGACGGCTTCGACACCAACACTCAGATTGTCGGCGACCCGCCGGCACCACAGAACGGCGCGTGCCCCGGCAACGCCGTGAGCAAGATCACGAAGACGCATTCCTGCTGGGTTGTTATCAACAGCACGTTCGAGAACAACAACAACCCCGACACGCCTCGCGCTGGCTCGGCCGCTGCCGGTCCGACCGGGACGGGAATGACCATCTCCGGTGGTGAGAATGACACCGTGATGAATAACAAGTTCATCAATAACGGTGCATGGGGTGTCTTGTTCATTCCGTACCCGGCTAGTTCCAGCCTCACGGGCGAATACGGTCAGAGCTGCATCGGCACGGGTGGTTTCGACAACGCCCTCTTCGGTTGTGTCTACGATCCGAAGAATGACGCGTTGATCAAGAACACGTTCGTGAATGACGGAAGTTTCAAGAACGCGTCTAACTCTGACTTCGGTCAGATCACCTTGAACAACGGCGAACCGTCGAACTGCTACGTCGGCAACGTCGCGCCTCAGGGTTCGGCGCCGACCAACTTGGCGAAGACGCAGTCGACGTGTGGCGTCACGACCAAGTCCGCGAATTCGGGCGGTGCGCTCTTCAATCAAGTTCTTTGTGACACGGGTTACGGTGGCTGCACCAGCGCCATGAAGTACCCACAGCCGACGGGTGTCGTCATGCACCCGCTGCCCCCCGCGAAGAGTTTGGTGACGATGCCGAACCCGTGTCTCGGTGTGCCGACGAACGCGTGGTGTAAAGCAGGTAAATCCATCTAGCGTTCGATTTTTCGTCGAAATGGAACGATGGTCGGCTCCTAAATGAGGAGCCGACCATCGTCTTTTTTGGCTTCTGACGACGTCATATTTTCTTGGGCCTCCTGCTAGCGTCACATTCGAACTCGTCAGGGAGGTGGGCTTTGCGACACTCCGTTCGCACTTCAGCAGCCGCAGTGGCGGCGCTCGTGGCGGCAACAGCGTCAGTCGTTGTTCCGGCGTCCGCGACGTCGTCACCCCCGCCGGGTGTCACCCCCACGCAGGTGAGCCTGGGCGCCATCGTCACACAATCAGGCTCGCTGGCCGCCGATTTTCAGCCCTACCTCTACGGAGAACAGTCGTATTTCAACTACGTCAATTCATCCGGTGGTGTCTTTGGGCGGCACCTGGTCCTGTCGCATGCGCTGGATGATCAATCGAATCCCACGAATGACACCACCGACGCCCGCAACTTGGTTACGGCTGATCACGTCTTTGCCATTGTCGGTGTCGCCACCGCGCTGTTCAATGGAGGCGCGAGCTACTTGAAGACGACGGCTACGCCCACCTTCGGCTACGCCACGTCCAACATCTGGTCGGGACCAAAGAACTTCTTCGCCGATTACGGATCGGTCGTGAACTACAACTCTTCGGTTCCCGATTTTGCCTACGTCGCCAAACAGGTCAAGGGAACCAAGGTCGCTCTGATCGCGTTGAATTACCCGTCGTCACAGGATGAATGTCAGCCAGCGCTGAAGCAACTCAAGTCGTCCTACGGCGTGAACGTGGCCTATTCGAACCTTAATGAGCCCATCTTCGATGCCAATTTCTCCACCGACGTCACGAAGATGCGCGGCGCGGGCGTGAATATGGTCATTAGCTGCATGGACGTCGGCGGCGACATCGCCCTGTCAAAGGCAATGCAGTTGCAAGGGTTCACGAATGTCCCACAATTGTGGCTGGACGGTTACGACCGCAGTGTTCTCAAGAGCAATGCCCCGTTCATGGGCAACGTGTATTTCATGGTGCAGCACGTTCCCTTCGAAGCTGCCGCCACGTACACAACGAAATACCCGGGTCTCAATCTCTACTTCGAACAGATGTCCAAGTCCGGCTACAGCAACTCGGAATACTCGGACGTGGCTCTGATGGGCTGGGAATCTGCCGAGCTCTTCACGCAGGGCCTTCGTGCCGCGGGAAAGAACCCGACGCAGGCCGCCGTCAACGCGGCCATCAACAAGATGAAAAATGACACCGGCGGAGGGGTCGCGGCACCGACCGACTGGACTGTCTCGCATTCGAAGGCGACCTCACCCTCGTGCGTTGCCTTCGTGGCGACCAAGGGGACCTCAGGGTCGAGCCCGTCATTCACGCAGGTCTTTAACCGGGGTGCCAATCCGTGGGTATGTTTTCCCTTGACGTCGAAAGTCAATATCAACGCCCCCGTGAAGCCACCGGCGGGAACGCCCGGCACCTAGCGTCATTTGCGTGAGCGAATTCTTTAGTTTCGTCCTCCAGAACGTTCCCTGGGGGTGCACGTTCGCTCTCGTGGCGGTCGGGCTCGTGCTCACGTATCGAGCGACCGGAGTTTTTAATTTCGGGTTCGGTGCTGAAGCGTATGCCGCAGGGCTGATCTACGCCGAGCTCTACTGGCACGGAGTGGACCGGCTGTGGGCCGCCATCCTGGTGGTCGTGGTCATTGCCCCCTTGTTCGGAGCGTTGCTCGACTGGGGACTCTTCTCGCGGATTCCACCCGGGAATTCGATGGCCAAGATTGTGACGTCGCTCGGGGTGATGGTCGTGCTCCCGAGCGTGGTGCAGATCTTTGTGGGAGCGACGAACGTCAGTGCTCCGCCCGCGCCGTTATTCAACGAATATCTTCCGGTCTGGCACATCGGATCTGGTCCGCTCTTTGTCAGCGGGTCAGAGTTGACCACCATGTTGGCCACGGCGATTGTGCTGATCGTCCTGATGCTCGGGCTACGCTCGCGCCGCTTTGGCTTGCCCATGCGCGCCGCGGTAGAGAGCCCCAAGTTGTTGGAACTCATGGGAGTGAACGCCAAGCGTGTGTCGCGGGGTTCGTGGATGCTGGCGACCATGCTCGCCGGATTAGCGGGTGTCTTGTTCGCGCCGACGGAGACACCGATCAGCGCCAACAATTATTCGGTCATTCTCGTTGCCGCTATCGCCGCTGCGGCGCTCGGGGCCCTTCGGTCATTGCCCCTCGCGGTAGTAGGAGGCGTGGCTCTCGGCGTCGTACAGGGCGTCGTACAGGGCTACGTTGCCTCCGACTCGGTCTGGTACCAAGCGCTCGTGCCGAGCTTGCCATTCTTCATTCTGTTAGTTCTCCTGCTGGTACACCCGGGGATGCGTCGGCTCGAGAATCGAAATGACCCCATGTCGGGTGTCGAGCCACCAGCACCTCCCCCCGCGCTGGCGCTGCGACCACCTCACATCAACCGAGTAATCCACCGATTTCGCTGGTTGGTTCTCGGGACGGTGACGCTCGTGGTCATCACCTTCACGCCGGGGCCGTGGATCGCCGCGCTCACCATCGGTGCCTCATTCTCGGTCATCTTCCTGTCCATCACTTTGATCACCGGTCTCGCGGGTCAGCTATCCCTGGCCCAGGCGGCGTTCGCCGGCGTCGGCGCCGCCACGACTGCCCAACTCGCCGTCAATGAGAACGTGCCCGTTCTCATCGCCGCGGTAGCGGGCGCAGTGGTGGCCGGACTTGGTGGATGGGTGGCGTCGCTTCCGGCCCTGCGATTGCGGGGTCTGCCCGTTACTTTGCTGACCCTATGTCTGGCCCTGCTCGCCGATAACTTAATTTTCCCGACGTCGTGGATTGGTGGGGGAGACAATGGCCTCAATGTCCCTCGACCACATATCTTCGGTATCGACTTCACCGCCGTCGATTCGAAACCATTCCTCCTCCTTGTCCTCGCGGTGCTGTTGGCCGTGAGTGGCGTGGTGCACGTGCTCCTTCGAGGCACGACTGGACGTGCACTCGCGGCGGTGCACGTCAGTCCTGTCGGAGCAGCCAGCGCTGGCGTCTCGGTGCGGCGCCTTACGATGTTCGTCTTCTTCTTGTCGGCCGCGATCGCGGGAATCGGTGGCTCACTGTTCGCCATGAGCTACTTACAAGAGTCACCTTCGGACTTCAATTGGTTTTTCGGACCTACGTTTCTCGTGATCGTGGTGACCGTCGGTGCCACGACGGTCGAAGGTGCTATCGAAGCTGGATTCGGCTATGCGCTCATCGCGCAGGCTTTGACCTATTTGCCGAGCACGGTGTCCACGAATACCAACGCGACGCAAGGTGCGCTGACCGTTTTGATCTTGTCTGTCGGCGCTTTCACCTACGCCACGCACCCCGAAGGAATTGTGGAAGCCGTTAAGCGCTCGCTCGCGAGGACGGTCTTCCGCGCCGTTCCGGCCAATCCCGCGGAACGGCGGACGCGAGGAGTGTCGTGAGCCATCTTCTTGAGGTCGACGACGTATCCAAGTCGTTTGGTGGACACGCGGTGGTGCGTCACGTCTCATTCGTCCTCGATGCGGGTGCATCCCTCGGTCTCGTGGGTTCGAACGGTGCTGGAAAGACGACGCTCTTTCGCTGTATTGCTGGCGAATTGCCGATTGACAGTGGTTCCATCCTTCTGGACGGTGATGCACTCCCATCGCGCCCCGATGCTCGCGCCCGTCGAGGAATTGCGCGAACGTTTCAAATCGTTGAGCTCTTTGGCGGTCAGACCGTTTTGGATCATGTGTTGGTCGCGCTGCAGGCACATCAGGGCCATCAGGGTCCGTGGCGAGATCTCGTGCACGGAGGTCGCACGTCCTCGGGCGAACGCGAAAGGTGCATGGGCATCCTGGCTCTGGTCGGCTTGGCTGATCGTGCCGAGACGCCGGCGACAACTCTGTCGTTAGGAGATCGTCGGGCCGTTGAATTGGCCCGAGCTCTCGTGGGTGAGCCGCGCCTCCTTCTCGCCGATGAGCCGTCGTCGGGGCTCGACGGCGAAGAATCGCGGATCCTGATTCACATCTTGAACCGCGTTCGAAAAGAAACTGGAGTCGCGGTGATTCTCGTGGATCACGATCTCGGCACGGTGAAGGCCGTTGCCGACACCGTGATCGCCATGGACGCGGGCGCCGTCATTGCCGCAGGAACGTACGAGACGGTGGTTTCGAATCCACAGGTCATGTCGTCGTGGTTGGGCCAGTCATCATGACGTCTCTCGAATTCATCGACGTCCACGCCGGCTACGGGCCGTACCGAGCACTCAACGGCGTCAGTGTGAAGATCACTGAGGGGGAATCAGTGGCCATCCTCGGCGCCAACGGCGTGGGCAAGTCAACGTTCGTCCGTGTGGCCAGCGGACTCGTCGCGACGACGTCGGGCGTCGTCACCGTTCTTGGTCGCTCCGTCGCGGGAGTCAGTGTCCACGAACTGGCTCGTCGGGGCATCGTGCACATCCCCGAGGGCGTCGGTCTCTTCAGTGATCTTTCGATTGAGGAGAATCTTTTCTTACGCATTGGCGCGCACCGTTCACCGGACAATCGTGAGCGATTGAGTGCCGCCCTTGACATGCTCGGGCCATTACGGGATCGGCGTCGAGTGAAGGCGGGACAGTTAAGTGGCGGCCAACAGCGTCTGGTTGCCGTCGTCGGGGCGATTGCTGCGCGACCGCGAGTGCTCCTCGCCGACGAGCCGGCCCTCGGTTTGTCTCCGGCGGCAGCCGACGACGTGTACGGAGCTCTCGCCGCGACGAAGGACCCGTTGACAACTCTGGTGATCGTCGAGACCAGGTTGGGACGAGTCGAGTCGCTGTGTGACCGTTCCGTCGTCCTTGACATGGGAACCGTGATGTACGACGGTCTGACGACCGGTGCCGAAGACGTCTTGACGGGACTCTTGCATCGAACGTCGGAGTAATTACGAGGGCGAGTCGTCCTCCACAGGTTCTTCGGCGAGCATGAGTGACGACGCACCCAATTCAGCGTTTTCTTCCATCAATCCTTGAATGTCGCGCGAAACGCCGTCCGACACTGGTTCCGGCGCGACGTGGCCGGGAAGTACGTAACTGGCGATCGCGACAACCAGGCACAGAGCACACGCGGTATAGAGGGCCGCGACGAAGCCACCCTCGCTCGGGAACGTGTCACCCTTGACGGTGTAGCGAGCCAAGATGGACGTGGCGACCGCGCTGCCCACCGATAAGCCGACGGAGCGAACGACCTGGTAAAAACCCGTGGCGCTTCCGGTGTCGGACAACGGAACGGCTCGGACGATGAATCCGGGCATCGCCGCATAGGTAAAGCCCGCACCGATACCCGCAAGACCCACCGACACGAAGGCCTGCCACAAGTGTTGGTGAGTGACGGCAAAGAAGCCGGACGCCACGGCAAAGATCGTGGCGCCGAGGGGAATCATGAGTCGCGTCCCGAACGTTCGCTGGAACCAACCGAGCGTTCGACTTGCGGCGAATGTACCGACGGACAACGGGACAAGAAGGATCCCCGAGATCACGATGGAACCACCGAAGCCGTAGCCCAAACTCGTCGGCACTTGGACGAATTCGACGACCACTGGGATGAATAAATACATTGCCCACGAGATCAAAAACGCCGACACGTCCGCCGTCATCACCGGACGCAATCGGAGCTGGCGCAGGGTCACCAACGGATGCTCCTGCCGCAGTTCGTAGAACACCCACCCAACGAGGAGAACGACGGACACGATGAAGAAAACGAGAGACCTCGCAGAGCTCCAACCCCAGGTCCCTCCCTCGGCCAATACCACCGACAGGCCGATAACGGCACCGTCGAGAAGAACGGCTCCGACGACATCGAAGGGAGCTTGTTGTCCGGGACTATCTCTAGGAATGAAGAAAACCACGGCCACGAGAGCGAACAGCATCATCAGGGCGCCAAACCAAAAGGCCGCGTGGTAATTCCAAATGTCGGCGATCCCACTCGTGATGGGATAACCCAAACCGACTCCGATGGCGGCGGTCACCGAGAGGGACGCGATGGTACGTGAGGAGGCTCGGTGGTCCAAGTGCTGACGGGCAATGGCCATGGTGACGGGAAGAAGACCGAGGCCGACACCTTGGAGTCCTCGACCGAGGACGAGGACGGTGAAATCTCTCGACAAGGCCGCCATTATCGAGCCGGCGAGAACGATCGTGAGTGCCACGATCAAGATTCGTCGCTTATGGGGACCGTCACCCAGACGACCCATCACCGGCGTGGCGAGTGCTCCCGTCAAGAGGGCACCCGTCAACATCCATTGAGCGGTCGAAAGTGGTACGTGGTTGTCCAGCGCCACGGTGTTGACAAGAGGAGCGCCGAGGCTACCGATGATCGACATCATGGCGGCGACGGTTACGAGTGCGGGGACGAGAAGACGCGGAGTTTTCTCCCCCACTGCGATGTCGTCCACCATGTCGACCTCTCGTTGTCGGCACGTCGTCGCGCGGACCTCTTCAGTCTAGGAGTGCCTTGGAATATTCAAGAAATTGAACCAGTCGCAACATCAAAAAGGAGCCGGTCTTTCGACCGGCTCCTTTTTGATGGATGCGTCGACGATTACGCCGAGTGGGGCTTCGGGAATTCCACTTCGTCCGGGGTTCGGCGGTAGTGGATGAATCCGAGAACGGTGAGGATCGCCATGAAGAAGGCCAAGATGAAGCACGCGATGGCGGAAATCATCCCGATCGTTCCGAAAATCGAAAAGGCGTATGCCTCCAACAGCAGCCCTCGGAGGGTCGTGCCGCGGAAGAGAGTTTCAACCTGGTCGTGAAGAGCCGTGTTGCTCGGGTCCGCCTGCGACTCCGCACTCAGTTGTGCGTACGTCTTGCCGCCGCCAATCTCCTTGAGGTGCACGGCGATGAAATCGTTCGCGTAGACCTGCGCCTGAGCGCCGGTGAGCAACTGCTGGCCCGCGTATTGCGAGACGGAGGGAATCATGGAGGGGGTAATTTCGGTACCGACCATCGGGTGTTCAAATGCTGACTTCGGTGGAAAATAGATTCCCTGCTGGGCCAACTGCGTGCGCTCACTGCTGTTCGTAAAGGTCGCTCCCCATAGTGCGAGCGAACCCGCTACCAATAGTGCAACCGTCAGCAGGGCACCGACTGCTGTCATGATCAGGTCTAGTGTCCTTCGCTTCATATGCAACTCCCATTCAGACTTCGTCGTTCAATTGGCTCCCGTTGGGGCCACCTCTTGTTTACGTCGAATCGAGCAAAGCCGCTCAGGGCATTTAGTCCATTTTTCAGGGAGACGCGACACCGGATAGACAATGTTTTCTCGCCGTCGATTCTGAAGTCGGCGCGCGCCGGCCACGGGGTTCTGTACACGAGAAATGCCTCGCGAAGAAAGTCCTAGGATTGGTCGCATGGCCTCCTTAATCAGCATGGGCGCGGACGGCGTCCTCAATGTTCCAGACAATCCCATCATCCCCTTCATCGAGGGCGACGGCACCGGCGTTGACATTTGGCCGGCGGCACAACTCGTTCTCGACGCTGCGGCGAAGAAGCACGGCAAGACCGTTGAATGGAAGGAGGTCCTCGCGGGTGAGAAGGCGTTCAATGAAACCGGCAATTGGCTTCCCGACGAAACGGTGACAGCTTTCCGTGAACACCTCATTGGCATCAAGGGTCCCCTCACCACACCAATCGGTGGTGGCTTTCGATCTCTCAATGTCGCTCTTCGACAACTGCTCGATCTCTACGTATGTCTTCGTCCCGTGCGCTGGTTCCAGGGCGTCCCCTCACCCGTGAAGCACCCCGAACTTGTCGACATGGTGATCTTCCGTGAAAACACCGAAGACGTCTACGCGGGGCTTGAGGTTGAAGCAGGAACTCCCGATGGTGAGAAGTTGCGCAAGTACCTTCTTGACGAGTTTGGTTGGAAGATTCGCGAGATGAGCGGCATTGGCATCAAGCCCATTTCGAAGGAAGGCTCCGAGCGACTTATTCGCGCGTCGATTAACTACGCGCTGTCGCACGGACGCGAATCAGTGAATTTGGTCCACAAGGGCAATATCCAGAAGTTCACTGAGGGTGCCTTCATGAAGTGGGGCTACGAATTAGTTCGCAACGAATTCGCCGACGTGGCGGTGGGCTGGGACGATTGCAATGGCCAGCCGGGTGACAAGTTGCTCGTGAAGGATTCGATCGCCGATATCACGTTGCAGCAAGTACTCACCCGACCGGCGGAATTTGACGTCATCGCGACGATGAACTTGAACGGTGACTACCTTTCGGACGCGTTGGCCGCGCAAGTGGGTGGCATCGGCATCGCGCCGGGTGCGAACATCAACTACGTCACCGGTCACGGAGTGTTCGAAGCGACGCACGGCACGGCGCCCAAGTACGCCGGCCAGGACAAGGTGAACCCCGGTTCGGTTCTCTTATCCGGAGTGCTGATGTACGAGCACCTGGGTTGGACTGACGCGGCGAATGACATTGTGACCGCGTTGGAGGCAACAATTGCCGACAAGATCGTCACCTACGACTTCGCCCGCCTGATGGATGGAGCAACCGAAGTGAAGTGCTCGGAATTCGCGTCCGCCATTGTGGACCGCCTGTAGTAATCAGCGTTCGAAAGAAAAGGAAAGTACATGAAGACCCCCGTCCCCGTCCACGTCACCGTGACCGGCGCCGCCGGCCAAATTGGTTACCAGTTGTTGTTCCGCATTGCGTCGGGCCAATTGCTGGGTGCTGACCAGCCCGTCGTCTTGCGACTGCTGGAAATCGAGCCCGCCATGAAGTCCCTCGAGGGCGTCGTGATGGAGCTCGATGACTGCGCGTTCCCGTTGTTGGCCGGCATTGAGGCCACCAGCGATCTCGCGCACGCCTTTACGAATACCTCGTGGGCCCTCTTGGTCGGTTCAATCCCGCGTAAGGCGGGCATGGAGCGAGGCGACTTGTTGAATGTCAACGGTGGCATCTTCAAGCCCCAAGGACGTGCCATCGCGGAAAACGCGGCCAGCGACGTTCGAGTCCTGGTCGTCGGAAACCCGTGCAACACGAATTGTTTGATTGCTCGGGAGAACGCGCCCGAAGTGCCCGCTGACCGTTGGTTCGCGATGACTCGTCTCGACCAGAACCGCGCCGAGACGCAGCTGGCGAAGAAGTCGGGCTCGCCCGTCGCCGACGTGAAGAATCTCGCCATTTGGGGAAACCACTCCGCCACCCAGTTCCCCGACTTCGCCAATGCGACAATCGGCGGCAAGAAGGTGACGGAAGCAATCGGCGATGCGGCGTGGCTGCAGGGTGATTTCATCACCACTGTCCAGAAGCGTGGCGCGGCGATCATCGAGGCCCGTGGAGCTAGCTCCGCCGCTTCAGCCGCCAACGCTGCGATCGATACCGTCGTGAGTCTCATCACGCCGACGGCTGCCGACGACACCGTCTCGGTGGGCGTGACGAGCCACGGCGAGTATGGAGTTCCCGAAGGTCTGACATTCGGTTTCCCTGTGGTCGCCGATGGCGAAGGTGGTTGGAGCGTGAAGGAAGGCTTCGAACACGATGAGTTCGCGAAGGACCGCATCAAGGTCACGACCGACGAGCTTCTCGCCGAGCGTGACGACGTTCGAGGCTTGGGATTGATCTAACTCCCGCTCAAGCGACTTTGAATGGTAGAAGCAGGGCTCGTCAGCAAAGCGAGCCCTGCTACTCTTTTCAATGACGATGCGGGAGGCAGAGCGGGGACGAGTAACCATCCTCGGTGGGACACGAGCAATATTCGACTGGAACCTGCCTCTCGACAGTCGGCACTTTCGCACACATTTGCAGCCCTTGTGCTCCTCCCGAGTATTTGTTTCAGTCAAGGAAATACTTGAGATTGACGTCCGTGGCGGCCTCTTGGTGCTCCCCGTATCAACCGCGTCATGGTAATCTCGTGTGACTGCAATACGAGTTTTTCTTGAAATTTCGAGTCTACCAAGGAGCATGGGCGATGTTGGAATCGAAAACGAGACGGCTTCAGATGGCGGCGGTGGCGCTAAC
>CAIQGE010000020.1 GCA_903871335.1 uncultured Actinomycetes bacterium
CAATCTCGCCAAACGCGTCAAGCGGGTGGCGTTCGGCTTCCGGTCCTTTCGCAACTACAGAATCCGTGCGTTGCTCTACGCCGGCAAGCCAAATTGGGATCTACTCGCGACGATCACACCACGCTGAAGTCCGAAGCCCCGGATTAGCCCTGCAGGAATTCCGAGACGCGGAACGCGAGATCGAGAGACTGGCTCGCGTTGAGACGAGGGTCGCACATCGAGGTGTAATTGAGTCCGAGGTCACTCTCGTGGAGATCGAGTGCGCCGCCCAAGCATTCGGTGACGTTGTCACCCGTGAGCTCGATGTGGAGGCCGCCGGCCCACGTGCCGAGGTCACGGTGGACGCCGAAGAACTGACGAACCTCCTCGAGGACGTCGTCGAATCGACGTGTCTTCACGCCACCGGCGGCGGTGAAGGTATTGCCGTGCATCGGGTCACAGGCCCAAATCACTTCCGCCCCTTCGTCACGCAGGGCGGCGACGAGTGGCGGAAGGAGATCGCTCACCTTGTCCTTGCCCATGCGAGAGATCAGGGTGAGACGACCGGGGATGTTGTGCGGGTTGAGCGTCGCGCACAAGGCCCGCAGGTCGTCGGTGGAGGTCGTCGGCCCGACCTTGAGACCCAACGGATTGCCCACACCCCTCAGGAACTCGACGTGAGCTCCGTCCAATTGGCGCGTACGATCACCAATCCAGAGCATGTGCGCCGAGCAGTCGTACCAGTCACCGGTCAGGGAGTCCTGACGAGTGAGAGCTTGTTCGTAGGGGAGGATCAGCGCTTCGTGCGAGGTGTAGAAGTCCACCGAGTGCAGTGAACCTTCGCGTCCGAGGTCGATGCCGCAGGCGCGCATGAATCGCAGGGCGCGTTCAATATCGTCCGCGATGAGGGAGTACCGCTGGCCTTCGACGGACGTGGCGACGAATTCTTGATTCCACGCGTGCACGCGCGACAGGTCTGCAAAACCACCCTTGGTGAAGGCGCGCAGCAGATTGAGGGTCGTGACGCTCTGGTGGTAGGCGGTCAATAAACGCTCGGGGTCCGGTCGACGACTCTCCTCCGTGAAGGGTTCGTCGTTCACGATGTGACCGCGAAAGGCGGACAAGGTCACGCCGTCGCGCGTTTCTTCTTGTTGGCTGCGCGGCTTGGCGAACTGGCCCGCGATGCGACCCACCTTCAGCACCGGCACGCCGGAGGCGTAGGTGAGAGCGACGGCCATCTGCAGGATCACCTTGAGCTTGTCGCGGATTTTGTCCGCGGAACCGTCGTCAAAGGATTCGGCGCAGTCACCGGCCTGGAGCAGGAAGGCCCGACCTTGGGCGACGTCACCCAGTTGTTCGGTCAGGCGACGGGCTTCACCCGCGAAGACCAGCGGGGGTTGCGCGGCCAGGCGGCGCTCGACGTCGGCGAGGTGGTCGAGGTCGGGCCACGCCGGGCTCTGCGCGGCGGGAAACCCCGTCCAACTGTCGAGGGACCACGTTGAAGGTGCAACCGTCATCGTTCAAGCGTAGAAGGTGAAACGTGCCAAAAGAAATCGACCTCCTAGGGTGGGGCGGTGGCACGCACGCGACTCGGTCTCTTCGGGGGCACGTTCGACCCCCCGCACCTCGGTCACGTGGCGGCCGTACGCGCCGCGTGGGCGACGGGTCAATACGACCAGATTCTCGTCGTGGTGGCGGGCGACCCGTACCAGAAGACCGCGCAACGTTTCGTGTCCTCCGCCGCCGACCGCTTGGCCATGGCCGAAGCGGCCTTCGCTGAACTCGAGGGTGTCGAGGTCAGCGATCGTGAGCTGCGCCGCACCGGGGCGTCCTTCACGATCGACACGGTGCGTGAACTGTTGCGCGACGACGTCGAGATTGAACTGCTCGTCGGGGCCGACACCGCGAACGCGTTGCCGGGCTGGCACGACGCGGAAGGCCTGTGCGACCTCGTGACCGTCGGGGTCTTCCCGCGCCCGCAGACGCCGATCACCCTCGGGGCGCCGTGGCGCGTTAGAGAAATTCCAATGGAACCGGTGGATTTATCCAGCACGGGGATTCGCCTTGAAATTGCTGATGTTTCGCTGCTCGAACGCCAGTTACCCGGCCCGGTGGTACCCCTCTACCTAAAAATACGGGGTTAAAGTATTTCGGTCATGGCAGTTCGAGTCTTCGACCTGACCGAGCCGCAGTCGACTCGACTGACGGTCGTTGAGGCGGCGCCCCTGCGCCGTCAGGACGTTCGACGAACCCGTCGCCACTGGATGATGGTGGGAATGGCTGCCCTGATCGTGCCCTTCGCCGCCGCCCTGCTCGCCGTGGGAGTCGCGCACTGAGCGATCACCTGCGCGCGGAGCGTCGACCGACGTGGCCCTTTGACGATTTCACCTCCGCCCTCCTCGATGCGGCCCTCGACGGCGCCGAAGAGAAGGTCGGCGTGGACCCCGTGGTCCTCGCCATGGCGGAGCTCATGGATGCTTTTGAGGCCCTGGTCATCGTGGCGGGACGTAACGACCGACAGGTCCGTGCCATTGCGGAAGAAGTTGAACGGGTGGTCGGGGAGCGAACGGGGATCAAGCCACTGCGCGTGGAAGGTCGCGACGCCGGCGAGTGGATCGCGCTCGACTACGGCGACATCATCGTGCACGTCTTCGACGAGGCTGTGCGGGAGTACTACGACCTCGAACACTTGTGGAACGCGGCGCCGAGTTTCCGACGCTCAGTGGCTGAGTAGCGAGCGGTAGTCGGCCTCGCCGACGGTGAAGGCGGCGGTTGATCCGGGACGAGCCACCCGCACGGGTCGTCCATTGAGCACCACCCGCACCGCCGTGGCGTTGGTGGAACCGAGGGCCGTCAGGACCAATTGCCCGTCAGCCTCGGCCTCGCTCGCGCTGCCGGCGTTATCAGTGATCGAGCCCGCGAGCGCCAGCGTGATGGTCGCGCCGCTCTGGCTCGCCGAGAGAATTTGCAGACGACTCGAGAGCAAGGTGGTCGTGCCGTTGAGCAACTCGTCCTCGGTCGGTCCCGCGAGAAGGGCCAACATGGTGGTCATCGTGTTCGCGGGAACGGCAACCAGGCGGCCGGCCGCCACCACGTGACCCGAGGAGGTCACGAGGAAGATCGAACGTTGCACGTACGTCGTTGGCGTCGTCGTCACGGTCGGGTGATGCGGCGCGTTTTTGCTCAACAGATTGAACGGGACGTACTGAGCGTCAATCGTGCGGGGGGCCGAGTCGCCGGGAACAAAGGTGCACCCGGCCAGGGTGAGGCCGGCCGCGACGGCCACGAGTGCGGGTCGCCACTTCATCACACACTCTCCTCATCCGGCTCGCGCCGCGGCAGACGTACCTGGAATCTCGAGCCACCCGTCGGCGTGTCCAGCAATTGGATGGTGCCCTGGAAGTGGGTGACGTGGTCCGCCACGAGCGCGAGACCGAGACCCGTGCCGCGAGAACTGCCGCGAGCATTCGCCGCCTCGCCCCGGTAGAAGCGGTTGAAGATATGTGCGCGGTCCTCAGAGCTGACGCCGGGACCTTCGTCGTCGACGTTGATGACGACCTCGTCACCCTCCACTTGCACGCTCACCGCCGTCGCGCCACCGGCGTAGCGCGAGGCGTTGTCGAGCAGATTGGTCACGACACGTTCGAATCGACGGCGGTCGACGGTGACGTAGGCCTCCTCGGCCCCGTCGTCGTGAACGGGAACGTCGTTCAGTTGGTGGCGGCGCACGGCCGAACGCACGCACTGACGCACCAGCTCGTGCGCGTCGAGTGTTTCGAGGTGGGTGGAGGCCGCTCCCGCGTCGTACCGCGCGATCTCGAGGAGGTCCTCAACGAGGACCTGAAAGGTGTGCACGTCCGCGGCGAGGAGGTCGAAGGCGGCCTTCGAGTCGGGATCGAAGGTGTCGCGGTGGTGTCGCATTACTTCAACACTGGTGGCGAGAGTGGTGAGGGGACTGCGCAGTTCGTGGCTGACGTCACCGGCGAAGCGCGCGTCCCGGTTGAGGCGTTCGACCAACCGCTCGACCATGGCGTTAAATGAGGACGCCAGAGCGGCCACTTCGGTGTTGCGCGGGTCCTCGGGAATCCGGGTGTCGAGGGCGCCGCCGGCCACCTCGGTGGCGGCGCGCGAGGCCACTTCGAGCGGCGCCATCGCTCGCTTGGTGATCCAACGACCGGCCAGAACGCCGAGTCCCGTCGTGAACAGGGCCCCGAGGAGGAGGATGAGAAAACTAAGACGCAGGGTGCGATCGAGGTCCGAAAGATTGTCGCTGACGTAATACTGCGCGTGAATGGCCGGGATGGGCACGCCGATGACGATCTCCGGCACACCGTCTTCGACGACCACCTGTCGCGAGACGACGCCGGCATTGGCGAGCCGACGCACGCCAATGGGAATGAGGAGGGGATTCGGTACGGACTTCGCGTACCAGACGTCGTAGCGATGCAGGAGCGACACCGACGAGGTCGCGGTGTCGACCGAAGCGATGAGGGCGGGGATGGTGGGTGTACCCGCAATGACGGCGCCGCGGATCAGAGCGGCGTTGACGTAGGCCTGTCGTAGGTCGTGGTTTTGACGTTCCGTCACCGCAATGTGACGCACCCCGACGTAGGCGAGAGTCCCAAATATCAAGCTCAGCACCGCAGCACCCAGCCCGAAGGCCACGGTGAGTCGTAGCCGCAGGCTCCGGCGGCGCACTAGATGACCAACTTGTAGCCCGCTCCCCGGACCGTTTGCAGGAATCGGGGATTCGCGGGGTCCGGCTCGATCTTCGTGCGCAGACGACGGATATGCACGTCGACCAGTCGGCCGTCACCGAAGTAGTCGTATCCCCACACGCGCTCGAGGACGTCTTCACGGGAGAGAACCTTCCCGTTCGCGGCCGCGAGTTCGGTCACTAGCCGCATCTCGGTCGCGGTCAAGTGGACGTCGGTGCCGTCGGGGAGAAGCGCGGTGCCTTCGTCCGGCGTGATCGTGAGATCGCCGAGGTGAATGACCTTGGTCTGGTCGGCCGGGCGGCGTCGCAGGTGGGCGCGCACTCGCGCCAGCAATTCCTGGGGTTCGAAGGGCTTGGTGACGTAGTCATCGGCACCGGCTTCGAGCCCGGCGATGATGTCGGTCGTGTCGTCTCGCGCCGAGACGACGACGATGGGCACGTCGCTCGCGGATCGCAGGGTGCGGCAGGCCTCAATACCGTTCATGCCGGGCAACATGATGTCGACGATCACGACGTCGCTGCGTCGCGCGGCGAATAACTCAATGCCCATCTCCGCGGTCGCGGCGTCGTCGACCTCGAAACCCTCGCCGTCGAACATCAGGCGCAGGGATTCCCGGATGCGGTCGTCGTCTTCGATGATCAAGATGCGTGCCATGGGAACCTCGTGCGAAGCCTACCGAGGAGAACTCGCCGATATCCTGAGTTTGTGTTGCAAGACGATGACTCGTCGGTCGCACGCCACGCGTGGCGCACCGACGAGTACCTCGCGTCACTGCGCGCGGCCGACCGTTCGCCACAAACTCTGCGGGCCTACGGTGGTGACCTCACATCCTTCATCACGTGGGCCGCGACTGAAGGTGTGCAAACGCCGTTGGAGGTGACGCGGCGGGTACTGCGGAACTTCTTGGCCGCTCGAGCTGCGCTGGGGGACGAACGCACCTCGCTCCAGCGTCGCGCGGCGACCCTGCGAGGCTATTTCCGCTGGTTGCGGGAGCGAGGGGTGATTGAGAACGACCCCTCGGCGGGACTCAGCGCACCGAAGGCCCACCAGGTCCTGCCGGACCTGGTGAATCGCGAACAATTGGACGTCCTGCTTGATGCGGACTGGGGTGATGATCCCTGGGCCCTGCGCGACCGTGCGGTCTGTGAAGTCCTCTACGGTGCGGGTCTGCGCGTGAGCGAGTTGTGTGACCTCGATCTCGACGACGTCGATTGGACTCTCGGCACGTTGCGGGTCACCGGTAAGGGCCGCAAGACGCGACTGGTTCCGCTCCACACGACGGCTCTCGCCGCCCTGCATCGTTGGCGCGGCCAGGCGAGACCCCTCGTGCTCCGCGAGACCTCGCCGGCGGGAGTTCTGTTCGTGAATCGCCGGGGACATCGGCTCAGCCCTCGAGACGTGCGGCGGCTGCTGGACGCTCGCGTGGCGAGGGGGCACGTCCACCCCCACGCCCTGCGCCACACCTACGCCACGCACCTGCTCGAGGGCGGGGCGGACCTGCGAGTTGTCCAGGAATTACTGGGGCACGAGAGTCTCACGACCACCCAGATCTACACGCACGTCTCGAAATCTCGTCTACAGAAGGTCCACTACGACACCCACCCGCGAAGTCGGCGTCCGCCGAGCGAGTAACATTGGCGAGCCTCCTCACGGTGGGGTGGCATCTAGTGGTGAGTTCGGGTATTCGTACGGTCGGCGTTCGCGTCGCACTCCGAACCTCATTGAAACCGACGAAAGGAATTACCAGTGGCACTTGTCACGCTCCAGGAACTGCTCGACTCGGGCGTCCACTTCGGACACCAGACCCGTCGGTGGAACCCCAAAATGCGCCGATTCATCCTTGGCGAGCGCAACGGCATCTACCTGATCGACTTGCGCAAGACCCTCGCCGGCATCGAGACGAGTTACACGTACGTGCGTGACCTCGTCGCCAACGGCGGCACCATCCTCTTTGTGGGTACGAAGAAGCAGACGCAGGGTCCGATCGCGGACTACGCCGACGCCTGCGGAATGCCCTACGTCAACCAGCGCTGGCTGGGTGGCATGCTCACCAACTTCTCGACCGTCGCCGGTCGCGTGAAGCGCATGGTGGAACTGCGCGCGATGGAGCGCGCGGGTGACTTCGAGAACATGCCGAAGCGTGAGGCCCTGCGCCACACGCGCGAACTCGAGAAGTTGCAGCGCAACCTCGGCGGTATCGCGAACCTCGACCACCTGCCCGACGCCATCTTCGTGATCGACACGAAGAAGGAGCACATCGCGGTCACCGAGGCTCGCAAGTTGGGTCTTCCGGTCGTGGCGGTCGTGGACACCAACTGTGACCCCGACCTCATTGACTACGTCATCCCCGGAAACGACGACGCCATTCGCGCCGGCGCCCTGCTGTGCCGCGTTATCGCCGACGCCGTCGTCGAAGGTCGCTTCATCAATCAGAACCGCCCGAAGGTGGCCCCGAAGGCCGCCGTCACGGCGAACGCCTAATCACACCAGCTGCTACGAAGGAGATTCACGGTGTCTTTCACCGCTAAGGACGTACAGACCCTGCGCCAGTCCACCGGCGTGGGCATGCTCGACGCCAAGAAGGCGCTCGAGGCCAACAACGGCAACATGGACGAGGCCACGCAGTGGCTGCGTGTTCAGGGACTCGCCTCGGCCGCCAAGCGCGCCGACCGTGACGCTTCCGAAGGCGCCGTCTCGGTCGTGAAGAACGGCAACATTGCCGCCATCGTCGAGGTTCGTTGTGAGACGGACTTCGTGGCGAAGTCCGAGGAGTTCGTCAATTTCGTCGACGAACTCGCCGCGACGGTCGCCGCCGAGGGTGAGGGTGCGGTCGAGAAGTTCACGCCGCAGATCGAGAAGATGCTGACCACGCTGAAGGAAAACATCTCGATCGGCAAGGTCTACCGACTCGTCGGCGGCGAGGGTGAGATTGTCGACACCTATCTGCACGTCCAGTCGGGTCGCGGCGTCAACGCCGTGGCCGTGGTCGTCAAGGGTGCCAACGAAGAAATCGCCCACGAAGTCGCCGTGCACATTGCCTTCGCCAAGCCGCTCTACTTGTCGCGCGAAGACGTGCCGACCGCCGAGGTCGACGCCGAGCGCAAGACGGTCGAGGAAATTTCTCGTAACGAGGGCAAGCCCGAGGCCGCTCTGCCGAAGATCATCGAAGGACGCCTCAACGGCTGGTTCAAGGACCGCGTGTTGTTGGAGCAGAACTTCGTCAAGGACGAGAAAGTCTCCATTGCGCAGTACTTGAACGGCGGCACCATTACGTCGTTCGCTCAGGTCGTCGTCGGCGCGTAGGGCCATGCGCCGCGTCGTCCTCAAGTTGTCCGGCGAGGCGCTGGCCTCGAGTGCCAGTGACGAAACGATCGACGCGTCGGTCGTGGACTTTCTGGCGACCGAGATCGCGTATTCCGTGGAGGCCGGAGGGCTCGAACTCGCGGTCGTCGTGGGCGGCGGCAACATCTGGCGTGGCGCCACCGGCGCCATGGCGGGTATGAACCGAGCCAACTCCGACTTGATGGGCATGCTCGGGACCGTCATTAACGCCCTCGCGCTGCAGGACGCCATCGAGAACCACGGTCGACCCACTCGCGTCATGTCGGCCATTGGGATGGACCAGGTCGCCGAACCGTATATCCGCCGTCGGGCCGTTCGACACCTGGAGAAGGGCCGCGTGGTCATTTTTGCCGCCGGCATGGGCAACCCCTACTTCACGACCGACACGCCGGCCGCTCAACGAGCCGCCGAAATTGAGGCCGAAGTCGTCCTCAAGGGAACGCACGGTGGTGTGGACGGTGTCTACTCCGAGGATCCCCGTAAGAATCCCCACGCCACCAAGTACGAAGAATTGTCCTTTGACGAAGTTCTCGCCAAGGATTTGCGCGTCATGGACTTGACGGCAATCACTTTCTGCAAGGACAACAAGTTGCCGCTCCGCGTGTTTGACCTGATGGCCCCCGGGAACCTGCGCCGCGCCCTCGCCGGCGAGGCCGTGGGTACGCTGGTGAAGTGATGGACGACGAGATGATCGAGCTGGTGCTCGAGGACGCGCGTGATCGTTTCGCGAAGGCCTTGGAACACTTGCGTAACGAATTTGGCGGCGTGCGCACCGGACGCGCCTCTTCGACGCTCGTCGAGGGACTCATCGTTGACTACTACGGCACCGCCGTGCCACTCAAGCAACTCGCGGGCTTCTCGGTTCCCGAGCCGCGTTTGCTCGTGATTAGCCCCTTCGACAAGGGCGCCATGGCGTCTATTGAAAAGGCAATCCAGAACTCCGACCTCGGACTCAGCCCCTCGAATGACGGAAACGTCATTCGCCTCGGCTTTCCTCCGTTGACCGAAGATCGCCGCAAGGCGCTCGTCAAGATTGTTCGTCAGAAGGCCGAGGAGGGCAAGGTCGCCCTGCGCGGTGTGCGACGTCACGCCCGCCAGGAGCTCGAGGCCCTCGAGAAGGACCACGGCCTGTCGAAGGACGAACTCGAGCGTCTCGAAAAGACCCTCGACAAGTTGACCCAGGACGAGGTGGCCCAAGTGGACACCCTGCTCGCTCAGAAGGAGCGTGAGCTTCTTGAAGTATGACGACGAGGACGCGCAGGGTTTTGACCCGACCGGTGAGATTCCGGTCGTGAGCCCTGTCGATCCTCGCGTCACGATCGTCGGCGCGGAGATTGCCTCCGAAGTTGCCGAATCCGTCGAAGAAGAATCCATCCTGCCGCACTGGACCGAAGCACCGACCGGTCAGATCCCGGCCGTGTTGTCCCGCGAGTCCGACGCCGTGGTGGACGATCCGTGGGCGTCGATTCCCGCCCCCGCGTGGCGTGAGGGTGAAGCGGACTGGGTGGCGCACGACGAACAATTCGATCCCTCGCTCCTCGGTGACGCGGTGGTGGCCGAGGACAAGCAGCCATGGGAATTCAACGACGAGCCCGTCGTCGACGAGGAAGAACTCCTCCACGAGGCGCCGCGTCCGGCGCCCACGCGCGCACAGCGCACACGCCGTCCGGCTCGCGAGAACCCCCTCGAAGGTCGCGCCGCACGAGCCGGGACCCAAAAGAACATTCCGGTCGCCATCGCGACGGGCCTGCTCGCTGCCGCCGCGGTGATTTTGATCTTCATGCTGGGCACCATTCCGGTCATGGTGCTGATCTCGGCGGCTCTCGTACTCGCCTGCGTCGAAGCGTTCGCCGCCTTCCGCGCGGTGGGTGCCCACCCGGCCACGTTGCTCGGGATCGTCGGCACACTCGCCTTGTCGATCACTTCCTACAACCGTGGTGAGGCGGCGATGCCGCTGGTGACCGCGTTGTTCCTCTTTTTCACGGTGCTCTGGTATCTCGGGGCGGAAAAGAAGGTCGACGTCCTCGATGGCGTCGGCGCGACGGTTTTCGTCTACGCGTGGATCGGGATCCTCGGATCCTTTGCGGCCTTGATGGTCTCACCCATCAATTACCCGAACAAGCACGGCCTCGCCTTCCTGATCGGCGCGATCATTTTGACGGTCGCCAATGACACGGGCGCCCTGTTCGTGGGCCGCGCTCTCGGACGCCGCAAGTTGGCCCCGGACATTTCTCCCGGCAAGACCGTCGAAGGGTTGATTGGTGGCACCGTGGTGTCGCTGCTCTTCGCCGCGATCATTTTGCCGATGATCAGTCCGTGGACCATGAAGGACGCTCTGATCATCGGCGTGGCGATTGCGATCGTGGCCCCCATTGGAGACCTTTTTGAGTCAATGGTCAAGCGCACCCTCGGACTCAAGGACATGGGTCAGATTTTGCCCGGACACGGTGGTGTGCTCGACCGCGTTGACGGACTCCTTTTCGCGCTGCCCGTGACGTATTACCTCGTCCACGTCTTGCACTTGGGCTGAGCGTGGCGAACAGAGCGCGCTCGGTGGCGCTGCTGGGAGCGACGGGCTCGATTGGTCAACAGACCCTGGACGTGCTGCGTAAAGAACCTGATGCTGTGTCGCTCGTCTCCATTGCGGGCGGGCGACGCGTGGACGATCTGATCGCCATTGCGCGGGAATTCCGCGTGCCGCGTGTCGGTGTGCGTAACGCCGCGGACGCCAGCGTCATCGCCCGTGAGCTACCCGGCGTCGAGGTCGTCGTGGGCGACGAGGGCCTCAGCGACCTCGCGTCGAACGCGGACGTGGTGGTGAACGCCGTTCTCGGATTCGCGGGTCTGCCGGTGACGCTCGCGGCGCTCACGTCCGGCCGCCGTCTTGCGCTCGCCAATAAGGAATCTCTCATCGCCGCCGCTCCGCTCGTGGACCGAGCACGCGCGGTTAGTGGCGCCGGGGAGATCGTGCCCGTGGACTCCGAACACTGCGCGATTTATCAGTCCCTCGCGGGTTCGACGCACGAGACCGGCTACCCCGACGTGCGACGACTGCTCGTGACCGCGTCGGGCGGACCCTTTCGAGGCAAGACCCGCGAGGAACTCGAGCACGTGACCAAGCAGGACGCCCTGCAGCACCCGACGTGGTCCATGGGGGAGAAGATCACGATTGATTCCTCGACCCTCATGAACAAGGGTCTCGAAGTCCTCGAGGCGTCCGCATTGTTTGGGATTTCCGTCGAGCGGGTGGAGGTCGTGGTGCACCCCCAATCGGTGGTGCATTCCATGGTCGAGTACGTCGACGGCTCCACGATCGCGCAATTGTCGATGCCGGACATGCGTCTACCGATCGCGTACGCGCTGGGTCGGCCCGTGCGTTTCGACCACGCCTGGGGATCCATCGATTTTTCCACGGCGCTCACTTTGACCTTTGAGCCACCGGACCGCGAGGCGTTTCCGGCCCTCGACCTCGCCTACGCGGCGGGACGCCGCGGCGGAGCGGCGCCGGCGTGGCTGTCCGCCGCCAACGAAATCGCGGTGGCGTCGTTCCTGGCGGAGGAGATCCGTTGGTGCGACATTGTTCCGGTCGTCGAGGGCGTCCTGACGGACTACGTAGACGATCCGCTCGATAGTCTCGAAGCGTTACGGGATAACGACGCGCGAGCGCGCGCCCTCGCCCGTGAAAGGATCGAGCGCCTGCGCACATGAGTACTGATGTGAGCACGTTGAGCGTGGAGAACGACACCCCCGTGGTGAATCCCGCGCCCTCGGCCGCGAACCGACCCCTGTGGCAGGTGTTCGCCGGTGCCGGCCTCGTCATTGCCGCGCTCTACGCGTGGGGTGGTTGGGCGTTGCCGGTGGTGGTGGTGTCCATCATTGTCATGGTGATGTTCCACGAACTGGGGCACTTCGCCACCGCGAAATGGACCGGCATGCGAGCGACGGAATTCTTCGTCGGTTTCGGACCCAAACTCTGGTCCAAGCAGATCGGGGACACGGAATTCGGCATCAAGGGAATTGTCCTCGGCGGGTACGTCCGGATCATTGGCATGACCTCGATGGAAGAGGTCGCCGACGTTGACGAACCCCGTAGTTTCCGGCAAGCCACTTTTCCTCGTCGCGTGCTCGTCGCTTCCGCGGGTTCGATCATGCACCTCCTCATGGCGCTCGTGCTCGCGTGGTGCTCACTCGTCTTCGTCGGACAGATTGCCGGGGAGCACGCGCAGGTGGGCTCCTTTACGCAGTGGGAAGGTCACCCCCAAAATGCGGCCCAGATCGCGGGGCTGCGTGTGGGTGACACGATCACCTCTCTCGATGGCGTCGCCATTACGTCACTCGATCAATTCGACCAGATCATCGCTCGGTCCTCCGACGTCGCCTTGCCCGTTGTCGTTGAACGTGACGGCCACACCGTGTCACTTTCCGTCACACCCCGCGACGGGCGCACGATCACGGTCGTGGGTCAAAAGGAGCCGCTCGTCGCCGCGGATCAGCCGGCGCACGGCTACATCGGTATCAGCGCGGGTGGACAGAGCTTCTATTCCGGGGTGCCGGCGCTCTCGGCAATCCCGAAGTCCTTCTCCCTCCTGTGGAGCACGCTCGTGTCCACGGTGAGTTACGTCACCCATATCTTCACGCCGTCAGGCATCGGTAGCCTCGCGCACCAGGTCACCAACAACCAGGCGGCGAGTAACCCGCAGAATCAGTTGAGTCGACCGACATCCATTATCGGCGCGGCGAACATCGCCGACCAACTCGCGGCGGTCAACCCCGCCAATTTGTTCGTCGTCTTCATGGCCCTCAACCTCTCGGTCGGGGTGCTCAACATGCTGCCGATGCTCCCACTCGACGGTGGGCACGTCGCCATTGCCGTCTACGAACGTCTTCGCAGCCGCCGAGGACGCCCGGCCTATCACGCCGACGCCGCCAAATTGCTGCCCGTGATCTACGGATTCGTCTTTGTTCTGTTCATGATTTTCGCGTCCACCATTTATTTGGACATCACGCACCCAGTTTCTTTGCCGTAACGAGCGGCGAGCGCGAGGAACACGGCAGAATGGTCCCGTGGAAATCGTCTCGAACCTGCTCACGCCGCGTCGCAAGACCCGCCAGATCGCACTCGGATCGGTGAAGGTGGGTGGGGATGCACCGGTGTCGGTGCAGTCCATGACCACCACCAAGACCGCCGACGTCAACGGCACCCTGGAGCAGATCTACGCCCTGGCCGCCGCGGGCGCCGACATCGTGCGCTGCACCTGCAATGAGACGGCCGCCGCGGAGGGGCTCGCCCAGATCGTGCCGCGATCGCCCGTGCCGATCGTGGCCGACATTCACTTTCACGTCGAGATGGCGTTGGCGGCTCTCGAAGCGGGGGTCCACGGGCTTCGCCTCAACCCCGGCAATCTCCGCAAGCCCTCGGAAATCAAACTGGTGGCCAGCGAGGCGAAGGATCGTGGCGTACCCATTCGCATCGGCGTGAATGCGGGTTCTCTGCACCCGGAGATCTACGAGCGCTTCGGTGGCGCGACGCCCGAAGCATTGGTGGAGTCCGCTCGTCAGGAACTCGCGTACTTCGAGGAAGTCGGTTTCTCGGACGTCAAGATCTCGGTTAAGGCGTCCTCGGTCGCCACCATGATCGCCGCCTACCGACTGGCGTCAGAAACCTTTGACCACCCGTTGCACTTGGGTGTCACCGAGGCGGGTCCGCTGCCCGGAGGACTTCTGAAGGGCACCGCCGGCATTGCGACACTGCTCGCTGAAGGCATTGGCGACACCATTCGGTACTCGCTCACGGCCGATCCCGTCGAGGAGGCGAAGGCCGGTCGTCAATTGCTCGAGGCCCTCGGACTCCGCGAGCGCAAGGGACTGGACCTCATTGCCTGCCCGAGCTGTGGCCGCGCGGAGGTCGACGTCATTGCGGTCGCCAACGCGGCCCAAGCGGCGTTGCAGGAACTCAATCTGCCGATCCAAGTCGCGGTCATGGGATGCGTAGTGAACGGACCGGGTGAGGCCCGTCACGCGGACCTCGGCATCGCCGCCGGCCGCAAGCGTGGACACCTCTTCATTCGGGGCCAGATCATCCGGGTCGTGCCCGAGGACGAAATGGTCGCCGCGCTGGTCGATGAGGCGAAGAAGTTGGCGGCTGAAGGTGTCGAGGCGCGTCTCGCCGCACGCGACCTGTCAGCCGAAAAAGAGGCCGAAGCCGATCGCGCCGCGCTGCTCGACGCCAAGGGTCTCGACGCCAACCACGCCACGGAGCGCATCGAGAAGATTCGTCGCCGCACGGAGGGTGACGACTCCTCTCACTAGGCTTGGCGCACCAACAAAGGAGCACCGTGGCATCCCCGAACGTTTTGACCGCACCGAGCGACGATTTTCCCCGCTGGTATCAAGACGTCGTCGCCAAGGCCGAGATGGCCGACAACGGCCCGGTGCGCGGCACCATGGTGATTCGCCCCTACGGCTACGCCATTTGGGAGCGCATGCAGGCCGCCATTGACGAACGCATCAAGTTGGCGGGTGCCGAAAATGCGTATTTTCCTTTGTTTATCCCTCAGAGTTACCTCGCCAAAGAAGCGGAACACGTCGAGGGCTTCAGTCCCGAACTGGCGGTCGTGACGCACGCGGGCGGCGAAGAACTCGCCGAGCCCATCGTGGTTCGCCCGACGTCGGAGACGGTGATTGGTGAATTCATGGCGAAGTGGATCCAGTCGCATCGCGATCTGCCGCTGCTGCTTAATCAGTGGGCCAACGTGGTGCGGTGGGAGATGCGCCCTCGGTTGTTCCTGCGCTCTTCGGAGTTCCTCTGGCAGGAGGGTCACACGGCGCACGCCACCTACGAGGACGCTTCCGCCTACGCCACCACCGTTCACCGCGACGTCTACAACGACTTCCTCGTGAACGTGCTCGCCATGGCCAGTCACCTCGGCATCAAACCGCCGAGTGAGCGTTTCGCCGGCGCCATCAACACCATGACCGCCGAGGGCATCATGGGCGACGGCAAGGCCCTGCAGCTGGCGACGAGCCACGAGCTCGGACAGAATTTCGCCAAGGCCTTCGACATTGTGTTCCAGAGCGACGAAGGTCAAAGTCAGCACTGCTGGACGACGTCCTGGGGTGCATCCACGCGACTCGTGGGTGGACTCATCATGGGTCACGGGGACGAGAACGGCTTGGTGGTGCCGCCGCGACTTGCGCCCACGCAAGTCGTGCTCCTGCCCGTGCGTGAGGACGACGAGTTGGCGACCGTCTGTGACCGACTGGCGGCGGATATGCGCGCCGCCGGCGTGCGCGTGAAGATCGACGCCGGCCGCGGCAGTTTTGGTCGCCGCGTCACCGACTGGGAGATCAAGGGTGTGCCGCTGCGGGTCGAAGTTGGTCCGCGCGACCTCGCCAATGGCCTGGTGACCGTGGCGCGTCGCGACACCGGAGAGAAGTTGCCGGTGACCCTCGACGCTCTCGCGAACGTGGTACCCGAGCTTCTCGAGTCCATGCAGAACGACCTTCTCGCGGCCTCGCGAGCTCGACTCGCGGCGAAGACCACCGACGTCTCGACGTTTGAAGAGGCGATCGCCGCCGCCGAGACCGGTTTCGCGCGTTTGCCGTGGTCCATCGTGGAGCCGCGCGAGAAGGAACTCAAGGCGCACGCCCTCACGGTGCGCTGCCTGCAGCGTGCGGACGGTTCGATCCCGCAGAACGGTGACGAGCCCGACCTCGTGTGTTTCGTCGCGCGCTCGTACTAGTTTCGGGGCGTGATCACGTCCGAGCCGGAGGGCGGTGCTGACGAGGCGGCTGGCTCGCCCGAGAGTGTGGCTGACGTGCAACTCGAAGGTCGCCGACGTTGGTATCGACGTCCTCGCGGGATTTTCGCCTGCGGCGGAGTCATTGTTGCCATTGTGCTTGTGGTGTCTCTCTTCAGCGGCGACACACAATGGGTGCAAGTGTCGAACCCCATTGCGAACACCGGCAACATGTCCACGGTCTCGTGTTCGCCGGCTGGGTGCGCCATATTGGGTGAGAGCGACCTGGTTTTATGGTTGGGCCGAGGAGATGACTCCTGGAAGGTGCAAAGTCCCCCGGCCTCCATTCAATACAGCGGAAACATCGCCATTTCGTGTGCGCGAGACAGTTGCTGGGAAACGGACGGGTCAGGAGACTTGGCATCGATTCCAACAGGCGTCACCGAGGGGAGCCGGTCAAAAGCTCAGCCTTTCGGGGACTGGTTTTCGGGGGGCTTCTCTTGCGCTCCCGAGTTCCAGGGACTGTGCGTGAATCTACGTGATTGGGACATCAGCTCAAATGGATTGGGCCCGCGGGATCCGCAGGTCCTTGATGTGTATCGGACGGTTTTCGGTACGTTGAACTCCTTGCGCGAGCCCATCGACCTCAAAGTCGGCGTCCCACTAACCCCCGATTGTGTCAACAACGAGGTGTGTTTCGCCCTGGGTTCGCCCGGAGGGACCGGCGTCTGGCGAACAATGGACGCCGGACGAACGTGGACGCCGCAGGCATCGACCGGCGCCTGGAACGACACGAGCGCAATCTCATGCACATCCACCTCATCGTGTGCCGTCAGCCGAGGGAGTTCGGTGTATTTCACCACTGACGCGGGACGTTCGTGGCGAAAGAGCGTGGTGTCGGACTTCGCCCGCGAGCAAGAGGAATGTGTCTCGGCTGATGGTT
This sequence comes from uncultured Actinomycetes bacterium, assembly GCA_903871335.1. Lineage (GTDB taxonomy): Bacteria > Actinomycetota > Acidimicrobiia > Acidimicrobiales > RAAP-2 > RAAP-2. The sequence goes on from CAIQGE010000020.1 coordinate 16,722, forward strand.
CCGTCGGAAATTGCGACGACCCGCGTGTATATGACCAGCGAGCAACCGTAAACGCGCTGACCTGCCTCTCGGCAGAATGGTGTTTGGCCGGCTCTCAGGGCAACCTCAACGTCTCCTGGTTTACGACGAAAAAGCCCTCCGGATTGAACTATCCCGAAGGCGGCATCGAAGTCACCTCAAACGGAGGTCGAACATGGACCGCGGAATCCATCCCGTCGAACGTGGCGATTGATTCGATTGCGTGTGAGTCACGCCATTCGTGCTGGGCCGTGGGTGAGACTTCGTCAGTCGATAATCCTCAAGGTGTCATTCTCCGACTCGCCTCGTAGGGGGGAGGAGCGTCGAACTCGAAGAGTCGCTTGTCGGGCCGCCAGGCGTCCAGTTCCGTAGACACAGCATTCGGCGTTTAGTGGAGTTCTGAGTGGTTTTAGAGCCAGACCGACCGAATTTTGGCGAATTAGCTGCACGAAATATCTGATCAGTCAGGGGCGCCCTTGCTACAGCTTCGTCCAGGTTGCGCATTGAGCCAACATGCGCCATCGGCTGCGCCATTATCGCAGGCAGCATTCGGCGTGTAGTGGAGATTTTGGTTGATTTTGCTCCATAACGACTCTGTATGGGCGATTTGCGTACTTGTCAAGGGGGCAAGCTCGCTGACCAATGCACTGGCGGGAGTTGGCCAGCAGACGGGTAGATCTGCCATTCGACCCTGCGTAAATGAAACAGTCTCGTGGTCGCTGTTAGAGGTCTGTCCCTGAGAGCATGCGGGTGATCAATGCCACCATGAGGTCCTTCTCGCTCGGGTCACTCATGGCCACCATTAGCGTCATGGCGGCCAGGGCGTTGTTGGAGATCCTTGGTTTGCCGTCGATATCGTGGAGGATGCCGTTTCGGTCGAGGAAGGTAACAAAGAGGGCGGCGGCGCTGCGCTTATTCCCGTCGGCCAGGGGATGGTCCTTGACGACTAGGTACAGCAGGTTGGCCGCCTTGTCCTCTACGGTCGGGTAGATGTCTTGACTACCGAAGCCCTGGTAGACGGCACCGATGGTTCCATCTAGTTTGTCCTGAGGGTCGTGTCCGAAAAGCTTGTCCTGAGGGAACTCGGCGCCCACGCGGCTAATGATGGCCCTAGCCTCCTCGACGGTGAGTTCCCAGCCAGGTTCAGCCCCATCATGGATGGAAATGTGGCCTTCGTCGTATTCGCGGAGCAGCTGCAGACCTGGGATATAGCCTGCGAGTACGTCAGCTACACCGGAGACGAGTTCGTTGTCCGCTCGCGACAGCAGGCGCACGATCGACCCGAGCTCGTCCAGGCGCTTGCTATTGATAGCCACGCCCGTAACGATGTAGTCCTTGAGTATGTTGCTCGCCCAGCGGCGAAACTGTATTGCCCGCCCGGAGTTCGCTCGGTATCCGACAGCGAGGATGACGTCCAGGCTGTAGTACGTCACGGGGCGGTCGGAAGAAGGAATTTGCGTTTTTCGCAAATTGCTTTCTTGATCCACCTCTTCATCAGCGAATACGTTGTTGATGTGACGGGATACGTTAGATCTAGCAATTCCAAATAATTCTTCAATTTGGGCCTGCGAAGCCCAAATCGTTTCTCGTTCCGGATCGAACGGCAAGGAAAGCTCTACCCCGGGACCAGCGTAGACAACAATCTTTTGGGCCAAGTCACCAGAAATCTTTTCAGGCACGGCTCTCCTCGTCAGGACATCGGGGACAGGGCTTCATGCGAAGAACCGTGCCCATCCGGTTTTACCATGCACTCGACTCTCAGCAACGATCGGAGAGCCGTTCATTGCTCAAGCGGGCTAGGAGCCAGATCCGCGGATAAGAAATAAATCGCCTACGTAGAGATATTTGAGACCGAAATCAACCAAAATCTCCACTAAACGACGAACAGTGTAGACACTGACGCTTGACAGTATGCGCGCAAATGAGACTGTGCGCGATGAATTCACGTCGATCGCAGCTTCACGACAAGTTCAAGGCCGAGGGCCTCGAGAACATTTTCCAATTTGTCGAGACGGACCGTCTTCTTGTGGTGCTCCACGAAATACACAAAGCTCGTCGAGACGCCCGCCAAGTTTGCGAGATCTTGTTGATCGAGGCCGAGGCGACGCCTGCGCTCCTTCACTTCCTCGCCCAAGGTGTTGGTCATTTCGGATTCCTCCTCAGGGCTACAGCGTGGATCCGATGTCAGCCACGTACGTTTCAACTAAAAACAATACGATCGTACTGATTTTACCGGTGAGGGGGCATTTTGTAGCATCTTCGAGAGTATTTCAGTACGAACGTAATGATTTTCTGGCGCCCACTCTGTACGAGGAGTAATCAAGACACTTTCAGTACGATCGTCCTGTTATGCGTTCGGGCAAGCATTGCTGAGTTTTCGAGTCGATCCGTTGGATCCGACGTACCAAGGCCTATGCCGCCGGTCCGTGCCGGCCACATCCCGAAGAAGCAGAACGCAACCATCTCTCGAAATGCGCTGATCGGGGCCTCACTTCAGAGGTAGTACTTCAATTGAACGTAGAAAATGGGCCTGCTACACTGGGCGGACAGTCCGCCAAGGACGTCTGGACTCGTTTAAGCGCGGGCCTCGTGCCCGCGCTTTCTCTTTTCTGGACGGCCTGACGGTGCCGAACAGGAAGGAGCAAAAGTGGACCTCGAGACGCCCTTTCGCACCTTGCTGGCCGAAATGAACGTTGATCTCTACGATGTTGAAGTTACCAATGGTGCCCTCAACGTCACGGTCACCCAAGAGGGTGGCATCGATCTCGACACCTTAACCGCTGCCAATCACGCATTGTCGGCGTGGCTGGACGAGCACGATCCCGTCTCCGGTCGCTACACCCTGGACGTCTCGAGCCCAGGTCTGGAACGGCGTTTGCGCCTTCCGCGCCACTTTCAGAGCGCCGTCGGGGAGACCGTGACGTTCCGAGAACTGCGCGGAAACGAGCCGACCCGACGCCTCGAGGGGCGCCTGGTCGCAGCGGACGAGAACGGCGCCACGATCGACGACCCCGAGGCGGGCCAGGTCACCGTGACCTACGAGAACCTCGAGCGCGCCCGCACAGTCTTTGTCTGGGGCGCCGCCCCGAAACCATCACCGTCCAAGGGTCGACCGACGACGAGTAAAGCGAGTGGGAGAAAGTAACTATGGCGAATTTTGAATTCCTCGACGCGCTCGGACAGATTGCGCGTGACCAGAACATTGACGAGGCCGAGCTGCTCCAGGCCCTCGCCAACGCACTTCTCGCCGCCTACAAGCGCCGCGACGACTCCGCCGAAGAAGCCGAAGTCGAGATCAACCCCGAGACCGGTGAAATCAAGGTGTGGGGCTTGGAACTCGACCTCGAGGGCAATGTTGTGAAGGAGTGGGACGCCACCCCGAAGGACTTCGGCCGTATCGCCGCCCAGACCGCGAAGCAGGTGCTCATGCAGCTCATTCGCGACATCCAGCGCCGCCAGATGTACGAAGAGTTCGCGAATCGTGAGGGTGACATCGTCTCCGGTACGGTCCAGCAGAACGACAACCGCTACACGCTGCTCGACATTGGTCGCGTGGAGGCCCTCCTGCCGCAGGCGGAGCAGATTGCCTTTGAGCGCTACGACCACGGTGCACGCATCAAGGTGTACATCGTCGAGGTTCGCAAGACCAACAAGGGTCCCCAGATCGTCGTGAGTCGCACGCACCCGGCGCTGGTGGCCAAGTTGTTCGAGATCGAAGTACCCGAGATTGCCTCCGGTCTCGTTGAGATCAAGGCTCTCGCTCGCGAACCCGGCCACCGCTCGAAGATTGCCGTGGCGTCGAACGACTCGATGGTCGACCCGGTCGGAGCCTGTGTCGGCGCGCGTGGTTCACGCGTGCGCAACGTCACTAACGAACTACGCAGCGAGCGCATCGACGTGGTGCCCTACAGCGACGACCCGGTGCAATTCATCCAGGCCGCCCTGCAACCGGCGCGCGTGCGCGAGGTCCGATTGGACGAGGCCGAAGGCGTCGCTACGGTGATCGTTCACGACCAGCAGCTCTCCTTGGCCATTGGCAAGGAAGGCCAGAACGCCCGTCTCGCCGCTCGCTTGACGGGTTGGCGCATCGATATCCGTTCGGAATCTCAGGAGTCCGACGAGGCCGAGGGTCTGCCCGACGGCGACCAGGTGATCGTGATCGACGAAATCGTCGAGATGGAGGACGGCTCGGTGGTTGAAGTGGTCGACGTCATTGAAATCAATGACGACGGTGAGATCGTCGACGAGGCCGTCTTTGTGGCCGAGATCGAGGAATCATCCGCCGACAGCGAAGAGGAAACGGCATAGGACCGATTCGTACCTGCGTCGTCTGCCGACGACGCGGCGAAGCGGCGACGTTCGTTCGGGTCTCCTGGAACGCTCAGCGCGGCTGGTACCGCGGCGCCGGCGATGGACGAGGAGCACACGTGTGCGGGGTGGGAGAGTGCGTGACAGCGCTGCGCCCGGCCACCGTGTCACGAGCGCTCCGCCGATCAGTGGCCCCGGAGGATTGGGACATCGTTCGGCAAATACTTCTCGGGTAGTGAAAGCACCCCGCGAAGTGTGAGAGACTAGAAATCGCGTCTGAGAGCCCCCGCGACCGGCGCAAAGGTGAAGGAACGTCTTGGCGACAAAGAAAATTCGTGTACACGAGCTCGCGCGTGAGCTCGGCATGACCAACAAAGAGATCCTCGATCTCTCGCAGACCCTCGGTATCGGGGTGAAGAGCGCCTCGTCGTCCATTGAGGACGCCCAGGCCGACCGCGTGCGCCGTAAGGCCGACGCGGAAGGACTCCGACGCGAGCAGCAGCCCGAGGAGGTGGCGCCCAAGAAGGCGACCCGCAACGCGAAGGAGGACGAGACACCATCGTCCCGCCCCGAACCCGCTCCGCGCGACGAACCCGTCGTCGCGGCGACCCCGACCGCCGCGCCCGCGGCGGATGTCGCCGAGGCGACCGAGTCCGTCGCCACACCCGCGCCCGCTGAGGCGCCTCGCGTGGTCCGTACTCGTACCGCGCCCCCGAAGCCCGCGCCCGTTCGCACGGTGTCGCCCGATGGGCCCACCACCATTCGTCCGACGCAGCGTCCCGCAGCCGGTGATGGCGAAGCGCGGACCGCGCCTCCGTTGTCCGCAACCGGTCGACCGATCCCGCCGCCCATGCGTCCTCCGCTGTCGGCCACGGGTCGCCCCATTCCTCCTCCGCCCATGCGTCGTTCACCGACGCCGGGCGCGACCGGTCGACCCGGTGGCCCGGGTGCTCGACCTGGTGGACCCGGCGCACGTCCGGGTGGACCCGGCGGTCCGGGTGGCCCGCGCACGGGTGGCGCTCCGCGTCCCGGTGGCGGTCCCGGTAGTCGTCCCGGCGGAGCCGGAGCCGGTGGTGGGAGTTTTGGTGGACCTAGTGCACGTCCGGGCGGACCCGGTGGTCCCGGTGGTCCTCCGCGCGGTGGTGCGGCTCGAGGTGGTGGTGGTCCTCGCGGATCTCAGCGCAAGCAGACCCGACGTCGCCGCCGCAACGTCGAAGAGCTCGAGCCGACTCTCGCTACCGCGTACATGCCGAGCAACGCGCCGGTGCCCGAGGGCGAAATCATTCTCGAGCGCGGCTCTACGGCCAAGGACGTCGGTCCGAAGCTGAATCGTTCGGCCGCGGACATCGTCCGATTCCTGTTCTTGCAGGGCGAAATGGTCACGGCCGTCCAGTCCCTGACGGACGACATGATCGAGCTCTACGCCGCCGAAATTGGTGCGACGGTGCGTCTCGTGGATCCGGGTGAAGAACAAGAGGCGGCCCTGCTCGCCAAGTTCTTTGACGACGACGAGGACGATGACGAGATCGACCCCGAACCGCGTCCGCCGATCGTGACCGTCATGGGTCACGTCGACCACGGTAAGACCTTGTTGCTCGACCGTATTCGTTCCGCGAACGTGGTCGCCGGTGAGGCCGGTGGCATCACCCAGCACATCGGTGCGTATCAGGTCGACTGGCACGGACGCATCATCGCGTTCATCGACACTCCGGGTCACGAGGCGTTCACCGCCATGCGTGCTCGTGGTGCCAAAGTCACCGACATTGTCATTCTCGTGGTGGCGGCGGACGACGGCGTGATGCCGCAGACCGTTGAAGCCATCAACCACGCCAAGGCGGCCGACGTGCCGATCATCGTGGCCGTGAACAAGATGGACAAGCCGGACGCCAATCCCGACCGTGTTCTCCAACAGCTCTCCGAGCACGGTCTCGTGCCCGAAAAGTGGGGTGGCGACACGATTGTTGTCGAGATCTCCGCGCTGCAGAGCACAGGTATCGACGCGCTGCTCGAGCAGGTTCTGCTCGTGGCTGACATCGAAGAGCTCGAGGACCGCGCCACCGGACACGCCGTCGGCACGGTCATCGAAGCGAATCTCGAAGTGGGACGCGGCCCAGTCGCGACCGTGATGATCCAGCGCGGTGAACTGCGCGTGGGTGATCCCGTGGTCGCTGGTGCCGGTTGGGGCAAGGTCAAGGCTTTGATCAACGACAAGGGCCAGCAGGTCAAGTTCGCGGGTCCCTCGACCCCGGTGCAGGTACTTGGTTTCTCCGAACCGCCGTTCGCGGGTGACGAGATGCGCGTGGCGAGTGACCTCGGTCACGCTCGCACGTTGGCCGAGGCTCGTGCGCAGCGCGTTCGCTTGACGGGTCACCAGCCGGCTATCGCCGGTGGTGGTGCTCGTCTCGAGGACCTCTTCGAGCAGATTCAGCGTGGCGAAACCGCCACTCTCAACATTGTCCTGAAGGCCGACGTGCAGGGTTCGCTCGAAGCCTGCACCGAGTCGCTCAAGAAGCTCGAACGCGACGAGGTCAAGCTCGCCATTGTGCACCGCGGCGTCGGCGGAATTACCGAGAACGACGTCCAGCTGGCGCGAGCCTCCAACGCGACGATCATTGGTTTCAATGTTCGACCCGATAAGCGCAGTCGTGATCTCGCCGAGAGTGAGCACGTGGAAGTGCGCACCTACGAAATCATCTACAAACTCATCGAAGAGATCGAATCGGCCATGCTCGGTTTGCTCGCTCCGGAGTTCGAAGAGATTGTCACCGGCGAAGCCGAGGTGCGCGAAGTCTTCCGCGTGCCGAAGATCGGTGCCATCGCGGGTTGCTTCGTGCGCGACGGTGTCATCACGCGTGGATCGAAGGTTCGATTCCTGCGCGAGGGCACGATCATCTGGAAGGGCTCGATCACCTCGCTGCGTCGTTTCAAGGACGACGCTCGTGAAGTGAACGCCGGCTTCGAGTGCGGTATCGGTCTGTCCGACTACCAGGACCTCAAAGAAGGCGACATCATCGAAACGTTCGAGGAACGGGAAATTCCTCGGACCGCCTAACGACGGTGGCCTACGACCGCGGAGGGGGCAAGCCGCCCTATCCCCGCAGCGCGCGGGTGAATCAGATTTTGCGCGAAGTCATCTCGGACACCATTGTGCGTCTGGGCGACACCGATGACCGGTTGGGGCTCCTGACGGTCACCGGTGTCGAGACGACGCCCGATCTTCGTAACGCCACGGTCTTCTTGGACTCCCTCACGCCCGAAGCACGCGAAGCCCTCGACGAACGTCGCGCGCAGATTCAGTCCTCGGTCAACGCCCAAACGCGTCTCAAGCGCACGCCGAAGTTGTCCTTCGTGATTGACCCGGCGGTCAAGAGTGGTGAGTCGGTTGAGGAGATCATCCGCCGACTGCACGATGACGAGTCGTAACGGGTTACTCCTCGTCGACAAGGCGACGGGCATGACGAGTCACGACGTCGTCGCTCGTGTTCGTCGACTCTTTCAGGAACGTTCGGTGGGCCACGCGGGCACGCTCGATCCATTAGCGACCGGGCTCTTGGTACTCGGCATTGGTCGATCGACTCGATTGCTACGTTTCGCGCAAGCCGAGACCAAGCGTTACACGGGCGCCGTGCGTTTTGGGGTGGCCACCGATTCCCTCGACGCCGACGGTGCGGTGGTTGGTGAAGCACCGGTTCCGGACCTAAGGGCGGAGGTGGTGGCCGCGGCGGCCGTTCCGTTGCACGGCGACATCCTCCAAATCCCGCCGATGGTGTCAGCCATCAAACAGGGTGGGCGCAAGCTCTACGAAATTGCTCGCGAGGGTGGGGAAGTGGAACGCGCGCCGCGTCCCGTCACGATCGACTCCTTCACTCTCGCACCCACCGCCGACCCGACGATCTGGACTTTTGATGTTCGGTGCTCGGTGGGCACGTACGTTCGCGTCCTCGCGGCCGATCTCGCGACGAATCTCGGAACCCTCGGTCACCTGGTCGCGCTGCGCCGCGAGGCCAGCGGTGACCACGAGGTGGCGAGCGCTCACACGCTCGACGAACTCGAGTCGCTACTCGAGCGTGGCGATGACCCGATCGCGCCGCCGCTCGACTTCGTTTCGCACTTGGAACGCGTCATTCTTGACGACGCCGGCGTGCGAGCAATTGGTCAGGGCAAACGTATTGCCTACAACGGAGCGAGCGATGACGCGGCGGCCGTCGACGAGGCCGGTGAATTGGTCGCGATTCTGCGGCGTCGCGGCGAAACGTGGCAACCGGACGTTGTCTTGCGCCCGGTGTCCTGAGGTATCTCCAGTCAAAGGACATCGGACCTGGTCTGTGTTACCAGAGAGCCTTGGGCAATCGATCGTCGAATTCCACGAACGCGTGACGCGCCACGGTATGAAGCTCGGTCATGAGCGGATCATGGTCGATGTTGTTGAGCGTGGCGAACACCTTGACCGTTCGAGTCTTTTTCTCCGTGACGCGCGACGTCACCGCCGCGACGCCCACCGTCCGTGAACCCATGACGCTGACTGGTTTGTAGGTCGAGATCTCCATGGAAGCGAGATCGTCAAAGGCAATCACGTATCGGCGGAGCGGATTTCGTATCTCCAGCGTGTTCTTCTCGTAATCCACGAGGATGTCGGTCAGGAGATAACGAAGGGAACTCAGTACGAAACACAGTGCGAGAGTCGTCACAAAAACCGTTCCACTCGCGTGCGCCGAGGGATGGACGACGTTCGCGATCACGATGTTCAGCACGATGGCGACCGCGGCGACCGCGCACAGATTCAGCGGATTGAAAATGAAAACCGCCGCTACCGAAAGGCGGTGAGGTGCCAGCCGTCGACGCGATGCAAAGTCCACTCGTTGAAGGTACCAGTCACGGGTCGCGCATTTGGCGGGCGCATCGACGCATTCACGGTGACCGGTAACTTGTAGGCGATGAAGGTTCTCTACGACCACGATCCCGTGGGGGATCCGCGCGGCGCCGCGGTCACCATCGGCGTGTTCGATGGTGTGCACCGTGGACATCAGTCTGTGCTGCGTCAATTGGTGGACGACGCAGCGCGTCGGGACCTGACGTCGACCGTGGTGACCTTTGATCCCCACCCCGCGCTGGTACTCGCCCCGGAAAAAGCACCCGCCCAAATTGAGCCGCTCGCCCGACGGGTGGAGCGTTTCGCCGCCCTCGGGATCGACCAGGTTCGTGTCATCACCTTTGACGCCCTCGCCTCGCGCGAGGAAGCTGAAGACTTCGTTGATCGGGTCCTCGTTGATCAATTAGCCACCCGGCACGTGCACGTGGGTCATGACTTTCACTTCGGCCGTGATCGCGGCGGGAATGTGGAGAAACTGGAGGCCTGGGGGAGTACTCGTGGCTTCGACGTTGCGGGACTCGAGCTGGTGACCGATGGCGGTCGTATTTCCTCCACACGAATTCGTGACCTCATCGCCCAGGGACGCGTCGAAGAAGCCGGTGACTTGCTCGGACACTTCGTGGTCATCACGGGCACGGTCGAGCACGGTGACGCCCGAGGCGGCGCGGAACTCGGCTACCCGACCGCCAACTTGGCTCTACCAACCCACGCGGCGCGACCGGGTCTCGGCATCTACGCCGGTGCGGCGGAATTGGCCAGCGGTGAGTGGCACGCGGCGGCGATTTCGGTGGGACGACGACCCCAGTTCTACGAGCACGGGGACGTTCTGATCGAAGCCTTCCTTCTCGATTTCGACGGCAACCTCTACGGCCAGGACGTTGATCTCGTGTTCTTCAAGTTCTTGAGAGGTGAGGCCACGTTCAATTCCGTCGACGAACTGGTGGAGCAGATTGAACGGGACGTCGCGCACGCCGCCAAGGAGTACGAGCGTTTCTCCGGGAATCCCGGCGTTTTGCTCCGGTTTCACGTCTGAGCAGAGTCGCGGCCTCAAGGCTCGCCTGACCCTCGTCGGTGACCAGCCGCACCTCACCCAGGCGACGCCACTGCGCCGGTACGTCGATCCCGGTGTGCTCCTTTCCGAGGCTCAGTGGAATTTCCCTTCAATGGTGAGTGTTTCGTGCGCACCCGCAGGTGACTGCGCGATCGTCGGATCCCGGGGTTCTTCCGCCGCCGTCTCGGTTTTGGCTCCCCGCTAGCCCTCGGAAAAGCCGGCACAGGGACGACAGCAGGGTCGCCCCGACGGGTTTTCTTGATCTGGCGGCATTTGCTGCTAGCATTTCCACCTGGTCAGCGTCGCTGATCGTGCGGGTCGCCACGGCGGCGGTTCGCAACGGGACCCCCGATTCATAAGGCGAAACCACTCCATGGCCGAGAAGCAGCAGATCATCAAGGAATATCAGCATCACGAGACGGACACCGGCTCGCCCGAAGTCCAGATCGCGATCTTGACCGACCGGATCTCTCACCTCACCGAGCACTTGAAGGTTCACAAGGGTGATCACCACACCCGCCGTGGTCTCATGAAGCTCATCGGCCAGCGCCGTCGACTGCTCGATTACGTGCAGCGCGATGACGTGGAGCGCTACCGCGCTCTGATCGGTCGTCTCGGCATTCGTCGCTAGACGAGCCCCCGCCGGCGCCGCCGGCGGTTAGGAGCCTGCCGGTATTTCGGAGGCCAGTGGAGAATCCCCGCACGCAGCGGAGGTTGCCCACTGGGATCCGAACCGGTGCGCTCCACTACAGAAAGAGGAGCAATCCATGACCGACGCTATTCGCGTTGAAGGTCCCATTACGGGCACCGAAAAAACCCTTTCCTTCGAAACCGGAAAGCTGGCAACGCTGGCTGACGGGGCCGTTGTTGCCCGCATCGGGGACACCGTACTGTTGGCCACCGCGGTGGCCGCTCGTTCGGTCCGTGACGGCATCGACTTCTTCCCGTTGACGGTGGACATCGAAGAACGTTCCTACGCCGCGGGCAAAATCCCCGGTGCGTTCTTCCGCCGCGAAGGCCGTCCCTCGGACCAGGCGATCTTGATCTGTCGCTTGATTGACCGACCGCTGCGTCCGTCATTCCCGAAGGGATTCCGTAACGAAGTACAAATCGTCGGCACCGTGTTCTCGGCCGACCAGGAGAACCCGCACGACATTCTGGCTATCAACGCGGCCTCGGCCGCGTTGATGCTCTCGGGTATTCCCTTTGACGGCCCCATCGGTGCCGTGCGCTTGGCGTACACCACCGATGGTGTCTGGGCCCCGCACCCGACGTTCGCCGAGGGCGACGCCGCGGTGTTTGAACTCGTCGTGGCCGGACGCGCATTGTCCGACTCGGTCGAGAGCGAAATCGCGATCATGATGGTCGAAGCCGGTGGCACCGAGGGTTCCTACGAGAAGTACAACGACGGCGCCCCGAAGGTGACCGAAGAAGTGCTCGCCGAAGGACTCGAAGCCGCCAAATTGTGGATCCGTGAGTCCATCAACCTGCAGCGCGAACTGGTCAAGGCCTACGTCGCCGAGCACGGTGAGATCACGACGATTCCTTACAAGGTGATGGCCGACTACGCGCCCGAGATTCTCGAGCGTGTCGAGGCCGTGGGTGCCGACCTGTTGAAGGCCGCCAACTCCCTGACCGAAAAGACTCCTCGCGCCCTGGCGCTCGACGAGGCCACCGCCGGCATTCAGGCGCAGTTGGCTGACGAGTTCCCGGACCGCGCTGGTGAGATCAAGGCTGCCGTTCGCTCGGTGACCAAGAAGATCGTGCGTCAGCGCATCGTCGAAGACGGTCTGCGCATCGACGGCCGTAACGCGAGCCAGATTCGCCCGCTGTCGGCCGAAGTCGACCTCTTCCCGATGACCCACGGTTCCGCGCTGTTCCAGCGTGGTGAGACCCAGGTCCTCAACGTGACGACTCTCGGCATGCCGCGCATGAAGCAGCAGCTCGACACGATCACGCCGGACGAGTGGCGCCGTTACATCCACCACTACAACTTCCCCCCGTACTCGGTGGGTGAGTCGGGTCGCGTCGGTTCGCCGAAGCGTCGCGAAGTGGGCCACGGCATGCTCGCCGAGCGCGCGCTGACCCCGGTGCTGCCGAGTGAAGAAGAGTTCCCGTACACGGTGCGCGTGGTTTCGGACATCATGCAGTCCAACGGTTCGACTTCGATGGGTTCGGTCTGTGGCTCGACGCTGTCGCTCATGGCCGCCGGTGTGCCGATCAAGGCTCCCGTCGCTGGTATTGCGATGGGACTCGTCTACGAGGGTGGCAAGTACGTCACCCTGACCGACATCCTTGGTGCCGAAGACGCGTTCGGCGACATGGACTTCAAGGTCGCCGGCACGGCTGACGCGGTGACCGCGTTGCAGCTGGACACCAAGATCGACGGTCTCCCGGCCGACGTCTTGGCGCAGGCGCTCTTGCAGGCCAAGGAAGCCCGTCTCACGATTCTGAAGGTCCTCACCGACACCATCGCCACCCCGCGCGAGAAGGTGGCCGAAGTGGCGCCGAAGATCGTGAGCCTCGAGATTCCGATCGACAAGATCGGTGAGGTCATCGGGCCCAAGGGCAAGGTCATCAACACCCTCCAGCAGGAGACGGGTGCGGACATCGCGGTCGACGACGACGGCGTCGTCGGTACCGTGACCATTGGTGCCAAGGACGGCCGTGCGGTCGCCGAAGCCCGTCGTCGCATCGAACTCATCCTGGACCCCCCGACGGCGGAAGTCGGCGCGGTGTACCCGGGCAAGGTCGTCAACCTGACGAAGTTCGGCGCATTCGTGTCGATCCTCCCGGGCCGTGACGGTCTCTTGCACATCTCGAAGATGTCGCCGCTCAACGACGGCAAGCGCATTGGTCAGGTGGAGGATGTTCTCACCCTCGGCCAGGCCATTGACGTCAAGGTTGACGACATCGACCCGCAGGGCAAGGTGTCCCTCTCGCTCGCCGGCTACGCCAGCGTCGAAAGTGACAGCGAGCCGCGCGAACCCCGCGAAACTCGTGAGCGTCGTGAGCCGCGTGAACCCCGCGAGGCTCGTGAGCCGCGCGCGGACGCGAACCCCTCGCGCCCGGTGGCCTCCTTCGAGGAGAGCTTCGAGGCTGAACTGGCCGGCGAGATCGGTGACTTGGGCCCCGGCGGTCCGGGTCTCAACGACGGTGACGGTGGTGACCGCCGCCGTTCGCGTCCTCGTCGTCGCTAAGTCTGTCGCTCGAACGCGGGGCTCGACCTTCGGGTCGGGTCCCGCGTTTCGTGCTTATGGGGTGCGTGTTCGAGCGTCCCCACTCCTGGTCGGCCGTGGGAACGTCTGAAATGACCGAGGCGGCAACTTCGTCCGAGCATCGGTAGGGGTGCTTTATCGTCGTCAGGATGGCGAACCAGAAACCGACAACGTCCCACTCCACATCTCGAGCGCCCGCGGCAGCCAAGTCGGCCGGAGGTGCAACGACGACGACCACGAAGGCCACCAACGTGGCAGCGACCAAAAAGGTGTCGGGCACCACGCGTTCTCGGGCACGCAACAGTTCCTCGTCGCCCACGCCGACGGCGAACCCCGAGGAGTTGAAGGCTCTGATGTTGTCGTGTGAGAGGTTTCTCAACGGACACGGTCGACGAAGTGTCGACACACACCTCGCGCAAATTCCCACCGATACCGAAATGGACATCTACGGTCGCGGCGGGGTGGTGGCGGAACTCGAATCCGAAGTCGCGACACTTCTCGGCGCAGAAGCGGCGCTCTTCGAAGTGAGTGGCACCATGGCCCAGCAAGCGGCGCTGCGCGTGCACGCGGACCGGCGTGTGACCCGTTCCGTCGTTTTTCACCCCGCGTGCCACCTCGATATCTACGAAGAACGGGCGTACGAGAGGCTGCACCACTTGGTGGGCGTGACGCCCACCTCGATGATGTCGCCGCTTACCAGCGCGGACCTCGCCAACGTGAAAGAACCCGTCGCCGCGTTGGTCGTCGAATTGCCGCAACGAGAGCTCGGCGGCACACTGCCCACGTGGGACGATCTCGTCGACCAAGTCGCATGGGCGCATGAACGCGGCGCGGCCGCGCACCTCGACGGTGCACGGTTGTGGGAGGCGGCTCCCTATTACGAACGCAGCGCGGGCAAGTCAATCGCCGACGTGGTGTCGCTCTTTGATACGGCCTACGTCTCTTTCTACAAGGGTCTCGGTGGAATTTCCGGATGTTGTGTCGTGGGCGACCAGCAGACGATCGACGAACTCGCCCTCTGGCGCGCCCGCCACGGCGGCCGACTCTTCGGCATGTGGCCACTCGCGGCCTCGTCGCTCAGCGTGCTGCGTCAGCGCAAGGACAATTTCGCGGCCTACGGCGCCCACGCGCGGGCGATCGCTGACGCGCTCAAGGGCCTCTCACACCTCGAGATACTCCCTACGCCGCCGGAGACGAACATGATGCATTGGCGGGTCACCGGTGAGCGCGAACAGGTGCTTGAGCGCATGCGCGCGCTGGCCCGCGACGACAAAGTGTGGATGTTCGCCGCCCCTTACGCGGTCGAGGGTCCGCGAACGCAGCGTTTCGAGTTCAACGTCGGCGACGCGACCATGGACTTCTCACCCCAGGAGATCCGCGATCTGGTCGAAAAGATCGTTGCGCCCTAGGGACGCTGAGTGACGGGCAGCAGGTTCGCGGGCCCCCGACGTCGTTGCACGACGATCATCGCGACGAGAGTCGCGACCATGGCGAAGAAGTAGGAGTTGCCGACGACCGAATAGAACGCGTTCCAGTGCAGGGGGAGTGTCCCGTCATTCGGCGGCCACCAGATGACCTGCTGCCAGCAGGTGAAGGCGAGCAGCAGCGCCCACCATGGTCCCGTTCGCGGTCGGTCGTGCGCCAGGGTTAACCACACCAACAGCGGCAAGAACCAGACCAAATGGTGCGACCACGAAATTGGTGACGCCAGGTCACCTGTGAAGCCAACCGCGACCAGAGTGGCGAGCTGCGAGAGGTGCGGGGCGACGCGCACGGCCACGTACATGCCGAAGACGAACGCCACAGCCTCCAAGACGGTGAGGAGTCCGTGGCTTAGGTATTCGTGGGCGAGGCGCTGAGAGGCGCCGCGAATCGACTGATTCGAGTTGTACCAGACGGTACCGATGTGACTCGCGTTAACGGCGTAGTGCTTCCAGTAGGTGAGGGTCCCGTGGAAGTTCACCGCGAACATGACGAGCTCGACGGCGACCAAGGTCGCGACCGAGACGAGTGCCGCGCGAAATTGACGGCGCAACACGAAGTAGATGACGAACACGAAGGGTACGAGTTTGATGGCGGTCGCGAGACCGAGCAGGACGCCGCGGGGAAGCCGACGCTTCGGCCGCTCGAGTACGTCGTAGAGGACCATCACCGCGAGGACGAAATTGATCTGGCCGAAGTGAAAGTTCTGCCACACCGGTTCCAGCGCGAAGACGGGACCGAGGAACAACAAGGTGGCGGCGCGGCGCCCGGCGGTTGAGAGATCGGGTCGCGCGAGACGCAGGGACGTGGAGAGAAGGGTCAACATGGCGGCGAGGTTGAGCGTGGTCCACACGAATGTCGCCACGCGAAACGGCAGAACCGTGAGGGGCGAGAAGAACAGGGCCGCGATCGGCGGGTAGGTAAAGGGCAGGTGCGGTTCGTACGAGATGCGCGCGAGATACAAATTCGGATCGGTCAAGTGGTGGGCGCCCATGAGGTAGACCCGAAAATCCAAGCAGGGCTTCACCTCACTCATGGCGTAGATCAAGATCAGCGCGGGCACCGCAAGAACGGCACCAATGGCGGCGCACATCCGCGTGCGCGTGTTCGCGAAACTGACGAATGCGTCACCCCACCGGTTCGCGTGGGGGACGGGTGGGGCGTAGGTGAGGGGAGTATCGGGCGCCGCGAGGTTCACGGGGTCCAGACCCACGGACTGGAAACGATGATGAGGAATCCGAGGATCGCGCACGAACCAGCGAGGATGACGCCGAACCACCGTCGATTGAGCCTCGATCCGACGGTCGCGAGCAAGGGCGAGTCACGAAGGAGGAGGCGAGGAGTGATACCGATAATGGGCGAGAGCAGACCCATGAAGATCACGGTGATCACGTAGATCACGATCGAGAGATGGGGTCGGATGCGCGAGAAGAGAATCAGCATGATCACGGCGAGAAGCAGGCTCATGGTCTTGACCGGAGGATTGAGATTCGTGAAACCGTGCGCGATGAAGCTGTAGATCGCGTTGGGCGCACCGTTGAAGTAGTGACCACCCTGCCAACCACGCCGTTGGGCGTGGAACCACGTGAAGAACGAACCCGCGTGAAAGTAGAGGTAGGTAAAGAAGCCGAGTATGCCGAGCGGCGCGATCACGATCGCCACGAACGGTCGCCACGTCTTCTCGCGGTAGATGGCCAAGAGGGCGATCACGATGCAGGTGAAGACGGCCGCGCAACCAACGGGGTCGGCGAGTGAACACATGGCCGCGACGAGTCCCGCGAGCAGCCACTTCTCTCGACGCAGCGCCCAGATGGTGAGACACGCGAAGGTGACGATCAGGCCCTCGGAATACACGAAGCTGAGGACCAAAGCTCCCGGCGTGAAAAACACGAGCGAGATGCCTCGTCGTGATTCCGAGAGGGTGCCACTGTCGCGCAACATGAACCACACGGCGAGTGACGCGGTAAGTCCGGTCACGAAGGCCGCCGTGAGGCCACTCGTCTTCCAACTCAAGGGCGTGAGCGTGTGCACGAGACGTACGGCGAGCGGCATGAGGGGAAAGAAGCCAAGATTGGATTGGGCGGCGTTACCGACACCCGGGGGAATCGAGTGCACGTAGCCGTTCTCCGCGATGCTGAGGTACCACTGGGAATCCCAGGGCGTGAGCGCGTAGGTCAAGGTGCGGTGCAGGATTTTGGAGACCGCGAGAAACATCGAGATGACGTAGAGACGCGAGAGCAGGTAGATACCGACGGGAATCCAGAGTTCCTTGACGCGTACCGGTTCGGGCGTCGCGTGTTCCGAATTCAGCACCGCTCGTTCCAAGCCGTCGGCGAGACGGCGGAATCGGGAAGGGGTGCTGGACGTGTTCGCCACTGGCCATGGACCTTTCGCCGGGAACTCGGCAAGTGTACTAATGATGGCTCCGAGGCGACATCGACGCTCTCGGAGGTCGATCTCGTAAAGTGCTGTCATGACACGAATCGCCGTGGTGGGTGCCGCGGGGCGCATGGGCACGATGTTGTGCGCCGCCTTCAATGACGCCGAGGACACGACGGTGACCGCGAAGATTGACCCCTCGGATCCCACTTGCTGGGCGTCGCTCGAGGAAGTTGCCGCCGACGACATTGATGTGGTGGTGGATTTTTCGACCGCCGAAGTGGCGCGAGCGTCCGTGGCCTGGGCCGCCGCGCACGACCGTGGGGTCGTCGTGGGCACCACGGGCTTTACGTCGGACGAGTTGGACCAGTGGGAGACGACCTACGCGAATGCTCACGTCGTCGTGGCGGCGAATTTTGCCCTCGGTGCGGTGTTGGCCCAACGTTTCGCCGCCGAGGCCGCGCCCTATTTCGATCGGGTCGAGATCATTGAGTACCACCACGACCGCAAGGTCGACGCGCCGTCGGGCACCGCTCTTGAGACGGCGCGAGTTATTCGTGAGGCGCGCCGCGCCGCGGGTCGGGCGGCCGTGAGCGAACCCACGACCGCCGAAACCGTTAAGGGATCGCGCGGTGCGGACAGTGGCGACAATGTCCGCGTGCACGCGGTGCGCATGCCGGGGATGACCGCGCATCAGGACATCATCTTCGGCGGACCGGGCGAGGGACTCACTCTCCGTCACGACGCCTACGACCGCACCAGTTTCGCCGCGGGTGTCCTCCTCGCTGTTCGGCGCGTGCGCGAACGTCCCGGTGTGACCCGCGGATTGGCACCGCTGTTGTGAGTGACGCGGCCGAGGCCATTCTCGACGCCGCGGGTCGCAACGTCATCGCCGTCGGCTTTCACGCCACCACCGTGGACGCGGTCGCGCGCGACGCGGGTGTGTCGCGCGCGACCGTCTACCGCGTCTTTCCGGGTGGTCGGGCCGACATCCTCGACGGATTCCTCGCTCGCGAGGTCGAGAGATTCTTCAGTGATCTCTATGACCACGTTCGCGACCTCGATGATCTCGAGGCCGTTCTCGTCGAGGGTCTCACCTACGCGCGCCGCCGCATCATTGCCCACCCGGTTCTCAACGTGGCGCTGGTCGAAGATTCGAGCGTCCTCGAGTCCACGTTCTCCAAGACCATTGAATCGATCACCGCGACCATCGCCGAGTTCGTGACCTCCTACCTACCGCCCAGCCCTCATCGAGGGGAGCGGGGTGACTTCCTCGCGCGCATGGCGTTGTCGTATCTGTCCGCACCCGGTGCCTGGGACTTCGCCGACCCCGCCCAAGTCGAAGCGCTCGTGCGATCAGAGCTCATTCCGTCGGTGTCCTCCGGTAAGCGCGTATCGAAGGTGCGCCCGAGGCCGTTGCCGAAGGCGGAAAATACGACCCTGCAACAGCGCGTCGCGCGAGCGCTGCAGAAGGAGTTCGTGAGCGGTGGCTCACTCTCCATGGAGTCTGTCGCGCGCAGCGCCGAGGTGTCTCGCGCGACCCTGTATCGCGCCTTCCCAGGAGGGAGGTGGCAACTCGTCGGCGCCACCGTGGAGATCGAAACCGCCCGCATCCTCTCCGCGGTCGCCGCCGGGCTCAACGACGCTCGTTCGCTCGACGACGCGGTCGTGGGGTCACTGACCACGATCTGGCACCACGCGGCGACACACCCCGCCCTCACTCGTCTGCTCGCGGTGCGTCCTGATCTCATTCACGACCAGATGAGATTCGCTAAAGCCCAACGAAACTTTGAGGTTTTCACGGCCCAAATGGCCCCGCTGCTCGCCCGCTGGGTGGGCCGCGAGGCCTCCGAACGCGTCGCGGAATGGACACTGCGGGTGATGTTTTCTTACTGGTTGGATCCCGCACCCAGTTTGGACGTCACCGATCCGGCCTCCGTCGCGAGCTTCTACAACCGTCACCTGGCCGCCGGCGTGGACGCCCTCGCCGCCCTCCCGGATCAACGGCGCGTCGCCGCTGTGCTAGGAAAGCGTCATTAATTTCTTCTCTCGCGGGGGGTTGCGATGACGACAGTGGACAACAACGCACCAATGCTTTCGAATCAGGAAATCATCGGTCGCGAGGACATCAACGACCTACAGGCCATTTTTGAGTCCGTCGGTCGCGACGACGGCAGCGTCGTCAAGACGGTGGACAACAACTGCCCGACGATGTTCACGTGGGACTACGAGAAGGGTTCGCGCCCGAAGCTCGACAAGCTCTACGAGAAGGCCAAGACCGCGCAGTGGAATGGTTCCACCGACCTACCCTGGGACACGCTCGTCGACCAGGAGAAGATTGCCCACCAGTCCTACCTCGACGGGTCCCGCGGACCGATCGCGTCAGCGAGCCTCGACGGCACGCAGTTGGCGACGTGGGGTGAGAAGGAATGGGTCACTCTCAACATGGAGTACCAGAACTGGATGCTGAGCCAGTTCATGCACGGTGAGCAGGGCGCCTTGTTGTGCACCGCCAAGATCGTCGAAACCGTTCCGTGGATTGACGCCAAGTACTACGCCTCCACGCAGGTGATGGACGAAGCGCGCCACGTCGAGGTCTTCTCCCGCTACCTCGACACCAAGTTGAACGGCCACTACGTGATGAACAGTCACCTCGGCCTCCTGCTCGACGACATTGTGCAGGACTCGCGCTGGGACATGACGTACTTGGGCATGCAGATCATGGTGGAGGGTTTGGCGCTCGCCGCGTTCGGGTACATGCACGCCATGACCGAAGAACCGCTACTCAAGAAGTTGCTGCGCTACGTGATGGCCGACGAGGCGCGTCACGTTGCCTTCGGTGTGCTCAGCCTGCAGGAGATCTACTCCGAGATGAACGCCGCGGAGATCCGCGAGCGTCAGGAGTTTGCCTTCGAGGCCGCTCTGCGCATGCGTGACCGCATGCAGGGTCAGGAAATCTGGGACCGCGTCGGTGTCACCCCCCGTGACGCCGCCCAGGTCACGATGATGGACCCCGACCGCGTTCTCTTCCAGTCGGCCCTGTTCTCCAAGATTGTGCCGAACTGCAAGAAGCTCGGTCTGCTCGATGCCGCGGACGGTTGGTTGCGCACGAAGTTCACCGAGATGGGCGTCATTGCCTTCGAGGACTTTGAGGACACCACCTTGGACCTCGACGCGAACGCGGAGGGCTCTCCGGTCCTACGTGGCGTTGAGTAGTCCGTTCCTCACGAACAGACTGGTAACTTCGTAGGCGTGTCCACTCCTCGCTTTGGTCGTGTCGTCACGGCCATGGTGACGCCGTTCTACGACGACGGTTCGGTCAACTACGCGGCCGCCGCCGACGTGGCGAGATTTCTCGTGGCGAATGGCACCGACGGCATCGTGGTCGCGGGATCGACCGGCGAGGGATCCACGTTGGGTGACGACGAGAAGCTCTCGCTGTTCGCCGCCGTCGCCGAAGCCGTCACCGTTCCCGTGATCGCCGGCTCCACGTCCGCCGACACGCAGCGTTCGGTCACTCTCACCTCGCAAGTGGCCACGACCGGCGTCGCGGGGGTTCTCGCGACCACCCCGGCCTACGTGCGCCCGAGTCAGCGGGGCATCGCTGGCCACTTCGCCGCCATCGCCGCGGCGACGGACCTGCCGATCATGCTCTACGACATCCCTTCGCGCACCGGTCGCAAAATCGCGGCCGCGACCACCATTGAACTCGTGCGCACGACGTCCAATGTCGTGGCCTTAAAGGACGCCTCGGGCGACCTCCCGGGCGCCGCACACGTGAAAGCCACCCTCGGGGACCGCCTCGATCTCTACAGCGGAGACGATGCCTTGCTTCTTCCCTTCTTGTCCATTGGCGCCGTGGGCGTCGTCTCGGTCGCCTCCCATTGGGCGGGACCCGAGTTTCTCGGCATCGTCGAAGCCTTCGACCGTGGCGATCTCGCGACTGCGTGGGCGCTCAACGAACGTGTCGCGGCGAGTTGTGCCTTTGAGGGAACGGACGACTACCCGAACCCTCTGCCCTCCAAGGCGGCGATGCGGGCACTCGGTCTCGCCGTTGGTCAGTGTCGCTGGCCGCTCGGACCGAGTGACGATGTGCTCGATGACCGCGCGTCTGCCATCGTGAATGAATTGCACGCCCACCGTGGCTAACGACGCCGTTCGCATTGTCTTCCTGGGTGGTCTCGGCGAGATCGGTCGGAACTGCATGGCCATTGAGGCCAATGGTCGCATCGTCGTCATTGACGCGGGCCTCATGTTCCCCGAGCCGAACATGTACGGCATTGACCTCATCCTCCCGGACTTCACGTGGCTGCGCGAGCGAGCCGACCGCGTGGACGCCATTGTCCTCACCCACGGGCACGAGGATCACACCGGTGCACTGCGGTACCTGACGCGCGACGTGAAGGCCCCGATCTACGGGTCCCCGCTCACCATTGGTTTCGCGAGACATCGCCTCGAAGAAGCGAAACTCGCCGGCAAGCTGACCTTCATCGAAGTCGAAGACGGTGCGCGTCGCAAGATTGGTCCCTTCGAGATCGAATTCATTCCGGTCACCCACTCGGTGCCGAGCGCTCACGCGCTGGCCTTGCACACGCCCGCTGGCGTCGTGGTGCACTCCGGTGACTTCAAGCTGGACCTCACGCCCATTGACGGGCGCCGCACCGACGTCGCTCGCCTCGCCGCCCTCGGCGACGAGGGGGTGGCACTCCTCATGGGGGATTCGACCAACGCCGAGGAGCCGGGTTTTACGGCCTCGGAGGCCACCGTGGGTGGAGCGTTGCGTCGTTTGTTCTTGGAGCGTCCGAATAAGCGCATTGTCGTGGCGTGTTTCGCGAGCCACATTCACCGCGTCCAGCAGATCATCAACGTGGCCAACGAACAGGGTCGCAAGGTCGTGCTGCTCGGACGTTCCATGGAGACCAACGTCAAGTTGGCCCGCAAATTGAATCTCCTCCACGTGGAGACGGCCACATTCGAGGATTCCGCCAATATCGACCGCTACGAGCCTGGTCAGATCTGCGTCATCTGCACGGGCTCCCAGGGCGAGCCGCTCTCGGCGCTCGCGAAATTGTCGCGCGGTGACGGTCGTTTTCTCGCGGTCGGGGGCCAGGACACCATCATCTTGAGTTCGCACCCCATCCCCGGCAACGAGTGGTCGGTGGGACGTGTGATTGACGACCTGCACCGTTCCGGGGCCGAAGTGATTCACTCCGGCGTTGAGCAGGTGCACGCGTCGGGTCACGCGCGTCAAGGCGAACTGCGCACGTTGCTGCAACTCGTGCGCCCCCGGTCCTTTGTGCCCATTCACGGCGAATATCGCCACATGATCCACCACGCCGAACTCGCCGTGGAGATGGGCGTGCTCGAGAACCGCGTGTGGGTGTGCGAGGACGGCGACGTTCTGGAACTCACCGAAGCCGGCGTGCGTCGAGCGGGCACCGTGCCGGCGGGCTTTCACTACATCGACGGAACGACGGGTGATCTCGACGAAGCTCCGCTCGAGGACCGCCGGATGCTGGCCGAACACGGAGTGGTGTTGATCACGGCCGGGGTCGACAAGGCGTCGGGTCGGCTCGAAGAGCGAGCGCGGGTGACCGCGCGTGGCTGGTTCGAAGGTGAGCACGAAGAACAGCTCATGACGGTCGTCGCCGAGGCGGTCAACGCCGCTCTCCTCGAAGCCCTCGACGGTGGGGAGCGCGACGCCGCGAACTTGACCAAGGTCGTTCAACGCACCGCGGGTCGACTGATTGGGCAGAAGTTCCGCCGTCAGCCGGTCATCATGCCGGCCGTCGTCGTTCTCTAGCGCGTCGCGAGGCGATTGCCTTCGTACTGTGACGGTGCGCTCGAGGAGACCCACCTAATTCATCGAGCCGCAACACCGACGGCGGTGCGATCGTCGTACGATTCTCACGAGGTCGCACCGCTGACCTCGATGAGGGGGTGTCATGCCAGAAGGTACGAAGGACATGCCGTGGTCCCTGACCACCCCGCCGGGTTCCTCGTCCTTTACGATCTACCGCGATGAGACGGCCGAGCCGGCCCAGCTCGTCTGCCAGGTGGGCTCGACCAAATTGACCTACCTAGCCCGCGTCATCGATGACTTGCACGCGTGGCTCGTCGCGCAGGGAGACTGGGTTGACCTCGGGGCGGCCGACGAGCAAAAGGACGCGAAGCCCGGCACGGTGGAAGCGTGGGCGCGAGCGGACGACAATCCCGTCGGCGGTTGGTACGGGCTGAAGAAGGGCTATCGCGGTCGCGTCGGTATGTACATTCCGCCCCTGATGGAACACCTCGGTCTCGCGGAAGTCACGCACGAGGCGCGCAACAACAAGATGCGCGCGAAGAGCGTCTAGTTGTCGGCGACGACGTCTTCGGGTGGGCGACGCGAGATGTGGAATTGCGTCTCGGTGTCACTGAAGCCCACGGATCGGTAGAGATCAATGGCGAAGTAGTCAGGGTCGGCGACCATGACCAAGGTGGAGGCTCGAAGTTCGTCGAGGCCGAAGCGACTCACGGTGTAGACCAGATTGGCCGCGAGTCCCTGACGGCGAAAATCGGGGTGGGTTTCGACTGACTGAAAGCGCGCGAGTCCCGCTCCGGCGCGAAAGAGGCCCATCTGGCACGCGAGGCGCCCGTCGACGAACGCGCCGAACCACTTTCCGTGACCCGCGGCGACGAGACGCCGATGGGACGTCGTCTTGTCGGACACGTAGGCGCGGTAGGAGACCGGTTCTAAGCCCATGTCATTGCACGCACAGCGCAGCTCGATGCTCTGCGCCCAGTCATCCTCGCTGACCAGGGGTCGGTACGTGGCCGCCGAATTGACCCGCGCCGGCGGCGTGACGGACTGCGTCGTCATGACCGTTGAGTACTCGACCTCGAGTCCCAGGTCGCGAAAACCTTGCAGTGACTCGTCATCAGCGCGAGTTTCGTTAATGCCGATGGCGATGTGGCGACTGGTCGGAAAGGCGTCGTGGAAGCGGTCCACCCAGGCCGATGCGCTCTCGCGCTCGGGGGCACGGTCGAGCAGCAGAAAATTGCCCCACCAAAAGGTCGGACTATGGGGACTGCGGACAATGATCGCGTCACCCTCATTGTTGACCTCACTGCCGCCGAGCCGCAAGATCGCGATGTCGGTCGCGTATCCGAGAGAACGAAATTCCATGCTGACAGTGTGGCCGACGTTTGTGTCCGACGCCGACTAGTCCTTGACCGGCTCACCGTGGTCGGCATTGCCGCGTCCGGCCCGCCAGAACGCCTTGAGTGAGATCTGCTCCTCGCTGAGACCGCGGTCGAGCAGCGCCACTTTCGCGGCGCGCACCGCCGAGAATTCACCGAAGAGGTAGGCGTGTCCCGTGTCGGGAGGAAAGGCGAAGGCCGCGAGGCCACTCATGAGCCCGGCGGGATCACTCGGCGCTCGGCCGTCGCGGTCGACGAAGATGCCCGTGACGCCGATTCCCTCGGGAAGATTCGGCGTGAGGGCGTCATTCGGGTCGGGAATCTCGACGATGAAGATCGCCCGTCCGGGCTCTTCGATGGCTTCGGCCATGCGGTAGAAGGCGCCGAGAGCGACGGTGCCTCCCACGAAGAGATGCCAGTCGGCGAGCGGGTCCAAGGGAATCTTGCCCCGGGGACCCACCACGTCAATGGTGCTGCCGACCTCGGCCTCACGAGCCCAATTGGCCCCAGGTCCGTCGTGCGTCGTGGCGATCCACAGCGTGAATTCCTTGGTCTCGGTGTTGACGGACCTCACCGAGTACCGGCGACGTCGAATCTGACCGTCGTGTTCTCCGGCGTAGAGCATCACGTCCTGTCCGGGTTCGCCGGCGAGGGCCACGGCGTCCTCGTGGGCGAGGGTGATCGACCGAAGAGTCGGGGAGATGGTGTCATTCGCGACCACCGTGGCGACGGCGCTCGTGGCGCCCAGACGTGTGGCGAGTTCGACCGAGGAGGGATGGGGTGCGGGGGCGGACATGCGGCAAATCCTAGGCAGTACCCGAAAAGCGAACTTGCGTTCGCTAACTTGGACTGTCGTGGCGAACGCTCAACACAAGAAGAAGCCGACCTCGAGTCGCTCGAAGGCCGCTGCGAAGCCTTCGAGCGCGTCGGCGTCGGTGTGGACCCGCCACGCCCGAGATTTCTGGGTCCTCGGGCTCTTCGTGGTGGGCGTCTTTCTTCTCCTGGCGGAAGTGGGGGCCCTCGGGCCCGTCGGGCGCGGGATCGAGATCGCGCTCGCGACCACGTTTGGGCTGGCGCGCTGGGCGCTGCCCGTCCTGCTGGTGTCACTCGCCGGACTCCTGTTGTGGGGCAAGCTCGACACCGAACGAATGCGTCTGTTCGTCGGCATGGGCCTGGTGCTCGTGTCCCTCAGCGGCCTCGCGCATTTCGTCGGCGACGAGCCCGGCTATCACGCCACGCGACACTCGCTCTCGAGCGCCGGCGGCATCGTGGGTGTCGCGGTGGGCGGGGGACTGCACTCACTGATCGGAACGGCGGGCGCGCTCGTGGTGCTCGTGGCGCTGCTCATTCTCGCCGTCATTTTGCTCACCGGACTGACGTTGCGGGCGCTCGTGACCGCGTTGGTTGCGGGATCCAAGGTCGCGCTGCGGCGCTTCGCGCTCTGGTGGCGCGCTCGACCGAAGCCCGAGCCCGTCGTCGAAACACCCACGGTGCCGGTCCTCGACGACGAACCCGAGCCCGAACCGGCGGTGCGCGTCGCACCTGTTCCCGTCGTCGTTGTTCCCGAGCCCGACGAGGACGTGGAACCCATGATCGAATTCGACGAGTACGACGAGGGTGACGAGGGCAGCGATTCGGATATCTACAGCGAGTCCGACGACGACCCACCGCCCCCGCCGCCGCCCGCACCACGACCGGCGGCCGTCGGCGCCTCTCACCACTGGGACCTGCCGTCACTCGATCTCCTCCAGCGCGTCAAGGAACAACGCCAGGATCGCACCGCCATTGACGCGGCCGGAGCGGAACTGGTGACCGCGCTCGCGGCCCACGGTGTGGAGACGACGTTGCTCGGCTACACCGTCGGACCAACGGTGACGCGCTTTGAGCTGGAGTTGGGACCCGGCGTGAAGGTTGCTCGCGTGACATCACTGCACCGCGACATCGCCTACGCCATGGCGAGCCCCGACGTACGTATTCTCGCGCCGATCCCGGGGCGTTCTGCCATTGGTGTCGAGGTGCCGAATCGGCAGCGAACCCTCGTGGCGCTCGGCGACTTGTTGGCGGCGGAGGACTCACTCAAGGCGACGCACCCCCTCGACGTCCCGCTCGGTCGCGATATCTCGGGCAAGACGGTGATCGTGAATCTCGCCGAAATGCCCCACGTGCTGATTTCTGGTGCGACGGGCGCGGGAAAGAGTTCGTGCATCAACTCACTGATCACGTCGCTCGTCATGCGCGCCACGCCGGAACAACTGCGGCTCATCCTCGTGGACCCGAAGCGCGTCGAGCTCGGTCAGTACAACGACTTGCCTCACTTGCTCTCACCGGTCGTCGTCGACCCGAAGAAGGCGGCCGGCGCCCTGGCGTGGGCGGTCAAGGAGATGGAGCGTCGTTACGACATCCTCGCCGAGCACGGAGTGCGCGACATCACGAGCTACCAGATGCTGCTCGCGAGTGGTGAGATCGTGCCGCCGACAACCGTGCGCCAGGCGGTCGCGGACGCGGTCGAGCGAGCGTCGGGTCTCGAGACGGAGATCGAACCACCCAAGGGTCCCGAAGATCTGCCCTACATCGTCATCGTGGTCGACGAGCTCAATGACCTGATGATGGTGGCGGCCCGGGACGTCGAAGAATCGGTCGTGCGCATCGCGCAGATGGCTCGCGCGGTCGGAATCCACTTGGTGCTCGCCACCCAGCGCCCGAGCGTCGACGTCATCACCGGCGTCATCAAGGCGAATATTCCCAGTCGCATGGCCTTTGCCGTCTCCTCTCTCGCCGATTCGCGCGTCATCTTGGACCAGGCCGGTGCCGAACGCCTCATCGGCAAGGGTGACATGTTGTTGCTGACGGCGTCGAGCAACGTGGCGCGTCGACTCCAGTCGCCGTGGGTGAGCGAAGAAGAGGTCCGCCGGGTCGTCACGCAGTGGCGCTCGCAGGGTGGCACCACGGAGACCGTGGTCGCCCTCGACCTGCCGAATGAGAGCGGTTCGGTCACGGGCGCCAGTGGAAATGACGACGACGACACCGTCCTCGTTGAGGCTCGTCGCCTGGTGCTGTCGACCCAGTCCGGATCGACCTCGATGCTCCAGCGCAAGCTCCGCGTTGGCTTCGCGCGGGCCGGTCGCCTGATGGATCAATTGGAAGAAGAAGGCATCGTCGCCCCGGGCGAGGGGTCCAAGGCCCGAAAGGTGCTCTACACCCTCGAGGACTACGAGCGGCTGCATCCCTCGGCGTAGCCTGACCGGGTGGCGAAGCACCAGCGAACAACAACGTCGCCGTGGCGTTGGGTGATGTCGGGGGCGGTGGCCGTCGCTCTCGTGGCCGCCTCGGGCCTCTATCTCGCGTCGCGACTGCCACCCATCTCGACTTACGCGAATGTGGCGATTCGTCCGACCGTGGCGGTACTTCCCGTCGGTACCGCCGGTTCCTTCGTCTTTCCGTCCCAGGGCAGCGCGGCGGTGTCAATTCCCGACGCGCAAGTTCGCGCGACGACCAGCGGGCAACCCGAAGTCCCGATCGCGTCACTCACCAAAATGATGACGGCCGAAGTGGCCCTCGAACTCCTGCCACTCTCGCTCGGTCAACTCGGCCCGTGCCTGCGCGTGACCCCCGATGACGTGGCGGAATACGTGCACGACCGGGCGACGGATCAGTCCACCGTGCGAGTCGTCGTTGGTGATCAGCTCTGTGAGCGACAACTACTGGACGGCCTCTTCGTTCACTCGGCCAGTAATTACGCGACGATGCTCGTGCGCCTCACGGGACTGTCGATGAGTTCCTTCATCGACCAAATGAATCACACCGCCATCGTGCTCAGCATGAATCACACCACCTACGCGGACGTCTCCGGGTACGACCCGGCGTCCGTGTCCACGGCGCTCGACCAGTTGCGACTCGCCGAGCACGTGATGCAGTGGCCGGTGGTGGCGAACATCGTGCAGCAAACGGCTGTCACGCTCCCAGGGGCCGGAACAGTGGGCACCTACACCCCGCTCCTGGGTGAGAACGGAGTGGTCGGCATCAAATCGGGTCGCACCTCGCAGGCCGGGGGCTGTGACGCGCTGGCTCTTCGTCGCACCGTCAACGGCACGACGTTCCTCACCTTCGCCGTCGTGCTGTCGCAACACGGCGGCGACGTTCTGACTGCGGCCGGGAACGCGGCCTACGCCTTGGCCGACTCCGCGGCCGCGCAGGTCGTGGGTCGCACCTGGGTGAAGGGTCAACGGGTGGGTAACGTCGGGTGGGCCGGTTACACGCAGCCCCTGGTCGTGGGCGCGACGGTGAGCGCGCTGTGGCTGGCGTCGCAGAGCGAATCGGCGAGTTACGGGCCGCTCGCGCCCGCGACGCACTACGCGAAAGGTGACGTGGTCGGCACCTTGATCCTGAGTGGTCCCGCACCGCGCGTCGTGTCCTTGGTCGCCGGTGGCGACGTCTCCCCGCCGTCGTGGTGGGAGCGTTTACGCTGACGTGATGCGAGTTCGCGTTCCCGCCAGCACAGCCAATCTCGGACCGGGTTTTGACGCCCTCGGTCTCGCCCTCTCCTTGTACGTCGAGGTCACCCTCACCCCCGCCGACGAACTCACGGTCACGAGCGAGGGTTTCGGCGCCGGCCTCTTCGATGACGACCGACACCTCGGCGTGCGCGTGGCGCGCGACGTGCTCGGTCACACGAAATTCGCGCTCCACGTGAACTCCCAGATTCCTCTGGCGCGCGGTCTTGGTTCTTCGGCCTCCCTGGCCCTCGCCGCGGCCGCGGCCGCCGGGTCCCGTGATCCACTCGCCGTCGCCATTGCGCGCGACGGACACGCCGAGAACGCCGCCGCGTCCTTCTACGGCGGGCTCGTGGTGGCGACGTTGGCGCACGGCAATGCGCTCGTGGAGCCACTGCCGCTCGATGAGACTCTGCGCTTCGTCGTCGTGATCCCCGATCAGGAACTCGCGACGGAAGAAGCGCGGGAGGTCCTGCCGGCCTCCGTCGCGTTCACCGACGCGGTCTTCAATCTTTCGCGGGTCGGACTCGTTCTCGCCGGACTGGCCGACGCCACCCGACTGCGGCCAGAAGCAATGGAGGACCGGTTGCACCAGCGCTACCGCGCGAGCCTGTTCCCGCACGCCGAGACCATTCTCACGGGTCTTCGCGAGGGTGGCGCTCTCGCCTCGTGCTGGTCCGGTGCGGGTTCCACCCTGCTCGGGGTCGCCACTGCAGAAACGGCCGCCGACGTGGCCGCGTGCGCGACGTCACTCATTTCGTCACTGTCGGTGCCGGGAACGGTCCTCGTCCTCGAAGCCGACCGCGACGGTATGACCACGTACACGGAGTGAAGTTCGCGCGCCTCGCCGAGCCCCCGAAGAGTGCCTTCGGTGCCGCGGGCCTCGTCCTCTTCGGCGCCTTCTCGATTCAGTGGGCCGCCGCTCTCGCGGTGCCGACCTTTCCGGCCGTGGGTGCGCTCGCGGTGTCCGGATGGCGCTTTTTGACCGGAGCGGTCATCCTGATCGCGCTCGTGCGACCGAAGGTGCGGGCGTGGGGGACAGGGGAGTGGCGGGCCGCCGTGTTGCTCGGCGTCTCCACCGCGGTCATGAACCTCACCTTCTTTCAAGCCATCGCGCGCATTCCGCTCGGGACCGCGGTCGCCATTGAGTTCATGGGACCCTTCGTCGTCGCGGCGCTCGGGCACAAGAGTTGGCGGCACCTCGCGTTCATTCTCTTAGCCGCCGGTGGGGTGGTGGCCCTGTGTCGCCCGGGTGGGAACCTCGACCTCGTCGGGGTCCTCTTCGCCCTCCTCGCGGCCGTCAGCTACGGCGCCTACGCGTACTCTTCGCACCACGTCGGGGGCGCGACGGAGGGCTTCGAGGGTCTCGCGGTCGCCATGGGTGTCGCCGCTGCCTTGACCTTTGTTTTCGTGGTGCCGAGCATCGGCCACGTCGCGAGTCACCCGAGTCTTCTCGTGAGATTCATCTGTATGGGACTCCTCGCCACGGTCTTCGGCTTTGCCGCCGAGATGCAGGCCCTCCGTCGTCTCCCGCCACCGATCGTCGGAGTGCTCCTAGCCTTCGACCCGGCGGTCGCGTTCTTGTCGGGCTTCGTCTTCCTCGGCCAGGGCGTCAGCGCGCTCGATCTGTTGGGCCTCGCACTCGTGGTGATAGGTGGCATCGGGGTGACGATGGACGCTGACGATTCAGTGATCGAAGTGGCTCGGTAGGCTGAATCGGTGGATTCGCCCCGTACCTTTGCCATCCGCACCTTCGGCTGCCAGATGAACGAGCACGACTCGGAACGTCTGGCCGGCATGTTGGCCGCGGACGGTCTGGTTCCCGCCGTCAACGACGAGGACGCCGACGTCATTGTCCTCAACACCTGCTGCATCAGAGAGAACGCCGACAACCGTCTCTACGGCACCCTCGGGCACTTAAAGGCCCTGAAGGACGAACGCCCGGATCTCCAGATCGCGGTGGGCGGGTGTCTCGCCCAAAAGGACCGCGACAGCATTCTGCAGCGCGCCGGGTGGGTCGACGTGGTCTTCGGCACCCACAATCTTGGTAGCGCCCCCGGACTCCTGCGCCGGGCCCGCAGTGAGGGCCCCCAGATCGAGATCCTGGATGCGCCCGACCCCGAGTCCGTCGCTGACATGGTGCCGGCGCTCAACGCGGTGCGCGAAGTGCCGTGGGCCGCGTGGATGACGATTCAAACGGGGTGCAACAACTCGTGTGCCTTCTGCATCGTGCCCTCGGTGCGCGGCGAAGAGATCTCCCGTCCCTTCGAGGACTTAGTCGTCGAAGCACGCACCCTCGCGCAGCAGGGCGTGACCGAGATCACCCTGCTCGGCCAGAACGTCAACTCCTATGGTCGCGACCTCACCAAACGCCGCCCGCTGTTCGCCGACCTGCTGCGTGCGGTGGGCGCCGTCGACGGTATTGAGCGCGTTCGCTTCACCAGTCCGCACCCGAAGGACCTGCGTCCCGAAACAATCGCCGCGATGGCCGAGACCGACGCCGTGTGCAATCAGTTACACCTGCCGATCCAGTCTGGATCCAACCAAGTGCTCACCGCCATGCGCCGCGGGTATACGGCCGATCGCTACCTCGAGAAATTGGCCGCCGCGCGCGCGGCGATTCCGGACCTCGCGGTCACGACGGACCTGATCGTTGGTTTCCCGGGGGAGACCGAAGCCCAGTTCGAAGAGACGCTCGCGGTGGCGGCCGAGGCCCAGTTCGACAGCGCCTACACCTTTATCTTCTCGCCGCGTCCCGGCACGCGTGCGGCCGAGATGACCGAGAGTTTCATTCCCGAGGACGTGATCTCCGACCGCTTCGCGCGTTTGTGTGACGTGATTGATCGTTCGGGACTCTTGAAGCACGAGGCGCGCGTGGGCGTGATCGAAGAAGTGCTCATTGAAGGGCCGTCGCGTCGCGACCCCGACGTTCTCGCCGGACGCACGCGTCAGGGCAAGCTCGTGCACTTCAGTCCACCCGAGGGTGGGCTGCGCGCTGGCGCTCTCGCCACCGTGCGCATCCACCACGGTGCCCCGCACCACCTCCTCGGCACGCACGTCGAGACGTTGCGCGGACCCCGCCACAAGGTGCGCATCCCCGTCCTCTCGTGAGCACGACGCCGCGCCCTCGCGTGGTGGCGGTGGTGGGAACGACGGCCTCGGGAAAATCCGCTCTGGCGCACCGGGTAGCTCGCGACCTCGGCGACGTGGCCATCGGGACCGTGGATTCAATGACGGTGTACCGGGGCATGGATATCGGCACCGCCAAGGCCACGCCGGCCGAACGCGCCGAGGTGCCGTATTACTTGCTCGATCTCGCTGATCCGTCCGAAGAGTTCACGGTCGCGGCCTTTCAGGACGAGGCCCGACGCGTCGAGGACCAGCAACGAGAGGTGGGCGCGGGTCTGCTCTATGTCGGGGGCACCGGACTCTACGGACGAGCGGTCATTGACGCTCTCACGATTCCCGGTCAGTATCCCGAGCTGCGCGAGGAACTGAACGACCGCGCCTATGACGAACTCGACGTGCTGTACGCGGACTTACAGCGTCTCGATCCACTGGCGGCCTCGCGCATGGAGCGCAAGAATGCGCGCCGCATCGTGCGAGCGCTCGAAGTCACGATCGGCAGTGGTCGACCATTTTCTTCCTACGGTGACGGACTCGAGTCCTACGGGACCGAACGTATTTTCCAAATCGGCCTTCGGATGGGCCGCGACGAACTCGACGAACGAATTGCGGCACGGTTTTCTACGTGGATGGAGCAGGGCCTGCTCGACGAAGTGCGTACGTTGGCCGAACGACCGCAGGGTCTCTCGCGTACCGCGTGCCAGGCGGTCGGCTACAAGGAGTTACTCAGTTACCTCGACGGCGAACTCACGCTGGACGAGGCCATCGAACAGGCCATTTCGTCGACCCGCCGTCTCGCCCGACGCCAACGTCGTTGGTTCGCGCGCGATCCACGGGTGCGGTGGTTCGATGACGCGGACGAGGCCGAAGATGCCCTGCGCCAACTGATCGCGCCGCCGGTGAGCGGCGTGGGAAACTGAACCCGTGAGTACACGCACGCTGTCGAAGTGGCACGGGGCCGGGAATGACTTCCTGGTCGACGTCACGACGAACGAGGGCGCCTCGTTCTGGAACCCCGCGCTCGCGGCCGCGGCGTGTCACCGCATGCTCGGCGTGGGTGCCGATGGTCTCCTCGTGGCCGCCGTTGACGCAGAGCGCGTCGCGATGACGCTGTATAACGCGGACGGTTCGATTGCCGAGATGAGCGGTAACGGGGCCCGTTGCCTCGCGGCCGCTGTCGCGAAAGACTGGGGCCTCGCGCGCGCCAATGTCCTGGTCGACACGCTGGCGGGTGAACGACTCGTCGCCATCGAGCTCAACGGCAACGACGGATACGGATCCTTGGAGATGGGCCGCGTGAGTTTTGGCGACACCATTCCCGGCACGATCGGTGTTGCGGGAGTCGGTAATCCTCACGTCGTGGTGGACGACGACGCGGCGTGGACTCGCGGTGACCGGGAACTCATCGCGCAGCGACTGTCCGAACAGGTCGGTGGCGCCAACGTCGAGTTCGTCACGGTGCTCGATCCCGGCCATGTCTCTCTCACCGTCTACGAGCGCGGGGTCGGCTGGACTCTCGCCTGCGGGACGGGTTCGGTGGCGAGTGCCGCGGTCCTGCACCGCGCGGGTCGCGTGGAGACCCAGGTGTGCGTCAGTAACCCGGGCGGCGACCTCGTCGTCAACTTGCAGGGGGATCAGGCGACGCTCGCCGGCCCGGTCCGCTTCGTGGCGGACATAACGTGGGCCCTTTCGTGACCTATATACCGACCACCCTCATTGACCGTTCCTTCCGCGAGCGCATCGTGCTCGTGGGCGTGCTCTTTCCTGGCCATAGCGCGGACGAACTCGATCGTGAACTCGACGAACTCGCCCTGCTGGTCGACACTGCGGGCGCCGACGTGGTGGCTCGCGTCATCCAGCGTCGCGACCGACCCGACCCGGCAACTTTTCTCGGCTCCGGCAAGGTGGACGAGTTGCGTGAGATCAGCCTCGCCGTTGACTCCGACACGGTGGTCTTTGACCACGATCTCTCGCCCGCGCAGCAGAGAAACTTAGAACGACTCCTCGGCCGAACGGCCATTGACCGCACCGCCGTGATCCTCGACATCTTCGCCCAGAACGCGCGTAGTCCCGAGGGCAAGGCGCAGGTGGAACTCGCACTCCTGCAGTACCGGTTGCCCCGACTTCGGCGGGCGAGTGGTTCGCTGAGCCAGCAGGCGGGTGGTATTGGTACTCGTGGTCCCGGTGAAACCCAGCTCGAGGTCGACCGTCGTCGTCTCGTCCAACGCATGCACAAATTGCAGCGGGACCTAAAGGAAGTCTCGCGCACCCGTGGCGTGCAACGTCAGAGTCGCGCTCGTGGTCGCCACCGTGAAGTGACCCTGGTCGGCTACACGAACGCCGGGAAGTCTTCGCTGCTCAACCGTCTCACCGACGCCGGCGTGCCCGCCGAGAATCGCCTCTTCGTGACCCTCGATCCACGCACACGACAACTGCAGATGCCCGGTGGTGAAACCGTCCTCGTCACCGACACGGTGGGTTTCATTTCCAAGTTGCCCCACGAACTCGTGGACGCCTTTAAGTCAACCCTGGATTCAGTGCGCCTCGCCGACCTGCTCGTCCACGTGGTCGACGGTTCGAGTGACGTGGCGCTGGATGAGATCGAAGCCGTGCGTGAAGTGCTGCGCGAGATCGGGGCCGATAGCGTCCCCGAACTACTGGTGTTCAACAAGTGCGACGTGGAGGGTTCCGAGTCTCGTGACCTCGCCCAGGAGAACCCGGGTTCCGTCGCGATCTCGGCGCTCACGGGTGAAGGCATTGAGGGGTTGATCGCCACGATTGGTGACCGCTTGCGCGTGGACGACCGCGTGGTCACGCTGGCGCTGCCGGTGGAACGTGGTGACCTCATCGCCGCGGCGCATCGTGAGGGTGACGTGCTCGATCAGGAGTCCCGTGACGATGTCGTGGTGCTGCGTGTCGTGCTCGACGCCGTTGGCGCC
This sequence comes from uncultured Actinomycetes bacterium, assembly GCA_903871335.1. GTDB lineage: Bacteria > Actinomycetota > Acidimicrobiia > Acidimicrobiales > RAAP-2 > RAAP-2. Next base: position 51,782 of record CAIQGE010000020.1, read on the forward strand.
GCGCGCTTTGATGAGTGGCGGGTGAGCGCGTGAGTTTCACCCCGCCGCCCTATCCCTACGCCCGCCTCGACGCCCTGCGCCTCGTGGCCGACCGCCACGACGGCGGGGTGATCGATTGTTCGATCGGGACCCCGGTGGACGCCCCGCCGCAGATCGTGCTCGACGTCCTGGCGCGCAGTGAAGGCGTGCGGGGCTATCCACCCTCGGCCGGTACCGAGGTCTACCGCCGGAGCGCGGCTGGATGGTTGCAGCGCCGATTCGACGTGGAACTCGGGATTGATGATCTCGCGGCCTGCGTGGGAACCAAGGAGTTCGTGGCCACCCTCGCCGGGTACCTGCATCTTCGTTACCCCGAGCGCGACACCGTGCTCTATCCCGCCATTAGTTACCCCACCTACGCCATGGGCGCGACCCTCGCCGGCCTGCGGGCAGTCAGTGTGCCGATGGTCGACGGGAATCTCGATCTCGCTTCGATTGCACCTGACGACATCTCGCGCGCCCTCGTGCTCTGGAGTAACTCGCCCTCCAACCCGACCGGGGAACTCGACGATCTCGCGGCCGTGGCCGCGTGGGGCCAGAAGCACGGTGTCCTCGTGGCGTCCGACGAGTGTTACTGCGAATTCTCGTGGCGAGGCTCGCCCCAGTCGATCCTGCAGTTCGCGCGCGAGGGCGTGCTCGCGGTGCACTCCATCTCCAAGCGGTCCAATCTGGCGGGCGCCCGTGCGGGCTTCTACGCGGGCGACCCGGACATTGTGGGATATCTCCGCTCGGTGCGACAGCACGGCGGTTTCATGGTGCCCTCTCCGGTCCAGGCCGCGGTGGCCGTCGCGTACGACGACGACGAACACGTGGTCGCTCAACGGGAGCGGTACCTCGAGCGCCTGACGCTGCTGTCGAACGCGCTGCAGCATCGCGGCATTGACGCACCGGTGCCCGCCGGCACGTTCTATCTCTGGATCAAGCGCGACGGCGTAGATGGCTGGGACCTCGCCCGCGAACTCGCGGAGGTGTCGGGTCTACTCACCAGTCCCGGCGAACTCTACGGGGACGCCGGCGCGGGGTACGTGCGCGTCGCGGTCGTGCAACCGACCGAGCGTTTGGCCCTCGCCGCTCACCGCCTCACCGCGAGCCTCTGATCGCGCGCGGCACTCGCCGCTCTCATTACGATTGATGCGTGCCGTCACTCGAAGAACGAATTTCTCAATGGTTTTCTGTCATTGGCGACCTGTCGCCGAAAGACGTGGAGGCTCGTCGCGACGTCGAGCAGGTCATCACGCACTTGGACGAGGGCCAGATTCGGGTGGCCGAGATCACTGAGGACGGTGACGTGGTGGTCCACGACTGGGTGAAGCAGGCGATCTTGTTGCTGTTCCGCCTGCGCGGCCTGGAGACGAGTGAGGTCGGCCCCTTCGAATACGTCGACAAGTTGGACTTGAAGCACGACTACGAGCGCGCCGGCGTCCGGGTCGTGCCGGGGGCGTCCGCGCGCCGGGGGAGCTTCCTCTCCCGCGGGGTCGTGCTGATGCCCAGTTACGTGAATATCGGCGCCTGGGTGGGACCGAACACGATGGTCGACACCTGGGCCACGGTCGGTAGTTGCGCCCAGATCGGCGCCAACGTCCACCTCTCCGGTGGCGTTGGTATCGGTGGCGTTCTCGAGCCCCCGAACGCGGTGCCGGTCGTCATCGAGGACGACGCCTTCATCGGGAGCAGGTCCATGATCGTCGACGGCGCTCGGGTCGGCAAAGGCGCCGTTCTCGGCGCCGGCACGGTACTCAATCCGTCGATTCCCGTCATTGACGCGAACACGGGGGAGACCCTGTCGCGCGGCTACGTCCCCGACTACTGCGTGGCCGTCAACGCGCAGCGCAAGCGCGAGTATCCGGGTGGCGACTTCTACCTCCCGTGCGTGCTCGTGGTGCGACGCCTCGAAGAAGGTGAGCGCCACAACAAGACCGCGCTCAATGATCTGTTGCGCGACCACGGGATCGCCACGTGAGCCTGCTGGATGACACGCTGGCCCTCGTGGCCACGCCGTCGATCTCGAGGGACGAGGGCGCTCTCGCGGGTCACGTGTTCACCACTCTTCGCGCGGCGTCGCACCTCGACGTTGAGCGCATTGGTGACAATGTGGTCGCCGCTACTCGCGGACACCGCACGCGGCGCGTCATTGTCGCCGGCCACCTGGACACCGTGCCCGGGGATCCCACGCTCGCCACGATCACCGGCGACACGCTCGTCGGGCTCGGCGCGGTTGATATGAAGGGATCTCTGGCCGTCATGTTGGCCGAGGCCGTGCGTGACACGCCACGTTCGGTCGAGGTCACCTGGATCTTTTACGCGCGCGAGGAGATTGCGCGCCACGAATCCGGACTCGTCGAACTCTGCGAACTCCGTCCCGACCTGCTGGTCGCCGACGCCGCTTTGCTGGGTGAGCCAACGGGCGGGGTCGTGGAGGCTGGGTGCCAGGGCACTCTGCGGCTGGGGGTCACCCTCTATGGCGCCCGAGCCCACACCGCTCGACCGTTCACTGGCCGCAACGCCATCCACCGAATGGGGGAGCTGATCACGGCGGTCGCGGACTACGTTCCGCGCTCGGCCGAGGTCGACGGCATCACCTACCTCGAGCAATTACAAGTCGTCAGTGTCGACGGCGGCGTCGCGCCGAACGTGGTGCCCGACGTGGCCCACTGCACGCTCAATCACCGGGTCGCCCCGGACCGACAGCTCGATGACGCGGTGACCTCGGTGAGCGCGCTGCTATCGGACGTACTCGACGACGGCGACGTCATCGAGGTACTGGACTGGGCCCCGGCCGCGGCTCCGTCCCTCAGCCACGACCTGATCGACAAGTTGGTGCGGGCCACCGGGGCGCCACCGCGCGCGAAGGTGGGGTGGACCGACGTGGCGACCTTCGCCGAGCGAGGGATTCCCGCGACCAACTTCGGCGCGGGGGATCCTCTCCTCGCGCACCGCAGTGACGAATTCATCACGCTCGGTGAACTCGACGCCTACGCCGAAGCCCTGGCCGCGTTTCTCGCCTAGCGCGTGCGGGTCATCTCGACGACCACGCCGAGTCCCGACGCCGCGGGTCCCTCGTAGATGCCCTTCAGGGGAGCCACGTCGTCGTAGTCGCGTCCGCGCGCGACGATGATGTGGCGTTCGGTCTCGCGCGTGCCGTTAGTTGGATCACTACCGGTCCAGGCGCCCGCGTAGTACTCGAGCCAGGCGTGACTTTGTCCCGCCACCGTGCGACCAATCTCCTCGGAGGTGTCGGGGTAGAGGTACCCCGAGACGTAGCGGGCCGGGACCCCGAGCTGACGCAAGAAACCAATCGTGACGTGAGCAATGTCCTGACAGACGCCCTCGCCTCGCGACCAGGACTCCTGGGCCGTGGCTTCAACGGTGGTGGCGCCGGCGACGTAGGCGACGTGGGCGCGGACGAAAGCGCTGATGGCTTCCACTCCCTCGTGAAGGTCGATCCCCGCAACGAGGTCGCGCAAGCTCTCGACGTGATCCTCGTCCATGGCGGTACGGGGGGTCGAGAACAAGAATTCGGAGTACTGGTCCACGAGGTCGGGATCGGTCAAGTCCCGCCACGCGAGGGGCGAGGAAAGCGAGGGTGCCTGACTTTCAACGGAGGAGGTCGCGGTCACCTGCAAGCGCTCGTGAGGTTGCTGCACGTCAAAGGCGTTGACCACGGTGCCGAAGTAGTCGACGTAGCGGTAGACCGCGACATTCGGGTCCACGACGAGTTGTGTACTGCGGACCTCTTGAGTCGCGCCCGACAGCGGGGTCATGCGCGCCTCGTTGAAGGACGAGGTGGCGCGTCCGTCGTAGGTGAACCCGGTGTGGTGAATAATCGCGAGGCCCCAGGGCGCAGTGGTACTCACAGTGCCCCCTCGCTCGACCACACCACGGCGTTGACGTGGCGAAAGAACTTGGCGCTGATCGCGTCGTTGACCTGCCAGCAGGTCTCCTCGATCATGGGGAGAAGATCGGGGAGTTGTTCGATCATGTTCGCGGGATCAATGAACTCGAGGCGACTGCGCGCACGGGCGAGGGACTGACGGGCGAGGTCGGGCGAGGCGATTCGTTCGTTGCTCGGGTGGAGTTCTACGAGACACGCGTCCGCGGTATTGAGAGCCGACAGGATCGAACGGGGAAAGAGTCGGTCCAGCAGGAGAAAGGCCGCGATCTCGTTGGACTGGTTCTCCTGACGCGCGCTGCGCAAGAAGGCCTCCATGGCCCCACACGCCCGAAGGAGGGCCAACCAGTCCGGAGCGTGATCGGCGCCGACCAGGCGCGCGGTCAGCAAGCGGGCGGTCATGTCGATGCGCTCGATGGAACGCCCGAGCATCAGGAATTGCCAACCGTCGTCACGCGACAGAGTGGTCTCGGTGAGCCCCGTGAATAATGCGGCGCGTTCGCGCACGTATTGCAGGTAGGTCGCGGGACCGAGCTGTCGGGCGTTCATCTCGGTGTGGGGCAGACGAAGTTGGGTGGTGTTGAGACACACCCACATCTCTGAGGAGATGTGGTCCCGACTGCGGCGCGCGTTTTCAAAGGCACCGCGCAGTGCGCCACTGATGGCGCTCGGGTTCTCGTCGTCGTAGACAATGACCTCGAGCGTGTTCTCGACCGTGCGCTGTTCGTCCTCTCTCACCTCGAGTCCGAGAATGGAGAGCAGGGAGCGACACGCGGCGTCTTCGTTGTTGAGGGGGTCCTCCACCATGCGGTGGACATAGGAATCGACAATGCGCGCCGTGTCGTCGGCGCGTTCGATGTAGCGGCCAATCCAGTACAGCGATTCCGCCAAGCGCGAGAGCATGCCGCGGTCGCTCACTGATCGCTCCCGTGGGGCAGACTCTCGTCACTCTGGCGTCGCGGGTCGAGGTGCGCCATCACGGGTTGGGTGGGTGGTGGAGATTCCGAGTGAGAGGGCGCCACCGTGTCGCTGATGACCCAGGTGTCCTTGGAACCCCCACCCTTAGAGGAGTTGACGACGAGTTCGCCCTCACCGAGCGCGACGCGCGTGAGCCCGCCCGGTAGGACCCACACGTCACGTCCGTCGTTCACGGCGAAGGGCCGTAGGTCAATGTGACGAGGGGCGATCGTGTCGTCGATCAACGTGGGGTGGGTCGACAGCGCGACGGGTCGCTGCGCGATCCAGTTCCGTGGGGCTCGGAGTACCGCGTCGCGAGTGGCGAGCAGAAGTTCCTCGCTCGCCTGGGGGCCGATCACGATGCCCTTGCCGCCGGAGCCGTCAACGGGCTTGATGACGAAGTCACCGAGGTGGGAGACGACGTCGGCGAGAACGTCCGGATCATCGAGTCGGTAGGTCTCGACATTGTCGAGCAGGGGTTCTTCACGCAGGTAGTACCGGATGAAGTCGGGTACGTAGGTATAGACGAGTTTGTCGTCGGCGACCCCGTTGCCGAGTCCGTTGGCGATGGACACGTGACCCGCTCGTGCCGCGTTGACGAGACCGGCCACCCCGATGACGGACTCGGGACGGAACTGCAATGGATCTAGCCAGTCGTCGTCGACGCGCCGGTAGATGACGTGCACCGGGTGTTCGCCGTGCGTGGTGCGCATAAAGACACGATTGCTGCGACAGACGAGATCGCGACCCTCCACGAGTTCGATGCCCATCATGCGAGCGAGCAGCACGTGCTCGAAGTACGCGGCGTTGTGAACCCCCGGCGACAGCACGACGACCACCGGATCTGCGACGGCCGGCGGAGCGGACGCGCGCAGCGCCGCGAGGAGTCGCGCGGGATAGACGTCGACGGGGTGCACTCGATGGTCGGCGAAGAGTGACGCGAAGGTCTGGGTCATGGCGCGCCGGTTTTCGATCACGTAGCTGACGCCCGAGGGAATGCGCACGTTGTCCTCGAGGACACAAAAGGCTCCTCGTTCGTCGCGGATGAGGTCGATGCCCGCCACCGCGATGCGCACACCGTTCGCGGGGGTGACGCCCATGGCTGGTCGACAGAAGTGGGGACTGGAGGTCACGACCGCCCGTGGGATCACGCGATCCGCGAAGATGGCTCCTGGTCCGTAGACATCGCCGAGGAACGCTTCCAGAGCTCGCACCCGCTGGGAGATGCCACGCGAGAGGTGGTCCCATTCGGCGGCGTCGATCAGTCGCGGAACGAGGTCGAGGGGGAAGGGTCGGTCCTCACCCTCGTGGGCGAACGTGACGCCGCGGTCCAGAAAGGTTCGTGAGAGCTGTTCGGCTCGCGAACGCAGTTCGGGAACTGGAATTCGTTGGAGTTCGTCAAAGAAGCCCTTGTAGATCGCCCGCGGACGACTCGGGGCTTCGAACATCTCGTTCCACGCGCCCGACAAGTCGTCGGCAAAAATGACCGCCACCTACACACCGTACGCAATCAGTATTTCCGGAGTATTTCGTAGGTCCTTCACTGCAGGGTTTCATAGGACAAATTTCAGCGGGAACTTTTCTGCCGACTGATGCGAAGTTTTTGCTTACTCACGACTGAGTCACGTTGAACAACCAAGGCGTTGCTTGGCTGAGCCTGATGTCGGTAACGCCCCGCGGAACGTCACGGACGCTGCTCATTTTCTGAACCTCACCCCTCGGTTCGATCGATGCCTGACGTTAAAATCTTGAAGCAACCCGACGGTCTAACTTTTGGCCGGACGTACAGTGCGATCATGTGCCGCTGACATCTGGGGTTACGAGGTTGTTACGGACTTTTCATGTCTGTTGGGTGGCGCGACCGTTGTTCTAGACATCTACCGTGGTAAAGTTGGTCCGACAAGAGGACGAGGGAGCGGCCATGAAAAGTGGCAAGAAGAATGGCGTGCTGAGTGTCAGCGCTACTCCTAAGCGTAAGGCTGCGTTCGATAACTTGCGTAGCAAGAGCAAGGTCGTACGAGTTTCACCTTCCTTGCGATTCAGCAAGTAACCATCTAATTCTCTGCTAGTGGGCGATCGGGAGTACCTGTATCGTTTCTACCGCGATGAGGATCAAAGTCAGGTTGAGGCATTTCGTTGTGCCGCACGTCGACGTCCATGGGAAGCAAAGGCACAAGTTGTAATTCGTGAGGCTCCGTCCTGCTTGGGTACGGAAGAGGGAAACGAGATTTTCGTCGCGGTAGCAGGCGATTTGGTCGTAGGCGTGGTGGTTTGTGCACCCGACCCGTTTGAACCGAACACAGTTTGGATCAAATCACTCGGAACACACGTTGACTACAAGAAGCAGGGAATTGCGACCAACATGAAGTTTCGAGTCATGGGCGAGTTCGCATTACGAACTGGGTCGGCCGTTGCGGTTGTTTCGGAAGTTCATAAGTACAACATTCCAATGCTTCGTCTCAATGACAAACTGGAAGTCTCGCGAGCTCCGTCAACTGAGCATGGGAAGTACTTCGACTGCGTCATCCAAGCGGAACCAGATATTGAGACACAGAACAATTTCCACAGCTAGCTAGGTGGCTTGGACTCGCGCCGGACATTCCTGAAAACCCGCTCCACGAAGTTCGATCATTCAGAACGTATTTCGCGAGCACGACGGGGTCGATTCGTCGTGAGAACGGACACCTTCTTGTCCAACCATTCGCGCTGGGTCTCCTCGCGATCAACCGTCCAGACGACCATTTCCACGCGAAAGATGCGACACCAGGTTCGTAGGGGTCGGGTGGCGAGTCGGTGGTAAACAGCGACCCCCGTGGCTTTGGTGCGCCAGATGGCCACAAAGGGTGCGAGTTCGTGAGAACGAAGTCGGAAGGTTCTCCAGCGTGAGAGTCCGTGGGAGGACGTGCCGAGAGTCAAGAAAGCGTCTTCCTCTGGTCGCTCGTCTCGCAGCAACCGGACGGATCGCTCCGACGGGGTTGTCACAAAGAAAGCTCGACCGTCAGAGATGAGTTGGTCCACCGCGTCAAGTTCGTACCCTTCATCCTTGAGATCGAGGTGGATGATGATCCGACGCTGCGGATCAAGTTCCCTGAGGTCGGCGAGGAAGGTGTCGTAGGTCAGCACGTCACGAGCGATCTCGGGCGCGAGCTCGCTCCAGTTCAAATGGGTCACGAGTCCCGCACCGGGAATATCGGCGTCGTGCACGCAGACCAACACACCGTCCCTAGTGCGCCGCACGTCGATCTCGATGGCGTCGGCATTTTCGAGCATCGCGTCGCAGAAGGCGGCTCGAGTCGCGGAGGGTTGGACCTCGCTGCCGCCACGGTGCCAGGAGATGAGGGTGGCGACCTCGCGCTCTCGCTTCGTTCTCGCGATCACGCCGAGGGCCACAAGGGGACACTAGCGAGCGCAACCGGTGACCCGTAGTCTCACTGCGTGATGACGTGGCGCGACATTGAAGACTGGGCGACGACCTTGCCCGAGACGACCGCCGACCTCTGGTACGGAACACCGGGTCTCAAAGTCGCGGGCAAGGGGTTCGCCCGCTTTCGCAGTGACGAAGAAGGCGGCGTCGTCATCTTGTGCTCGATTGAAGAAAAGGACCGTCTACTTGCGACGGGTGACGACAGTTATTACACGACTCCGCACTACGACGGTTACGGCGCGATCATTGTGGACTTGGACCAGATCCCCTGGGACGAGCTCACCCGACTCTTACTCACCGCGCGCGAGAGCAAGGCTCCCAAGCGACTGCGCTGAGTACGGGATCTAGCGAATGGTGGACGTGCGAAAACGCGACGCCCGACGGATCAAGTGGACACCCAGGGCGACGAGCAGCAACAAGGCCGACAAGGTGTGCCACTTCACGGGTTGGCCGAAACCGATGGAAACGCGCACCGCCATGCCGCCCTTGGTCAGATCAATGACGCCGGACACGAGCACATTGAGGAGAAGAAACGTCAAGATAGCGTCGCCCGCCGCCCGTGTTCGACGACGCGTGGACGCCCTCGACCATCGACGCACTCGTGACAACAAAACAGAGATGGCCTGACGACGTTGGCGCAAGTGAACGACCACGAGTCCCACGAACCCCACGGCGATCAACGTGTGGAGCGCGATGGTCAAGTGAAAGTAGATGACCGCGAGAGAACCGACGAACGTCACCAGGAGCCATACGTGCACCAGCCAGCGCTCCCGCTGTGCGGAGGTGAGATTGACGCTGGCCATGGCTCACCATAACCACAGTTCACTGATTGCACTCACGCCGTTCAGGAAGATTTTGGGTTGCCCTGAGGGGGTCATATGTAGTCGACCCAAGGCCGAGCCTTGATGCTCTTTCGAAAATGGGTCGGCCTGTGTCACTAGAGGTAGATTTGGCGACGTCTCGGCGGGAGGCGTTACCACCTGACTAATGAACATCTACGTCACTGCTGGACTTTGTTCGATTTCAACAGTCTGCTCGCCGAAACTCGTGAGGACAAGAAAGGTCTACATCCTCATCACTAACGTCGAACGTCGACTGACGCGCGATCGTTAGACGGACTAGAGGTCGGCGAGGAACCTCGAACGCTCGATTTTCACTGTTCCGTCGAAGTAGTTGGCATGGGTGATCTTGACCGTTTCCATTGAATCTGATCCGATCAGCACAATTTCGATCTCGGGCTTGTCGTGGTAGTAAGCCTCATTAACTGCGTATTCGCTGAGAGCCAAACGCTGGTCCGAGCCAAAGTCACGGTGACTTACGAGTTTCCCAGAACTGTGATCGAATACCAAGAGATAGTGGTTCATTGCTGAACTCATGGCTGCCTCCCTCATGATTCCCGACTTGACAAAAACTCTACTGCACGCTCTTGGAGAACTGCGAAGTGTTCTAAATCAACTTGCTCGACCGATGCACCCGTTTCTTCAAGCGCCATCAGTCGCGAAGCTTCAGCGTAGAGGTTCCTGAGGGCGATCGGTGCGTCAGCCGCTTTCAAATTGATTTTAAACCTGCCTGAAAGTGTTTCCATCGCAATGGCCCATTCGTGCATGACGCGAGTCCTGAGTTGGACTTCGATCAATCTCTCGTTGTAGTTCACGACTACATGAACGCCTCGATACCCCGAAGGTTTCGGGCGCGTCACGTAGTCCTTGATCGGGTGCGGATCTCGTCCGCAACGCTCTCGATGAGCCTTGCCCAGCCTCGATTGGACTGCGCGTATTTCGTCAATCGAAGACAAAACAGCTCGGCAGCCGCCATAATCCTGCATTCTGGATGAATCGATGCTGGGCTCGCGGATGAGCTTGTCGATAATTGTCGGGACACGTTTCAGCCGCTGTGAAACGATCACATCAGCGCCAACCGTTTGGACCATTGATCGGAGTCCGCTCGTGGCTTTCATCAATGGATACTGGTGCGATGCACGCCACGCCGTAATGACTTCGATCGCTTCGAAATATCGTGGCTCATCGGTGGCCCTGCCCAAAATGAGCTTACGAAGATCCGAGCCCGCTTTGCGGACTGCTGATCTCGTAGGGCTGAGATCGATATTTGTCATTGCCCCCCAACTGTCGTGAAAGCAATCGAACGTTTCTTGACCTGCATGGCGCTCGTCATGATCGAAGTGTCTGCGGCCGTCATCAGAAAACCTCGTTTCACTTGGGATTGGTCAAGTTGTCCGTCGGCCACGCCTCGTGCACTGTTAGCAACGGGAGCGTTACCGGGTGACGGGTCATACTTGGATCGCGACGTGGCTCGAGGCCTTCCGCGAAGCGCGGTAACGCGACTCGGTTCTAGTAGCTGCGCAGAACGGAGATGACCTTACCGAAGAGGGTGACCTCATTGGCGTCGAACTCCATGGGTTCCATGCTGGCGTTCTCGGGCTTCAGCACCACGCGACGACCCTGAGGGAAATAGCGCTTCACGGTTGCTTCGTCACCGGGAATGCCCGCGACCACGATCTCACCCTTGTTGGCTTCGGCCTGACGCTGCACCACGACGAAGTCACCGGGCAGGATGCCGGCGTCAATCATTGACTCACCGCGCACCTGCAACATGAAGCTCTCGCCGCGGCCGGCGAACTGCTCGGGCAGGGCGACGAGGTCGACGGACTCCTGGCTGGCGAGCACCCCGGTACCGGCGGCAACGTCTCCAATGAGGGGAACGTGGCGAACGGGCGAGGGGAGTTGACTGATGGTGGACGAACCCGCGTCGTAGCGGACGGTCAGTGTGCGCGGCTGCTGCGGGTTCTTTTCGATGTAGCCGGCGTTCTTTAACACCTCGATGTGGTTCGCGACCGTGGCCGGGGACTTGAGACCCACGTGGTCACCAATCTCGCGGATGGTCGGCGGGAAGTTGCGCTCGCGCTGACAGGCGACGATGAAGTCGAGAATCTGGCGACGCATCGGTGTGAGGACTTCAGCCATGGGAACCTTCCTTGAACGAACAAACGTTCGTAGGTTATCGCCACTTCCCCCAAAAGGCAAACATACGTTCGTGTCACCTTCAAGTTCACGACAGGGCCTGTAACGAGGGAAATCTCGCGATTCTTCGGGCGCGCCGACCGTTGGGACGTCACACCACGACGGGTGGGCGAGAGGAGAGTCATGGCCTTGATGGTCGAGAGCGACGCGCATGTAGATGAGGTTCCCCTAGCGCAGGGATGGCGGGATTTTGCCGACGTGTTGGCGGCGGGGGTGGATCGGGTCATCCTTTATGGTCCCCCCGGGACGGGAAAAACGTTCGCCGCTTTGCACTTCGCCACGCTCGGCGGTGCGGCGGAGCGACTCATCTGTACCGAGGATCTCACCACCGCCGACGTCACGGGAACGTGGATGCCGGCGGGACACGACCGTTGGGAATGGCTCGAAGGACCTGCGGTTCGAGCGTGGCGACGAGGGGGACGGTTGGTCGTGGACGAAGTGGACCGCGCCGCCGGGGATGTGCTGAGTTTGTTGTTGGCCATGACCGACACGGACGGTTCGGCGCAGTGGCAACATCCGCACACCGGCGAGATCGTGCGGCCGGCCGAGAGTTTCACGGTCGTGATGACGACCAATATCGAGCGCCTCGAAGAATTGCCCGTGGCGTTGCGCGACCGATTTCCCGTAGCCGTTCGCATTGATCGTCCCCACCCCGCGAGCGTTCGGCGCTTGAGTGCCGATCTGCGTCGCCCTGCGCTGAGCGGCACGCTCGGCGAGGAAGATCGTCGCGTGTCGCTACGCACGTTCTACGCCTTTGATCAACTGCGAGAGCGACACGGCGCGGAGCGCGCGGCTCACCTGTTATTCGGTGAGACTCGAGCTCAGGCGTTTCTCGACGCCCTCGTGATCGGGGCTCTCGAGCGGTGAACGCGCGACCCGTCTTTCCCGAGCTCGTCACCGGACGCGACGATGATTTCCCCGAGGTTCCCTGGCGGGTGCGCGAAGGATTCGCCCTGCGGGGACACGCGAGTTGTGACTTCACGGAACGAATACTCGAAGTTCCCCTTGGCGCAGCCCCCGTCGACCGCGTGATCCGCGCGCACGAATTGACGCACCTTCGGATTTCCCCGCACGACGTCAACCCGCTCGCCGTGTATCCGGACATTCCCCGACGTCCACTCGAGTGTGCCGAGGAGTTTCGCGTCAACGTCGTCTTGGCGCGTCTCGGCTTCGCCGTGGAACTTCTCGGCGATGGATCCGAAATGGTCGCCGGTCAACGTCTTGGCACCGAAGGAGCGTGGGCCGAAGCCGTGTGTTTCTTTGCGGCCCTCGTGGGATGCGGCGCCGAGAAGGACTTTCTGAAGGGCGTTCGCCGGAGCGCACCAGCCTGGGTGAAACCACTCGGAGTGCTGAAGCGTCGGCTTCAGTCGCTGGTTGCTTCCTACTCAACGTCCGAATTGGCGTCAACGAGTCGAAGAAGAGACGGCAGTGGTCTGCCCGAAGGATTCGACCGGGTAAGTGTTCCCGTGGCCGAGATCCTCGTGCGTGCCATGGGCGCCGCGGTTCCGGAAACACCCGAACAATTGAAGGTCTTCAAGCGAGCTCTCGAGCCTGGGGGACGACGCCCGCCTTCGGGACGATTCGCCGAACTCGTGTGGTCGGAGGAAGCCCAGAAGACCACGACCTCGTCCACGCGACACGTCCGAAGGTGGCGAGCGGCGTCATCGGGAAGAACGCTCCGTTATCCCTCCCGACTTTTAACCGACCCGCAGCGTCGCGCTTTCGTGGACGGTCGCCGCTTCCTCGGTGGCGTGGTGGTGGTCGACCAATCGGGATCAATGGACGTGCCCGAGGACGAACTCTCGGCTCTGTTGTCCCTGGTGCCCGCGGCACTGGTCGTCGGATATAGCCATCGTCCGGGAGACACGGGTGGGCATCCCAACGCGTGGATTCTGGCGTCGCAAGGACGGCGAGCCGAACGGATCCCTGGCGGCAATGTGGGTAACGGCGTCGACGGTCCCATTCTCGAATGGGCCGTTCGACAACGGCGAAGCGGCGAGCCCATTGTGTGGGTGACCGACGGCCAGGTGACCGACTCCAATGATCACCCCGGCTCCGAGTTGTCGAGGGAGTGTGCCCGCCTCGTTCGCCGACACCGGATCCGCCTCGTGCGCACTCTCGCGGAGGCGACGGGCGCCTTATCGGGGAGAAATACAGGCTCGTTAGAACCCGCGACGACCTTTGGCCGAGTGGGTCGGGCCCTGCAGGAAACGCTGGTGTGACACCCCGCGAGAAAACTGTCGCAGGTGGGGTTGCACCGAACAAGTGTTCGGTCTACACTACGAACAGTTGTTCGCTTACCAAGAGGGAGTGTCGGAGATGGCTGCAGCGAGAATCTACGAAGAAGAGTGGGCGAATGAGGAGATTTCTCCCCGCCACTTGAGTCTCGTGAGCTCCCGCCCCGTCGTTCCGCTGCGAACCGGCCCGTCGATCACCGTGCGTCGGGCGGCTCGTGAGCGGATGCTGCGCCGTCGGCGTCGCGCGTTGGTGACCCTGGCCTTGGTGGCGACGTTCGTCGTCCTCGCGTGGCCCGGGCACGCCTTCGGCGGCGTGACCGGCAGCGGCGTGCCGGCCGATCAGGCGACGAGTTCGTTGCTGTCGTCCGGCATGGTCTACGTCGTCGAGCCCGGCGACACCGTCACCTCCATTGCCACGCACGTCAACCCGTGGCAACCGTCGGTTGCCCGTCAGGCGCTGATTCGTGAACTCGGCAGCAGCGTCGTGGTGCCCGGCGAACACGTCCTGATCCCTTGAAACTCGGGGGTCGGTGTACCGTTGAGCGGTGCGATGTCCTTTTTGCTCGGCTGATGATGACCGGGTGGTGGACTCTCGTTTGGCCGAAGACGGCATCGCCATTCGGCGCCGTCGAGAGTGCGCCGCCTGCTCCCAGCGTTTTACGACCTTCGAGCGCATTGAAGAGGTTGGCATCTACGTCGCCAAGCGCTCCGGGGAGCGCGAACCATTCGATCGCGAGAAGATCATAAAGGGTCTGCGCGCCGCCTTTAAGAACCGACCAGTGGACGAAGACGTGATTACCGGCGTGGCCACGTCCGTGGAAGAAGCAGTGCGGCTGCTCGGTCGCGACGTGTCCAGTGAAGAGGTGGGTCTCACCACGCTCGAGGAACTGCGCAAGGTGGACGACGTGGCCTACGTGCGCTTCGCCTCGGTGTACAAGGGCTTTGAGGACGCGGACGATTTTGCGCGGGAGATTCGCATGTTGGAAAAGACCACCGCACCAAAGTCCAAGGGGTAGCCGTGCAGTCGTTCTCGTTGGCCCCGTCGGTCGTCCTCGCGATCTACGCGCACCCCGATGACGCCGACGTGGCGGCCGGTGGCGCCCTCGCGCGCTGGGCGCAGATGGGCGCGAGCGTGCACATGCTCATTGTGGCCAATGGCGCCAAAGGTTCGCACGACGCCAGCGTGGACGTGACGCACCTGCGCGAACAGCGCAGTCACGAACTCAGTGTGGCCGCGGGAATCCTCGGGGTGAGTGGCGTCATCGAACTTGATTACGACGACGGCGGATTCAGTAACGACGAGCGTCTTCGTGAGATTCTCGTCACGCACATCCGTCGCCTGCGTCCCGACGTGGTGCTCGGCCCTGATCCGACGGCCACGTTCTTTGGTGGTGCCTACGTCAATCACCGCGATCACCGCGAGACCGGTTGGGCTCTGCTCGACGCCGTGGCGCCGGCGAGCGGGATGCCGCACTACTTCCCGAACGCCGGTGACGCTCACGTCGTTGCCAACCTGTTGTTGTCGGGCACGCACGAGCCCGACGTGGTCGTCGACATCACCGCGTCACTCGAGAACAAGATCAAAGCCGTGCTCGCGCACGGATCACAGGTCGGTGATGACCCGAGCGGCGTGCGCGCGGTCGTGACCGCACGGGCCCAACAGGCGGGCCGAACAATCGGGGTTGCCCACGGTGAAGCCTTCCGACACGTCATCTTCAGTCACTGACCCCTCCGTTCTCGACGCGCCGGTCCTGCACGTCGACTTAGACGCGTTCTTCGCGTCCGTCGAGATTCTGGATGACCCTTCACTTCGTGGTCGACCAGTTGCGGTCGGGGGAGCGGGCGAACGAGGCGTGATCGCGAGCGCCAGCTACGAGGCGCGACGTTTCGGGGTGCGCAGCGCGATGCCGAGTGTCGTGGCGCTCCGACAGTGTCCCCAACTCGTGATTCTGCCAGGTCGCTTTGATCGCTACGAGGAGTACTCGCGACGCTTCCACGCGATCGTGAACGACCTCACCCCGATCTACGAGCCCCTCGGTCTCGACGAGGTCTTCGCGGACTTGACCTCACTGGCCCGGCTCGACGTCCGTCCGCTCGCGGCCGCCGCCGAACTGCGTCAGCGCATTGGTGACGAGCTGGGCATTCTCTCGGGCGTGGGTCTCGGTCCGAACAAGCTCTTTGCGAAATTGGCCAGCAAACGCTCGAAACCAACGGTCCGCGACGGTGTCCTGGTTCCGGGTCCGGGCGTGGTGTACGTGGATCCGGCGACCCGAGAGCGGTGGTTGAACGAACTCCCGGTGCGCGCGCTGTGGGGTGTGGGTCCGGCGACCGCGGAGCGCCTGGAGCGACTCGGACTCTCGTCGGTGCGCGAACTCGCGACCGTGGACGAAGCCACCCTGCGCTCTCACTTCGGTCCGGCCATGGCCGCGTCTCTGTCGGCCATGGCGCGCGGCGAGGACGCCCGCGCGGTGAGTCCCCACCGAGTGAACAAATCCATTGGTCACGAGGAAACTTTCGCCACGAGCCTCGTCGGTTACGACGACGTGCTGGTGCAGATTCGGCGCCACGCCGGGGTGGTCGCCCGCGCGCTGCGCGATTCGTCCCAGGTCGCCCACACCATCTCGGTCGTGATCAGGTTCGACGATCTCCACGCCGTGCGTCGGTCGCAAACACTCAGTTTCGGGGTTGACGACGAGGGCGCCATCGCCGGCGTCGCCGAAGCTCTCGCGGAGTCGGTGCCGCTCAATGCCGCGGTTCGCCTCGCGGGAGTATCGGCGAGTTCGTTACGCGCGCGCGAGGGCAGTCAGGTGCAACTGGCCTTTGATCTCTCGTCGGCTCCCGAGACGCTGAGCGTGGAGGCGGCCTCGCGCGCCGCGCAGGCGAACCGCGCCGCGCTCCGTGACGCGATCGACGACTTGCGCCAGCGGTTCGGTCGCTCGGTGATCGCGCAGGGCAGTGACTTAACGAGCGCCGAGGTGCACGTGGAGCGTCAACGAGGCTCTCACGCCTTCGGACCGAGCACCGAGGGGTCGAGCGACACCCAGTGACCGTGCGAGTGACTCCAGCCCCACGAGGTGGGCTCGCCACCCGGCTCGGTGACGACGATCTGACTCGCGCCGGCGCGCGGCGGAGGCTCGTGGGCCTCGGGCGGGCCCAAGTGCGGCACGGCCCGGGGCCATTCGAGGTAGAGCCAGTAGATGTCGCGGGTGGCGGTGAGTTCGCGCATTCTCTTTCCGAAGGCGGCCTGTTCTGCGGGTTCGAAGTACGCGGCGACCCAGGTGTGCAGCACCAACGTCGGCACGCCCGGTTCTGCGAGAGCCAGGGCTTCGTCGAGGACCGCAGTGGCGGTGCCGGCCAGGATCTGACGCTGCGGCCAGTTCGGCGCGTGCGAGACCACGGCGTCGACGCGTTCGCGGCGACGCACGTCCTCGGGCCACAGACACGCCCGCAGCCACCGCAGGTCGTCGGCGTTCGAGATGTCCAAGGGATTCGGGTCCAGACCGACGCGCGAGACGACTCGCGCCGACGGCGCACTCGGCCAGGGTCCCGAGAGGGACTCCGAGACGAGGGTCAAGGGATCGCCGTCGTCGGTGCTGCGCACCTGGAGGAGATCGGCGAAGAGGTTGAGGCCGGCCGAGGTGCCGACGTCCACCAGATTGACCTCGCGGAGTCCACGTGCGCAGAGCACCCGCAGGACCGCCTGAATGGTGGCCGACCGGTTGACCTCGTTGGTTTGGGTGGCCCGGTCGAGGTAGGGGGTGAGCAGACTCGGGTCTGCTTCCACGACCGCGAAGACGCGGGCCGCGAATTCGTCGGGCGAGACGCCACCCCCGCGACGCAGGTCGTCGTAGAGGGGGGTGAGGTCTTCGTGTCCGAGCAAGGCGAGGTCGTGGAGCCCCGCGAAGATCAACATGCTGTTGCGCTGCTCCGGACGCACCGCATAGAGCAGGTCAATGGCGACCTTGGAGTTAGCGAGCGCGAGGGACAGGGCGCCGTAGGCGGGGACGCGGGCGTGGTCCTCGGGGGAGATGGCGTAGCGGAAGCGATTCGCTAGGTCCGCGCGGGTGCTCTCGTCCATCAGTAGTTGGCCGGCAGTAACCAGGAGAGACCCTGGAACAGGTTCAAGGTGACGGGGACGCAGAGCACGCCGATGAGGCTAACGACGAGGACCGGGTGCGCGCTGCGTCGGCGCCACCGCGTGCCGTAGATGAGGAGACCGGCGAGGAGGGTGCCGTAGAGGACGACGGGCCACCAACCGCCGCCTCCGCCCGCCGCGGTTACATTCGCGGCGAGCGGGGCGAGCGTGGTCGTGGTGGTGGGTTCGGTCGTCGTTGTCGTTGACGTTGTCGTTGACGTGGTTGTTGGTGATGGCACCGTCGTGGTCGTGACGGGGGACACCCCCGCGCGCTGGACCGCGGTCAGGTGCGCGTGAATGACGAGTCGCGTGACGGCGGAGTAGGGAGGATTACAGGTCGTGAGCGTGAGCGAGGGAAACGGGGTGGCGCCCAAAACCGAGACATTGTTCGGGCTCACGACGATGCTGCTCGTTACCCGGTAGAGGAGGCTCGCGCGATCGGTCGTGATCACGATCGGGTCGCCGACTTTGAGCTCATTGAGATATCGAAAGGGCCGGCCCCAGGTGGTGCGGTGTCCGGCGATGGCGACGTTGCCCATGGCCCCGAGCGCGGGGCTCGAGGAATAGTGACCGGGTCCGAGACGAAGTTCTTCGTCCCCCGTCCCTTCGATAATGGCCTGCTTCACATTGATGCTCGGGATCTGTAGGAGGCCGAGCCAGGTTCCTGGAGCGGCCGTGGTGTTGGAGAGAGGCACCGGGGGACCCTTCGGCAACACGAGTACGGGTCTCGTCACGATGTGACGGAGCGGAGGAGGCAGAGTCTTTTGCACACTGGCGACGGCACTGTTCTGGGTACGTTCCTGGAGAAGGTTCGTGAACCAGATCTGGTAGGCGAGGAACAGGGCGCAGAGTACCCCGAGGGTTATCAGGGTGAGGCCGAGGTGATAGAGGAAGGAACGCCCGCGCGAGTGTGCCGGGGTCGACACTCGCTTAGGAGACGGTGACGAGGGTGCCGATGGGAGTGTGCGGCCAGACGAGGCCGGCGTGGGTGTACATCATCTCCACGCACCCGAGGCTCTGCGGGTAGCCGTAGCTGTAGCGAATGAAACCGTGCAGGGCGTCGCCACCATTGAAGTACGAGACATACGGAATACCGGTGTCGTGGTACTTCGAGCCGTCCGGGTTGGTGCCCGACATCGTCGTTGTGCGAAAGCGCAAGTACACCGGGTAGGTGCCGTTGTCCGTCTGCGCCTGGGGGATGCCGGTGTTCACGAGGGTCTTGTAGGCGACGTCACCGTTCACGTAGAGCGTGAGCGACTCCGGGCGGGCCTTGGAGACCGACACGTAGTTCCAAGGATTCGGGTTGTGCTTGGCCAGGCTGGCGTCGTGGAGGAGCATCTGCCACGTCTGCGCCGTCGGCAGACCGGTGGTCGCAAAGCCGTGGATGTCCTGGAAGCGCATGATCGCGCCCTTCAGGATCACGTTGTACGTCCCGACGTGCCAAAGAACTTTGAGCGCACCGGGCAACTTGGCGAATCGCCACGCGAAGGTGCCGGCGACCGGGTTGGCGAGACTCGTGCGCTTGACGGTTGTCGTAAAGGAGACCGGCAAGTAATTGAGTTGCGCGAAGAGTTGGTCCATCCACGTGAGTGATCCCGAGGCGACGAGAGTCTTGGGCACCGTGGTTGTTGCCGTGCAGGAGGACGAGCACGAGAGGGCCGTCGGGATAGTCGTCGCGTAGCGCATGTTCGGCACGAGGTACCCGGACGCCATTGCTTGGACCGTGTTGGGTCCGACCTGCTGCCAGATCGTGGCCACGGCGGGGGAAAGACGAAGTTTCGGCAACGAAGTAGCCGTCACGGCCTGGTTGTAGGTAATGCGAACGAGCGGCACCGAGGCCAGCACGGTCGACGGGTACTGGACGGACGTGGCGTGCAGCGTGGTACTCGCTCCGGCGGTCACGGGAGAGACCGCGACCAGCGAGGAAGTGAGGGCGAGAACACCCGAAAGAGCAAGCAAAGACGAGAAGCGACGCACGTCCGGAGTCTACCGGAGAAATAGGCCACATAATCGGCACGTTCTTTTAACTAATTACCTCGTTGAGCTCTCGTAATAATGCATTTGCCGTCGCCTCATCGACTGGTTGTCCGCTCGGCGTGCGGAGGTAGAAGGCGTCAATGGCCACGTCCCCGACCGTCGAGAGTCGGGCGGCCGTGATGTCGAGCCCGAAGGCGGAGACCGCCCCCGCAAGACGCGAGAGAAGCCCCACCCCGTCGAGCGCGATGACCTCGATCACGGTGGCCAACTCGGAGGCGGCCGGGAGCAAGTGGGCGCCCGTCTGAACTCGGTGGCCCGACTGGCGGCGGGGCGCGTAGTCCTTCGCCCGAGAGGCGAGTTTGGCCTGCACCGCTGCGGGGTCGGCGAGGGCGGCCACGATGGTTGATTCGAGCTCCGCGTCCGACGGCCAACCTCGCGGTCCCGGTACGCAGAAGAAGCGGTCGATGGCCACGTCGTCGTCGGAGATCACGTCGGCACTGCGCACGTCAATGGCGAGCACCGCCAAGGCGGCCGTCAGCGTGGCGAGCAGTCCCGGTCGGTCCACGGCGGCAACTGAGATCCAGTCGTCGTCCCGTCGAATGATGACGTTGCGCGAACGAACCTCGGCCAAGAGTTCTTCGTGGCGTCGCGGTACGAAGACCACGTCGTGACCACTCAGGATGCGCTGGACGCGGCTCGCGAGTTCGGCGACGAGTTGGGACTTCCATCCACCCCACGCCGAGGGACCGGTCGCGAGACCGTCGGCGCGGGAGAGAGCGACCAGGAGCTCGAGGGTCTGCTCGTCACCGACCGCGGCCGCGACGTAGCGAAGAGTCGAAGGGTCATCGAGGTCCCGTCGCAGCGCGACGTCACTGAGCAACAGGTGGTGGCGCACGAGTTGCACCAATGTGGCGGTGTCGTCATCGCGCAGACCCAGCCGGGGACCGGTGGCCTGGACGAGTTCGATGCCCTTTTCCGTGTGGTCCCCGCCGAGTCCCTTACCAATGTCGTGAAAGAGCGTGCCGAGGAGCAAGAGGTCGGGTCGCGAGACCTCCGTGATGGCAACGCGCACGTTGCGCACGGCTTCTAACAGGTGACGGTCCACCGTGAAGCGGTGGTAGGCGTTGCGCTGGTGGTAGGAGCGAACGTGTTCCCACTCGGGCAGATGCTTGGTGAACAGACCGACGGCGTCGAGGGACTCCACCGCGGTCACGAGACCGGCGCCTTCTCCGAGAAGACGCACGAAGGCGCGCAGTAATTGGCTCGGCCACGGGGTCGGCACCGGCGGTGACTCGTCCGCGAGTCGCTGCAGGGAAGAAAAGGAAATGGGACGGTCCTCCGCGGCGGCCACCGCCGCGAGACGCAAGGTGAGGGTCGGGTCCGAGGCCACGGGAGCTCCCGGGGCCAGACGAATCTCGCCGTCGTACATCTCGATCCCGTCCTCGATGACGACGGGCGGTCCCGGTGGGGTGGCTCCCCGCGACCGCCAGTGCCCGCGCCGTCGCCACGTGGCGTCCGAGGTGCGAGCCACGACGCGTCCCGCGGCCGATAGGCGCGTCATGAGTTCATCGGCGTCACTCGCACCCACCAGGCGAGCGACCTGGTCTTGTTCTTGCAGGAGTAGCCGGTCGAGTTCACGTCCGGCGACGCGGTGCAGGGCCACTCGGGCCTCCAGGATCACGTCACGGGCGCGGTAGATCTCGTCGAAGTCGAGGAGTTCATTGACTTCGGGAAACGCCACGCGTACCGCCGAGAGCGCGTTCACGTCACGCAGTCCGCCGTGGGATTCCTTCAAGTCCGGCTCCAGGAGGTCGGCTAAGTCCCCGTGTTGTTCGTGACGCAGTGTCATCTGACCTTCGAGTTCGGGCAACCAGCGGTCGCCCCATTCACCCGCCCACAGGGTGCGCACGCGATCAATCAGGGGTCCCGACAGGCTCTTGTCCCCCCAGACGAGGCGGGCGTCGAGGAGTCCGAGTGCCACCCGGAGGTCCGTTTCGGCGACCGCGAAGACTTCCTTGGGTCTGCGCACCGAATGGTCGAGACCGACGCCCTCGTCCCAGATGGGGTACCAGAGCTGGTCGGCGAGTTTCTCGATCTTGCGAATCCCGTCGTGAATCAGCACGAGGTCGAGGTCCGAGTGCGGGGACAGCTCTCCACGGCCGTAGCCGCCGACGGCGAGGAGGGCCACGTCCTTCGGGTTCTCGCCACCGGCCTCGTTCGCGATGCCGCGCAGCCAGTCGTCGGCCTCGGCCGCGTAGGCGCGACAGAAGGTGATACCCGCGAGTCCCGGCGTTTCGATCAGTCGATTGCGTCGTTCGCGCAGTGATTCGGTGCCCACCTCGCGCACCGTACCATTGAGTATCGGGCGTCGTGAAGGAGAAACAGGAATGTTCACACTGGTGAAACTGTTAGTCGTGGTGGTCCTCGTCGCCGCCCTCGCCTCCGTTCTCTTCGGACTCATTTCCTTTCTCGCCGGCGCGTTGTGGTTCGTGATCAAGATCGCGATCCTGATCGCCGTCGCGTACGGGATCATCCATTTCGTCCTGCGTCGCTCCTAACGACCCGCCGAGTAGGCTGAGACCTCCTGGCGGCGTGGCCGAGCGGTTAGGCAGGGGCCTGCAAAGCCCCGTACTCCGGTTCGAATCCGGACGCCGCCTCCAGAAGGGTGACCAGGTCACCTCCCGCGGTGTCGCGTGGTGGCAATAAGCCACGCGACACCGCGAAGAACCTGCGACCGTCGTGACGCGGCTCGTTCGCGCCCCCGGGCCACGACTCTGGTATCTTTCGCTGTGATTCGTTTGCCTCGGGAGGATTCATGAACCGCATTACGTTGTCGCGTCTCACGCGTGTGGCCGCTGTGGCGTCCTTGAGCTTGGGACCCGTGGTCCTCGTGGGCGCGGGCACCGCCTCTGCCGCCGCGTGGCCAGTCTGCAGCGGCACGACGTTCACCAGTTCGTGCGTGTACACGGTGCCGGGAAACGGAACTCTCAATGTCACGGCTGACGGAGCTTCGGGCGGTCTCGGTGTTGGCAGCACCGCCACCGGTGGCTCCGGCGCCCACGTCGAAACCTCGATCAAGGTAACCAGTGGCGAAGAACTGCTGATTATGGTCGGCACCTCGGGTTCTTCGTCCACCACCAATACCGGAGCCTTCGGTGGCAACTTTGGCGGTGGCACCGGAGGCAACGGTAATTGGTGGGGCGTGGGTGGCGGCGGCGGTGGTGGCGGACTCTCAGGCATCTTTAATTCCCTCTCTGTTTCGCAGGGTTCCGCATTGGTGGTTGCCGGTGGCGGTGGTGCCTCGTGTTACGACGAAGTCGGTGGCAACGCGGGCAACGCGGACGGCTCCGGCAACGCCGGTCAGGGCACCTTGAGCGCGACCGACGGAGGCGGTGGTGGTGGCGCGACTCAGAGCGCGGCGGGAGCGGCGGGCTTGGTGCCGACGACCGGTAGCGGCACGAGCGGCACCGCGGGAACGGCGATGCACGGTGGTGACGGTGGATCGACGACTGACGGCAGTTCGGGCGGCGGCTGCGGCGGTGGAGGTGGCTATTTCGGTGGTGGCGGTGGTGGCCCCGACAACATCGGTAACACCGGCGCCGGTGGTGCGGGTTCCAGTTACGTGAGCCCCGACGTCGTGACCTCCGACGGTGCGACGACCTACAGCGTCTCCACTTTGGCCGACGGCCAGGTGACCGCGGCGTTCTCGCCGATTCTGATCTCGCCTCCCCCGACGACGACACCCAAGTTGCCCTTCACGGGAGTGAACACGGGTGTGCCGTTGGCGCTAGCCGCGGGGCTCGTGGCCGGTGGTGGCATCCTCGTGCTCCTGGGGCGTCGGCGCTACAACCACTAACGCGTGAGCGCCCAACACCGTCGGCCGCGACGCTCGCGGGCCACGTATTGGCGACGGCGGCTGATTCTGGCGCTTGTGCCCCTCCTCGTCGTCGGGGCATTGGTCTACGTCGTGGCCTTTGGGCTGCTGGGTAGTCCATCGTCGGGTTCGAACAGCGATGGGACGACCACGTCGTCTACTAGCACGACCACGACGTCAACGCCGACGTCGACATCGACAACAACGACGTCACCTGTAACGACCACAACAGACCCGGGTCAGCTCCCTCAGACGGCGACGAAGCCTCCCAGTTCCATTGGGTCACTCAACGCTCGTTTCGCGTCGCTGTTCGCCGACATTCAGACCGGGAACCAGCGTGCCGCCGATGCTTTGTTCTTTCCCCGTTCGGCGTACGTGTCGATGAAGACGGGGACACTCGCAAACCCCACCTCGGACTACGAGGAGCGACTACTCGCCTTCTACCGTTTGGACCTGGACGCCTATCGAGCGGCCCTCGGTCTGCATCCGGGACTGACGTCATTCCTCGGCGTCAACGCGGCTCCGTCGTACGCCGGGCTGATTCCAGCCCACGTCTGTGAGAACAATGTTGCCTACTGGCACCTGCCGGGAGTTCGCCTGGTCTACAAGGAGAACGGCGTCGACAAGTCCTTCTCGATTGCCTCGCTCATTTCGTGGCGGGGCGTCTGGTACGTCGTGCACCTCGGACCTAATCCTCGACCGTCCAATGTCGGAACCGTCGATCAGCCGAGTCTCGGTGTGGGTGTGCCCGGTCCGCCCGGAGGCTGCTAACTCTTCGCCGGTGCGGTAATCGTGCCGGACGCCGCGACGACGGCTGAGGTCAATCCAAAATTCTTGTGCGACAACGAGGCGACGTAGGCGGTCGCGGCATTGGTCGTGTCGACGTGGGGTTGACCGACGGAATTCATGCGCACCGCGACAAAGTGCGCGGCCGAGAATGTGCCGTTGGCACTCAGAGTGACGTGGAGGACACCGGTCAAGGCCAGGTTGCCGTAGGTCGAGAAGTTGTTATACGACACGAAGTCACCGAGGGAGTACGCAATGAGGTGTCCCTTGTAGAACTGCATGCCGCGCAGGGTGTGGGGGCCACTTGCCACCACCAGTGACGCACCGGCGTTGATCGCCATCTTCGCGAACGCCTCGGGGTTCCCGCGGTTCTCGCCGAAGTAGTACTCGCTCTGTCCGGTGACAATATTGGCGGCCGCGCCTTCGGCACCGGCGTGCATGTAAACGACAACAATCTGGGCGTGTTGCTTTGCCTTCGCAATGAGCGCCTGGGCGGCGGGAAAGTTCAAGAGGTCGTTGGTGTTGCCGTAGGGCGCGAAGTCGCAGAACGCGATGGTGGTCTTTCCTTGGGTGATGTACCCAATCTGACCGGGGAGTCCGGCTTGGACGATGCCGGCCGAGGCGAGAGCGGCCGTCGTGTCGAGGGCACCTTGTTCGCCGAAGTCGTGCGAGTGATTGTTCGCCGAATTGAGGACGTTGAAACCGGCCGCCCGGTAGATGTGCGCGAAGGCCGGCGGATTGCGGAACGCGTAACACGAATTGGTATTGGGGCCGCCGCACTTGGAGGTTCCGCGCACCGTGAGGGTGCCCTCCAAGTTGCCGAACTCCGTCGGGGCCGCGAGTGCGGACTTCACGGGATCCAAGTAGTGCGCGGCATTGGGGGCGAGGCCCGGTTCGCTACCGAGGTCCATGTCACCCACGAAGGACAGGGAGACCGCGTTGCGCGTGACGGGCGTGGTGGTCGGTGTCGTGGAGGTCGAACTTGACGTCGAGCTCGCGGCGGCAGACGAACCCGACTTTTCGTCCGCGAGCAGTGCGAAAGCCGTCATCGAGACTCCCGCAATAAGAAGGACGGCGACACTCAGGACGATTAGTCGACGCAGTAGATAGACGCGGCGGGGGACCGTGCGACCGTGCTTCGGACCATGAGCCGGAGAACTCACCACACTTCCTTTCGCGAGGTAACGCGAGCTCGTTCGTGCTCAGTCTGCCTTTTCACCAGGGGGTCGCGGTCGCACCGGGGATCTTCTCGTAGAGCGCGAAGAAGTCCTTGGTGGAGTAGTAGAGGAAGCGGGTGCGGATCTGGTTGGGATTCGGCACGTCCAACGTGGGGTTGGCGGCACCGTGATTGGCGTAGGTCACATAGATCGGCCACGCCGGGTTGATGTCGAGCTGCATGGCGCGTACCGCGCCGACTTTGACCATCACTGCAGCCAGAGAGGCGGCGGTCATGCTGGGGGCCGCCACGTAGATCAGGTTCCCGTGCTTGTCGACGCCGAGAGCCGAACGCCACACCGCCGGGACACCGTGGAGGGTGGAACCCCAGAGGTATCCATTGGCCACACTCGGGTTGGGCTTGCCGCCACTCACGAGCAGGTGCAGGTTCTGGCGCGCCATAGTGATGTTCGCCGGTGGTGCTCCACCGGGCCACGAGATGACGTCAACCTTGCCGTTGGTGTACTGGACGACCGTGGCGTCACCCTTCACCATGGGGAAGTACAAGGTGCCGTGGGTGTAGAAACCACCGGGGGAGTCGGCTTCGTAAAAACCGGAGTTGAAGGTGGCGAGCAGGCGACCACGGCCAGTGGCGGGAACCTGTTCGGGGCCACGGTCCACTTTGCTCGGACCGGGTCCCCTGTAGCCGGGATACAGCGCCACGTCAGTGGTGGCGTTGCGCATCCAGGCGGCGTAGGCGTAGACGGAGGGTTCGCCCTTAAAGGGTCGAAACGACGCGAAGTAGACGGGAGCCGGTCCCTTGGCCCACGCATCGCGCTTAGACCACACGCCTTCCCCGGCGTAGTGGGGCGAGACGACGGGTGCGATATTGGGTGGGACGTAGGAATTGGCGACCGGAATGGTCGTCGTCGTGGTCGCGTGGGGGACTGTTGAGGTCGTCGCGCCGGCGGCCGTCGAATTCTTGGGACGAGCGAACTGATAGCCGACGAGAGCGACAATGAGGGCGAAAACGAGAACCATGGGGTAGAGGCGACGACGGCGTCGGCGCTGGAGTTCTCGTCGTCGGGCCGAGACCTCACCGCGACTCTCCGCGCGGGCGGGCGTGGGACGTCCCGAAGAATTCTGATGGTCGAGACTCACGCCTCCATCGTACGGGGCCTGAGCCGCGTCCTCGAGGCACCCCCACGCACATTCTGTGTCACTCAGTCGTGAAACACTGGCAACGTGGAACTCCTCTTCGACGTCCCGCCCCTCCTCGTGGGTTTCGACGTCGAATCGACGGGTCTCGACACCGCAAATGACGAGGCCATCTCGTACGGTTTTGCGATCTATCGTCATGGCGAGAAGGTCGAACAGGAGGAATTCTTTGTTCTCCCTGACGTGCAAATCCACCCGGGCGCCGAGAAGATCCACGGCGTCTCTTTCGAAAAGCTCGCCCGCTTGCACCGCGACGGTGAAGCACTGTCGTCACGCGCCGGTGCCACTCGAGCCGCCTCGCGACTCGTGAAGTACGTCAACGAAGGGGCACTGTTTGTCGGTGCGAACCCCATGTTCGACTGGTCAATGTTGGATTCCACGCTTCGTCGTCAAAACGGCGAGGGACTCAGCGGATTTGGCGTAGATTTGGGACAGATTTCGATGATCGACGTGGTGAAACACGATGTGGCGCTCGATCCCGATCGTTCGAAGCGACCACGTCGGGGACTCGCGTTCTTGTGTGATCACTATGGTGTGCCACCGGGTGAACATCAGGCCGCTGAAGACGCTCGGGCGGCCGTTGAAGTCCTACTGATTCAGATCGCCGCGTGTCAGCAATTCCGTCAGCAAGCAATTTCCGATGGCAAGCAAGAAGACGCATTGACTGACGCACTTCACGGAACGAACCGAATTCGCGCCTGGGCTCGATCTCTCTTTGTGCGTTGAGGAAAGTCCTTGATGACTTCGAAAGTGGTAGGATGGCATCCCTAAGGGCCGTTGGCGCAGTCTGGTAGCGCACTTGCATGACACGCAAGGGGTCACAGGTTCAAGTCCTGTACGGCCCACCACACAAAACCGCAGGTCAGAGCGGTTTTTCTGGTGGTGACACCCACCGCAGTGCACCTCGAAAGTACCGTTTGTCAGCAATTCCGTCAGCAATTATTCACGGAGGCTGAAATGGCGGGTAGGCGAGGGAACAACGAGGGGTCGGTGTATCAACGGTCCCAAGACGGGCGATGGCTTGGCGTCGCAACAATTGGCTACGACGCGCACGGCAAGCCGATTCGCAAGTCGGTGAGCGGGACGAGTCGCCAAGCCGTGGTCCAGAAATTGAAGAAGCTTCAACGTCAGGTGGACGAAGGTCTTCCCGCACCGGACACTGCGATCACCGTTGAACAACTCCTCATCCGCTGGTACGAGGACGTTCTTCGCCATCAAGTGTCGATCACAGCGTCAGACAACTACCGCAGCGTGGCCAAGAACCACATCGTGCCCACGCTCGGACGCCGGAAATTGGCAGAGCTCACGCCGGCGGAAGTTGACCGCCTCCTCTCGAAGAAGCTCGACAGCGGACTCTCCACTTCCAGCGTTCGTCGTATCAGGTCCGTCCTTGCTCAGGCCATCGACCAGGGAGTCCGGTGG
The DNA here is from genome assembly GCA_903871335.1 of uncultured Actinomycetes bacterium. Classification (GTDB taxonomy): domain Bacteria; phylum Actinomycetota; class Acidimicrobiia; order Acidimicrobiales; family RAAP-2; genus RAAP-2. The sequence goes on from CAIQGE010000020.1 coordinate 79,933, forward strand.
GGCATGGTCAACCGGAATGTCGCCACTCTCGCCCGTGCGCCCCGAATGGTTCGTCAAGAAGGTCGGACATTGACACCGGAGCAGGCACGATCATTTCTTGCGGTCCTTGATGGGCATCGCCACCAAGCGCTCTACGCACTCATGCTGTCCACAGGACTGCGACGAGGCGAGGTGCTCGGGCTGATGTGGAAGGACTTCGACCCGAAGTCAGGAGTCATGAAAGTACGGCGTCAGCTCAAGAGGGAAGGTGGGGCACTAATTGCTGCCGACACGAAGACCAAGAGCAGCCGCCGCTCGGTAAACATCCCGGAGCAGATGACGCCTTTGATTATGGAACAGAAGAAATTCCAAGAGGCCGACCGGCGGTACCTCGGAGCCGCCTGGGTCAATTCGGGCTTCATCTTCACGACGAAACTCGGGACTCCAATTGAACCGCGCAACCTGCTCCGCGAGTTCAAAGGTCTTTGCCATGAGGCCGGTCTCGGAGATTGGCACCTCCACGAACTACGTCACTCAGCCGCGAGCCTCATGCTCGCCAACGGCGTCAAGCTCCAGGTGGTGAGTGAGGTGCTCGGTCATTCGTCGATCCGCATGACAGCCGACGTGTACGGCCACATCATGGACCCCGATCGAGAAGCTGCGGCTGCAGTCATGGATTCCGTGCTTTGGGGCGAGGAATGACACCGAGGTCTCACTCCCGACACCTTGGGACCCCAAATTGAGCGTCCACCTACGTCCACCTGAGTCCATAAGTCCTGGTCAGAGGCTTGCGTTTTCCGAGGGTGTCCACCGAAGTCCACCAAGATCTGCTCCATTGGCTACACAATTGGCTACATCGAGAGGATGTCTCTGGCTTCGAGGATGTCTGGCGAACCAACTTTCGTTCATCCCGAGATTTTGATGGCGCAGCCCACGGCTGGCGATCTAGGTTTTCGGAGGGCGACCATCGTTGATTTCGCCTTAAGCGAGGACTGATGAATCCCCATTCACTGCGGCACCGACAAAGACGAACCGAGAGTTTCGTCACCCGAGTCATGTTGTCAGCGATCCTGTGTCTCTCAGCCTTCGCCATCGTGTCTTCCACGGCCTCCTTTGCTCCTCCAGCTGGCGCCGACACCTCGCTCCCAACGACCTACGCCGACGGGATCAGCGTCCCCTGTGCCAAAGACACGAGAGAATGTGGAGCCATCACCCTCGTCGTACTTGCTAGTTCCGGTGTCCCACCTGCCTGATTCGGTCATCTGACCACTCCTCCAGGCCAAACCTCCTGGGCGCCGGCTGGAGAATGCGGCATCAAGTCTTCAGTTCGAGAATGAACGTATGCTCAGAATCGAAATCTCAACCAGGGGGAACAAATGTCTGAAGCGACCGATAGTGCTGTGGTGTCTGATCTCAGGAGGCCGCAGATGACAGGTGCCGAGCACTTCTGGTACGTAGTCTCATGTATCGCCTTTGGGGCTGGCTACATTGCGAAGGTTCCAAGGAAGAAGGCACTTCAAGATGCGGGACTTGCCACGATGACGAGCGCTGAAGGTGTCTGGTACATCATTCTGAACGTAATGTTCGGGGGAGGTTACCTGGCCAAGATTCCAGTCAAGCGAGCACTTCGAGATGCTGGACTCTCAGAAACGACCGGAGCAGAGAATGCCTGGTACATCGTCATGAATATTGCGTTTGGAAGTGCTTATTTTGGGAAGGTCCCAGTGAAGCGTGCTCTGCAAGACGTGAAACTCAGCCATATGACGACAGCAGAGAGTTTCTGGTACGTCCTCCAGTGCATTGCGTTCGGAGCTGGCTACTTTGCCAAGATTCCCGACAAGAAGGCCTTCAGCGAGTCCAGTGGACTGCTTGTAGGTAATGAATCCTGATTGCGACATCTGGCGAGGTGCGGGCACGTTATCCAGGTGACCTCCTAGTCGCTTCAACAAGCATCTTCGGTCTCGCACTGCTCGTTCTGAACGACCACGTCCTCAAAGCAACCTTCCACAATGTGGAGTTGACCCGTCTTTCCGGACAGGTTGGCTGTGGCGATCATGCCACCACCCTCGCAAACATCTCAGCTTGTTGCAACACCAGCTCGATGGCCGCCTCTTCTTTGTCCGGTGGGTAGTCGTAGCGAGTGAGGAGACGTTTGATTTTTGCTCGCATTGAAGCCCGGACCGAGTCCTTCAAGTTCCAGTCGATCGACGCGGACTCGCGGATGGCAACGACGAGTTTGCGTGCGATCTCTTTCAAGACTTCGTCACCTAGCTCGAGGACGGCGGCGTCGTTCTGGACGATGGCGTCATAGAACGCAACCTCATCATCACGGAGCCCTAGAGCCTCGCCGCGGTGATGGGCCTCTCGCATCGCCTTGGCTAATTCGACCAGCTCGGCGATGATCTGCGCGGTCGTGAGACTTCGATTCGTGTAGCTCGCAATGGCCTTGTCGAGCATCTCGGAGAAGATCCGAGCCTGGACAATGTTGGTTCGACTGACTGACCTGATTTCGCCATTGAGCAACTTCTTCAGCAGCAGCATCTGAAGGCTTGGTCGGTCAGAGCGCTTGACGCCTTCGAGGAACTCATCAGAGAGGATTGAGATGTCAGGGCGCTCGAGCCCGGCCTGGGCGTAAATGTCGATGACCTCGTCGGCGGCCACGGCTTCAGAGACCAGCTGCGCGATGGCAGTATCGACTGCGGCGGTTCCGCCTTTACCCGCAGCTCCAGGCTCACCTTCGGTGTCGAGCTTGACGATGGCTGAGCGGACGTTGGCGAAGAACACCACGTCGTCTCGGATGGTCCTCGTCTCGTCGCTCGCACCAGCCAAGGCGAATGCCTTGAGGAGTGCCAGTGTCTGATCGGCGAAGCGACGCTTGCGATCGGGGTCCTCCAACACAAACTCCATGCAGGCTTGGAGTTGGTTCATCCGCTCAAGTCCAGCGAGGGCGGGGTTCGAGTCCCAGTCGAGGCCGTGAAGGATCCCGCAGACAACATCGTGTTTCTCCAACATGACGGCGATGACCTCTTCGATGGGAACGCCTGCTTGGTCACGGTCACTTGGGGAGTAGTCGGAAAGGGCGTTCCGGAGGTTTTGGGCGATGCCGATGTAATCGACAATGAGCCCACCGGGCTTGTCCAAGAAGGTTCGGTTGACCCGAGCAATGGCCTGCATGAGCCCGGCGCCGCGCATGGGCTTGTCGACGTACATGGTGTTCATCGACGGAGCGTCGAAGCCAGTCAGCCACATGTCGCGCACGATGACAATCTCGAGCTCATCATCAGCGTCCTTGGCCCGGGTCTTGAGGTCACGCAGCGTCTGCTTTGGGTAGAGGTGCGGCTGAAACGCCGGCACGTCGGCTGCAGAGCCCGTCATGACAACTTTGATGCGACCTTTGGTTGGATCTTCAGAGTGCCAAGCGGGGCGAAGCTCGACGATGCGCTCGTAGAGTTCGACGCAAATACGCCGGGACATCCCGACGATCATGGCTTTGCCCTTCAGGCTCTGGCGATGCTGCTCCCAGTGCTCGACGATGTCAGCGGCCACAATGTCGAGCCGTTCAGAAGCACCAACCACCGCTTCAATGCTCGCCCAGCGAGTCTTGGAGCGCTCAGCGTCGACCAACTCTTGGCCTTCGGTGAGCTCCTCGACGTTGTCGTCGATTTGCTGGCGGTACTCCTCGGGCAAGCGGACCTTGGCGAGTCGCGACTCGTAGAAGATTCGGACCGTGGCGCCGTCTTCGACAGCTCGTGTCAGGTCGTAGATGTCGACGTAGTCGCCGAAGACTGCCTTGGTGGACTTATCAGTCGACTCGATCGGGGTTCCTGTGAAACCCAGGTAGGTGGCATTCGGGAGCGCGTCACGAAGGTGGCGGGCGTAGCCATCCAAGAAGTCGTTTTGGCTCCTGTGAGCTTCGTCGGCAATGACGATGACATTGCGTCGATCAGTCAGCAGCGGGTGGGCATCACCCTTCTCATCCGGAGCGAACTTCTGGATGGTAGTGAAGATGATGCCGCCCGAGGCACGTTCCAAGAGCTGCCGCATCTCGGCTCGACTGCCCGCTTGTTGTGGCGCCTCTGGCAAGATGCGCGCCGGGGCGAAGACCTCACCGAAGAGCTGGTCATCCAAGTCATTTCGGTCGGTGATGAGCACAATGGTCGGATTGGCAAGCTCCTCAGCTCGCATGGCCTTGGCGGCGTAAAACAGCATCTCGAGGCTCTTGCCCGAACCTTGGGTGTGCCAGACAACCCCTCCACGACGGTCCCCATCTGGACGAGACGCCTCAATCGTCGACTCGATCGCTGCGTTGACTGCCCAGTACTGGTGGTACTTCGCCACCCGTTTGACGATGCCTTTGGGTTCATCAGAGAAGACGATGAAGTTGCAAAGCAGGTCCAAGAAGCGTGCTGGCTCGAAGACCCCACGGATGAGCACCTCGAGTGGGGTCTTGTCGGTAACGACACTCCTGCCCTCAATGGTCTTCCACGGTGCATAGTGCTCGAAGCCAGCGGAGAATGACCCCATGAGTGCGCCGAGCCCGTCTGAGACGACGCAGACGGCGTTGGCTGTGAACAGCGAGCTGATGTCATTGCGGTAGGTCTGAAGTTGGTTGAAGGCGCCCTTAAGCGTGGCGTTCTCATCGCCAGGGTTCTTAAGTTCGAAGAGTCCGAGCGGCAAGCCGTTGACGAAGACGACCACGTCGGGGCGGCGATTGCGTCCCTCTTCGACGACTGTGAACTGATTGAGGGCAAACCACTCGTTGTTGTCTGGGTCGTCGAAGTCGATGAGCCATGCCAACCCGTGACGGATGGCGCCGTCGGCATGGCGGAATTCGACAGGGACGCCTTGGGTGACGAGCTGGTGGAGTCGGAGGTTCTCGGCGAGCGTGTTCTGCGACTCGGCCCGGAGGACCTGGGTCACGACAGTGTTCACCGCTTCTTGGGGAAGGTCGCGGTTGATGCGGGCCACGGCGTCGTTGAGCCGCTGGGTCAGGACGACTTCATCCCAACCTGAGCGCTCCTCTGCGTCGCCACCGGGGCCAATGTCGGGGCCGTGGAGCGTGTGGTAGCCGAGAGAGCGGAAGATCTCGAGGGTGGCGTCCTCGACGATGGCCTCGTTGATGCCGCTCATTAGGCCTCCACGAGTTCGGCTGCGGCGGGGACCCGAATACGGCCTGAGAGGAGGGCTGGTAGGAGAGCGTCTCGGAGCATTACGAGAGCTCTATTCTCACCAACGGAGTGTTGGAGCATTCGACGACCCGGGAGCACTGTCTTCAGGAATACGTCTCGCTCAGCCTTCGTAGGCAACGTGAACTCGGCTTCACCCATCACGCGAGCGTTCATATTCTTCTGCACAGATCCACTTGCTGCTCCCCCTGCGAAGTCCATGAACCCGGGCGACTTGAGGAATCCAAAGAGAAAGTAGGAGTCAGCCAAGGTTTCCGGCTTCAGTCGAACCAAGTAGGAGGCAAACACCGCGCCTGGAGCATCCTCTTCGACTATCGCCGACTTGCCGGGATCCGCCATCCGCGCGATCACGAGGTCACCCTTGCTCAATCCGTACTTCTCCTCATCCTTAGGAGTCACCGCCGCATGTGGCACTCCGCTCCAATCAATCCAGTTTTGTTTGTTGATGTCCATGACCCTCAGGAACCTTGGCCCAACATCCTCTGAAGTTGCCGAGGCGGTAAAGCCATACTGAGTGCTACAGAAGTCGCCGAGCCTGATGGTCTCCCACGTCAGGCTCCCTTGACCTCCAAAACTCCTCCTCCACTCAAGGTGGAAGGATTCGTCAAGTAGTCGGGCAACCCGCCGATTCGACTCAATCTTGTCGTCGAGCGCTCCGAGCACCTCGGCAATGGCTCGCTGTTCGGGGAGGGGTGGGAAGGGCACCACGAAACCTTCAATGTGCCCCTTAGTAATGGCCTTGCGCGTCCCTCCCGCAGAATGACCCAGCATGTACTCCTTCACCGCAGGGATCGTGAGGTACTTCTGCAGGAAGAGAGGATCCACCGAGCCATTCGAGCGGATGATGGCGACGTGCTGGCTAACCCGAGCGGGCAATACCGAGTCAGGAACTACGCAGGTCCTCAGGATGGAATCACCGGTGATGTTGAAGAGAACATCACCGGGTAGGACCGATACGCCCGAAAGCGCATCCGCTGCATCGTCGTCGATGTGTACGAGCCCCCTAACGCTGAACTCGTTGTCCAAGACGTTTTGACTCCTGATAAACGCGGTCCCTTCGTCCCGATAGACCTTGGCACCGCCACGTGGCGTGGCCCCACTTCCGATCTTCGAGGTGACCTCCTTGAGTTCTGCCACGCTCCAACTGGATGGAATGGCTCCGATCGGAAGGTCAAAGTCACTCACTCGAGACCGTCCAGCGAAGCCATAATCCGAGCCTGCAACTCATCCGACTTTTCGAACTCAGCAAACAACTCCGACTTCAGCCGATCAATTTTCTCCTCGATGGGTTCGCCGTCGTCCTCGACCTCTGCCGCTCCGACATACCGACCAGGCGTCAGCACGAAGTCATGCGTAGCCACTTCTTCAAGACTCGCCGCTTTGCAGAACCCAGGTACGTCCTCGTAAGCGACCTCAGGGTCCTTGTTCCGCCACGAGTGATAGGTGCCAGCAATCTTGGCGATGTCATCGGCGTCGAGGTTCCGCAGCGTTCTCGTCTCCATGTGGCCGAGCTTCCGAGCGTCGATGAAGAGCACCTCGCCAGTTCGCTCACGGAACCCGTCGCCGGATCGGTTCTTAGCTAAGAACCAGAGAGCGACCGGGATACCGGCATTGAAGAACAACTTCTCCGGCAGAGCAACAATGCAGTCCACCACGTTGGCTTCAACGAGGTTCTTGCGAATCTCGCCTTCACCCGAGGTCTTCGACGAGAGTGAACCGTTCGCCAGCACGAATCCTGCAACTCCATGGGGAGAAAGATGATGGACGAAGTGCTGAATCCATGCGTAGTTGCCGTTGCCAGCAGGAGGCTGGCCGTACTTCCACCGGGGATCGTCCCGAAGAGCGTCGGTGTACCAATCAGAGACATTGAACGGTGGATTGGCGATAACGAAGTCCGCACGAAGGTCAGGGTGTAGGTCCCGATGGAAGCTGTCGTCAGCCCGGTCACCAAGATTGGCCTCGATGCCACGGATGGCGAGGTTCATCTTGGCGAGTCGCCACGTAGCTGCGGTGAACTCTTGGCCGTAGACGCTGATGTCATCACGCTTGCCACCGTGCGCCTTTACAAACTCGGCGGACTGGACGAACATCCCGCCTGATCCACAGCAGGGGTCATAGATCCTCCCGTGGTAGGGCTCGAGCATCTCGACGAGGAGCCGGACGACTGAGCGAGGCGTGTAGTACTCGCCAGCGCGCTTGCCTTCTGACGAGGCAAAACCCCCGAGGAAGTATTCGTATACACGACCAAGCACATCATCAGATCCATGGTCGACGTTGGTGAATCCAATGCTGCCGATCAGGTCGACGAGCTCGCCGAGCAATCGCTTGTCAATCTCGGCGCGAGCGAAGGACTTCGGAAGCACGGCAGTCAGTTGCGGGTTCTCTGCTTCAACCAGATCCATGGCGTGGTCGATCAGCACGCCAATCTCGGGTTGCTTGGCGCGGTCTTGGAGGTAGCCCCAGCGGGCTTCCACTGGCACCCAAAAGACATTGTCGGCAGCGTACTCATTACGGTCTTCGATGATCTCGACGCGACGCTCCGCGTTCTTGACGAAGTAGTCGTCGTTGTTGGGGTCGGCGGTAGCGGCTTCGAGCCAAGCTCG
>CAIQGE010000021.1 GCA_903871335.1 uncultured Actinomycetes bacterium
CAATCTCGCCAAACGCGTCAAGCGGGTGGCGTTCGGCTTCCGGTCCTTTCGCAACTACAGAATCCGTGCGTTGCTCTACGCCGGCAAGCCAAATTGGGATCTACTCGCGACGATCACACCACGCTGAAGTCCGAAGCCCCGAGATAGAGGACCTTCAAGGCCGCCTGTTCGTTCGGGAAGTGCCCGCGCACCTTGACCGAGCGGCGGAACCTCGCGTTGAGCGACTCGATGGTGTTGGTCGTGTAGATGATCGAGCGCACCTCGGGCGGAAACGCCAGGAACGGGATGAACTCGCCCCACGCGTCGCGCCAGAGCTTCACGACGGCCGGGACCTGCGTTCCCCACTTCTCTTCAAACTCGTTGAAGCGTTCGGTCGCCGCCTCGAGGGTCGGGGCCGTGTAGATCGGACGGATGTCCTTCACGATGGCCGGCCACTTGTTCTGCGGGGTGTAGCGCAGGGTATTGCGGATGAGGTGCACGACGCAGGTCTGCACGTCGGCGCGTGGCCAGGTGGCGTTGATCGACTCGGGCAGACCGTTGAGGCCGTCACAGCACACGATGAACACGTCCTCGACGCCGCGGTTCTTCAACTCACTGAGCACGCCCAGCCAGTGCTTCGCGCCCTCGCCGCCGGTGCCGACCCACATGCCCAACACGTCGCGCTCGCCGTCGAGGTTTATGCCGAGGGCCACGTAGATGGGCCGGTTCGCCACGGCCCCGTCACGGATCTTGACGCGGATGGCGTCAATGAAGATGACGGGATAGACCCGGTCCAGCGGGCGGTTCTGCCATTCAATGAGCTCGGGTCCAATCGCGTCGGTGATCCGGCTGATGGTGTCCTTGGAGACCTCGGCGCCGTAGATCTCGGCGAGGTGCTCTGAGATCTCGCCGGTCGTGAGACCCTTCGCGTAGAGGGAGATGATCGACTCGTTGAAGCCGTCGAGCCGCCGCGCGTGCTTGGGCACGATGACCGGCTCGAAGTTGCCCTCGCGGTCGCGCGGGACCTCGATCACCACCGGTCCAATGTCGGTGTTGACGGTCTTTTTCGTCGTCCCGTTGCGCGAATTACCCGATCCGCGTCCCGCGGGATCGTGGGGTTCGTAGCCAAGATGCTCGGTCATCTCCGCGTTGAGGGCCGCTTCCAGCACGGACTTCGTGACCTTCGTGAGAAAGCCGTTCGGTCCAACCAGGTCGACACCCTCCTCACGAGCTCGGGCGACGAGCTGCTCGGCCAGGACCTGCTCGGCCGTTCGTTCGTCGAAGACCAACTCCCGGCCGGTGGGCTCTTCGGGGTCTATGTTTCGCTTGGTGCCAATTCTTGCCATAAGTAATCCTTTCTCACCCGAGCGGCTCTCGCCCGGGAAGTCTGGATCACGTCACTTACACAGAATTTCTGACAGTCCCCCTCGTGCCCGCGAAGGCGAGACGCGATACCTATGAAGGGGGGTTCACTTCTTGGTGGCCGTTCGGAGGAACTGTTTCGCGCGCACCGCGAGTAATGATGTGGTCGTCGAGTTCGCAACGACTACTGCTTAGTTAACTTGTAGGCAAAATGGAAATTCGAAACACTGGGGTTCGGGGCGCGATCTCCACGCACTGCTCGATCGTTGCGTCACCCGTCAACATCAAATGTGAACGACCGCTCGGGGCCACCTGGGCGTAGCGGCGAATGACGGGAGGACGTTCTCCAACGGAGATTTCGTCGAGCTGAACGGTTTCAGTGCGCCCTCGATGTAGTTTTGCCACGCCATTGGCGGCGCGTATGTTCTTCACCCAGTTCGCTTCTTCGCCGAGCATAGACACGAGGTACTCAGCACCTTCCCAGTCAGCGATCACCACGGGCAGTGTGATGGGCTCTCCACTGTGCCGGCCGGTCACCTCCAAACTGGCGAGTCGTCGAGGCATGACGCCAGCCCCAAAGGCAATACTGGAGAGTCGGTTTTGCGGCCTCGCCAACCAATTCGGTCGACCGGAGCGGTACATCCACCGCGAATACCGCTGAAATATGCCGTCAAAAACTCCCACGTTCGCAAGGTAAGTCCTTTGCCAACTCAAAAGGCAGGGTCATTGGTCGCGAGATGGGTGCGTGCACGTCCAATGCCATCACAATCCTTTTCGCGTATGCAGGGTGATGCAGACTTGGGGTCGTGCCGTCCGGTAACGGACAGCCTCATCGCGCAGAACTGATAGAGATTTGTCGGTGGAGTGGATCGACGCAGCAAAGACTGTCAACGCTTTTAAGGTTCGGCACTCGGGACCGGTCCTGGCGGGCAATCTTTTCGATGGCATCGAACTCGGCGGTTGGTCTGATCACACCTGGGTTCTGCACCCGATGTTCGAGCAAATCGATTCGTTAGACAAGAGAACGTACGACGAAGTATTCGGTCCATCGGCTCGGGAAGAGATGACGAGCGGTCCCTTGGGTGACAAGATTCGAGAGATTCTCGATCGACGTGACACCTTCCTTCTCGGTACGAGAACAGGTTTGGCTCTCAACCCCGGAGACGGATGGCGCCGCGTGCGGTGGAGCGAACTTCTCAACCGCTCGGGTGATTCGCTCACAGAACATCAATACCCACCTAACGTCGATTGGTTTCCCTTTAGGAGCTGGCCGATCTCCCTCGCATCACCTTGCGAAGGCTCTATGGACGTGGACACTCTCCAAGCCGTCTTCGACGTTCTTGTTCGGCACTCGGGGTACGGAAGAAACACTCGGTGTTGCCTCTCGTTCGCTCGAACCAACAGTCCCGACTTCGAGCCCCGGGTGGCGCAAGCGAGATTGTGGGAACTCTGGAAGGTCCTAGACGAGCAATACACCTCGGGCGGTGATGTTTCGACTCCCCAGAATATGTGGGCGATCGACGGATCCTGGTTTACCTATACCAGCGTTCACCTCATGGCGACGAAGGTCTGTGGGTCAAGTGCCATGATCAATGAGTTGCGGCGGAACGAAGCACTCGAAACTCTCGATTGGGAGTGGCCGCTGCCAAAGATTCCTGACACCGAGGAGTGGATCGCCTACGCGGAAAGCTCCGAAGATCTTTCGGCAATAGACGACGGTTGGCCAAGAAGCGCACTGGCGTCGTTCCGGAAGCGATTTCGGCGGGATTGAGTAGGTGACAGGTGACGTGGGTCTGTGACTCGTGTATGACAAATTGCCCACCACTCCTACCGCGTTGCCACTCGTGAACGACATCGACGAGAGCACGACCACGTGCTCGTTGTGCGGCGTGAACGCGAGAAGTTGCGTGGTCGCTGAGACGTCCTACGGTGTGTCGCGGGAGTGCCGCGCGTGTTCCGGTTGATTCCACGTGGATAGTCGACGCGTGGCGGGGCCGAAGGCAATGTAGATAGTGGTCGCGAGCCAAATGGCGTAACAGATCTTCGTGTTGACGAACGCCAAACCCATGGAGACGAGGTAGGCGAGAGGCACCAAGGTCGAACGCACAATGGAGTTGCGGACGGACTCGGCACTCACCCCCGCGACGAACATCGCGATGTGACGATAGAGGTACACCCACAGAGCGAGGAACGCGAGACCAATAAGCAACATGTTGAGGCTGTAGAGCATCACCGAGATCGACGCGCCCGAGGACTCGCCCCAGGAATAATTCGCGAGGACCGCGGTCGAAAAGGGTAGGAACGCCACAAAGGCAATTAGGCACAAGTTCAGCAACAACAAGGGGCGGTCCACGTTCGCGATTCGGCGAAAGAGTGAGTGGTGCGAGACCCACACCAAGCCAATGGTGCAAAAAGAGAGCGCGTAGGCAATGTAGGAGGGCCAGAGGTGCCAGAGAGCGTGTGCCAATTTGTCGGGCGACACGTCGGGCACCTTGATCTCAATGACGAGGAGGGTGATCGCGATCGCCATGATGGCGTCGCTGAAATACTCGAGGCGCTCGGATCCGCCGTCGGAGGCGCGTTCGGTGTCCCGTGTCGGTGTCACCGCGCCATCTTTTCATGCACGTTTGCCTCGGGTTGATTCCCCGTCAAAAAATTCCGTCACGCGACACCCTCGAACTTGTATGGTGGCGTCCAAGCGCGCCGCGCGCCGGACATTGAAGAGGTTGCCCATGGAAGAGACGCATTCCGTTACCTGTCCCGCGTGTCACAGCGCGAACGTCACGGCGAGTGCCCCCGGGCACGGCCAAGAAGCAGTGGAACTCCCCAGTCACACGCAAGAGCCGATGACCGTGCCGGGCCACGGACAGGAAGCCGTGGAAGTTCCCGGTCACGGGCAAGAGCACGTCTCGCCGTTCACCTGTAACGAGTGCGGAACGGCCTTTCACGCCTAACGCAGTAATTCAGCCCGGAGAGCGGAGAGCGCGTCCTCCAGCGAGGACGTGGCGCCGCGGGCGACGTGCGTGGCACATTCGTCCTCACCCAAGCGTTCGCGCAGGTGAACGATGGAATGTTCGCGCAACTCCGCCTCCACTCGCTCCAGAATCAGTTCGTCCCGATCGATGATCCCGGTCGCGACGCCGTGGAAATACGCCGCTTGCGTGGTCCTCTCGGCCGCCTCGCTGACGAGGGCACCGAGGAGCAATTGGTACACCACGAGTTCGTCCCAGGTGTGATCAAAATCGAACGAACGAAGTAATTGACCACGCGCGACAATCAGGTCACCGTCCAGCAGCGCCACCGTGGCGAGGTTCAGGGTCACGTTGGAGAGACGACGCAGTTGGCTCATGCCGCTCTCGTAGTCCTGCACGATGGTGAGCGCTTCTTCAAAACACCGCCGTGCGTCGACGAGATTCCCGACCTGCACCTCCACGAGCCCGAGGTCCTCCAGAACGCGCGCCGTATTGCGACGATCATTCAGCGCTCGAAACAAAGCCAGGGCCTCGCTCAAGTGCGTGCGACCCTCCTCGACGTGTTCCCCTCCCAGCTCGGCATGCATGGAGCCCGCGATGCGGTACGCGACGGCGCGGAGGTCGGCTTCCTCGGGTGGCGCGCTCGCGATCGCCGCATCCGCGGCCGCGACCGCCTCGTGAGCGTCACCCCGTCGGAACGCGATCAACGCCTCGAGCGTCGCAATGTCCGCAGCCGCGGCGCTGTCGGTCACAACGGAGAGCATCTCCCGGCCCTGGCGCGCCATTCGCGACGCGGCTCCGACGTCCCGAGACAGGAGATAGCACCGCCCGAGCACCGCGGAGGCACGCACGTCGAGAATCGTCGGAACCACATTTGGCGTCACCAATAATGGGGACACCAGAGCGATGCCCTCTTCGGACCGAAAGCGATACAGCCAGAAGGTGCGAAGAGCGACACTCATTTCGAGAGCGGTCTCTCTCGTCGTCGGGGCCTCGGCGAAGTGACGAATCGCGACGAAGATGTTCTCCTGCTCTGCTTCGAGCCTCTGGTACCACTGGTCCTGGTCCGCCCCCACGAGGTGGGCGCGCGCGGAGCGAACCAGTGCCGCAAAGTAGTCCGCGTGTCGCCCTCGTGCCGACGCCGCGGCATCGTGGTCGTGCGCTAATTGTTCCCGTCCGTATTGACGCAAGCTCTCGAGTAACGAGAAGCGCGACACGCCCCCAACAACATGGGACTGGACCAGCGACTTGTCCATCAAGGAACTGAGGACGTCGAGGGCGTCATCGCCGAGCACTGCTTCCGCCGCGTCGAGAGAGAAGTTTCCGACGAATACGGACACTTCGCAAAACGATCGTTGCAGGTCCTCGCTGAGGAGGTTGTAGGACCAGGCGATCATCGCGCGCAACGTCTGCTGCCGCGGCGAGATGGAACGGTTCCCACCCGTTAAGACGCGGAGGTGGTCACTCAGTCTCTGGTTGAGTTCCTCCAGCGACATCACACGGAGTCGCGCCGCTGCCAATTCGAGAGCGAGGGGAATTCCCTCGAGTTGCGTCACGATCGACACCACGGCGGGACCGGACGCCGCGTCGCACGCCATCGTCGGCGTATGGAGACGCGCGCGATCAAGAAAAAGTTGGACGGATGCCGACGCCGCCGCGACATCGAGAGATTCTCCGGGTCGAGGCACTTCGAGGGAGGGAACTCGAAACACTGATTCCCCCGCCAACGCGAGCGGCTCGCGACTCGTCGCCACAACCAGGCTCATCGGGCTCGCAGCGAGCAGCGCCGAGGCCACTCGCGCCACTTCATCGAGTAGGTGTTCGCAGTTGTCCAACACCAAGAGAACACGACGTCCTCGCAGAGCGTCGCACAGTGCGTCGAGCGACGTGAGGGATCGATCAACGAATGGGAGGTTCGCCACGACCGTTGTCACGACGAGGGCCGGATCGTCGATCGGCGCGAACTCCATCAGCCACGCCCCGTCGTCGTAGAGCGGGACCATCTCTCGGGCCAGCTCAATCGCCAGGCGACTCTTTCCGCAGCCGCCGGAACCCGTCAGGGTGACGAGCCGATGAGACAGGGCCCCTCGCTGCAGTTCGTCGAGTTCGTCGCGGCGTCCGACGAAGGTGGACAGCGAGGAGGGAAGATTGTGCTGCACGACGTCTCGCGCCACGGAGCGAAGGTCCGGAAAGTCCGCGAGGAGACCCTCGCCTGTGACTTGAAAAACGTGTTCCGGACGCTCGAGATCTTTGAGAGCGTGGGCACCGAGATCTCGTAGTCCGAGCCCACCAACGGGATCATCGTGGAGCAATTCGGCCACCGCTCGGCTCACGATGATTTGTCCACCGTGTGCGAGGGATTGCAGGCGAGCCGTGCGATTCACGGTGGGACCGAAGTAGTCACCGTCACGGGATTCGCACACGCCGCCATGAATTCCCATTCGAACGGTGAGGGGCGTGCTCGTGCTCCACTCCTCGACGGCGAGGGCGCGCTGAATGGACGCGGCCGCCGCAACCGCGGCAGACGACGTCGGAAACGCGGCGCAGAATGCGTCGCCCACGGTCTTAAAGACGTGACCGCCGGCGTCCTCAATCGCCCGGCGAAGGATGTCATCGTGGCGCACGAGCGCCGTAGACATCAGTGCGGGTTCTTGCTCCCATCGTCGCGTCGAACCCACGATGTCCGTGAAGAGCAACGTGACGGTGACGCGAGCGGTGTCCGTCATGAATGACCTTGTCGGCGTCGCGGCTAGAAGTTCGGAGTCGCGACGGGGTGCGCCAGCACGAAGGATGTGGCGTCAGCCCCGTTGGCGAATTGAGTCTCGAGAGTGGCGTACGACAAGGAGAACGTGCCATTGCCGAGAGCACCCCACGTCGGACCCCACGACTGGTAGAACCAGACCATCTTCGCGACGGGGTCAACCTTGAACGCCTGAATCTCGTGGCCCCCACGCACCGTGGCGTCCGGGGTCAGGGCGCACTCGCCCGTCGGCAATGGTGTATCAAAGCTCGTGTACCACTGCACTCCCACGATCATGGGTCCTCGAGTCATGAGACCGAGGAAGTTACGTAGGGATTTGGTGTGGTGGGCCGCCGAGATGATGCCGCTCTTTTCGAGGGCGTCGGCGATGCACGGTCCCGATGATCCCCAGTCCGTCGGCGGGTACTGATCGCCCGGTGCGTTGAACTGGCTGGCCAGGCTGTAGAGAGACACCGCGTCGGTCTCAGTCAAGGCCCAGCCCGGCTGATGCAGCGGCGTCGTCATGAGCGCGCCGCAACTGGCATTCCCCGTGCAGGATCCGAGTGAACCCTGATCGAAAGGCGGACACATGCGCGTCCACTCCACCACGTGGGTCGGCGGGTCGGGAACTTCGCTATCGGAAATGAGTCGACGAGTGAAGCTCTCTCGACGGTCGATGTGACGACCGAGTCGGCCACCTCCCGTCGTCGAGGGACTTTCCGGTAAATGCGTGTACGTCATTGACCCTCCCCATGTCCGTGCCTACGACACGTTGCGTGGCAGTCACCCTACAAGCGGCGCAGCAATCGCGACGGGTCCGTGAGTGACGCGCCGCCGCTCGGTGCGAGGCTTCAACGTCCTGGTCGTGAAAGACCATTCGGTTGGCGAGACCTCGAAGTTCACGTGACGTTGAGGTCAGCGTGACCGTCACGCGACGACCACACTCCCGCACGAACGACGCGGGCTCGGTGCTCCTCGCCTGCCCGAGGAGTGAGCGTCTCGCACGCGTCCTACGACGCACACACGTCGTGGTACCGAATCGTCGCTACGTACTGACTCCACCGCGCGGTGTTCACGGAGCCATCAATGTCCGCACAGACCAGGGCGCGCGCGTTGGCCGCACTGGTCCAGAAGAATCCGCTCCACTGTCGCACGTGACCGTCCGCGTACGCGACGAGCAGCGCCCGACCGTCACGCGTAAAGCTGACCGCATCCACGGGACTCGCGTCGGCGACGAGTGACGAGCCGAGTTGCGTGCCCGTCACGGCATCGACGAGCACGAGGTTGCCGTCGGTCGCGCCCACGGCGACGATGTTGCCGGATGGTGACACCGCGATCGAGGATGCGACGTGCGCGCTCGGTCCGCGGAGAAAAAGCGAATGACCACTCCGGTACGTCCATTTCTGAACCTCGCCGTTGTTGGAGCCAACAATGAGGGCCTCGGACAGTGGGGTAAAGGTCACCGTCGACACGGTGGCGCCGCTTGGAGCGGGTAACCACGCGATGGGCACCCTCGTACGTGACGAGAACACTTCGGTTCCTTCGTCGTATCCCACCGCGAACGTGCGACCGTTCGGGCTGTAGGCGACCGCGACCACGGCGTTAAGACCTGAGGGAAACGTCCGATGAGGGTTAATGACGTGGGCCACGGGAGTTGCCCCGCGCAGGGACCACAGTTCGACGGTGGATCCAAAACCGTTGGCGTCGTATCCGGGTGTGCTGCTCGGACTCGCCGACGAGGAGGAATAACCCGCGAGGAGACTTGCGCCCGATGGACTGAATGCGAGAGATGAGACACGTGCCGCACCCGCGTGCGTCATTTCGGGATTCACCAACACCCGCGGAGCGGAGGAATGTTCATAGAGATCAATGGCGCCAAAACAATTGAGAGCGAAGACGTCGGGTGTTGGTCCCAGTGATACTGGGCCACAGAACACTCGTGGCGTCCGTGTGGGTTGCGGGATGAGAACGCGGGCTTTCGTCGACACCCGGGAGAGATGCCACAGGGTCGTCGGACCCGTGGATTCTTGATTGGTCACTACGTAACGGGCACCTGGCCCGAAGGCGGCGTCGAACGTGGTCGTCAGACCCAGCACCGCTGATTGATCGTTGACGCCCTCGTCTGTTCCCATCGTCAGGCGCGACGGGTCCCCCCATATCTGCACCACTCCTCCCGTCGCGGACACCAGCACCTCGCGCCCCGACGAGGTTGTCCAGCCCGCCAGACTCGGCACGCTTCCCTGAGCACTCTCTTCCACCGTCGTGTGGCACGTCGTTGCCGGGTGGAGAAGGGAACATTCCCGCACCGTGCCGTCACTGAAGCCGACGGCCACGAGGCTTGCCGTCGCGTTGAACACAACCGACGCGCGCGTGGCCGTGCCGGAGGAATTCGTGATCGTCGTGAGCGCGTCGGGCGAAACGAAATTGCTCGTCGACGAGTTCTCGATGGGATAAATCGAGACGCCACTTGTCGTGACGTTGGCGACGAAGTGACCGTTCGGACTGAAGACGAGGCTGTTGGGATTCTTCAGTAGGCCCGACGTCAGCGATTCGTAGAGGAGCGGCGATGCGTTGGGTCGGATCGGCCATCTGGTCACCGCAATCGATCCGTCGCCGATCAACAATTGTGGTGATCCGGCGACCGTCGTAAATCCCACGGTCCACGCCGAGCGACCTTCATTGAAAGCCACGGGAGGCTGGGCGAGCCGCCCGGTCCGCGGTGCGCGAAAGACGTACGCGTGCGTCCCGCTACTCCCCGCTGCGAGGTACGTGTCGGTCGGCGAGAACGCGAGTGACGTGACGTTCTGGTCGCCGACGCGTGTCGTCGACAACAATCGTCCGCCCGGCACTGAGAACAGATCAAGAAATCCCGAACTGGTACCAACCGCAAGAACCGTGTGCGCGTGATTGAACGCCATCGCCGATGCCGGGGTCGAGGCCGTGGGCGGGTGGAGGAGCGTCTGCGTGCCGAACCCCGCGTCTGTCCAGAGATCGATGGTGCCATTGACGTTGGCGGCGACAATGGCGTCACCACCGGCGTCCGCCGTGAGTGAGGTGATGGTCGACGTGTCACCTTCCAACTCACTCGCCAGTCCAGTACTGGACGCCGACTCGAGGGCGCTCATGAGTGCGCTCGTCGAAGCGCTGCTGGGTCGCAGTTGCGTCGCACGAAGGCCCGCCACCAACGCCACGTCCAGGGCCGAGTTTGCTTGTTGACTTGCGACTGTCCCGAGGACGGCCGCGTAATACCCCGACGCGGAGACCGCCGCCGCGCTACGTTCAAGGTCCGCGATGCGTTGACTCGCGAGAGCGCGAGCGTGTTGTGTGGTGGCGTCAGCACTCGCACGCGCGGCTGCCACGGCGGCCCGCTCGCGCAGCATGGCGTTCACTTGCGCGATGTGTGACTCCTTGAGCGCCACGGCTTCATTGTGTCGCGCGGCTCTCTCGGCCACTTGGGCGTCATGGCGTTGGACTTCCGCAACAGCACCCAAGACGAGCGAGAGGACCAGCGAGAAGAGGATGGCGAGAAAGGCCATGCGCGCTCTCCGTGACGCGGCTTTGCGACTCTCCGCGACAAATCGGTGCTGTGACACCGTCGGCGCGGGCTCGTTGGTCGCGTGCGCGGCGAGCAACGCTTCGGCGTCACGAAGGTCCCTACCGCGCAACAGCAAGCTCTTGTCCTCGCCGCGCTCCATCCAGGTGGCCGCTAAGACGAGCAGGCGTGTGTGCGCTCTCGTCCATTCGAGATCAGTGGTCAGCGCGGTGTGGATCTTCTCGATCGCCTCGGGCTTGTGTTCTTCGTCGACGCACCAGATCCAATTCAGGTGGCGCAGGGCCAGCGCGGCTTCGGCCGTGCCCACCCGCTCACAGGCGACCGGCACTAGGCGTTTGTTCGACGCGAGCGCCTTTTCCAACTCCTTGGAGCAGTACGGCGACGCCAGAGAGCTGGACGAGATGACGAAGAGCACACTGTCGGCGGCGTCAATATTGGTGTCGATATCCCGCTCCCATTCCGAGGCGGGCGGAATGTCGGCCCAGTCCACCCACGCGGTGACACCGGCGCCCGTGAGTTCGCCGTGTAGCCACTGAACAAATTCCGCGTTATGACGCGAATACGAAATGAAGACGTCACTCACGCAGTCACCCTCGGTGGGGTGGCGTGCTCGCTGGTGCCGGCGATGCGGTCGGCGCGGAAGACTCGGTCTTGTCCTGATCTCGCATTACCGTCGTCAGGTAGTCCTCGACGTCTTCTGAGATCAGCGCCTCGACGGTCACACTGAAGTGATGAAAGGCGCTCTGATGCGTGTGAAAACGCTGGTAAGTACCAGTGAGTTCGAGAAATTGCCAACCTTGACTCTTGAGTAGTTCCGACGTACGCCGGTACTGCTTCCATCGTCCCCCGTAGTTGAAGAACGACTCGACGGCGATGGAGATGGAACCAATGAGGCTCATGGAAAACGTCAACCACGCAAGGAGCGTCGCGGCCGCGGCGTGGTGCGTGTTCAGGAGGACGAGAGCGGGCACGATGAGCCCAGCAATGATGCCCACAAGTCGAAATCGGTAGAAGCGAAGCTGATCCTTTCGCGCATTCGACGCAAACCAATTCATTTGCCCGAGCCACCGCACGCGCAGGTAGGTCTTCTTCTGGTCGTCGAGATCGAGTCCGTCGACAAGTGCCGCCAGCTCGGCGTGTGATCCAAGTGTCACCTGTGACATTGCCACGTCACCCTTCTCGATCGGCCTGCGGCGCTCCGACACCGTTCGACTGTACGACGGGAACGACCTCGATGACGGATTCATGAGCTCTCGGCGTCATTTCAGGACCCCGGCGACCTTATGTTGTGAATCATCCCGGGAAAGTGGAGCACAAAATCCTCTGCGAGGATGAGTGCCTGTCAGAAACTCCCCGATCCTCACCGGTGCTGCGTAAACCAGCCAAAGTAACGTGATGCTCCTATGTTTGTCAAGCCGCCTTTTCAGCTCCTGAGAATCCAGCCTCGTTGAGCCATGCGAGGTAGCGCTCAGTGAAGTTTGTGTCGTGGTAGATCGATCTTTCGATGTTCGACACCTTGCTGGTTGTGGTCCCG
>CAIQGE010000022.1 GCA_903871335.1 uncultured Actinomycetes bacterium
GGTCACGAGCGGAGAGTCGTTTCGAATGAAGGAGGCCCGAACGAGAGGAGCTCACTACTCGTCAAAGAAGAAGTAATTCACGCTCGCAGGGGTGGGGACTTTTTGTGGCCACCAGCGGGTACTTGAAATTGGCCATTGACACCCGGAATGCGCTTTGTCAACCAGTCTCCCAGGTAGCGCTCCACTGTCAGGTGCTCGGGAGTGGGGACGGCTCCGCTCTCGATGACGGGGGCCAGTTGCCGCATCCGCTTGACAACCTCACTGCGCGTCTGCGCGCGTACGTACTTGCGCGTGCGCTTGCCGTTCACCCACCCGAGATCGAGCTGGCCAACCCACGATCCGTCAGCTCGTTGGTAGATGCCGCCATCTCCCCTACCTCTGCGTTGCCCCACGACGCCTCCTTGCGATCTGCCTTCAAAAATAGAACCTGGTCCTGACATCTGCGCCGAGTCAGCAGGCTTCTTCCAGCCCTTCAACGAATGCCTCGACGTCGGATCTGCGCACCCGGCGCGAGCGGCCGAGCTTGATCGACGGGAGTTGTCCCGCGTAGATCAACTCGTAGACCCGAGACCGGCTTAGTCGGAGAATCTGACTAACTTCTGCCACCGTAAAGAGAAGCTGGCATGACGCGCCCATCGGTCGGTCGCCATGCTCGTGAGGTCGAGCTTTTTCATCTCCCGATTGCCACCCAATCCTTTGCACCAACGCAGACTCAACTTCCTTCATCCGTATACCTCGATCAGTTCGCGCAAGAGGCGTGGCGTCTCGACCAACCTCGACGTCTGCATTTGGCTCGGCAGCGCCGAAAAGACCTACTCGCTGAGCGCTGACGGTGTAGCAAAGGTCTTCCATCACCACGCCGAAGCGGGTCTTCCGCACACTCCTGGACTCTGATCCAACCGTCAGACCCGCCACCAGCTGAGAAGACCGGCACCTGGAACAACGGCACGCTGTGCTCGTCGGTCTTCTGGGACTTCGCGGCGAAGTCGAGCACAGGCTCGGCAGCACCGGCTGCTGCGAACTTGATCGAGTTGGTGTCGATGGGCAAACGCATGATGGCTCCTTCTGGAGGCGAACGATTCGCCTTCCACTTGAAGAGCCACTGAATTTGCCGATTTCGGACAGAATTTCTCGAAAAACTTCGTCAGGCTGGCATCAACCGCTGAGATTTCCTGAATTCTGGATCATCGTGTCCGTGATCCCGCAGGGCGCTGGGGCGCCCAGCGGCCACGGCGAGGCCTACCGGCCTCGTCAGATTCGAGAGGGTGTGGTCAAACTTTTCTATTCGTCAGATCAAGGAAGAGGGCCAGACGAGTGATCTGCAGGCACCGCCACTTACACAGGAAATCGGACACACCCAATTACGGGTGGTCCTTTCCATACTTCCCCGGCTGATTGGTGGGGACAAAAATCATCCCTCCAGTGAGCAGCCGCTCCTCGCCGGTGCCTTGACTAGAGCGATACCAAATGTCAATGGAGTTGATTCGAATCATGCAGTTTCCCGGGTCACTGAACGAGAACACGATGAATTGGAATGCATTCTTACCGGTAAGTACTCGGTAGTTTCCGAGACGAAAAAGAGGCCAACCAAGTATGTGGATCGACCCGTAACCGAAGGGGAAGTAGCTGGACGCACCGTTTGACGGAGATGCAGCCGGATTGGCAATAACCGTCTCTATCGGCCGCATTTGACACGTCCCGGTGTTGGCTTGTGCCTTGAGAAGATACACCGGACTCTTCACAACGCTGGTCAAAATGATGGAAGAGTAGAAGAGGTCGCTTCCCTTTGTGAATGTCTGTTGATTGGGACTTTGGGGGCTCGCTCCAATCTGATAACTCTGGGCAAACGGTGTACCAAAGTGCGACACGTGGCTCTGATTCGAGCCACGTGTCGCCTCAATCAAAAGTGCCAACGTCATCGCAACAACAATTACTGCGGAGACCAATACCGAACAGCGAAGACGAGTACTTAATCGATTCGCTTTCAACAAGAGTACCAATTAGAAAATTGCGGATTTGATCCTCCGATGATCCCTTGACTAGGTGTAACCCAAAACCAATGAAGTACTCTGTTTTGACAACCCCTAGTCGATAGTGACGCAGTCGCAACAAGCTGCTTATTTGTTGCGAACACTGCTCCAACTGAGAAACTTGCCGTGCCGACCAAGTCCTCTGAAATCGTGACCGTGAAAGTTTGGCTCGAACCGCCTTCGTTCCCAAATGTTCCTGAGCAATAGTTTCCGCAACTATTGGACGAGGTGGCACCCGCCGGGGTTGCGACCGACAACTCTGCCACCATCGGAACTAACACCACGACAATACCGATCAATCTACAGATTATCTTAAGCATATTCCCACGCTTTGGCACCCTTCATAAATTTTGATTAATCAGGATTTTGCTTATGAAGCACGTTCACGCATGCCACACGCGATAGGACCACTTGTTTATATTATCCCTTGATTGCGCAATGACGGTTGATTGTTTCCCATCATTGTCAACAAGGGAGGCGAAGACTAGAACGGATTTACTTGTGATATCAACACTGTGTATCACAGCTGCGAGAACGCCATTTCGAGACTTGTACCCTTCAAACGGTTCCAGTCTCTTCTGGCCACTTAAAAGAAGAATCTCACCCTGTGCTTGACTGGGAGAAGCACTGACAAACGCCAAGCCACTCGAACTTCTAACGGGTGTGAGCAAACTTGAACGCCCTAAATTCTCGATTGTCGCGTTCAGCCGAGTGGTTCGAATGCTACGGTGCGCAGCTCTAACCTGTGCAATTGACGATGCTGTATCGACCGGTACTGAATACGCAATTGGAGAATTGTTCATCCCAGTACCGATGACGAATACCGTCCCGTTCGAAATTTCAAGTTGTCCTGAGAAATCGCCGACAACATCAAAACCTTCGGAAGACGCTCTCGCCTTGTGAATTGCAAGCATTCCTGCAGGCCCAGCATATGGCGAGAAATTTGATCCATCCGTCGATGCCCACAAGTTTCCGTCAATATCGAGAGCAAAGTAATAACCCTCGCTGTTCGCAATTGCGTCCATTGGAGTATTACTTGGCGTCGAGGAATAGTTGGACTCCTGCCAAGAGGTACCAGCGTCGAATGTCGAGTAAATATTCCCGTTCGAATCGATCGCAATACCGTCCGACGCTGAAGTGAATGAAACATCAATAAAATTCTTGCCGGCAGTCTCATTTGATTGAATTTTGGCCCAAGTATTGCCTGCGTCCTGTGATAAGTAGAGCGAATCGACGCCGATTGCCCAAACATGTTGAGCACCAAAACTTTCAACCCCCCACAATCCGCTCGCATCCGACAGCGTTTGCGTCCAAGTAGTTCCTCCGTCTGAGGTTGTTTCGACACCCGTACCAGGCCACACACTCGCTTGCGAATTGCCTGATAGCGAGTCGTCCAACGAGGGCCCTGCGCCGATGCCGGTAACGGACCAGCCGTTTCCCGACGGCAAGATTTGAGAGGACGAAGCTGGATTACTCGCCAATGGCGCATAGGCAAGCCACGGTGAAAGCGTCACTTGATCCATTGGATTTGTAACGGAGGTCACGTAATGAGCACCACGGTGTTTGGAGCAAGATGTAACACCGCTGGAGCACTGACCATTTTGTGCATGTTCGTTTCTGAAAGTCGAACCTGCGTACGCAATCGTGCTCGCTGTGGCGAACACCACAACTGCAAGCACGGGAAGAATTTTCTTGGAAGTCAAGCCTCGCACAATTGGCCACTGCTCCTGACTTACAACTCTGCTGCGCTCTCGCGAGGTTATATAAATGGCGCACTCCTGTCAATCCTTTTAAGGTGCGACCTTCCCCCCACTTGCCGGACACCTCATATAGGACGTAGTCATGGCAGTCATGAATACAGTTTCAGGGCGTCCGCCAGGGCGTCGAGGTCGCTATCCGAAGGAGTTTCGACGCGACGCAGCGGCCCTGGTCATTGACCAACATCGAAGCGTCGCAGACGTGGCCAGAGAACTCAGTGTCGTCGAACAGACACTGGGCAACTGGGTGGCACCAGGAGCGAATCGATCGCGGCGAGAAAGAGGGAACGACGAGCGATCTGCGAGCCGAGAACGCCCGGCTGAATCGCGAGTTGCGCCAGGTGCGCATGGAGCGTGATCTTTTAAAAAATGTAACGGCCTTCTGGGTGAAGGAGTCCGAGCGGTGACCAAATACCGCTGGATTCACGCCCGGAGGGCCGAGGGATTCCCGGTTCGACTGTGTTGCAAAGTAGCCGAAGTGCCGCCGTCGAGCTTCTATGACTGGTTGAGCGTCCACGGTGCAGGACCCACCGCCTCCGAGCTCGACGAGGCCTACCTGGTCAATGAGATCATCGCCATTCACCACACTCTCGACGACACCTACGGATCGCCGCGTCTGACCCACGAGTTACGCCACCAGCGCTGCGTGAATCACAAACGTGTTGAGCGAATCGTTCGTGAGCACGCTCTCTACGCCAAAGACGCGCGGCGCAAGAAGTGTCGCACGACAGTTCCCGACGTCTCGGCACCAGCGCTACCAGACCACATCAATCGTGACTTCACCGTGGGTCCACCCGCCCAGCGCACGTGCGGAGACATCACCTACATTGCAACTGATGAGGGATGGCTGTTCCTCGCCGGCGTGATTGACCTCGGATCTCGGCGCTGCGTGGTCTACGCAATGGACGTTCGCATGCCGACGGCGCTGGTCTCGCGAGCGCTCACGATGGCGATTGACCTACGCGGTGGTGACGTTCAAGGAATGATCTTTCACGCTGATCGTGGCAGTCAATACATGTCGCGAGAGTTCCCCGCGCTGTGTGAGTCACAGGGCGTCATTCAGTCCGTTGGACGAACTGGCTCGTGTCACGACAACGCCGTCTCGGAAAGCTTCTGGGCAACCATGAAACGAGAGATGGTCAGTCGCTGTCACTTCGAGACACGCGCGCAAGCACGACGGGCGATTATTGCGTGGATCAACCACTACAACGCACTGCGCCAGCACAGTTCCATCAACAACATGTCGCCGATCGAATGGGAACTACGATTCGCTCAGCGTCAACTTCAAGCCGCATAAACAATGTGTCCGGTTCGAAGGGGAAAGGCCACCACCAGCCAGACTTAGTGTCCACTGTTCAAACTTTTGTCCACCTTATTCCGTATGCGGTGCTCGTGCCCTTTGAATCACGAGCAACCTTAAATCCGACACCCCAATATTGCTGGATAACGGCGCTGTCCCAGCACCGACCGGAATGGACACTTCCGTTCGACGAGACAGACGGTTTCGCGTGGCGAACCAACCATGAGGTCTGCTCGGTCGATCGGCACTGGAAACTCTCGACATGGTCGCTGCCGGCCAGGGGGCGAGGTGCGAAATAACCCACTATTACGAAGTGAAGGGGCTGGTGCGTTCCATGAGCCTGAGGAGACCAGGAAGTTCTCGCGCCGGCGTCTCGTTGATCCGGTCCCACTCAACAGCTTGCTCAATGCTGAGGACGAATGCACTGCGATCAGCCAACACGCGACGTGAGGCGTCGAGCAGGCTGTCGAGGACGAACGACGTGAGGTCGGTGCCGACCGATTCGACGGCCTCGTTGATCAAATCTCGTTCCTCGACGGTGGTGCGAACCTCGAGTCGCTGGTCCCGCTTCCGAGTCGTGGTTGCCACATCAACTCCCTCGTGATGTACGGCCATCGTATGGCCAATCTTCGGTTTTTCAACAGCACTCTTGGGGATGCGAGGATGACATCCTCTCGATCTCAGACATCCTTTCCGTGTAACCATTTGTGTTGCCACTAGATGTGAACCAACGCTCGTGAAACGAGCGATTGTCAGTTGCTCCACAATCGCGTCGATCAACCTCCGCTGTTTGCAGCTGTGCCCGTCCAGAGCACGGCTTTGGCAGCAGTGAGAAGTACGAGACTGCCGTTATTGGCCAACTGCAACGTCGTCGCGGTCCCTTTGGCGGCCTTCGGTGTCCATACGACAGTTCCCGCCGCATTGGTGAGCTTTAACTGGCCCGCCGAGAGCGTCAACAAATGGCCCTTCTGGGCACCGATCGTTTTCGACTGAAACAGAACGGCACCCGTGGAGAAACTGCTGACGACAAAATTACCGTCGCCCTGGAGCACAGCAAAGTACGCATTGTTCGACGAGATGAGCTCCTGGAACGTCGCCAAGTTCGTCTGAGGACTCGCGAGTTGATCACTACTCGCAACAGCGCTGCGCTCGAGGGACGTCGGGGACGACCCGTCCGCATTGACCGCCTTGATCGTGAAGTAATACGTTGACCACGCGTTCAGCCCCGTGATGTCCGCGGACGTCGCGGTGCCGCTCACGACGGCCACCGGTGTCGCCGACTCGCCACCGGACGTCGAACCTTGGAAGATCTGGTAACTCGTGATGGCGATGCCGCCGGTGGACGCCGGTGCATTCCAGGACAATTTGACGCCCTTGTAACGACTCGCAGACGATGTCAACAACGGAGTGGAGGGCGTGGTGGACGGGATAACCGCGCGAGATGCGCTCGAAGCGACGCTCGTCCCTCCGGGACTCGTTGCCGTGACGGTGAAGGTGTAGCTGTCCCCGTTGGTGAGATGGCTGAGGGTGAGGGGGCTCGCTGCTCCACTCACTGTCTGGCCCCCGCGAGCTGCATTCGTTGCATCGTGGGCGGTCACGGTGTATTTCGAAATCGGACCACCACCCGTCGATGTCGGAGGTACGAAGCTAACGGTGGCTTGAGCGTTACCGGCCGTCGCACTCACCGCCGTCGGGGGCGCCGGAGGAGCAAGAACGGACAGTTCGTCGATAGCACTCGCGTCCGCGGGGTCATTGCCGGACGTTTGTACGTTGGCGACCAGGACATTGCCGTGAGAATCAACATCCAGACCCGACGGGTTATCGAAACCCGATTGTGTCGCGAGGCCCGGAGTCGGGTCGGCAAACTTCCCGTTGCCGGCGATGACCGCGAGTGCGCTGCCCGTAATCTTGGAGATGAGGCCGTCAAGCAAGTCGCCCACGTAAACACTCCCACTCGAGTCCACGGCAATTGACTCGGGCTCGTCTAAGGCAGAACTGGTCGCAGCGCCATTGGTCGGCGTGCCGCGCGTGCCATTGCCGGCGATGATGGAGAGAGTGCCCGTTGGCGTGACCTTCAGAATTCTGTTGTCCAACTCCGCAGCGATGTACAAATTGTTCGCGGCATCCACGGCGAGACCCCAAGGATTGAACAGATCGGAATTAGTCGCCGGTCCGGGACTCGGCGCCGCATTGATATTCCCGTTCCCGGCGAAAATGGACAACGTACCCGGCTGCGAGTTCACCGACGGAGTCACTTTCTCGACCACGTTGTTGTAGGTGTCCGCAATGTAGACATTGCCGTGGGAGTCAACGGCAACGCCGGCCGGATACCACAAATTGGAAGAAGTTGCAGGACCGGGGGTGGGCGCGCCGGTGCTGCCCGTTCCGGCAATGATGGAAAGGTTTCCCCCGGGGGTGACCTCGTAGATCTGAGATTCGGTCTCGTCGGAGATGTACACGTTGCCCGATGCGTCGACGGCAACGCCGACCGGATCTTTGAGGTCCGTCGACGTCGCCGGTCCGGCAGTGGTGGTTCCTCGATCCCCGGTACCAGCGATGACCGAGAACACTCCTTGAGCAGTTATTTCCTCCACCTGCGCATTGTTTCCGTCAGCAATGTAGAGATTGCCACTCTTATCAATTGCGACATCCTGTGGAGTGGCGTAGTGCGGTGCGCCAGGCCAACCGGTGGTGACATTGTGGCCCGCGTACACCGAGAGTTCGTAGACCGGTGCTACTGAACCAGCTCCCGCGGGCATCGTTGACGCCACCGCGGCGAACATCGTTGTCGTAATGATCGACACCATGCTCACCGCGCGGAGCGCTCCAGATGAAGTACGTCGGACGTCGGGTGCCGTTCGCCGAGCGTTATCGAAGATTCTCATTGTCGTTGCGCTTTCTAATAGTGGCCGCGTTCACTTAAGGAGCGAATCTAGTGGACTGACGGCGCGGTGGTACCGGCACTACGCCCGTCAGACGTCAGGCGAGCACCCGCCACCGGCGGGGAGAAAAGACCGACTTCCCCCACGTTCAAGGAGGCCCACCCTTTCGAGTTCACGCGCGGCGCATGCCGGTCGCTCGTGTCGCCCCAGGACCACAATGAGTGGCCCGTTAGCGGTCTCTCGCGTCGTTGGCGGAACGGGAAATCGATATCGTCGAGTCCGACTTCACACCGTAAGATCCCCGTGCCGACGCCGGCGAGCGCTGGGCATCAAAGGATGTGACGTGACGACCCAGTTAGCGACGAATCGGGCGAAGCTCGTCGATTTCGAGAGACAGGCCGTGGACGCCTTCGAACGAGGCGACGACGACTTGACGCTCGCTCGTATCGAAGAGGGTGCCATCTGGTCGTGGGGACATCACCCCGGCCGATTCGCCAGTTCGACCTTCGAACAGTTATTGCGCGCCGTCGGTACTCGACACGCCGTCACCCGAACGAACACGGGGACATCATCGACAACCCTTCGCGTGCTCCACGTCTTAACCGAGGCGTACGCCACCGGTGGTCACACCCGGTTGACGTGGAGGTGGCTCGAACATGATCGGACGCGCGAGCACACGGTCGTGATCACTGAACAAATTCACGACCCCGTGCCCGACGCTCTTGCTCGCGCGGCGCACGGCCGAGTGTTCCACTTAGATGGCGAGTCTCGCGTCGATCGCCTGCGAAACCTCGCCGACATGATGATGGGCTTTGACCTGGTGGTTTTAAACATTCACCCCCACGACGCGGTGGTCGCTGCGGCGTGTGCCGCGTCAACGGACCGACCTCGCACATTCCTGGTGAATCACGCCGACCACGTCTTTTGGATTGGTGCATCGGCGGCGGATCAGATTGTCGAACTCCGTCCTTCCGCCATCTCGATCACTCAAGAACGCCGCGTCTCGTCGCCAAGCGTGTCCGTCCTCCTGCCACTTCCGCTCGACGAACCCTCAGCCGACCCGGTTCGTGGACAATCCCTTCGAACGTCACTAGGTATTCCCGACAATGCTCCCGTGTCACTTTGTCTCGCCGATGCGTACAAGTTCACCGACACTTCAGGGGGCCGATTCGTGGGGCTCCTGCGACACGCCCTCACGCGCCACACGGAGCTCCACCACATCGCTATCGGACCCAACTCCGAGACGCCGCAATGGCGTGAGTTGGCCCACGATTTTCCCGAAAGACTTCACGTGCTCGGACGAACGCCGGCGTACCACGCCAGCTTCGACGCTGCGACCTTCTTCCTTGATTCCTATCCCTTTTCCTCAATCACGGCAGCCCTGGAAGCGGCGTGTTGGGGACTTCCCGTCTTGACGCTGGGTGACCGGGGGGTCACGCCCTTGGGTTTCGACGACGCGGGCCTCGTCCCCCGCCGGGCCGGAAGCGATGATGAGTGGATCGCGACGATTCGCGAGTGGTCCACTCATCCGGAGATTGCGCGGCGCGAGGGCGAAACAATGAGGCTCGACACGCTGTCGTTTCACCGACCGGCGAAGTGGATGTCACGGTGGGAAGCACTTCTACGGACTCCCTGGCAGCGACCGCGTGACTTCACGATCCCCGAGGAAACGTCTTTCCAGCCCATGGACGCGGGCATCGAACTCCTCGGGCGAACACGTCTCGAGATGTTCCGTTGACACTTCGCGCGCGGGACGGAGAACTTCCGCCGATCGCTCGTCAGGGGTCAACTCGGTCTAGTCAGGCAACCACCAACGATGAAGCCAGTGTTCCGAAGCACGAATAGAGAAACCGTGGCTTTGATAGAACGACAAGGCCGGGTCATTGGTGGCTTGGGTGGCCACAACGACTCGCGTGACACCGACGTGAGCACACCATTGCCCCATGTGGGCGAAGAGGGCACTCGCGATACCGCGACGCTGTCGTGCGGGATCGACGCCGACCAGGCTGATGGTGGCGTCAGTCGAATCCTCCTGGCGTCGCAGCGATAGGTAACCAACAATGTGCTGTTCCTCGTGAGCCACGAAGACGACGTCGGCGCGGCCTCGAACATCATTTTCGATCCACTCGGCGTAGAACTCATCGCATCGTTCATTCGGGAAGTGGGGATCCTCGTAAAACCTCGAGCCACGGTGGTTGCGAGACGCGATGTCTCGAAGTTCCGCGATGTCACCGAACTCCGCCTTTCGAATCACCACCGTCGGTCGAAATACCGGCATGGTGGATGCCGACGCGACGAGGGTGACACGATTGTCGACCCGTTGAAATCCTGCCGCGACGAACACCTCGAGCGTCGTCACCTCATCGCTCGGAATCAGGACCATCGCCATATCGACGTGATGATCAGCGCACCATTTCTCCAGTGCGACGATCTTTTCGGGCGCCGACGAAGGAGCAACAACTCGAACAACCTCGCACCGCCACCACTCGGAGTCCCACTGCAACCGAACGCACGGCGCCGTCGTGGACATCACGAGAATTCGTTGAATGAAATGACGGCCTCGAGAACATCGTCGTGTTCGGCGTCACTCAATTCGTAGTAGAGCGGGAGGCGAACCACGCGTTGCGCGCAGTCTTCACTCACGGGGCAGTCTCCGCTACGACCACCAAATTCCTGCCCCATCGGCGAATCGTGCAAGGGGACGTAGTGCGAGACCGCGAGTATCCCCCGTGACGCCAAATGGGACATGAAGCGCGATCTCGATGATTCATCCGAAAGAACGAGGTGGAAGAGGTGGAAACTCGATTCACACCACGCCGGAATGGTGGGTGTCTGCGCTCCATGCTGCGCGGCCCACGACGCGAGTTCAGCGTTGTAACGCTGCCAGAGTTCTCGACGACGGGCTTGGACCACTTCACGCTGCTCGAGTTGCGCCACGATGACGGCCGCCAATAGTTCCGAGGGCAACGCGTTGATGCCCTGGCTCACCCAGGTGTACCGGCGCACTTCACCACGATCGAAGGCGGGTCGATTTGTCCCATTCTCTCGGGCAATTCGCGCTCGTTCAGCCGCCTCGTCGTCAGTGATCACGAGCGCCCCGCCTTGCCCACTGCTGAAGTTCTTCGTGGCGTGGAAACTCAACGCACCAAAGTCGCCCATGGCGCCGAGCGGTGCTCCGCGGTACCGCCCGTAGAGGCCATGAGCATTGTCTTCAATCACCGGAATGCCGCGGTGTGCGGCAATGGTCTTGATCGCATCCATCTCGCACGACACGCCGGCGTAGTGGGTGACCACGATCGCCTTTGTTCGCTCGGTCACGAGCGGTTCCAATCGGTCTTCGTCAATGTTCAAGGTGTCGGGACGAATGTCGGCAAACACCGGTGTCGCGCCGTGCGCGCTGAACGCACTTGCGGTGGAGACAAAGGTGAAGCTAGGAACGATGACTTCATCGCCGGGTGCCAGGTCCAATCCCAGCGCCGCAAGTTCGAGTGCGCTCGTGCACGACGTCGTCAGGAGCACGGTGGACGCGTCGAGAAATGTGCGCACGAGAGACTCCGCGCGCTTCGTCATTTCTCCATTGCCCGCCATGTCACCACTCGCGCGCACCGCCTCGAGATAGTCCCACTCTCGACCCACGAATGATGCCCGATTGAACGGGATACGGAACGGAGACTCCATGCACGCCGGAGTTTACCGATGGCGGGGTCGCAATCCGTGGGAACGAAGGGCGCGTCGTGCCGCGTGGGTAGATTGACGGAATCATGGAGCAGCACCACGACGGTCGATCACTCGAGAACCCCGTTCCGGTGGTGGCGCACCTCTCTGCACCCATCGAGCCGTATGACCGCGGTGACGAGATCAACTCCGCACTCCGCGTGGTCGAGCACCACACGATGGTGACGCGTCACCGACTCGCCGCGACTTATCAAATCGCCGCCTTCGCCGATACCAGCGGGCTCCCGGGTGCCTTCGTCGAATGTGGCACCTGGAAGGGTGGTTCGAGCGGAATCATGGCCCTCGCGCATCTCCGGCACGGGACCCAGGCACGTGTCTTCCACCTCTTTGACTCCTTCACCGATATGTGCGTGCCCGACGAATCCATCGACGGCGATCTCGCCATCGCCCAAGCCCGCGCCACACCGGGCGTGACGGGCCCGCTCGACGGGTCACTTCGACCCATGGAGGGCTTCTACACCCCGCTCGGGGGCCACGCGACTCCTCAGGATGTTCGATCACTCCTTATCGACACCATTGGTATCGATAAACGATCGGTGGTCATTCACGAAGGATGGTTCCAAGACACCGTGCCCACTGCCCGAGGGGACATTGGAGCGATTGCGGTTCTACGACTCGACGCCGATTTCTATTCGGGAACACGATTTTGTCTCGAGCAGCTCTTCGATCAGGTCGTGGTCGGTGGCTTTGTGATTTTCGACGACTACGGGTGCTACGAAGGCTGTCGGCGCGCCGTTGACGAGTTTCTCGCCCGAACGAGCCCCCCGATGTTTCTCAATCACATTGACGCCGAAGGGCGTTACATCATCAAGCGCTGACCACGGCGGGGGCGTTGATGACCATCGCGGTGGATGAAGAAGGACGGAGGAATCGGTGAGTACTTTTAACGCGAACATTGTCTCGGACTCGATTGGACGGGCCTGGCTCGCGATTGCTCGCCTGATCCTCGAGCAAGGTCGCAGCGGTCACTACGACGGGTTGTCCATACGAGAAGTCCTCCTGGCGAGTGTGCGAATTGAACACCCGTGTTCGAACGATCCTCTCATTGCGCACTACGCAGATCCAGAGCGACTGGCGTGGATGCACGCGAACTTCACCGATCACGCTCGCGTCGCCGCTCTGGGCGATGCCGATAGTTACGCCACCCGCCTCTATGACTACGCGCGATCAGGTCGAAATCAACTCGCCTGGGTCACTCGTCGCCTACGGGAAGACCCAACGTGTCGCTCGGCAACGATCACGACGTTTCAGCCTCTCACCGACACGACCTACGTCCCTTGCGTCAGTCTCTTGGACTTTTATCTTGAGGACGACCAGCTCAATCTTGTGGCCAGTTGCCACAGCATCGACTTTGGGGCCAAGGGTTACGGAAATCTGGTGGAGCTCGCGTTTCTCGCAGAATGTGTTGCCAAGGAACTACACGTGGGAGTTGGCGCCCTCACCATGGTGATCAAGTCAGCCCACGTCTACGACACCGACACGAATTATCTCGAACACGTCCTGGACAACGCGCCGCAAACGGGGCAGTGATTTTCGGCCGAGCGGAATCTCTCGAGAGCCATCTTCGCGACCGAACAAACGGTGTCCCGTCTCCCGATCACGTCGACCAACACGACCAGTCGACGTGATCGCTCCATCGACAAACCCTGAGTATTCCTTTGCGTGGTACAGTCACGTACCGAAGGGTCCCGGACCCGCCTCCTTCGACCCAGACCGCCGGTCTGGCTACGAGGTAGAGATGGCGCAATGCTCCCCCCACGACAGTTGGATCAATTCGTTGACCAACCCCAACGCCTCCTCGCTTTCGTGGCCGCCCTCCTACTCACTGGAGTGGGACTGATTCTGGCGGTGGCTGGTCTTGTCTGGCCCCCAGTCATTCCGGCAGCACCCGTACCCACGCATCCGTACGCACTGGGACCATCAATCAACGAACGAAAGGTGTCCTCGACGATTCCCGTCGTGAGGCCCAACGAACTCTCAATCTCGTCCATCGGGGTCGCCGCGAACGTCGAACCGGCGGACGTCGTCAACGGACGTCTGCTCGTTACCAACGACGCGGCCCACGTGAGTCAGTGGCGTGGAGGTTCGACCGTAACGTCACTCGTCGGCACCATTCTGCTGGCGGGTCACGTCAATTTCGCACGGCAGGGGCCAGGTGCGATGGCGCGACTCGCCTTCGTGCATCGCGACGCACGTATCGAACTCAGCGACCGCCGAGGACACGTTTCGTTGTGGCGGGCCGCCGCTCTAGGGACGTACGCAAAGTCGGATCTTCCGAGAAGTCTCTTTTCGACGACGGGACAGCACCGCCTCGTCCTCGTCACGTGCGGAGGGCCCTACGACCGGGCGACACATCACTATCTCTTCAATGTCGTGCTCGTCGCTCTACCGGTAACCCACTCATAACTCGACCTCACACCACTAGTTAGGACAATGAATGCCACATATCCCGAAACTCCCCAGCCTCGCCGGAGCAATCCTCGTCGCCCTGTTCAACGGAGCGATCGCCACGACGCCCGCGAGCGCGGTTTCGGTACCGATTGGAATCACGGGGTACAGCAGTTTGGTCACACCACTTCCGAACAATCTGCCCAGCATCGGCGCGGAGGCGTACGAATTTGCACATCTCGGGAACGAAATATCTCCCGTGTCGAGTGCGCAGCCGGTCCAATCGGCGAACGTGGAATTGAGCACGTGGGCCTGTCAGACCCAAGGTCCCTCCTCGACGGGATCGTGCGTGACCACACCCGGCGCCACCTTCCCCGTGGCCATCACGATCACTTTCTTTGCCGTCGGGAGCAACCAGTCACTCGGTACAAGCCTTGCGTCACTCACACAGACTGTGGCCGTTCCCTATCGACCATCCACGACCGCCAATTGCCTACCAGGGAGCGGTTGGGGTGCCACGTGTTCGGGCGGTAAGGCGGTCATTGTCACCCTGGACCTCACTTCCCTGCACTTCGTTCTACCGAGTCCGGTCATTTACACGATTTCCTACAACACCATGCATCAAGGCCTCCACCCCACCGGTATCGCCGGACCCGCGGACTCGGTCAACGTGGCTCTCAGCAGTGACCCGACGAACGTCACCGTGGGAACAGACTCTCTGCCGGGCACGATCTGGTGGGACACCCAACATCCCAGCAACTTTTGCGATGGAGGCTCGGGTGGCACGGGTGTACTCCGGTTGGACTCACCCAACGTACCTTCATGTTGGGGTACAGCAAATCCCGCGTCATCTCCCTTCTACGTGCCCGCCGTCTCCTTCATTGATCGCGCCGTCACTGAGTCGCACATCACGTCCGACAGCCCGCCCGCGACAACCGTTGGCGATCGCTATTACTTTCACGTCGTCGCTACGGGAGACAATCCACAGACCTTCACAGTCAGTGCCGGCGCGCTACCTCCGGGCCTCACCATTGATGAACGTTCTGGCGCGATGACGGGTTCGGCCCGACACAGCGGTCACTTCATGTTTCGGATAGCCGTCTCTGGACCGTACGCATCGACTTCGACGGCCTACGTCATGACTGTCGCACGAGCGGCATCAACTCCCATCATCAATGCCGGTAGTCCGACGTCCCGACCCCGACCACTCGTGTTTCTACTGCTCACCGGGGTAGGCACTGTGGTCACACTCACGGGCATCTCGTGGCTGTTCATGCTCTCACGTCGTCGCCCGTAGGCCACGAAGAGGCCGAGTGGACGTTTTGCGGCACGCAGTGACCGCACCGAAGTGTTGGCTCCACCACGTCGCTCCTTCCGTATGACTGAATCGTGGCACCTTCCTAACGGGGAATGGACCGACGACGGCTCGGGATACTGGCAAAGCCCCGAAACAACAAAGCCGTGGGGCGCGATCGTGACGGTTGTTGTTTCGTGCGTGGTGGCCGTATGGTTCGCCTACTGGTCGAAGCACACGGGGGCCAGTCAGGGCAACAATACGGGCAATGACTTACCCTCGTGCATCCAACAATTCATTAACAGTCACCACCAAGAGCCGCTCAGTTTCGGTTCGATGTGTTACTAACTTGAAAGAGAGGTGTTGCGTGATCCAACACCAGCCCTCACCCGGAATACATGCACACCGCTGACCACGGCACTCGTTCGTACTTTGCGTTGCATCCCCAACACCACGTGTGCAGACTTGAGTCACGAGGAGCTACAGTCCCCCCACGGGGCGCCGACGCAAAGGTGGCACGTCGATTCCCCCTCGAAAGACCTGTTCGTAGGATCGATCGTCCTTAAATCTTCCTACATCTCGCAACACGGCGTCACGTAATGAGTCTCCTCGCGGACCAATCGTTAAATAATTGGGGTGTCGACCACGTCACCACCCGCGTTCGTCACGACCCGTCCACGTACAGATGCAGACTTCATTTCCTTCGCGATCTATGAGCACGCTGTAGGCGGGTTCGCGTGACGTCGGTCCAAGCGTGCCGCCAGCGGCCAAGACCCGGGCCACGCGCAGTGGGGCTTCGTCGTGGGCCACCGAGATATCGACGTGCAATCGATTCCGCTCACGCCGAACCGGATCCATCTCTTGAAACCAGACGGATGGCCCCTGCCCCGCTGGATCAATCAGCGAACCATCCGGAGCAACCTCGTAACTGAGGGCCGCGACCCAGAAATCACGGATCGCGACAGCATTCGCGGTGTCGATGCACCATTCGAGCACCATGACCGGCCGAGAGAATTCTCGCTCCGTCGCCGGCGCAGGGTGCCATCCGCGCTTCTCGATCGCTCCGGCCACTGAACGTAACAAATCAACTTCGTGCGGGGTGATCGTTCCTCGATCGCTGATGGACACGCGAACGCGATCACCGCGCAGGTCGACCTGCAATCGATGTTCACTCGACCTCCCGGCGACCTTCGTGGCAATGGCGGCCAGGGCGCTCGCCTCCGTGATGGACGCAACCGGATAGATCGCCTCGAACGAACCCAGGACGAAGCGCCATTCGTACGGCTGGGCGGCGTCTTGGGCTTCTCGACGAGAGAGTGGGGACATGGGTCCATCGTAGGGTGCTCATCCTCGATGATCGCGCGGATAGGCAATCGATATGTCTCACACGTTGGGACCTTGTACCGTGGCCGCGCTGAATTTCCGTTCCCTACGATGACGACGACCGTGACGCTGACGCGTGCGGTCACTGAAGGGGGCCCTCAATGCCGCATCCACCGGTACCCGAGTCGCGATTTCGTGACCGCCCACTCCTCGTCTTTTGGGAAATGACCAAGGCGTGTTCTCTCGCCTGTTTTCACTGTCGCGCGAACGCGCAACTTCAGGGCGACGCGGACGAACTGACCACCGCTGAAGGGCGACAGCTCATTGATGAATTGGCGGCCTGGGGTCGACCTCGCCCAATATTGATCCTCACCGGAGGCGACTGCATGATGCGCACCGATCTCGCCAACCTCGCTCGCTACGCACGCGAGCGCCTCGTGCCGGTCGCCATTGCGCCCAGTGTCACGCCTCGGCTGACGGTCGATGCCTTGAAGGAATTGAGGGACGCCGGTGTGTCCAGTGCGTCACTCAGCATGGATGGGTCCTCGGGCGCGACACACGACGGCGTTCGAGGCATTCCCGGTCACTTTGCGTCGACGATGGCGGCTATTGATCGGCTGAAGGCCTGTGGGTTCACAGTACAAATCAACACGACGGTGATGCCCGCGAATCTTCACGAGTTGGCGGACATCGCGGCGATCCTGCACGAACACGAGGTTGACGTGTGGGAAGTTTTCTTCTTGATCACCACCGGACGAGGGAGCGACATCGTCTCGACCACGCCGGCGGAAAATGAAGACGTCTGCCACTTCCTCGTCGACGCTTCGCGCTACGGATTCACGGTGCGGACCGTGGAAGCTCCCTTCTTTCGCCGTGTCGCCCGTGATCGCCGACTCGGACGTCCGACCTCGACGGGATCCTTGTACGACGAGCTTCATGGCCGACTCGAACACCTCCTGGGACCGGCCAGCGCCCCGGTGCGAGCACCGAGTGCCGCGACGCGTGACGGCAAGGGCATCATCTTTGTCTCATCAAAGGGTGATGTGTACCCCTCCGGTTTCCTTCCACTTCCACTCGGCAATGTCCGTTCCGCGAGCCTTGCGAGTCTCTATCGTGATCACGACCTCTTGCGCGCCATTCGCGACGCATCATTCGAGGGGCCGTGTGGAACCTGCGAGCTGTCCGACCACTGTGGGGGTTCACGATCGCGGGCATTCGCCACGTTCGACAACGCCCTGGCGTCCGATCCCGGATGTGTGCTCGTGGGTTCGGGCTCGACCGATTTCTCGCCCACGATGCCCTCATGAGATAGCGGTAGTGGTCCTAGTTCGAGGCTGTCAGGAACTGAAGGCGAAGTCGATCGAGACGAAATGGTTGTCCGAGACGCTGACGGACAAGGGCGTCCACCGCCGGGTGGACAAAAACCATGTTCCCGTCACCCGAAAAGCCCTCGGAGAGAACTCGTAGTTCTCCGTTGCGGGTGGTGCGGTGAGCTCGAAAACCCAGTGTTGACAAATAGCTCCGTACGTCCCGTCCCCCGTGCCACACTTCGCAGAGAATCACCGGCTGTGTCGCTCGCACGAAGGATTCAGCCCCACGAAGCACCTCGATGTCGCGGCCCTCGGCGTCTACCTTCAAGATGATGACGTCACCGCGCGGCAATTCCTCGTCATCGAGACGGACCACCTCGACTTCGCTGCCGCGAACATCGTTCAGTGTGGCGCCAACGCCCGTCCCGTGCATTCGAGCGTGACCCGCAACTTCTCCAACGGCGACCGGTCGCACGAGAGCGGACGGATACGGGGCGAGATTGGCCGCTAGTTGTGCGTTCGTCGAGGAAACGGGCTCGTAGGCGACAACCGTAGCCCCTGACGCCGCCGCGGCGACCGAATACACACCAATATTGGCCCCCACGTCGACGAGAACCGAAGATCGACCGATCAATCGAGCCACCAAGATTTGGTCG
The DNA here is from genome assembly GCA_903871335.1 of uncultured Actinomycetes bacterium. GTDB lineage: Bacteria > Actinomycetota > Acidimicrobiia > Acidimicrobiales > RAAP-2 > RAAP-2. The sequence continues at coordinate 18,676 of CAIQGE010000022.1, forward strand.
CCACGTTCCGTGAATCCTGTCGCCACCAACATGCCGGAGTTTTGATTCGACGAGGGCACCGTGAGATCGCCACGAACGGGCAAGTGCACGACCGCCGCGTGAACGTGACGCCGGCGGTAGTGCCACATCCATAGTCGCCGCATGGCCCCCGGCGCCCGCAGAATGTTTCCGGCGTTGCGAGCAGCGAGGAGACTCAGGAGCACGGCCCACCGAAAGCGCGCGAGCATCCCGCGTTGATTACCGGGATGGAGCCAGCGCAAGATCCCGTCCATCGTGGCGATGCTAGTGATCTTTCAACACTCGCTGATTCGCCGTTTGAGAAGCAGCCGTGTCAACGTCGTGGAGTGAAGCGAGGAATCGCAGCACTCTTTCCCGCACGAGCGCGGCGGCGTCGGGTCGAAAAGACGGCAACGTGTCGTCAGCAAAATAGTGCTGATCACCGTCGTAGATGAAGAGTTCGCCCGCCCTCGCCAGGGACACGAGTTCTTGCGCGGCGGCGAGATCTCCCTCGTCGCGAAAATAGGGGTCGTCACCCATGCCGTGAATCTGAACAGGCACGTCCTGGGGCCACGAACCGAATTCACCGACCGGAACGCACGAGTAGAGAAACACCGCACCGCGTGACCCACTTCTCGTCTGCGCGAGCGCTTGCGCGGGAACGACACCGAGCGATTGACCGATATATACGACGTCGGTGGGGAGTACCTCAACGGCGCGGTGCGCTCGTTCGAGAATCGTGTTGAATCCTGTCGCCATGGCGTACGCCACGCCGTCGTCGATGGACGAGAATGTCCGACCTTCAAAAAGATCGGGCGTGTGCACGACGTGACCGGCGTCGCGAAGCCACGAGGCGTGTCGTTCAGTACCTTCCGTGCGTCCGAGAGCGTGGTGGAAAAGAACAATGTCCGTCATCACGTACCACTTTCTGCGTCGATTCGCGTGATGTCGTGGAGATTACAACCGACCCGCGTTGGTGAGCGTGCGGAGGAATTGTTGAGTCCGGGGATCTCGCGGATCGCTGAAGAGTTCCTCGGGTGTGCGCTCCTCGGCAATTTCGCCGTCCGCGAGGAAACAAATCTTGGACGAAACGTCACGAGCAAAATTCATCTCGTGCGTCGCAATGAGCATGGTCATTCCACTGTGAGCCAACTCGCGAACGACATCGAGAACTTCGGCCACGAGTTCAGGATCCAGGGCACTGGTGACCTCGTCGAGAAGCAACAACTCAGGGTCCATCGCGATCGCCCGAACGATGGCAACGCGCTGCTGCTGTCCGCCGGAAAGGCGATCAGGAAACTCCCGGGCCTTCTCCTTCAACCCGAAACGATCCAAGAGCGACATCGCACGTTCTTCAGCGTCCTTCGAGGACACTCCCAAAGCCTTGACAGGGCCCAAGGTGATGTTGTTCAACACGTTCTTGTGAGGAAAGAGATTAAACGCTTGAAAAACTATTCCCACGTGTCGACGCACGAGTTCGCCGCGCACCGCCTCGTCCGACAGGTCTTGACCAAAAAGTGAGATTCGTCCGGCGTCGATCGTCTCGAGCATGTTGAGACATCGCAACAGCGTCGACTTTCCAGATCCCGAGGCCCCAATCAGGGTGACGACCTCGTGTGGTTGAACGACGAGGTCCACAGCCCGCAGAACGGTGCGCTCCGCGAATCGTTTCGTGACCCCCTGAGTTTCGACGACGGGGATCTGAGCCTCACCGACAGAGTCGTCGTTCATGCGCCCACCACCTGCGCGATTTCCTCGGCGGACGCCCTCGCGCGCCAACGACGACGCGACGTCGGCCGAGTTCCACCCGCGAGTCGAGTGCGCACGTCGCGCGCCAGCAGAGCATCAGCCAGTCGTGTCAACGGAACGCACACAATGAGAAAGAGGATCCCCGCAATCACAAACGGCGTGTCGGTGAACCAAATCTGCTCGTTGATTTCCACTTGTCGTAGCAATTCAATAACGCCCGCTCCCACCGAAATAATGGCCGTGTCCTTCTGCAAGGACACAAAGTCGTTGATGAGCGGAGCCACGACGACCCGAACGGCTTGCGGGACGGTGACGTGGCGCAGCAGTTGTCCTTCGGTCAGCCCGATCGCTCTTCCAGCGAGGAGTTGCGAATTCGGCACCGACATGACGCCCGCTCGATAGACCTCAGAGACATACGCCGTATAGCAAAAGACGAGACAAAACAGGCCGTACTGAAACCAGGTCCGACTGGAGACGAAGGGAAGCGCCAGGGCCGGAAAGCCGAAGAAGACCGCTTGCACGACGAGAATGAGCGGAAGACCTCGCGCGATATCAACATAGATCGTGCACAAGACACGCGGACCGGCCATCAATGGTGACGTGGCGTTGCGGATGAGAGCCACGCCCAAAGCAAGAATCAGAATGATCGGCTCGGCGACCATGAAGAGTTCGATGTTCTTCGCGAACGCCCCCCAAATCGGTGGGATGTTGAGGGACGGATCCCCGAAGACCGTCTCACGTAGTTGGTGGAGATTGAAAAACGTCTCCTGGAACGCTCGGGCGCCGGGCGCGAAGATGAACGCGAGGACCACGAGGACCAGAATCGTCACGACCGAGATCACCGAGAGCGCCCGCGGCGCCTGCTGCGCCGCGCGCCAGAGCGCGGAGCGTCGCTTGGTCAAGACGCGAGAAGTGGCCTCCGAAGAGGCCACTTTCACGCTGATGATTTCAGTCCCGGAGGATTCCACCCGAAAACTCTACGGCTGAATCGTCGGCACCTTGTTGTAGATACCCAGCCACTGCTTGTTCAGCTTCGCGAGGGTGCCGTTCGTCTTCAACGTCGCGAGCGCCGTGTTGACGCAAGCCGTCAAGGGGTTGTTCTTTACGAACAGCATCCCGTAGTACTCACCGGCACTCGGGAATTGGCCGACCTGAACGCCCTTGTTACCGGGGATTTCGCCACTTCCGGGCGTGGCCATGTACTGGGCGTCGGGCGTGTCGAGAACAATCGCTTGAATCTGCTTGTTCACCAATGCCGAAACGGCGTCGGCGAGCGTTGAGTAGACGCGAGGAGACGTCGTGGGCTTGATGTAGTTCTGGATATACGAAAGTCCGGTCGTTCCCAGCTGGTCACCGTAGGTGTACTTCTTGAGGTCAGCCGGCGAGTGCTTCTTCGTGATCGCCGATCCCTTCAGGGCGATGATGGACTGCGTGACGTCGTAGTAACTGTTCGAGAACGACACCACCGCGGCGCGGTCACTGGTGTAGGAGATTTCATTGATGTCAAAGTCAAAGGGCTTCGGTCCGGGCTGGAAGGAATTGTCGAAGGGCTCCACGACCCACTTCACCTTGCTGGCCGAGAAACCGAGTTGCGTCGCGACCGCGTACGCGACGGCGGATTCGTAGCCCTTGCCATTGGACGGCTTGTTGTTCTGGAACCACGGCGTATAGGCGGGGCTGTCCGTCGCGATCGTCAGTTGGCCGGCGGTGTGCAGCGATGACGCATTGTTCTTCACGCAGGTCTGAGCGGCCGTGGGCGTCGACGCCGACGCGACGGCGGTGGAACTCACGCCCGTCGCAATCGGGGCCAACACCAAAGCGGCGGTGGCGGCAAACAAGAAGGGCTTTCTCATGGTGACTCCAAGAAGTTGTTGTGCTGGCGAGGGGCCGAGCGACCCCACGGGCGAAACCCTACCAGAACGATCAACAATTCAATTGGTCAGTCCGATGCGGCTTCATGACGAATATTGACGCGACACGCGCCAGCCGTTCTGGCAGCCCAGAACAATCTGCTCATGGGGCGCGAGTCGAAATATGGCCACCTGATCAAATTCTCGGGCGATCGCTAGGGCGGTCTCGTCACTCAGTCCGCTGGTACCCCAACTCTCCTCGGCGTACTCCGACCCGGGATCGGCCCCGAGGGCCGGATACAGACGGGAGGAGTGTTTCTCGAGGCGCATACGCAAATCACGATTGCGTGATCGATTCACGTCACGGGAAAGTCGAAGAGGCCCGGGGTTCCACGCGGTGATCACGTGAAGATCCTCGCCCACGCCCACGACCGCTTCTTCTGCCGACATCCATTGCCCGTCGATCTCCACGGTGACAACGGCGGCAAGGTAGATAGCCGCCAGGGCGTGAGGCGCGGGATCAGTCGACACGCGCGTCCTAGGCCTTGAGCAGACCGAGACGTAGCAAGCTCTCGCCTGTCGCCACGATGGACTCCTCTTTCGTTCGAGGCGTCCAACCAAGAAGCTGGCGGGCCTTCTCGTTACTCGCGATCTTGGCGTGGTCGAGTTCCGGAACGATTTGTCGAAGAGGCTTGTCAAAGATGGCGGCCAGTCGAACACCGATGTTGGGAATTGATCGCCGGGGTACCCGCCGAGCGGCGTCGCCGAGGTGTTCACGCAGGACCTGTCCCATTTCCTTCATCGACAGGATGCCGTCCGCGGTCGCGAGGAAACGTTGCCCCGCCGCAACCGGAGAGTTCATGGCGAGAACGTGCGCCGTGGCAACGTCACGCACGTCGACCGCCTGCAGACTGAGGTGCGGGTAACCAGGAATGGCGCCATCCAGAATGCGACGGACGACTTCAATGGACGTCGCGAAATCCTCACTGAGCACCGGTCCGAAAATGCCCACCGGATTGATCACGGATAGCTCTAAGGCACCTCCTTCGTTCTTGATGAAATCCCACGCGGCTCGCTCGGCCAGAGTCTTGGACTTGACGTAAGGAGTGACGTCGCGTCCCGCCACGTCGGTCCAGTCATCTTCGGTAAACACTCGCGCACTCGATGGATGTCCGTAGCCCACCGCGGCGAAGGACGATGTCAGAACCACCCGCGAGACTCCCGCGTCGCGCGCCGCGCGCAAGACCCGCAGTGCACCGTCGCGAGCGGGAACGATGAGTTCATCTTCGTGCTGTGGTATCTCGAGGGGGAACGGCGACGCCACGTGCAGGACGTAGGTGGCGCCCGCCACCGCGTCACTCCAACCGCCGTCATCGGTTAAGTCCGCAGCGACAAAGGTCAGATTGTCTGTTGATGCGGCACCCGCCTTGGTGAGCGAGTTGCGAACGGACGCTTCTCGGGACAAGGAGCGAACCGTCGTACGAACCCGGTAACCCTGAGCGAGCAATTCCAAGATGCAGTGTCCGCCAACAAAGCCGGATCCGCCGGTCACGAGGACGAGAGGTGTGGTCATAGGAACGTGAGCCTAGACACGGGTTCTGCGGGCGAGGTTACGACGGGGCGCTCGTACCGCGACGTCGATTCGGCGGCACCGTGGTGGGCGGCACCCGTCGAGGCGGCAACTCCGCGAGGAGTCGACTCACGACGAGGGCAATGTCGTGGCTCGCGCGCTGGACGTTGTCGTCGAGCGCCGGCGACACGGAGCTCAGCGCCGCAACTTTGCGGACGAATTGTCGAGCGGCTGCTTCAACTTCCTCCGCGGTGGCTGGAGGCTCCAAGCCGCGCAAGGCGGTGATATTTCTACACATGGACACGAGGGTAGGCCCGTCGCGCGCCATCGCCTCGGCATTTTCGAGTACCCATTGTCCTACTGACGTGTTGTCGATGCGGAATTCTGTTCCGTCATCAAGAACGCCGCCGTGTTCAGAGCGTTCACGAGTTCGTCGGCGTGGACGAAGAATGAACTCCCGTTGGCACCTTCTCCGTTCTCCGCCGTAGCTCGATCCATGGCGGATCGCAGATCTGGAATCACGACAGGTACCCCGGTGACGCCCTGCGTCAGTTGACCCAAACCGTCCACCATGTTGCGACAGAAGTCTCGTGTCGCGTCGCCCGAGACCAACGACGAACCTGCAGCACTTTCGAGTCGTAAGGCGTGGGTCGCACGTACTAACCGAAGTCCCACGACCACGAGACCGCGATCGGTAAACACCGCCGAGGCGTCCGAGGATGGTTCCACGACCGCCGCACCCACCGAAGTCTGCGCCCGGTCCCAGGCCAGTCGGGCAGACCGCGACAGCCGAGCGAGCTCCTCATCACTGACGTCGCCACCTTGCACGCGGTCCAACGTCGCCGCCACGTAGTGTCCCAGTGCCTCGAACATGTTGGCAAGCGCCGCCTCTACGCCGGGCCGGGCGGGAGACGGCCAGAGGACGTAGGCGACGAGAGCGATGGCACCGCCCAGGGCAATATCGACGAAACGATCCACCGCCGTGCCGATGGAATCATGCAGAGATGTGCTCAAGATGATGAGGACCATGCTCGTCACAAAACCAATGGCCGTCGGAAAACTGGCCTGCCAAGTGGCGTACGCGAGCCAACCGGTCAACGCCACCAGGACCACCGTGAGTCCTTCGCCGGGGTGCAGAGTGCTCACGAGCACGGCCGCGAGTGTTGCTCCCAACAACGTGCCCACCACACGACCGACGCCACGACTCACCAAAGTTCCGTAATCCGGCTTCAAGATGGTGACCACCGCGAACGGCACCCAGTAGGAACGAGGCATTCCGGCCACGCGAGCGATCAGCAAGGACAGCGGTACCGCCACCGTCATCCGTATGGCGTGACGAAAAATGGGAGAGGCGAGCGTGAAGTTGTCGCTCAACATGTCCCACGATCGCCGTCGTTTGTCTCGCTGTGACGTGGCCGGACGAGCCGCGCGCGTACGAGCGAGTCGCCAACTCCCTGGCGTGCGCGCGTCGTCCAACCTGGCTCTCATGGCTCGCAATTGTCCGCCCACCGCGACGCATCGAGCCAGGCACTGCTGGTCGAGAATGACGTCGTCGGTGTCCCGACCCACCGCATGCCGTAATTCCCCCGTTGCGACGTCAACACGCGCAACGGCCCCGACAAGGTCCACGTCGGCGCGAGGTCGACGGAGACCGAGTGCAACCAGTGAGAGAGCAGTGGCTACTGAGGAAAGCGTGGCGTCGAGCGCCCGATCAAACTCTTCATTGACGTGTGGTTGTCGGCGGGCACGCAATCCCGCGAGCGTGGTCAGCTCGAGTCGTGCCCGCCGTGCCTGGTCGAGCACCGCTCGCAACGTCTGCACGTCGCTGCGGGCGAACAAGGCGGGCGCGTCGAACAAACGCTCGGCCGCGTCGAGCGTGATGACAACATCCGCCGTTGACGCGTCAGGAGGCCGCCCCGTTTGATCGACGAGCGCGTCGATGGCGGCCGCAAGCCCCCAACGCTGCGCTCGAAGGGTGGGGGGCAAACGCAAGAGAAGTAGGGCGCCCACTTCCACCAACGCACCCACCAAAACGAACAGTCCCAAGACCACCGCATCAGCGGGAGTGGCGACGAATCGGCCAAGGACGACGAAGGCGATCACGTTCTGTGTTCCAACCGTGGCTTGGGTGAGACCAAAGACGACGAGCATGCCGCTGGCGAAACACCAGACCACGAGGAAGGCCAAATGAAGAGGAACGTTGGACGCCGTGGCACTTCCCACGAAAACGGAGACCGCCATACCGACGGCGTCGGCGGTGGCCAGCGAAACGGGGATCTTTGGTGCGCTCACCAAACTCACGATCGCCACCAGGTTGGCACCGATTGCCATGGCGATGGCCGCACGAACATTGTCCAGTCCCAAGCCCGCGGCAAAGACGACCACGACGGGCAGGACGGTGATCGCACCTATGACGGGAGTCACTTGACGAAGGTCCGTACGAAAGGAACCCTTCATCGCCTTCGCTACACCGACCACACCGTGCAATCTATGGTCTGGGTCGGAAATGGACACTGCCTGGGGCTGCGGGATAATTCTCGAAAACCAGATTGCCACTGCGTCGCACGAGATATGAGGCCCATCACAGGTGACGAATCTGACGACGTCCGACGACCCACAGACCTTCTCCGGATTGACGCTTCAGTCAGATTTAACGCTGCCGATACGTCACGTACCCCGGTACCCCTTGGGTAGTGCAAGAATCAGACACTTACCACTACCCGGAGGTGTTCCATGCCCCTAACGTTCCGTTCCACTCTGCGTTCGGCTCTCGCCCTCGCTCTCCCGCTCGGAGCCGTTGCAGCACTCAGCTTCAACACGGCCGCTAGTGCGAGCAGCGATGGAGCATCCTGGCCCACGATCGCCAAGCAGGCGTCCATCGCCGCCGAAGTTCCGTCCGCCATTACGAGCTCCGGCAACCTCACCGTTGCATCCGACGCCACGTACGCGCCGATGGAGTACATCGCCAGTGACGGCAGCACGGTCGTTGGCGTCGATGTCGACTTCATGAAGGCCATCTCTCAGGTTCTTGGTCTCAAGTTGCAGATGTCCAATGTCACCTTCGATTCGATCATCCCGAAGTTGCAGACCGGTGCCTACGACGTGGGCGCGTCATCGTTCACCGACACCAAGTCACGTGAAAAGGTCGTCAACTTCGTGAACTACTTCCAGGCGGGCGAGAGCTTCTACGAAGCCAAGGGCACGAAGGCTCTCTCCGGTACGGGTCTGACGCAGATTTGTGGTCTGACGGTGGCCGTGGAGTTGGGTACGCAAGAACAGTCCGACGCCCAGGCTGCCAACACGTTGTGCACCAAGGCGAAGAAGGCCGGGGTGACGGTTCTGACCTACAACACCCAGACATTGGCCAACGCGGCCGTGGCCTCGGGCAACGCCAAGATCGGTTTCGCCGACTCGGAAGTGACGAACTACATCGTCGCGTCGTCGAAGGGCACGTTCGTGAACACCGGCAAGGTGTACGGCACGGCCCCCTACGGCTTTGCTGTTGTCAAGGGTGGAGCGAACGCCAAGCTCGACAAGGCGATTCTCGACGCGACCAACTACATCATCAAGCACGGCCAGTACGGCACGATCATCAAGTACTGGGGTCAGAGCGCCGGCAAGTTGTCCGCGGCGACCCTGAACAAGGCGATTTCGTAGACCGTGTCGTCTGAAGTTCCCGAAGGCGCGCCGTCCACGGCGTCTTCATCTACGACTTCGACCAGCGACGAGACCTCCTCTTCTGGGGAGGTCTCGTCGCTGAAAGTCGTACCACTGCGCTCTCCCGTTCGGTACGTGTCGTGGGCCATCGCCGCCATCGTCGTCGCGATGTTCGTCCACACTTTGTTTTCCACGACCACTCGCTTTGGCCAGAACGGAACGCAGCCACGTTTTGAGTGGCACCTGATATTTCAGTACCTCTTCAATAGGGTCTTTGTCTTCGGCGCCTTTATCACCATCATCTTGACGGCCGCCGCGATGATCGTGGGCGTCGCCCTCGGCATCGGACTGGCGTCCATGCGTCTTTCGAAGTTCGGCGTCTTCCGCGTGAGCGCGGCGCTGTACGTATGGTTCTTCCGCGGAACGCCCGTGTGGACGCAGCTGGTGTTTTGGGGAAATCTCGCGTACCTCTACCCAACGATTTCCGTGGGCTTTCCGTTCATGCACTCATTTGAGTCGTGGTCGATGAATAGCTTCGAGACGAACTTCTTTCTCGTGGCGATTATCGCTCTCGGCCTCAACGAAGGGGCGTACATGGCGGAGATCGTGCGCGGGGGCATCCTCGTCGTCGATCACGGACAAGTAGAGGCGGCATCTTCTTTGGGCATGGGGCGAGCTCTCGCGTTTAGACGCATCATCCTTCCCCAAGCCATGCGTTCGATCATTCCTCCGACGGGCAATGAGACCATCTCGATGTTGAAAACCACCGCCCTGGTCGCACCCGTTCTCGGCGCGGTCTCGATTTTGGGAATTAAGACCGGAGATCTCAATGAAGCGGCTCTCAATATCTACTCGTCGAACTACCACACCATCCCCGTCTTGATGGTCGCAGCGCTCTGGTACCTGTTCTTGACCTCCATCCTGTCGGTAGCGCAGTACTTCATCGAGCGTCACTATGGAAGAGGCTTCGTCACCACGAGCCACAAGCGGGTGCGACGTTCTCTAAGGGCCACGATTCAAGAGGTTCCCCGATGAGTGCACCGCATTTGGTCGAGGCTCGTCAGGTCCACAAGCACTTCGGACGATTGGAAGTGCTCAAGGGCATCAATCTGACTGTCGAGCGTGGCGAGGTGACCTGTCTCCTTGGCCCGTCAGGTTCGGGGAAGAGCACCTTCCTTCGCTGCATCAATCATCTCGAGAAAATCGACGGTGGTGAATTACTCGTGGACGGGCAGCACGTCGGATATCAGAGAAAAGGCAACAAGCTCTATGAACTGTCCGATGCCCGCATTAGTCGACACCGTGCCGAAATTGGCATGGTGTTTCAGCGATTTAACTTGTTCCCGCATCTCACGGTTTTGGAAAACATCACTCTGGCCCCGACGAAGGTCCTCAATCAAGGCTCTTCGGTGGTAGTGGCTCGTGCACTCGCACTCTTGGACCGTGTTGGACTCGCCGACAAGGCTGGTTCCTACCCGAGTCAACTGTCCGGAGGTCAACAGCAACGCGTGGCCATCGCGCGCGCGTTGTGCATGGAACCGAAACTCCTCCTCTTTGACGAACCCACGTCAGCGCTCGACCCCGAACTCGTCGGCGACGTACTCGACGTGATGAAATCCTTGGCGAATGACGGCATGACGATGATCGTCGTCACCCACGAAATTGGCTTCGCGCGGGAAGTCGCGGATACCGCGTACTTCATGGATCACGGTGTGATCGTCGAATCGGGCAAACCGCAGGACGTCTTGGTGAACCCCCGCACGGATCGACTCCGGGAGTTTCTCGGTCAAGTTCTCTAGGGGACGTTCTTCAACCGCATTCCCGGCAGTGACCCACAATGTCGAGCGAATGCGAAAACGGCCGAAAACCTTCCCGTTCGGCAAATTGTTCGATCATTGTCGTTACCGCCTTCTCAAACGCCGGCGTCGGCGCGACGTCGATCACGTCGCCACAGCTCGTGCAAAGTAGGTGATGGTGGTGCTCGGTGAGATCCTCAGCTAATTCAAAGCGAGCAAAGTCGTCGTTCGCGGCCACGCGACGGACCGCGCCGACCGATTGCAGGTCCACGAGATGCCGATACGCCGAACTACGAGGAATGCTCGGGAGCTGCGACTCAATGTCCGAAATGCTGACGGGTTGACCCACCCGACACAACAGATCCACGATGGCTCGACGCCCGGTGGTGTAGCGCAAATCACCCTGCCGCAAGAGCCGCTCAATGAGTTCGTGAATGTCGTTCGCACTCCGGACGGCCACGGGCACCTCCTACTCGGATCTCAGTTGTAATGAGACTGAGTCTTGTTCTATGGTCAGCCTATGCGATGCCTCCGTCCCCATCGACGATCGGTTCGCCACGTCGTGTCAGTGCTGGGAGTTCTGTCCCTGGGTGCAATGAGTTTGTCAGCCTGCGGCGCCGCGTCCTTGACGACGCCTCCCGGCGTGATTCGCGCGGTCGCGGCGGAAAACCAGTACGGCAACGTGATATCGCAGATCGGGGGTCGCTACGTCGATGTCTCGTCGGTCCTGCACAATCCGAACGCCGATCCCCACTCCTTCGAGGCCAGTACTCAGGTGGCGCAGGAAATTAGTCAGGCTTCGCTCGTCGTCCAGAACGGCCTTGGCTATGACTCCTTCATGGATGACATCGAATCGGCATCACCCAACTCGTCCCGTCACATCCTCGTCGTCCAACACGTGATCAAGGCGCCACCGACAACAACGAATCCTCACTTTTGGTACGACCTGCGCACCATGACTCTCGTCGCCCACGCGATTGCGCAACAACTCTCGACGTTGCAGCCCGAACACCGTGCCTACTTCGCTCTCCGCTTGACGAATTTCACAACGTCACTGACACACATACAAGCCATCATTCATCAATTTCGATCGACGCACGCGGCCGTGGCGGCGGCCGTGACGGAGCCCGTGGCGGACGACCTTCTCCTGGCCATGGGCTTCGCTATCAAGACTCCGGTGACGTTTCAAGACGACGTGATGAACGGTATCGATCCGGCGCCCCAAGACATCAGTCACCAGAACGCTCTCTTTGCTTCTCGAGCCGTGGAGGTGCTGTGTTACAACCAGCAAGTCATCGATCCGTTGACGATCTCGTTCCAACACAACGCCCAATCTCACGACGTACCGATCGTCGGGGCGTACGAGACAATGCCCACACCGGGATACAACTACCAATCGTGGATGCTCGCCGAGGTGAAAGCACTTACTGCCGCGGTCGACAACCACACGTCCACGGAGCATCTCCCATGACGACAACACCGACTTCTCGCTCCCTCGTTCCCGTGCTCGAGGTGGATGACGTATCGGTCACTTTCGGAGGTCGAGCAGTTCTCGATCACGTGTCCTTTGAGATTGCGCCGGGAGAATTCACGGGCTTGATTGGTTCCAACGGCGTCGGTAAGACGACGTTGTTGCGGGTCATCCTGGGACTTCAAAAGACGACATCAGGAACCATCCGCGTGCTCGGTCAACCGTTACGACACCGTTCGCGATCTCTCGGATACGTGCCACAAAAGGTGATCCTCGACCCCGACGTCCCCTTACGAGCTCGTGATCTCGTGGCCCTCGGCGTGGACGCCCACCGTTTCGGACTGCGTCGCCGATCACGAGAGGACAAGGACCGAGTTGAAGAAATGCTCGACGCCGTGGACGCCCTCGGATTCGCCGACGCGCGTGTTGGTTCACTGTCGGGAGGCGAGCAGCAGCGAGTCCTCATTGCTCACGCTCTGATCAGTCGACCGTCGCTACTGCTACTCGACGAGCCGCTCGCCAATCTTGATCCGAAGAGCGTGCAAGAAATTGTCGCCCTCCTCCATCGGGTCTCGGTCCAACACGACGTCGCGGTTCTTCTCTCCGCTCACGAGATGAACGCACTCTTGCCCGTGATGGACCGCATTGTCTACGTCACCAATGGCAAAGCCGCGAGCGGCACCACGGAGGAAGTCGTACGGACGGACGTCCTCAGTGAGCTCTACGGACATCACGTCGACGTACTTCAGTTACACGGTCGAGTGTTGGTCGTCGCCGAGCCCAGCGCCGACACCGATCACCTCCCGAGCCACGCGACCCTTCATCTGGATTGAGTATGAAGTTTCTTTTTGCGCCGGGTTTTACATCGAGCGGACCGGTGCACGTCGCGCTGGCCCTCGGCGCGATGGTGGCTATCGTGTCCGCTCTCGTTGGCGTGTTCACCGTCGTGCGAAGCCAATCGTTCGCGGGCCACGCTCTCACGGACGTCGCGACCGCGGGTGGTGCCGGAGCGGGGTACCTGGGCGTGAATGCCCTCGCCGGGTTCGTGGTGGGAAGTCTCACCGGCGGTGTCGCTATGGAGACCATTGGCGTCCATCGAGTCCGTAGTCGTGACGTCGCGACTGGCATCGTCCTTGGGGCCGCGACCGGCTGCTCCGCTCTGTTCTTCTATCTTGCAGCCAACGCGGGCTCGTCCACTGGATCAACACAGCGCATCCTCTTCGGCTCACTTTTCGAGGTGGCGCCCGATACGCTCCCGATCGTTGGGCTCCTGAGTGTCGTGACGGTCGCAGCACTGGCACTCATTGGTCGAGCACTTCTGTTGAGTTCGGTCAGTCCGGAAATGGCCACCGTGGGAGGCATCTCCACTCGCAGCGTGGGTGTGATCTTCATGCTGACGTTGGCGGTATCGGTCGGACTTTCATCGGTCGCGATCGGGGCGATCCTTTCGACGGCGCTACTCATTGGTCCCGCCGCTAGCGCCTTACGAATGGCGCGAACGATACGGGGAGCAATGCTGCTCGCGTGCGTTCTGGGCGTCGTCGCCACGTCCCTCGGTGTTCTTCTCGCGTACGACAGCTACAACTGGAGTTCACGCCACACGCCACTTCCCGTCAGTTTCTTTGTCGTGGTCGTCGTGGTGGTGACGTACGCCCTGACGTACGTTCCCGTTCTACGGCGCCGCGCGACGACCGGGAGGTCGTGAAGGTGTTCTCGGGATTCATGTTGAACGCCTGGGAGAGCGGAACCCTGGTCGCCATCGTTGCGGGGATCGTCGGATTCTTCGTTGTTCTTCGTGGATCGGCCTTCCCGGCCCACGCGATTCCGAATGGGGCCTTCGCGGGAGCGGCTGGTGCGAACCTGATCGGCATCAACCCGCTCCTCGGCCTCGGTCTGTTTTCACTCCTCGCGGCACTCGGTATTGGGAGCTGGGGGCGTCGGGGCCGACCTGACGTGGTCACCGCGCTCGCCCTCGTACTCATGCTGGCTCTGGGCGCCGCATTCTTGAGCCAGAGCTCTGCCTATGAGCCGGAAATTTACGCTCTCCTCTTCGGAGAAATTCTCGGGGTGAGCTCGTCGCAACTTGTGCCACTGATGGCCCTCGGTGTCATCTGCGCCATCGCAATCGCGGTGCTCTATCGACCTTTGCTCGTGACCTCGCTCATTCCGGACGTCGCCGCCGCCCACGGCATGAGTACGACCACGATTGACACCGCCTTCCTCATCATCGTGGCGATGGCCACCACGATGACCGTGCCCGTCGTCGGGGCATTACTGATCTTCACCCTCATGATGGGACCCCCGGCGGCGGCGAGAAGCCTTTCGAGTCGACCCTCTCTCGCCCTCGGGCTCTCGGTCGTCATTGCCGTGGGTGTCATGTGGGCATCCATCGCGAGCGCATTTCAATGGAATTGGCCCGTCGGATTCTTCGTGGGAACCTATAGCGCGATCGCGTACGCGATCGCTCGACTCATCTCACTCAGGCCCAGGACAAGAACCCGGACGTTATACAGAGCCCACACGCATTGATCACGACGAAGCCCGCGATAATCGTCCCAACAATCACTCTCGTACTTCGTCGATGTGATGCCGCCATCACGGCCGGCATGTACCAGTCGGGCAACACGGACGTACCGGAGGAAAACGCCGTGCACGGTTGGGCTTCTGGAGATAGTGGCGCCGAAGAATCGAAAGACATAGCGAGTTCGGCCAACTCTTCGTCGCTACCGTCCCAACCTGGGTCAACCATGGCATCATCACCGCTCGCGTGGTACCTATCGCTCATGACTGTCCTTTCAACGCCCTACGCGACTCGAGGTGCGTTCGCGCCTCACGCCACGTCCAGAGAGAAGTGCGGGTTGCGGATAAATCCAACGATGTCACCAAGTGGGTTGAGGACCGTCGCGGTAATAATCCCGTCGCCCACGTCCGCCACCGGTGTGTGAACGTGAGCCCCGTGGGTCACGGCGGACGCGACGGATAGTTCGACGTCGTCGACGCCCCAATAGACAAGTGGCCCTTCCGCCGGGACGCCGTCGGGGAGAAGTCCCAGCTCGTAACCACCCACGTTGAATCCAACGTAGAAAGGTTCGTCGAAATACGGTTCCTGACCGAGGAACTCAGCCCACCAGTTTCGCGCGACGGACAGATCGGGTGCGGGATAGATCACCGTACGTAATCCGTGAAGGGCAATGCTCATGTCGCCATCATGCCACCAGACCGGTGATTCCGCAGGGGCGGTGCTGACTACGAGAAGTGGTGTCCCGTCACGTCGTGGGGGGAAGACCCGTCGTCGGTCGTCGGATCGCTATGGATCAGTGCGTACGACAGGCGAGGAACGTCATGCAGCAGTTGATGATGGGCATTCTCCGCTATCACGTGAGCGTCATTCAGCGTCAACGTGGCGGCCGAGACGATCGTGGCTTCTGCTTCGAGTCGATGGCCGATCCACCTCACCCGAATTGACGTCACACCCTCCACGCCCGGAACCTCACGCAGCACGCGGTCTATCTGGTCGACGAGCGCGGGATCGACGCTGTCCATCAAACGCCGGACGATGTCACGAGTGGCTTGTCGCAGGACGTTAAAGATAATGACGGAAATGACCAGTCCGACGACGGCGTCAGCGCTCGACCAACCCGCGGCCACACCCGCAGCACCCAGAACCACCGCGAGAGACGTAACGCCGTCGGCGCGCGCGTGCATGCCGTCCGCCACCAACGCGGCGGACCCAATGCGTCGTCCCACGCGAACTCGGTAGGTCGCGACAATCTCATTCCCCAGAAAACCCACCACGCCGGCGGCGGCGATAAGTCCGAGGTGCGACACACGGGAAGGATGGATGAGTCGGGCTATGGAAATCCACGCCGTGACCGTCGCCGACACGCCAATAATCACGCACACGAACACCCCGGCCAGATCTTCGGCTCGACCGTATCCGTAGGTGTATCGCTCGGTCGGTGGTCTCCGTTGCAGCCAGAAAGCGAAACCCAATGGAAGGGCCGTCAGCACGTCGCCAGCGTTGTGAATGGTGTCGCCCAGCACCGCGACGGATCCCGAAAATACAACGATCACGAATTCGGCGACTGCCGTGAGCGCCAGCATCAGAACCGAAATCTTGAGTGCACGCATGCCGTCAGCACTTGACGTCAGGGCACTGTCGATCGTATCGACGTGATCGTGGCGGTGCCCGACAAACAAGGAAGTGACGCGGGCTCGAAGTCCGTGCTCGTGCTCGTGCTCGTGCTCGTGCTCGTGCTCGTGCTCGTGCTCGTGCTCGTGCTCGTGATCGTGATCGTGATCGTGACTATCTTCAGTCATTCACGCCACGCAACCGATCGCCGTGCTGAACCAAGTGCACGTCTTTTGATTCCATGTCTCGACCCTAACGGTCATAGATGCGAGCGATCAGGAGATCTAGCGCCCCTTCTTGTTGGCGGCGTGTTCCCTCCGTAAGGTTTCCAAGGAGATGCCGCGACGCTGCCCTTTATGTGCGGGATGGTGGCGCGGACAGGCCAAATACGGCGTTCCCTCGACTTGGCGACCAAGGCGTGCACACCCACGCACGTGACAGCTGTGGTGGCGCCACACCGCCAAAGCACCAGCGATCAAGGTGGCTTCACCTAGATCGGAACCGAACCCACTCCAAAATCCGTAGTACGGGCCGGAGCCATTTATGCCGGTGTGCACCTCGAACCAATGCCAATAGAAGGCGTGCCAGATGGCCAGGATGATGGCCAGCGTCAGGAGAACCGCCACGAAGATGGCAATTTTCCATTGCACGGGTACTCGGTCATACGCAGCAATCACGCCCGCTTCTTCCGCGTCGAGTTCTTCAACGAGAGCGGTCGGCGCACTCGTGTCCGATGTTGACGGGGCGTCTGCCTCGAGACGGGGTTCTTGAGTACTCACGTCGACCTTTCGCCAGATATTTTCGGCCCATCTTCGCACTTGGCACGACGCGAATGGAGTCTCGCCCGTAGGTTCCACTTTCCACGCTCTGTCACGACACGGAACCGAATTCACTCGAGAAGTGTCGTCCCGAGACAAATGTGGTGCTGACGACCTGAAGAAAGGCTGACAAAGTAATCTCATTTTTACGACTCGAGTCGTCAACTTCACGAGGGCCGTGAAAAGTCGTTATTTTCTTGTCTAGTTCTTAGGTACGTCTTCTAACTTTCGCTCGTGTCCAAGAACCTATCGCGCCGAGCACCTCAAGGAGTGCAGTGGACGGGAGAGTGGTCGACCACGCCTCGTCGAAGTGCACGACCTTCACGACCGTGGGTGGCTGATCTATTGGCGTGGACCGCCGGTGTTGGTCTCGGAATAGTTTTGGCGACCTCGGTCGCCAGCGAAACGGCTCACTCGCTCAGCGCGCCGGGCGGATGGTGGACCGCAGTGAGTCGCGTCACCGGGTTTGTGGCGGCTTACTCATTGTTGATCATGGTCCTCCTCACGTGCCGTTTTCCGTGGCTCGAACGAAGCGTCGGCCAGGACACTCTGGTGCGGTGGCACCGCAAGGTGGGTGGGTGGCCGTTAGTCCTTGCTGCCGTTCACATCGTTACCGTCACCATTGGTTATGCCGCACCATTTGGAACCGGTGTCCCCCAACAGTTCTGGCAATTCATTCGAAATTATCCCGACGTGCTCATGTCGCTCGTTGGGTTCGGTCTGCTCGTGATGGCGGCGGTCAGCTCCATTCGTGCCGCCCGTCGACGGATGAGTTACGAAACGTGGTGGGTGATTCACCTGTACATGTACCTAGGCGTTGCCCTGACCGTGGCGCACCAGGTAACAACCGGCGCCACCTTCATCGGACACCCGTCGTCACGCCTCGTGTGGATCGGGGTCTGGGTCGGTGCAGCTCTCGTGATCGTGATGAGTCGCGTGATCGTCCCCCTTTACCGGAACTACCGCCTCCAACTGCGGGTGGTGTCGACTCACCTCGAAGCACCGGGCGTTCACTCCATTGTCTTGCGAGGGAAGAATCTCGACACCCTCGCGGTGTCGGGCGGACAGTTCTTCCAGTGGCGGTTTCTGACTCGTGACCTGTGGTGGCACGCGCACCCCTATTCCTTGTCGGCTCTACCGCGCCCGCCATTTCTTCGCGTCACGGTCAAGGGTCTCGGCGACCACAGTCGCACCGTGCCGTCGGTACGTCCCGGTACTCGCGTCTTCGTCGAGGGGCCGTATGGCGTGTTCACACACGAACGCGTGGAATCGACCAACGTGATCCTTATTGCGGCCGGCGTCGGCATCACACCACTGCGGGCACTCCTCGAAGAATTACCTGCCCGTGTTCGACTTCGCGTGATCGTGCGTGCGAGCGATCCTGACACGATCGTCCACGGAGCCGAAATGCACGAATTGGTAGCAGCACGAGGAGGGATGCTCGAGACCATGATCGGCTCCCGCGAACACGTTCGTATCGACGAACACTCGCTGAGACGATTCGTGACCGAGCCGGAAGATACGGACGTTTTTGTCTGCGGACCCGAAGAATTCACTCGATCGGTCGTCGTCGCACTTACTGCATTACACGTCCCGCCACGTCGTATTCACCGCGAAGAATTCGCCTTTTAGATCATGAGAACCGAGAAAGTCAGCCACCCATGAAGAGAACACCACTCGTCGTCGCGGGTACCGTCGTGGGTCTCACTGGACTCTTGAGTTTCCGCACACCCACGGCGTCAGTGTCGTTGGGGCCTTTGCCCACCACACCGGGGACCACCACGACGACATCCCCACAAGTCGGAGGATCGGGCCGGGGAACCACCACAACAACGACACCGCACCAGGGTGGGTCAGGTCAAGGAACGACGACGACCACTACGCACACAGGTGGGTCAGGTCAAGGAACGACGACGACCACTACGCCGACGCGCAGTTCAGGTGGCGGAACGACAACCACGACGACTGCCGCGACCACGACAACCACAGTCCCTCCCGCTGTGACCACCACCACGACGCCAGGATCGACCCGTTCCGCGATAGGAACAAGTGTCCCCTACTTCTATGGTGTCATCTCGGTCAAGGTGACAGCACGCGGCACGACCATCACCAACGTGACCATTGCGTCTATCAGTGACGGAGGCAACTCCCGCTCCCAAAGCATCGACAGTTATGCGATCCCCATCCTCGAGCAACAGGCCCTGGCCGCACAAAGTGCGAACATTCAGGGCGTCGGTGGGGCCAGCTATACGAGCGCCGGCTTCGAGAGTTCCTTGCAATCTGCTCTGACGAAATTGGGCCTCTAGGTGCGCTCCACTGCCCACGAGCGCGTCACCGTCTGGCATCACCGTCTGGACGTCATGGGCACGGTCATTACCACGAGCCTCTTCGACGACGAAGGATTCTCGGTCGCCGACGCCGAAGAAGTGGCGGCCGAAAGTGACCGGTGGTTTCACAACGTTGACGACACGTTCTCTACCTGGAAGCCCGAGAGCCCCTTGTCTCGGTTGCGTCGCGGTGAAGTGCGCTTAGACGATGTCCCCGCCGACATACGGACCGTGTTGGAACTTTGCCGTCACACGAGAACGATGACCGGAGGTTGGTTTGACCCGTGGGCGGCCCACGATGGCGTCGATCCGACCGGGCTCGTCAAAGGTTGGTCGGCGCAAGAAGCGCTGCGCCACTTCTCCAGCGGACCCGCACGGGGTGTCATTATCAACGCCGCGGGGGACATCGCTACCTTGGGTGGACCGACAGCTGGTGAGGCATTCCGCATCGGTATTGCCGATCCACGTCACCCTGAACAACTCTGGGGCGTCGCCGAGGTGCGAGGAGCCATCGCCACGTCGGGACTGTACGAACGCGGCCGCCACCTCTGGAATCCGAGAACGGGTACGACAGAGGTCGCGTTCGCGTCGGCGTCGGTGTCAGGTCCTGATCTCGCCATCGCGGACGCGTGGGCGACCGCGCTCATGGTCGGCGGGGAGTCCGCGTTCGAACGACTGGAGGGAACCCCGAACTACGAGGGCCTCGCTATTCGCGATGACGGGAGCGGCGCGTCCAC
The DNA here is from genome assembly GCA_903871335.1 of uncultured Actinomycetes bacterium. GTDB lineage: Bacteria > Actinomycetota > Acidimicrobiia > Acidimicrobiales > RAAP-2 > RAAP-2. The sequence continues at coordinate 38,780 of CAIQGE010000022.1, forward strand.
GTCCGGGTTTCAATGCAACTCAGTTTCGTCGTAACGCTCACCGCGCGGAGACCGTGATGAAATCTCGGGCCCACCACGGTGCGAAATATCGCCCGGGCGTTCCCGACATCCCCGGCAGGAGTTCACGACCATTATGTGCACCGGCGCGACCGGCGACAGTCGTCGGTGTGTAGTACGAGTAGTTCACCCAGTCCGTGTTGATGTCCATCTCCATCGCTCGCACGGCTCCGGCCCGGAGCAAGAGGTGCGCCAGATCGGTGATATTCAAACCGGGACCGCCCACGTAGACCAAGGCACCGGAGGCGGTAACGCCGACTCCCGATCGCCAGACGTAGACGGCGTTACCCAATGTGTAGCCCCACTTCGTCGTGTCATTGGCGTTGAGACCGGCGACCAGATGTCCTCCGGCGACCAACAGCGACAGGTTCTGCCGCACGGACACCACCTGAGAATTCATTGACACATCGGATCCCCATGCACCGACGGTGGCGGATCCATTGCGATCGACGACGAATGATGCCCCACCTTTGCGCAGTGGAATTTCGGTGTGACCGGCGGTGTAATAGCCACCGTTGGCGTTCGACATCAAGAAGCCCGCATTGAACGCGGCGACGAGCGACGTCGCCGCCGCGGGCTTCACCGGCGCACTATTCGGGTAGGGCCCACCGCCCGGAATCCAACTCCCGGAATACAAAGTGGTACGCAAGAGCTTGGTGTCCATCCACGCGACACCCGCCACATACGAGGTGTGAACGGCGTCGGGGCGAAGAGTCGTGACGTACACCGCCGGAATGCCATGGACGAGCCGACCGACCGGTCGCCATTGACCTTCGCCGGGAATTGCCGGATGAGCAAAAGGAATGATGGGTGCCGGCAGGGCCAGGTGCGGCACCGTCGACGTGGGAGTGGTGACCACGCCCGGTTGTGAAATGGCGCCGCGTGGTGGCGTTCCGCCCACCGGCGGCGGGTGGTGGCTGTACCACTCGTTTTCGATCCAATTGACAATGCCCGAACCACCGTGCGCGCGCGCCCACTCAGCCGCCCGAGCGCCGATCGAACTTCCGAGGGCCGGATTCATGAGCGAGCCACCCAGGGAGAAGCTCAACCACACCGCGAAGACGAGAAGTGTCGCGAGCAGTCCGGTGAGAATGCGACGCTGACGGAACCGACGGCCTCGGCGGCGGCGCTCCCGAGTCGACACGGGCGCGAGGTTTGTTGCTTCTTCGATGGGTGGACGATGGCGATGAATGGTTGAACTTGACATGACTTACCGAATCCAGGAGTGCGCTTGGGGAATGAAGGCAATTCCTAGGGCGACACCGAGAACCAGACTCAGGACGACCGCACCGAGACGTGCGTTCGCCCCAGGCACGCGGCGGCGAGAACGTCGCCAAAGGTCGTTGGCGCCGTGACGAATCGTCTCGCCGAGATGACCGAGAACATGAATCGTCATGCAACCGAACCACAACACGAAACTGGCCTTGTGAATCGTCAAGTACGCACCACGTGAACTGGCCGGAGCTAGTAGAGCCACGATCCCCGAGCCCAGTAACGCGAGCGTCAGGATCACGACAAAAGGCCCTAAGAGCCGCAGGAGCACGAAGGGCGGACCTTTCTGGCGATAGTCATTGTCACCGAGGTAGTACTTCGCAAATCGCCACGACGTCACCCCCACTTTCAGCACCACCGGCGGAACGAGCAACATGCCGAGCACGACGTGCCATGTAAGGAGTTGATGGACTCCGAGGAGCGTGAGGCCCTCGGCAGCCAGAAGCACGATGAGAATGGCACCCAACGAACTGGTCAGTCGAGTATTGCCCTTTACCCCAAGGCTCGCCGACGTGTGCGGCGCATCATCCCCACGTCGGAGGACGGGTCGATAGGGAGAACTCATCGGACGACACCGACATCCGAGCTACGTCGACCAGAAATGGGACCCGGCACGAGCGACTTTGGGCGTCGCGGCAATCGAAGATAACTCACGCCATCGAACGTAGAAGATCAACCTGACGGCGACCTGAACCGCCCTCACTTCTTTGCCAATTCTTAAGGTCGAGATCTAGTGACGAACTGCGACGCAGTTCGCCAGGACATACGAAAAAGTGCGCCTCCGAGAGCAGAGGTCTCGATAACGCAATCGCCATTGGTGGAAGCCAAGATCTCGGACGCGATGGCCAAACCGAGCCCGGTTCCTTCAAAATCACTGGGCGCGCGATGGAACCGCTCAAACACCAGATCTCGCTCCTCGAGTGGAACTCCCGGTCCCGAATCTTCGATCGCCATCTCTGCGCGATTCGCCACGTTGCGGAGGGTCATTCTCACGTGACCGCCAACACCCGCAAACTTGCAGGCGTTGTCGACCACTACGCCCAAGAGTCGGTCAATACCCTCACGCGTAGCAATGATGACCCCGTCAACCTCGAGGCCCGCCACGTACTGAAACGTCACGCCCCGACTCGCTGCCATTGCCTCGAATCGATCGCGATTCTCCCGTGCGATGTCCGCGACATCCACTTCTTGATTGGCCGACGTTTCGGCGTTCAAGTTGTCGGCTCGAGCGAGCCACAAGAGATCGTGGACAATGCGTGAAAGTCGATGACTCTCCGACGAAATTCTCGTCAGTGTTTGTTGGTACTCCGCCGCGGTGCGTTCCCGCCTCAGAGCAACGTCTACTTCAGCCTCGATCACGGCTAATGGAGTACGCAATTCGTGGGATGCGTCGGCCGTGAAGTCACGCAATCGCTGGCGAGCTCGGGCGACCGGAGCGAGCGCACGATTACCCACAATGAAAGCGGCCGCGAACATCAAGAGGGCCAGCACGAATCCCGCGATGATTTCGACAGAGATGAGAAGCGACACCAAGTGACGCTCAGCAACCACACTCTGACCCGCTATCACGGTGTAGGCACCCTGATGAGTAACGTGCACGCGGTAGGTGGACGAACCAAAGGTCACTGTCGCAATACCCGGCACCCATTCACGAGGCGGCAGGATGGGCGCCTTCTCCGTCGTCGCAAGAACCATTCCCTGTTTGATAATCCACAGGGCAATCGGTGGATCATCTTCGTCATCCGTCGATGGGGCGGATCCCCGCACCACAGCCGTCGGTACATCTCCGCTCGCGATGTCGTTCTGAGCCAAGGTCAGTCGCGCGTTCAGGCGCGCATCAATCTGGGTCAAGGAACGGTGAACGACAACGACGTCCACAACGATCACACTGAGGATGTACAGGGCAACGCCGATCACGGCGGCCGCCGTTGCCACCTTCACTACCTGCCGCCGTTCGGTCAATCGTGTCGTCACGGCGTGACCAGGCGGTAGCCCACTCCTCGAACGGTTTCAATTTTGCACGCACTCTTCGCCAATTTGGCGCGCAGGCGGGCCATGTGCACCTCCATGGTGTTGGAACTAAAGGCGTCCGCCTGCTCTTCCCACACGTGACTCGCGAACACGCTACGCGGGACCGTCGCGGGGCTGCGGCGAACCAACACCTCGAGAAGTTGGAATTCTGTAACGGTAAATGTCACGGGCTCGCCGGCCACGGTGGCGTCATGGGTTTCAATATTCATGGTCACATCCGCGCAGTGCAAGACGTTCTGATGGGCTAATGCTGGTCGGCGTTGCAGAGCTCGTACGCGCGCGACCAGCTCGTCAAAGGAAAAGGGCTTCGTGACGTAGTCGTCGGCGCCCGCGTTGAGTCCAGCAACGCGATCTTCCGTCGCGTCCCGGGCGGTCAGCATCAGAAAAGGTGTGGTGTTGCCCTCGGTGCGCATGACCTCAATGAGTTCTAATCCGGAGATGTCCGGCATGCGCCAGTCAATAATGGCGACCGCGTATTCATTGTGACGCAGCAGAGTCTGCGCCACCGCTCCGTCGCGTGCCACATCGACAACGAACCCTTCTTCGGTGAGACCTTCCTGCAAGATACGGCGAAGTCCCGGATCATCTTCGGCAACGAGCACCCTCATACGTCACTCCTTCACGTCGAACAGCGGGACCTGGATCGTTGTCATCCGCGTCGCTGCTCTACCGCTGACTCTAGATCTGCTCGAATTACAACGGGGCGGACGCGCGAAGGGATGGTAGGTCAAAGACGTCCATGGCCCGGCGTAACCGCGCGGTGTCGCCCTCCACCCGCACGGCGCCCGAACCAATGGCGTCAGTGAGGGATATTTCGCCGCCCATGATTCGCGCCCAGTCAGCGTGAGTGAGATGCATCGTGACATCGCTCTCTTCACCCGTCGTCACCGCGGCCACGCCGTGGCGGACGTGGAGACCTGCGACGGCGGACTCAAAATTCCATGCCACGTGCGTGTCGACGCCCTGCGAGCGTTCCGGATCGACCATGACACGCAACAGCTGCACGGTGAATTCCGGTGCCATGAACGCCAGCGCTAGGGGGTGCAATCGATGTCCGTACAGACTCGAGAGATCCAGGGCTCCCTCCAACCACAACGCCCGAGTGAGGCACCAACTACGGATGTTCGCCGCCGACGACCGCTGTGCGATGAGGCGCAGCGCGCTCGCTAAGCGGTGACGATCGCGCTCGGTGCTGCCGTCGTGTTCGACGAGCCACGAGCACAGCTCCACCGCCCAACGAAGATCATCCTTCTCGATGGCCTCGTCGGCTTGTTGCGCAACTATCTCGGCGCCACCAAAGCCCGCAATGATCCGATTGGCGCGTTCCGAGGTCCTCAGTGGGAAAAGCTCAGCGGGATCTCCATCAAACCAACCAAATAGTCCCGAACGAATCTGGCGCACGTGATGCTCCACGACACCGTAGAGCTCACGAGTTAAGTAGTCGTCGCGATAGAGATCGGGCAATGTAATCGAATGCGCTAGCTCATTGCTCGTGAGTCCTCGATTGGCACCGCGTACCGTTTGATCCCACAGGAACTGAATGGCGTCCCGATAGCGCGTGACCCGACGACGAATCTCCTCGCCCCCGCTAAGAGGTGGTCCGTGAGTGCCGACAAGAAATTCTGGGGAGAGCGACAGAAGATGATCGATGCCGCGTAGGAGAATGCGCGGATCTCGGTACTCTTCACCACGAATGGCAAAGACGTTGAACAGCACCGGCCACACGAGATTGTTGACCGCGACACCGAAGGAGGGGAACCAGTAGGTCACCGAGTCGTCGGCGTCTGATGGAGCGGGCGTCACTTCGACATCCGTGCCGCCAAGGTGCAACGTCGTAGGTCCGTCGAAGGTATGCGTGGGCGCCAAGTAGCCGGGGGTAAACGGCGCGTGGTCGGGATCGCGATAGTGGTGACCGAGACCGACGTGAATGTTGGCGTCGGGGCCATCAGGCGGCAAGAACAACGCGAACTGCTCAATAATTCCCCGGGCGTACGTCGGGCCCACCTCGGCCTGAGCACGAGAGCGATTCCCATCTATTCGCCCGTGACCGAAGATCGGTATGTCATCACGTCCCGCTTCGGACAAGACGGCCCGCGTTCCGGCCACGTAATGAAAATGGGTGTAGAGAACAGCGACAATCGGTCGCTGCGTGTGTTCGCGCAACGCGGCGAGTGCCGCGTCCATTTCTTGGTTCGATTCACCCGTGTCGATGGCGATGATGCCGTCGGGAGCGTCGATGAAAGTTTGGTTGGAGAGGCCATTACCTACGAAGCACCACACACCCTCACGCACGACGTACAACTCTTTTCGAAGGACCTCGAGGTGCGCCACGAGGTCACGATGACCAACGCGACCGTCGTGCGTGGTGACGGTCTCAGTCGCGTCGCCGGCAAAGCTGCGATTCCTAGAAATTTCACTCATGCGCTGAGCGTAACCCTCGACCGATATCTCGAGATTCGGATCACGCCACCACGCCGCAGCGCGAGGATCTCGCCCTGTTCAGTCCTCGTCGTTATAACGAGCCCCAATACCCCGGGACTCACCGCTATTGGCCACCGCGGCAGCGAGATCGCTCAGAAACTCATCGCAATACGCCTGGTGAAGAGGAGAAATCATCATGTGGAGACCCGAGGGTTCTTTCACCCGATTGCAACACCACCCTCGATCATCCAAGCGATCACCAATGGCGAAGACGTCGTCAGTGTCCGAGGTGAAACTCAAAAGGGGCCCAATGGGATCACCCAAGATACGAAGGCCGGGCAAATTCTCAATGCCTTTTCGAAACCGAGAGGTCGTCGCTACCAAGTCATTCATAATGGCCTCGTATCCGTGGCGCCCGAGGTAATTCATGATGGCCCACGCGGCGGCGACGGGGCTCGCGGCCCGAGCACCGGCCATTGAGGGCGTTCGGTATCCGCCCGACGGCCAGAGGTCGTAGCGGAAGGTTTGGTGTTGCAACCATGATTTCTCGCGATAGGTGATCACCGAGGCGCCCTTGGTGGCGTAGCCATACTTGTGCACGTCCGCCGAGATCTGTGTCACCCCCGGAAGCCGAAAATCAAACAGCGGTACCGGCAGCCCGAGTCCCTCCATGAACGGGAGGACGAATCCACCAATGCAAGCATCACTGTGAAAGGCCGTGCCGTTTTCGAGAGCAATCTCCGACAGCGCCGCGATGGGGTCCATGACACCGTGGGGATTGCCGTACGCCGACCCCACGACGAGAACGGTGTTGTGGTCTACCGCTTGCGCCACCGCGGACTCGTCGGCGGTGAAGTCGTCACGAAGCGCCGTGGGCCTCACTTCGAGACCGGTGACAAAGGCGGCCTTGGCGAAGGCGGGATGCGCCGACTCCGGAAACACAATGTTGCCCTGCGTCACCCCTCGCTCGCGCGCTCGTTCACGACTCACCAGTACGGACAACAGGATTGACTCTGTTCCTCCCGACGAAAATCCCGCGCCCGCTCCCTCGGGTGCGTGCAAGAGATCGGCAACCATGTCCGTCACGTCTCGTTCCATCGTGGCGAGACTCGGAAAGCGCAAGGGATTCAGGGCGTTCTCGAATAAGTAGGCGACGTTGGCTTCGGTGAGAACACCGTCGACATCGGCCCTGCCGGTGGGGTACACCAAACTGAAGGTTCGACCACGGCCCCACTCAGCGTCCCCCTGTTTGCGCTGGTACATCTCGGCCACGACATCCACCGAGCGCCGACCGTCGAGGGGCATAGTGGCCCGCGGTCGCGGGGACGTCGAACGTGCATCATTGGTCACGGGAACTCCTTACGTGCTCGTTCTGTACTGTAAGCAAAAGTCACGCTTCGAACATCTCGTTATCCGCCGTTCTAGTCTGACCCCATGAAACTGAGCGTGGTCATTCTTCCCACGGACCGTTGGCGCAGCGCCCAGAGAACGTGGCGGCTGGCTGAGGAATGGGGGCTCCACGCGGCGTACACGTACGACCACCTTTCCTGGCGGTCGTTTCGAGAAAAGTCGTGGTTCGCGATGATTCCCACACTCACCGCGGCGGCGGCCATCACGGAAACGATACGACTCGGACCGTTGGTTACGACCCCGAACTTTCGTCACCCCGTCGTCATCGCCAAGGATCTTCTCGCTCTCGATGACATCAGCAATGGCAGATTGACCATCGGCGTAGGCGCCGGGGGCCACGGCTTTGATGCCAGTGCCCTCGGAACACCGCCGCTTCGTCCAGCACAACAGCACGACAGATTTGTGGAGTTCGTGACGACCCTTGATCACCTCCTCGCGAACGACATCGGCAATTTTGAAGGTGCGTGGTACCAGGCGCGCGACACGCGTCAACTTCCCGGCCCCGTGCAAACGCCGCGGCCTCCGCTCATCATCAGTGCCCTCGGACCTCGCGCGCTCACGTTCGCCGCGCGGAACGGTGATGGTTGGATCAGCATCGGGGAGCCGAGTAGCGGTACGAGATCCACGTGGGAAGCAATTCGCGATCAATCGTCCGTGATCTCACAGGTACGTGATTCGGTGGACGGTAAGAAGAATTTTGAACGACTGCTTCTCGACATGCAAACGGACGAGCATCCTCTCGCCTCTCTCGATGCTTTCTACGACTGGGCCGCTCGATATCACGCTCTCGGCATCACGGAACTGGTGGTGCATTGGCCGGTGGCAGACTCACCCTTCGAGAACGATTTCTCCACTTTTGAAGAGATCGTCACGATCGGGCGGGCAACCATTGCGGAATGGACCTAGGGCGCGGTCGACACACCACTCGTGGTGGGTGCCACCAGTGAATCCTCGACCACCGGCCTTACTGGACGCTCGGCAGAGGCTGGAATCTGACCGGCTCCAACAGCACGCGCACCTCGGAGGGAGCCACGCCGTTCTGCGTCAAGAGCTTGCTGAGATCCAGCAATCTCGGCTCTGGTGCCGGTCCGCTCGCCGTCACGAGTACTTGATCATGCCGGTCCGCCACCGACACAACGGTCCATCCGGAATCGTGCGCCCACGTCGTCGCCACTGTTTCGACGACCTGCTCACGCTGTAGAGCTCGATCGACTCTCTTGGAATTGAAGGCCAGCGGAATGACGATCACCACGAGAAGTATCGCGATGAGCGACACCGCACCGCTCCGGCGAAATGGGGTTGCCGTCTGGCCGACCGCGAGACGATGCACACCGTAGAACCACATCACAGTCACCCCGCTCGCCAAGATGGCACACACGTTGGTGAGAAAGAGAACGAGAGCGCCGAGCGACTGATGTGTTGCGCCGGATTCCCAAGTGAGGCCGACGACCGCGAGCGGTGGCACCAATGAAATTGATATGGCCACGCCGGGCAAGGTGTCAGAAATATCGGACCGATTGAGCGCGACGGCACCGACGGCGCCCGTCGCGAGAGCAGCGACTAAGTCAATGAGCCGCGGCGACACACGAGCCGCGACTTGTGAGTTGGTGGCAGCCACCACGTCGTAGCCAATACTGAGACCCATGACGTAGCCAATAGCCACGACGCTGATCGCCCCTCCGAGTACGAGGGCCATCGCGCGTCGAAGATTGGCGGCGTCGGCCGCGACAATGGCGAAGACCATTCCCAATATGGGAGTCATCAGAGGAGCGACGATCATGGCTCCAATCACGGTTGCCGTGGAATCCCCTATAACACCCGCGGACGCAATGACTCCGGCCAACAGCAGCAACAGCCAGAACCGCGAGAGTTTCCGACGCCGATCAGTTCCTTCGAAATACAACTGGTCGCGCATCCGGTCGAGGTCGGGCTCGCTCACTCGAAGTTTCATTCCTAGCCCTCCTGCACCTTCGTCGTAGGACCACGGTAACGAGACATGGATGACACTCGCGGGACCTCGCTATTTCGATGCCAATTGTTGTGCGCGAAGCTCCGCAAAACGATTAATGGTCATCTTCTCGTCGGCCGGAAGATCATGAGCGTATGCGCGCAATTCCTTCTCGAGTGGCACGACCGCTGACGGCGTCGTGGCCCAGAATTGGAACGAGCGTCGATACGCGGTGGTCACTTGTCGACGGAGGCGCCATTGACCTACGTAAATCCAGTGCAGCGGTGTTTGTCGGCCCGTGGTGACCCCGTACATCACGACAACCGGAAAGCCGCGAGTGTGGGCTAAATGCGCGTAGAAGGAACGGGGAGGATGCCCATTCGTCGCTCGAAGCTCTTGCAGCACGCGGTAGTCGCCCAGACCTAAGAGATCGGTAAATGAGCCGTGGTGCAGCCAACTGATCCAGCCCAATTCGCCCGACGCCACCGGAACACCGGCGTAAAACTTTTCGAGAAAGACGCCGGCCAAGTACTTCTGGTCGTACACGTCCGCCGACGCGTGGGGAATCTTCCTCGTTAACTCGACGCGCTGCCAGGAGATCATCACCGTCGCGGTCAGCGCCGCGACCGCGAATAAGTGCCACTGGACACTTCGTTCCTGCACGTCGCGTCGTAGCGAACTACCGGCAATGAGAAAAACGAGGAGCGATAGCGCCACGAGATATTCCTGATACCGATCAAATTGGCCCACGGACGCAAGGAGAACTTGCAGCACGATCGCGATGATCACCGCGATAGCCAAGATCACGTACGCACGACCCGTCCGTATCGTGAACCCCACCAAGATGATCAATCCAACAAGACAGGCCAGCAACAGCCGATCCTTCGTGAAGGATAGGTACACGTAGCGCGCCGTATACCGATTGGTGGCACCGAGGGAATTGGATCGCGACAGTAACGAGTTCGGAAGCCAACTGCCGCCGAGAAAGCGGTTAACAATGGCCAACAGACCAAAGGGCAGCGCCGTGGATAACACAATGCCCCACGATGAGATAGTCCCGCGTGCCGGAGCTCGCTCCGATGATGATGCGAGTCGCCGAGTTATCCAAAGTCCGATGAAAATGCCGATCGCCACAAAGATGGTTTCGAGGCGAATGCATTCCGCCACGGCGAAGAGTGCGTAGATGAGACGAGGAGAGTCCACGGTGGCTCCCCCGCCCAGTCGTCGAAGGAGTAGTGCCACCGCGGCGACGATGACGGCGGCGTGCAGAACATGCTCCATTCCCAGTGTCGTCATGGCGGGAAGGAACAGAACAACGTTGACGAGCACCACCGTGAGAATGACGTCGAACGGTCGACGCCAGTGAGGACGCACGACTCGTTGGTTGGCACCGATGATGGCAATCAACGCCAACGACGCGAGGACATTCAGCACGAGTGGAATTCCGGTCGCGAACGAGGCGAAGGGACGGATGAATATCGCCAGTATCACCGTCCATAGGGGTGAGGACGACGCGGACTCGAAATGGCCAGGATTAATGCCCCACGTGAAGTGAGTGGCGAGATTTCTCGCCACCACCAGGTGAATCGCGGCGTCATCGAGGAGATAAATCATGTGGTGCCGTGACGAACGGTATATCTCCGCCACGTACCACGTCGTGATCGCAAGATACGACGCCGACCCCCACCAAAAGAACGCCCATGCGTTTCGACGGTCGCCGGACCGGTCGCCCAACTCGGACGCGCGGTTGGTCGGGGTTGTCACGTCCGACATAGTACAGTGCGTTTTTCGGTCGTCCCAACGGGTGAGCAGCCCAAACATCATGACGACAGCGGTATTCGGCCATCGCGCGGGCGCACTCGTTTCACCAAGTTCCCCACACTTCGGTCAATGCCGCGACGCATCCTTGTCTCCCTCCCCGACTGCGACTTTGGCATCACCGATGTGGCGGTCCCCTGGCGGTTTTTGCGGCGGGCCGGCCACCAAGTGGTGTTTTCGACCGAGAAGGGGGGACAGCGTCCGGAGGCTGATCCTCGACTCCTCACGGGCGTCGTCTTCGGACAACTCGGCGGCGCTGATGAACCAAAACGTTGGTACGAGGATCTCCGCGACGACGCATCATTTTCGTCGCCCACGGCGTCGGGTGACCTTGACGTGAGTGATTTTGACGCGCTGCTCCTACCCGGTGGTCACGCGCCGGGGATGAAGCAGTACCTCGGTTCGAAGGTACTGCAGCGCCACGTTGCGACTTTCTCGCACCTCCATCGTCCCGTCGGAGCCATTTGTCACGGCGTCGTGGTTCTCGCGCGCGCACACGATCTCGACAGTGGACGAAGCGCGCTCGCAGACGTACGCACGACCGCTCCCACCAAGCGACTCAAAGGCCTACTGGGCCACGTCATGGCGCTTGGGTCGCTATCACCGCACCTATCCCGCCTACGTCGAGAATGAAGTTCGCTCGGTGCTGGCCTCTCCGCTGCAATTCGATCGAGGCCCACTCACGCTGCGCCGTGACAATGACACAACCATTGGCAGGGGGTTCATCGATCGAGACGGCCATTATCTCTCGGCGCGCTGGCCGGGTGATGCCTATACGTTTGCGGCGGCGTTTACTTCCATGGTGAACGACCTCTAAACGAGAGGTCTAACGTCCCCATCGATGTCGACTTTTTGTCGTGGGCGGGATGACGAGATCAGCAAATTCCTCAGGTGCGTGACGCTCGATGGCCCGAAGAACCATCGTGACGTCAGGATTCACAAAGCTCTCATTGCCCACTACGACAGTGGGGACCGTTTCGTTTCCGTTCGCGATCGAGCGAACAATGGCCGCCGCCTCGGGAATCTCCCAAATGTTCACGTCCGTGGTCGATACTCCCGCGGCAGCGAGAGCGGCGCTTAAGTGTCGGCAGAAGGGACAACCCGGCCGCCAGTACACCGTCACGAATTCCTTGGTCGACACTACGTCACCTCCTTGCTGCACGCTACGGGCTCCCCGTAATCGCCCAACCATCGCTGAAGCCCCCGGCGGCTGGCTCGCTGACTCCTAGGATTTCACTGTGCCGCAGAATCCCACCATCGCCGTGGTGATCGCCGCCTACAACGCGCACGCCCACCTTGACGACACCCTTCGCGCCATCGCGGCACAAGACGTCCCCTTCGAGTGCGTCGTCGTCGACGACGGAAGTACCGATGACACCTACGACGTGGCCCTTCGACGAAGCGAACGAGACGAACGTTTCCGGGTCCTGCGGCAGACCAATGAAGGGCCGATCGTGGCACGCAACGCCGGAGCGGCGGCCACCACCGCCGACTTTGTGCTCTTTTGCGACGCTGACGATCTACTCGGACAAGGACAGCTCGCTGCACTCGTCGCCGCGCTTCACCAGAACCCCGATTCAGTCGGTGCACTATGTGGCTTTACGATCATCAATGAGCGAAGTGACGCTGTGGACCAAGGTTCGTACCCCACCTGGGTTGCCCATCCCGTAACGGCACGACGGGGACGCCTGGTCGAGGTCCACGAATGGAACTTTGCCTCTGCGACGACACGACTATGTTTCCCTCCTCCCGCGGGCGTCGCGATTCGCCGGAGCGTTTTCGCGCAGCTCGCTGGCTTTGATCCCGCCGTGAGGCGCTCGGAGGACTACGAATTGTGGGTCCGAGCGGCGCAGTTCGGCCCTTTTGAATTTGTGCCCGACGTCACTTTTTCCTATCGTTCCCACCCGCAACAGCGCAGTCGAACCTCCGGCCGCGCCCACGGGGCAGTACATGCGCGCGCCACCATTATGCGTAAATGCGGTAACCGCTCGCGGATCGTGACGGCGTGGCACGGCAGCGTGACGTTTTACTGGTCCCTCGCAGTGAATCGAATACGTGCTGCTCGCCACGAGACGTCGTGGTCTCTCGTTCGGGCGTCGCTGACGAACATGGGCATCATTGGTTACTTGACGGTTGCGGCCACGGGCGCCCTCGTGACGCCCCAGCGGATCCGGCAGCGCCGACTCCTGCCTCCCGCAACCTCGACCTCGACCTCGACGTAGCCCAGGACGTCACGGACACCCCGGCACGTGCGACGCAACGCGTCACTCGATAGGGTGAGCCCGTGAATGCCTCACGTTTGGAAGCTTTCAGCGACGGCGTTATCGCCATCATTATCACCGTCATGGTTCTGGAGTTACGCCAGCCGGCGGGGGCCACCTTTCACGCGCTGCGGGCGACGGCCCCTTCGTTCTTTGCCTACGCGTTGAGCTTTGTCGAAATCGCGATTTACTGGATTAACCACCACAGCCTCCTAAAGACCGTGAAACGACTATCCGCCGGTGTGCTCTGGTCGAACTTGCACCTGCTCTTCTGGTTGTCGCTGTTCCCCTTCGCGACCGCGTGGATGGCCGAGAATCACTTCAGTCGCGACACCGTTGCCACCTACGGCGTCGTCCTCGTCATGGCCGCCGTGAGTTACACATTGCTGCTGTTCAGCATCATGCGGGATTACGACAAGGATTCCACCTTGCGTCGCGCCATTGGCCGCGACTTCAAGGGCAAGTGGTCGCTCGGTGCGTACCTCGTGTCCATCCCGCTCGCTTTCGCCTGGCCGTGGGCTTCGGTCGCTCTCTTCGTTGCCGTGTCGGTGACGTGGTTCATCCCTGACCGCCGACTCGAAGAGGCGATTTCTGAGAGCACTCTCTCGGAATAGTCCGAGGACTACTTCATCAGGTCGGGTGAAGTTTCCATTCCCGTACGCCACACCGAGCGCGCGATGATCTTCGACACATCGACACGGTCGCGGTAGCGCTCCGCCACGTTGCGCGACTCTTCGAGCAGGCCTTCGGACAACGTCGTCGGGCTCAGGCCAAGGCCGAGGAATCGGTCATTGCTCACCACGAGATCGTTCTCGGCTGCCTCCACGCGGGGGTTCGGCAGATTCGCAATCTCCACGCCGGTCAACTTCGAGATCAACTCGGCGAGCTCTCGCACGCGATACGTCTCGGTGACCTGATTGAAGACCGACACCTGATCGCCACGCTCGGGCGGGTTGTTAAGCGCAATCTCGATGCAGCGCACCGTGTCGCGAATGTGGATGAACGCGCGCGTCTGTCCACCAGTGCCGTGGACGGTCAGCGGGTGACCAATGGCCGCCTGCATCAAGAAGCGATTGAGAACCGTGCCGTAGTCGCCGTCGTAGTCGAACCGGTTAATGAGACGCTCGTCCAGAGCGGTCTGCGGCGTCTGGGTGCCCCACACGATGCCCTGGTGAAGATCCGTGATGCGCAGACGGTCGTTCTTCGCGTAGAAGGCGAAAAGCAGCTGGTCCAGCGTCTTGGTCAGGTGGTACACCGAGCCCGGGTTCGCGGGGTGCAAAATTTCGCGGTCCAGTTCTCCGTCGGGGGTGTTGACCTTCACGGTCAGGTACCCCTCGGGGATCGGTGCCGACCCGGACCATCCGTATCCGTAGACGCCCATCGTGCCCAAGTGCACCATCGCGATGTCCTGGCCGGTCTCGACGATCGCGCACAACAGGTTGTGCGTGCCGCGAACGTTGTTGTCCACGGTGTACCGCTTGGCCTTCGTGTTGCGCATTGAATACGGGGCCGCGCGCTGCTCGCCGAAGTGGACGACCGCCTCAGGTTGCACTTCCTTCAGCACCTCGACCAGGCGTTCGTAATCTTCGGCTAGGTCGACGTTGTAGAAACCAATCTCATTCGAGGTCAGTTCCTTCCACACGCGCAGTCGCTCGCCAATCGGGCGAATCGGAGTGAGCGATTCCACCTCCAACTCGATGTCAATGTTGCGTCGGCTCAAGTTGTCCAAGATGGTTACTTCGTGACCAATCGACGACAAGTGCAACGACGTCGGCCAGCCACAGAAACCGTCACCACCAATAACAAGAACCTTCACGACGCACTCCTTTTAGCGAATGGTTTGGAAGCGATCAGGGGACCGTGGGTCGCCCGATGCAGTTACTCAACGCTATCAGCGAGAAAAGACGAATTACTGACGATGACGCCGTGTGACCACCGACGTTTATTACAAATCCGTGACAAAGAATCGTCCGTCACGAAGTCGTTCGACAACGACGTCGGCGAACAGCGCGGCGGCACGGGCACGTGACTCGGCGGGACCCACCCTGTCCTCCAAGGAGATCACTTCAACTTCACGCCGTTGTTCCTTGAGTCGTTGAGCCGAGTACGTATCAACGGAACCGCACACGACCAACAGTGGTCCGGTGGTCAGGCTCGCGAGAGCTCCGACGACCTTGCCGTCGAGGCTTCCCCAATCACATCGTCCTTCGCCCGTCACAATGACGTCCGCACGTTGCGCTCGTTGTCGAACTTGTGTCTGACGGGCCACGACTTCGAAACCGGCCTCGAGACGCGCGCCCAGCGCCCAGAGTGCGCCGGGTATCCCCCCGGCGGCGCCCGAACGATCAACCGCAGTGACGTCAACGTTCTTGGTGTGTCGGTACAAGGTGGCGGCGTCGGCCAACATGCCGTCGACGAGGGGGAGATCACCGGTCGCCACGCCTTTTTGGGAGGCGTAGTCGCGAGCCGAATGAAAACGAGCACGCACGTCAGTTGCCACCGTCACCGGCAGCGGCAAACCCCCGGCGGCCGCGAGAACGTCAAATGCCCCCCGGCCACCATCCGTGGTCGCCGAACCGCCCGCTCCCAGCACGATGCGATCCACACCCAAAGCTGCCACGGCGAGTATCGCATCCGCCACGCCTGCGCTGGAGGCTCGCAGCGCTTCGTCGGACGATGCGGGTTGCCAAACATCACGCCCGACAATGGTGGCCACTGACAGAACCCCGATGGTGCCGTCATCGCTCTCGACGACGAGACCGGGTGCGAGGCGATGCGTACCACTCGGATCCCTGGCCGCCACCGTGACGGGCGCGCCGTTGAATGCATCGAGGAAACCCTCTCCCCCGTCAGAGAGGGGTTGACCATCAATCTCGAACTCGTCTCCCGCGCGGTGGACCACGGCGTCCACGAGTTCGCGCGCCGTCGCCGTTCCTCGAAACTTGTCTGGTGCAACTAGCACCCGCGGGCGTGCCACCCTGCGTACGGCCTACGCGCTCTTCACCAGCGATAGGCGGCGAAGGACCTCATCGACCACGCCCGAGGTCGTTGCCTCGCCACCCAGGTCAAACGTGCGAATTCCGTCAGCCGCGGCCGACAGAGTCGCGGTCCGAATGGCGGCGGCGGCATCGGCGATCGACGTGTTGCCTCGCATGGCCGCGTGATCGAGGGCGGCCGCACAGGCGAGCAGCATGGCCATTGGATTCGCAATGTTCTTGCCGGCCAGCGTCGGAGCGGTCCCGTGAGGAGCTTCGGCCATGGCGACGGTCGGTTGCAGATTCTCATCCAAACTCAGCAACACGGATTCCGCCCCCGCGATGGATCCGAACATTGCCAGCACCAAGTCGCTCAGACAGTCCCCGTCGCGATTCAAAGCGGGAATCACCAGAGTTTGATCATCGCCTTCTGTCAACAGGCCCGCGTATGCGGCGTCGATCAATGTGGGGCGGTACGGTACGTGCGCGTGGCGTGCGGCGGCGGCATCCATTTCTTCTTTCAGCATGCCTTCGTAAATGGCCGATACCGTCCACTTGGGTCCGCCGTACACACATCCGCCCATGTGATCAGCGGTGCGGAACGAGAACTCGGCAACAGCGGTGCACGTGCCTCGATCGATCCGCTCGGTGCGCCACGCCGACTCGGTGCTGCTGTTGACCAGACCATCTCGCCCTTCGGCGGCTCCGTAGGCATCACCGACCGCCATGCGTACGACGACAATCGGATTCACGACGGGCACAATGGGAACAACGCCAGGAATGCGACGCCCCGTACGCACGATCACCGATCCACCGACACCCTCGCGCAAGATGCGATTGGGGGAACCGACCGACCCGATTTCGGTGGGTGTGATCGTGGCTGCCTTGAGTCCGAGCCCCGTTTCCACCATGGCGGCGGCTGCCTCGTGTACGACTCCGTTATTCGTGCGCTGCCGATTCGCGAGTGACAAATCAAAACGAACTATGTCCACATCCACGCTCAACACACCGGGGGCGAATACTCGAAGAGCCTCTTCGAGCAATTCCTGACCCGTCTCGTCGCCTTCGCACACCACCAGAGAGATTCGTTCCGTCATGTCAAAAAGACTCTCACACTCTGACGTTCGCCCGACATGGCGAAGGTCCCAATTCCCTAGACTTCGCCGCAGGAAGGAGGCGCCGTGACGACCGTTTTGTGCGAAATTTCTCTGGCCGTCGAGCCACTCCGCGCTCGATTTCCCGAAGTGGAATTCATCGACATCTCCGAAAGCCTGCCGGAGGGCGTTCGGGGGGACATCCTCTTCGGCGGCGTTGGTGACCACAGTGCCGAGGCGATAGCTCGGGGCGTGAGGTGGGTGCAGCTCTCCTTTACGGGAATTGATCACGCCCCCACTGCGACCCTGCGGGCCGAGATCGTCACCACGGCACGGGGCGCGGGCGCGATTCCGATTGCCGAGTACGTGATGGCGTCACTCCTCGCGAGTTCAAGAGATTTTCCGCGACACTGGCTTCGCGAAGCTCCCGAGCGGTGGAACTTCCAACGAACGTCCGCGCTCTACGGTCAAAATCTCGCCGTGCTGGGCTTTGGTGGCATTGGTCGACGCGTGGCCACGCTGGCCGAAGCTTTCAACATGAACGTGATCGCCACCCGACGACACGAATCGCAGGGCCGCGATGGTCACGTGACCCTCGTGCGCACGATCTCTGAACTCGTCGCGAACGCCGATCACCTCGTTCTGTGCGCACCACTGACGTCGGAGACCCGTCACATCATCAACGACGACGTTCTTCACTTCGTGCGACCCGGAGTCCACCTCGTGAATATCGCTCGTGGTGGCCTAGTGGACCAAGATGCATTACGTCACGCTCTCGACGAGGGTCGCGTCCGACGAGCATCGCTCGACGTCACTGACCCCGAACCGCTGCCGGAGGGGCACTGGCTGTACTCGCATCCGCAGGTGTTTCTGACGCCTCACTCGTCGTGGACGGGCACACCGTTTTTCTCGGGCGCGATCGACATTTTTGCGGACAATCTTGCGCGGTATCTCGCGAATGAACCTCTCGAGGGCGTGATCGATCGCGAGTTAGGTTACTAAGACTGTACGAAGCCGTCGCGCAACTCACCCAAGGTCCGAGCACCCAATAACTGCATCGTGCGGATCAGATCGGTCTTCACGATGTCGAGTACGCGGGTAACACCCGCTTCGCCTGCCGCGGATAATCCGTACACCCAGGATCGACCCAACAGCACCGCGTCCGCCCCGAGGCATAACGCCGCCGCGGCATCCGCCCCGCGCCGAATCCCACCGTCCACCATGATCGTGGTGGTGCCACCGACGGCGTCGACCACGTCGGCGAGCGCCGCCAACGAATGTGGCACCTGATCGAGCTGGCGGCCGCCGTGATTGGACACGATGACCCCGTCGGCTCCGAGTTCACGAGCGCGACGAGCATCCTCACCCGTCACGAGTCCCTTCACGATGAGAGTTCCGCGCCACTGCTCGCGTATCCACTTCACGTCGTCCCACGTGGGCGGCTCGACAATCCAATGCAGGAGGGACTCATCTTCAGAGATGGGCTTCCCGTCACGGGTCAAACCCACCGCATTAGCCAGGTTCAAGGTGAAGTGGTCACGGAACGTGTTGAACAGCCATCGTGGATGTCCCACCACGTAAGGAGCCATCTTGGTCATCGTGTGGCGATTGATCCGGATCGGCAGGGCCGAGCTGTACTGAAGGTCGCGCTCCCTGTTTCCTGGAACCGGCGTGTCGAGCGTCACCACCAGCGCGGTCGCTCCCGCGCGCTGCGCACGGTCCACTAATTGCTCCGCCCCCTGTCGACCGCCGAGAAAATACAACTGGAACCAGTACGGTCCACCCTCCGCCCCGTGAGCGACTTCATCAATCGGGTGTCCCGACATCGAGCTGTGACAGAACACGGTTCCCGCTTTCGCGGCCGCCCGACGACCTCCGAGGTCGCCGTCCGGGTGCATTGATCGGGTAAAGCCCACCGGACCCACCAGTACCGGCATCGAGAGGTCCTCACCGAATAGTTGCGTCGAAATCTCACGCCGCTCGATGCCGACGGTGGTCCCGAATCGCGGCAGAAACCGCACCGCCTCGAAGGCGGCGCGGTTGTCCTTCATCGAAACTTCGGCACCCGCACCGCCGTCGATGTAATCAAACACTGGTCGCGGCAGTCGATGCTGAGCGAGACGGACAGCGTCATTGACCGTCTGAATCTTCATGGCGTTACGGAGGTCCGCCTTGTTCACGGCAACACCACTTCGAAGCCGAACTGGAATTCATCGAGATGACCGAGCAGGGTCACAAGTGCCGTGACGTCGCCCTCGACGGACGCGAGTCCCCCGTCGATCAACTCGTCGAGCGTCTGATTGCCTGACGACAACGAGGCAAAGGCACCGTGGGTAATCGACAAGGTGGTGCGAGGATCATCGTGTCCGCGTCCCGCCACCGCGTGAATAACACCATGGCGCACCGCGAGCGCCCACCTTTCGTGGGCACGATCGGTCACCACGAGATCGATTTCGATCACGTCACGGGCCGCGGCGGGTCCGTTCAAGCGCACGCCCAGCAAGTCGACCAACATTTCGGTGGTCATCGCCGACACGATGTCCGGCCCGAGGGCGTTGCCCTTCAGTCCCGCCAACATCGTGCCGTTCGACCGCAGTTCTTGTGCTCCGGTGAGATAGAAATCGCGCCACGGACCCGACTCTGCTTGGTAGCTCAGTTGTTCCAGAGCGTCCGCTTGCAACAGGCGCGCTTCCTCGTTGTCGGGCTCCGCGAACACGAGGTGATTGACCACCTCGACGACCCACCGATAATCCCCCTCGGCGTAGCTGTCGCGCGCCTTGTTGAGGAGCGCGTCCGCACCACCCATGAACGTCACGTATCGCTGCGCGGCGGCGACGGGAGGATGTGGGTGGAGGTGTGCGGGGTTCCCGTCAAACCAACCCAAGTACCGCTGGTAGACGGCCTTCGAATTGTGATTGACCGTTCCGTAATACCCGTGATTGAAGAATTCATCATCGAGAGCGGACGGCAGAGATAGTTCTTCGGCGATTTCGTTCATCGTCAGTCCGTGATTCGCCAGGCGAAGTGTCTGATCGTGAACGTACCGGTACGCGTCACGCTGGGACGCGAGAAAACCCAAGGCGTAGTCGTGTCCGTGGCGGGGCCAGTGGTGCGAAGCGAACACGACGTCCGTCGAGTCACCGTACAGCTCAATGGATTGATCAATGTACTTTGACCATCCGAGCGAATCACGCACCTGCGCGCCACGAAGCGTGTAGACGTTGTGAATATTCGCGGTGCAATTCTCCGCCATGCACAGCGCTCGAAAATCAGGGAAGAAGATGTTCATCTCGGCGGGTGCTTCGGTGCCCGGAGTGATTTGAAAGACCATTCGTACGCCGTCGATGGTGAGTTCCGTACCGGTGGTTTCGATCTCTCGCGTCGGAGCGAGGAGACCCACCGTCGGCAACGCCGGTAGTCCCTTGCCGAGTCCCGTATCCACGTGGCCTTTCTCATCACGAGGAAGAAGCGCCCCGTACATATACGTCGCCCGACGCAGCATGACCGTGCCCGCCAAGACGTTCTCGCTGACGGCCGCTTCCAAGAATCCCGCGGGAGCAATGAGCTCCACAGCCCCACTGGCGACCTCGCTCGCGTCCACCACGCCGCGAATACCGCCAAAGTGGTCAGTGTGCGAGTGCGTGTAGATGACCGCGTGGACGGGCTTCACGCCAAAGTGTTCGTTCACCATCGCCATGGCGGCCTCGGCTGTCTCCTGCGCCGTTAAGGGATCAATAATGATCCAACCGGACTCCCCCGCGATGAATGTGATGTTGGAAATATCGAGCCCGCGAACCTGAACGATGCCCGGGACCACCTCAAAGAGTCCTGCAATGTTATTGAGTTGCGCTTGGCGCCACAACGAAGGATGAACCGTCGACGGAGCGTCGCCCTCGACGAAGCTGTAGCTATCCAGGTCCCATACGGCGTGTCCGAAGCGGCCGAGAACTTGGCGCGGTGCGTCGACGGGGAGTCGTCCTCGCGTCGCCTCCGCAAAATCGCGGGTGTCGTCCCAGCGCACCCTGTCGCTCGCCAGTGCGTTACGTTCTGCCGTATGGGCCGTTGCGTCTTTGCGGTCCGTGTTTCCCCGTGACGTCATGGCTGCCCTCCCCTGAGGCGCTGTTGGCCCGCCCCGTATGCCAGTTTGGCATCTGGAGACCTACCTCAACGTCCTCGATCTCGAAACCTCTGAAGCGGACCTAGCAACATCCTGCGCCGCGGTCCACGCAGACCAGGTCGTTCGGAGAAGCAAGATGACGGGGGCGTCCCGTTCTAGATTGAGGTTTTCGCACTACAACGAAGAGGTGGACGTGACAACGGAACTCCTGATCACCCGAGACGGCGCCGTAGCGACGCTCACGATCAATCGTCCCGAGAAGCGCAACGCTTTGTCGGCCCAATTGATGGGTGACATCGTCGACGCTGTCTCAACTCTCGACGCTGACGCCGACATTCGCGCGATCATTCTGACAGGATCAGATCCCGCATTCTGTGCGGGATTCGATCTTCGGAATCTCCAGAATGAGTTGGCGGGCACCCGCTCCCTCGCGCGTCCCGATGGCTCGCGCTCGCGGGGTTTGCTCCCTGACCACGACACACCGATCCTCGGTGCCATTAACGGTCCCGCCATCACGGGCGGCCTCGAACTCGCGATGGCGTGCGATTTCATGATCGCTTCGGAACGAGCTCGATTTGCCGATACGCACGGACGAGTGGGGGTCATGCCCGGTGGGGGTATGAGTATCCGCCTCCCCGAACTCGTCGGTATTGACCGCGCCCGACGGATGTCACTGACTGGCGACTTGATCGACGCGGCGACGGCATTGCAATGGGGCCTCGTCACCGAGGTCACGGCGCACGACGATCTCATGGATCGAGCGCGTGCAATCGCGGGATCGATGGCCACGTTGGATCCCGCACCCGTCGCGGAATTACGCCGGATGTACGACGAAATCGGGGCACTGTCCGGTGACGACGCGTGGCAACGCGAACGACGATGGAACAGGTCCTGGATGGCCGAGAGATTTAGCGATGAAGGATTCGACCCTGACGCCATCATTGATCGCGGGTCACAGCAGACGTCCTCGTAACCTCGACAAACGAACGAACGCCTCGGCAATAAGCCGAGGCGTTCGTTCGTTGACCGATGAAGATCTACGGGCCGTACACGTAGTTTTCGATCGCCGTCGGTGTGACCGCGGTAACGCCGTTGTCGGTGTACAACTGAATGTCGTAGGGGCCCGTCAAAGGAGGCAGCGTTTCTGGAACCGTCACGGTGAGGTCGTCGACGCCACCGGTCTGCGAGAAGTTGGTGACGGTGCCCGGGAGAATGCCCCCGAAGACTGGCACGATGTCACCCGGAGTCCCGAAATTCACGCCGAAGATGTCAATGGTGCAGCCACCGGCAGTCGAGCACGTCGTAGTGCCCGACACGCTGGTGATTGCAGCTTGTCCAGGGTTAATGACCTGCACCGTGAAGGGGGCGGCGGGGAACGGAGTTGAGGACAGTTCGTTCCCATTGGTTTGTCCGTACGCGGTCTCCACAATGACCTCGTAGCTTCCCGGGGTCAGGCTCGGAGATTCCAACGAAATTTGCGTGGTGCCCGATACCGAGAAGTTGTTCTTCGACTGCACGTACGTGGAGGCTCCCGTTCCGAGCGCTTGGAAGACAACGCCCAGGACGTGGCTGAAGCCCGCACCGGTGATTACGAAGTTCTTCGTTCGCGCAGGATCGCCCGCTGAAGGGAGCACGAGGTTCGAAAGACCAGTAATGACCGGCGATGGTCCGTAGGTGAAGTCCACCGAGTTGGACTGATCCACCATGCTCGCCACGCTGACGGGCACCGTGTCCCCCGTGGGGCTGGGGTGCTGGTCAGGGCGCGACGCGAATTGGATCTCGTTGTACGTGATGGACTGGATCGAGAAGTCCTGACTCGACGTCAATGTCGGGTCACCCATGTCGACCCAGTTGGTCGTCATCCAGTTGAAGCCCGTTCCCGTGATCACCACGAGGTCCGAGCCGTACGGGTTGGCCGACATGCCCTTGGAGACCGATTCGTTGGTCACCTTCGTGATCGTCGGCGTGGCCTGGTAGTCGTACTCCGTCAAGGTCGGGAACACTTCACAGTGACACTTGGCCGGGGCGTAGGGGGCACCGGCGTTGTTGTACTGCAGGAAACCTTGCAGTGGCGGCTGCGCCGGCAGCGCAACTGACGTACCCGCCTTATTCGTGACCTGGACCTGCGTTTGACACAGTCCGGACACCGCCGTGTGACTTGCGGCGAGACACATCGACCGCTTTTGAGCGGGCGCGACGGCCGTGATCAACTGACTGCTCACGACGTTCACTGATGTTGCCGGCACGCCACCGAAGGTCACGGTATTGCCCGCAGAGAATCCGACGCCGTGGATCTCGACCGTGTTACCCCCTGCCGTCACACCGGCGTTCGGTCCCACATCAATGATGGTCGGCACGCCCGATGGCTTCGTGGCGGGGAGGTAGTTGAATGACGGACCCACTGCAACGTGGCCTGAGTTGAAAGTCACCTCCACCAACGACGTCGCCGCCGCCGGAAGAGTTGAGCCCAGGTACTTCGGCTGACCTTCCGCTGACGTGTACGCGACGATGGTCGTCGCCGACTTCACAGTGAAACTGGAGGCGGGGAAGTCGCCGAAGCTGACACCCTTGGCATTCACCGTGGCACCAGTCATGAACCCTTGGCCGTGAATGGTCACCTTGGTATTTCCTACCGCGGAACCCGACGACGGGGACACACTGGTCAAAGACGACGTCGTGGATTCTTGAGCAGCCTGGCACAGCGACGACGCGAGGCCGCTGCCATCGTTGGCCGCGAGGTTCGGTGTACCGAAGCCCGTGGTTAGGTCAAAGCCAGTGGTCGCGGCGTACTTGCCACCGTTGGTGGAGAAAATGTCATTGTTACCACTCGTGACGTCGTGGAATCCTTGCGCCGCGAGAGTGGGGTTACCACCCACTTCGTACAACAAGGGACTCACGAAGCCCACGCCGCTTGCCGTCGCGGGATTGGCCGTACAGGCTTGCGACGAGTTGATTTCGGCTAACGCGGCTGCCCAAATCGGTGCCGACGAAGACGTTCCACCGATTGTTACCCACGTACCGTTGGTATAGACAGTGATGCCCGTGTACTCATCGGCAAAGGCGGATACGTCTGGTTCGACTCGGCACGCGGTCGTTCCCGACGCGCCACACACGGACGACGTCGATGAACTCGCCACGCTCGCCACATTCTGCTGCCAGGAGGGCATCGACCAAATCAGTGACGAACCGCCACCGGTGGCGCCACCGGTGGCGCCGTCATTCCAGACTTGCTCAGCGGGAGGATTTGAGACATTGAGAGCCGTCGTACCACCCACCGAGATCACGTAGGGCTGGGACGCAGGGTCTTCCACGCTCAGCAAGGGCTTCGTCGGCTGCGAGGCGTGACCCGAACAGTCGTCGGCACCGTCGTCACCCGCGGATGAAAACACCGACTGCCCTTGGGCGGCCGCCTGCTCGAAAATGAGATTCTCCGCCGCGAGCGATCCCGGCGAGTAGGTCTGGGCCAGCGTTTCGCATTCTCCCCATGATGAGGTCACAACCTTGGCGGTGTCGTCGGCAACGATCTGCGCGTACGTGTCGAGCACACCAGCCGTCGTGCTCGAACCCTGATACACGGCAATCTTGGCGGCCGGCGCCAACGCCGCGATGTTCTCGATGTCGAGCGATGATTCACCCGAGCCGGCGCCCACGCCGGGTCCACCATCGATGTTGATGGTGGTGATGTTCTTCGTGTTGTCGACGCCGAAATAGCAATTCTCGAACGTTGCTATGTCAGACATCGCGAAGGGCTCGAGTTCGTAGACCGCGATGGTTTGACCGGCACCAAGGTCACCGTTCGAGTACAAATTTCCGAAACCGTAGGCACTCGCTACCTGGTCGTCGGTAATGCCTCCGTAGCCCAGTTGCGTTGCTCCGGTCGCACCGGCGCACGCGCTCGGAGCTCCGCCGACGAGGTGCGGACGGGTCGCGAAGTGTCGCGAGAAAACAGCATTCTTCGTCGAGGGACGACGAATCTGGCTCTGCGCGATCGTGGACGCCATGTGCCTTGCGTTGGACGTTGGTTGTACCAGGTTGTTCAAACCAACAACGGCCAAGATGTTGGCGCCGATCGACGCGGGAACTTTGATGGATGACGTGGCGGCCATCCCGAGCGAACCGCTGGCCAAACGGTAGCTCTCCAAGTGCGTTTGGAACGCGTGAGAGATTGTGGCGGCCGTGCCGGAGACGTGCAGAGCGATGCCGTTCACAATGGTGGGCGAAACGGTGAGTCCCTCGCTACGCAACGTGGCCACCGTGTTGGCGATGCTGTTCGGCGACGCACCGAAACGCGCCGCAAAGGATCCTCGTGAGAGGTAGTGGCCGTAGGACACGGAGTGCGTGTTCGTCACTGCCGCGGCGTAGGCGGCGAGACCCGACGCATCTCGTGAGTTGAGGTACACCGAGAACGACAGATGAGCGGCGCCGTTCACCGTTCCCAGGGGGTGCGCGGACGACGGTGCGCGCACGCCCGCCTCGACAACCTTGAAGCTTGCGGCGGGATGCACCGCAGCGCTCACCGGTGTCGCCAATGCCGCGACGGCCAGCGATACGGTAGCGAACGAGCTCACGGCCATTCGAATTCGACGGGATGGGGCCACAGCGATGTCCTCCGTTGTTGGGCAACTTGACTCTTCGGGAACCTACCACTCAACTCACCGTCGACGTACGGCGCAATTGATAACTGTCGGCGCGGGCGCGTTGTGAGCCCGGAGCACGGTCTTGGTGGGTTCGTCACCCGTTGTCGAGCCCTAAGAATAGGGACATTGACAAATTTTCTAGCAAGAAAGTCTTGTCAATACTACGATCTCGAAAAGTGGATATCGAAGTCGCCAAATCAGACCTGCACGAGATACGGGTTCGCCCTAAAGAACACGTCGACCTCTCGCCCGGTCAGGGTCGCCTGCGCATTGAGCGATTTGGAATATCCGCGAACAACATCACGTACGCGGTCATGGGTGAGTCCATGCGCTACTGGGACTTCTTTCCGGCTCGGGAAGCCACGTGGGGTCGAGTTCCCACGTGGGGTTTTGCGAAGGTCACGGAATCCGCGCACGAAGAGCTCGTCGTGGGCAGCCGAGTTTTTGGTTATGTCCCCATGTCGACCGAACTCGTCATCACACCTGACCGATTCGATCACACCGGCTTTTCTGACGTTGTCGCCCACCGTGCCGAACTACCGCGCGTCTACAACCGCTATGCCTATGTCCACCAGGACCCTCATTACGATCCACGACACGAAGGCGAAGTTCTCCTTCTGCGTCCGCTCTTCATCACGTCGTTCGTGGTGGACGATTTCCTCGCCGACAGTGACTTCTTTGGGGCCACCACGATCATCATCTCCAGCGCCTCCTCCAAGACGGCGCTCGCCGCTGCGTTCCTACTCGGTCGCAGAATGGGGCTGCACGTCATTGGACTGACCTCGCGCTCCAACGTCGATTTCACCGTTGAAACCGACATCTACGACGAAGTTCTTCACTACGACGACGTCTCACGCTTACCACTTTCCGACGCGATCTACGTGGACGTGGCCGGCCGGCCGGACATCACTCGTCAAATCCATGACCACTACGGCGAGCGACTTCGCTATTCGATGATTGTCGGTGACACGCATTGGGATGCCCAGGTATCCGCTGGAGGACCGATTGCCGGACCCGTACCAACATTGTTGTTCGCTCCCGATCACATTCATCGTCGGCGTCGCGAGTGGGGACGCGCGCAGTTCGAACTCGCCATGGCCGATTCCTGGCGAAGCTTCGTAAAGAGTGTCAGCGGCTGGCTCAAGATTCGAGAACTTCACGGACCCGAAGAGATCACCAAGGCGTACCTTGACGTGCTTGAGGGTCGCATCGATCCACGCCTCGGGTACGTCTGTTCATTTGACGACTAACTACTGTCGAGACATCGACGCCCGTTCGTCAGCGGCGGCGCTTTCGGCGTTCTGGGCCCGCGATGGTGCCAGTAGTTCGATGTCGAGACGCTCCAATTTTCCTTCGAAGGGGAATGAGCCCTGATACCTCGTCGACACCTGGGATCCGTGGTCCTCGCCCACACTCATTCCGGTGCTCGAGATCATGCGCATGACGAACGGGACAGTCAATGAACCCACCACGTCGTCATTGATGACCAATTCAACCGAACCACCCGCATCCTCTCGTCGGAACCGAACGCCCACCACGCTGCTGCCGCTAGGAACCATTTGCGATGATTTCGCTTCGTGATGTTCACCAAAAATGTTGTAGTCGAAGCACAACTCGTCATCCTTGATAAAGACAACGACGCCCGAAGCGGCGTTGCCCGTAGCGAACAGCACGCCATCTTCTCCCGCGTTGCGGTGAATCGTCGCTGAGAGGTCCCAATTTCTTCCCGCAATGCTCGGCGACACCTGCGCCGGGACCGGCGTCAAAGGTGGACGGTAGGTGTAGTGACGATCCACGGGGTGCGGTGAGCGGTCGCGGAATCGCGAACCAAAAAGCTCAATGGTGCGGTCATCCAGCGGGAAGACACCGTATTCTTCGGCTTCGACCCACCACCGCTCGATCATCGCCTCGACTCGTTGCGGGTGCTGCGCGGCGAGGTCGTGACATTCCGAGGGATCTTCGCGCAAGTTATAGAGCTCCCACACGTCGTCCTCGAAGGGACTGCCGAATTGGTGCCGGGTCACGATCTTCCACCCGTCCTCGTAGAGAGCACGATGTCCCATCATCTCGAAATACTGCACCCGCGGTTCGCCACCGACCTCGTCACCCGCGAAGGTGGGTGTCAGCGAACGTCCCGCCAACGGCATCTGTTCGTAGCCCCGCAGGACGTCGGGCAGAGTGACACCCGCGGATTCGTAGATAGTGGGCGCGATATCGGTCACGTAGGCGAAATCGTGCCGGATCTCTCCCGCGGCCGTGATGCCCTTGGGCCAGTGGGCGATCAAAGGAACGTGCACACCACCTTCGTGCGTGTTCTGCTTGTACCACTTGAATGGCGTGTTGCCCGCCTGTGCCCAACCCCACGGATAATTCGTGTGCGAGTTCGGTCCACCAATCTCTTCCAATCGATCAACCGCCTCGTCGGGCGTCTCCATGATGAAGTTGAAGAACTTCATTTCGTGCAGGACGCCGAAGGGACCTCCTTCTTGGCTCGCGCCATTGTCCGACATCAACAGAACCAACGTGTTGTCGAGCTCTCCCAGTCGTTCGAGCTCGTCCATGAAACGACCAATTTGGTCGTCGGTGTGTTCGAGGAACGCGGCGTACGCCTCCTGGAGTCTGGCGGCTAATTTACGGTGATTCTCCGGCAAGGAGTCCCACGGTTCCACGCCCGGATTTCGGGGGGCGAGTTCGGTCTCGGGGGCGATGATGCCCATCTCCTTCTGGCGCGCGAACCAGCGCTCGCGCGCAACGTCCCACCCGTCATCGAAGACGCCACGATACTTTTGCAAGTAACTATCCGGAGCCTGGTGAGGCGCGTGCATGGCCCCAAAGGCGAGGTAGGTAAAGAACGGTCGGTCCGGTCGAATGGAACGCGCGTCATGGATGAACGACAGGGCGTGATCGACCAGGTCCTCGCTCAGGTGATATCCCTCGGCCACGGACTTTGGCGGTTCCACTCGGTGGTTGTCATAAACGAGATCGGGAGCAAACTGATCCGTCTCTCCATCGAGGAAGCCGTAGAAGCGGTCAAATCCGCGCTGCAGAGGCCACTGGTCGAAGGGACCGGCGGACGACGCGTTCTCCATCGGGCAGAGGTGCCACTTACCAATCGCGAAGGTGGTGTAGCCCGACTCGCGAAGGACTTCGCCCATCGTTGCGGCGTGGTTGGAGACGTGACCGCGCATGTGGGGATAGCCGGACGAGAAATTGGAAATCGACCTGACGCCCACACTGTGGTGATTACGTCCGGTGAGGAGCGCGGCGCGTGTTGGCGAGCAGAGTGGCGTGACGTGGAAATTGGAATATCGCAACCCGCCCGCGGCCAACCGGTCGATATGTGGTGTCGCCAGATCCGAACCAAAACATCCGAAGTGTGAAAAGCCCAAGTCGTCAATAAGGATCACAACGACGTTCGGTGCGTCCTCACCCGGGTGCGCGGGAGTGGGCCACCACGGCGTGGAGTCCTTTTGGAACCGCTCAATTCGTCCTTCAAAAGGTTCGTACTGTTTCATCAGATCTCCCCGTGGTCGTTTACGTTGTCGTTGTCGTCGATGGATTCACGCGGTGCGAGGAGGGTATCGAGAATCTCGGTCAGAACCCCCCGCGTCATGAGCTGCGACAAGCCCCGCGTACGTCGCAAATAGTCAAGAGATTCAAACTGACACAACGCGTCTATGGCCGCGAGCGTCGCGCGTCGCGTACGAGGAGACTGGGCATCGAGTTCGGGAGCGAATTGCTGCTCTACCTGCTCGAGCAATGCTTGCTGCGTCTGACTCACCTGCGCTCCGATCGCCGCGACGTGCGCGGCCCGATGACGAGCAGCTCGCGAACTGTCGGCGACTTCCTCAAACAGTCGGAGTCGCGACGAGACAAACGTCTCAATGCGATCATCGAGCGGACCCTGACCGAGCGGTTCGATGCGGTAGATGGGATAAACAATCTCAATCTGACGTTCGATGGCCGCCCGAAGGAGCTCATCGCGATCTTCGAAGTAACGGTAGACCGAGCGCGGCGATACGCCGCTGCGCAGCGCCACCACTTCCGGCGTGGGATCGATATCCTCACCGAAGAGTTCGAGAATCGCGTCGAGCACCGCTTGACGATTCCGGTCGCGTCGAGCGGTGCGACCATCACGAACGGGGAGGGTGTCGCTCACGCCCAACCGCCGGCGTACGCGACAAATTGACCCGTCGTGAAGCCGCTCGTGCCGTCCAAGAACGCCATGGAGAACGATGCGAACTCTTCGAGAGTTCCCATGCGACGCAGTGGCACACGTGATTCGAGTCGTGCGCGTACCTCAGGATCATTCGTACCGGACGCTTCGTGAAACTCCGGGAAGTCCATGAAGTTCGTGCCGAGTGCGTTCACCTGAACACCACTGGGCGCAATCTCCTGCGCCAAATTCTTAGCCATCATGGTCGCACCGGCGCGCATGGATGAATACAAGGATGCACCTCGCGTCGGACGAGCGGCCGAGGCGCTCGTGATCAAGACGATTTGCCCACTGCGTCGAGTCACCATGGGTTCGGCGACGGCCTTGAGGAAGTGATACGGGCCGCGAACGCAGCCTTCGAAGAGCGCGTCAAGTTGGGCATCGGTGGACTCGAGGAACTTGCCACCAATGATCTGACCGCTGAACGCGACGGCGGCATCGATATGTCCAAATCGCTCGAGGGCCGCGGCGACCAGACGCGGAGCGGATTCACTCTCGGCAAGATTCCGTGCGCCGTCGACAGTGACGACCGTGCTGCCGAGGCCCTCCAACTCCTCTACGAGTCCTGGGGCCGGTGCCCCGATCACGAGATCGTGTCCGCGGCGAGCGAACTCTCGAGCGAGAGCGGGACCCACGTAGCTCCGTGCGTCAGTGACCAGTGCAACTCGCCGAGCGTTCGTCATGACTCCCCCATCTCGCGGGACGCAACGTCCCAACAATTGACGAGATTACTGCCACATGATTCGGCGCGCGAACTCATCCGCCCCGTCGTACGCGAGCTTTCAGCTCGCGTTCGGCGGTCTGGATCGCTCGGTAGTGCTGCCAGAGCCGATAACTGCGATTCACGCCAAACAGTGCGGGCAGCCACAGGAACACGGCGTCCCCCAGTCCCACGTCAGTACCGGCGAGGGACATGGCGCACAGCACCAGTGACACCGCGGCCCACACGAGCGAACGTTTCAAGTTTTCGGCGGCGGCCACACGCATCGAGGCGTACTGGTGCAACAAAAGAGCGATGGCGATGTCGTCGTCAATACCCGGGCCGCCAACGGAATACGACGACGCCCCCGCACGTTGTTGTTGAAGCCACTGATCGTAGAGCCGGCGTTGAGATGGATCAGACAGGGTTTCGTAGGCTTCCGCCACCATCCGAAATGCACCGGCGTCGCCGCCGGCGTCGGGGTGCAGCGACTTCGCCCGTGAGCGATACGCCGAGCGAATTTCTTCGGTCGTGGACCGCGAGGTAACGCCCAGAACGTCATAGAAATTGTCTGCCACAGCGCCTCCTCGTCGTCCAGTTTCCCATCTACACAGCACAACGCCGCCGCACCCGAAGGCTGCGGCGGCGTTGTGACGAAGTGCTACGTGTTAGCCGACGATGCTCAGCGTAAATGTCTGGTTGACCGACGACACGGCATTCGTCGCCGTCACCGTCACGACATAGTCACCATCAGTGCCCGCGGCCGGCGTACCCGCGAAGGTACCGGTCGTCGCGTTGAACGTGACACCCGTGGGCAACACACCTGTTTCGGAGTAGGTCGGCGCCGGGAATCCGGTCGATGACACCGAGAAGGTCCCCGCAGTTCCCACGGTGAACGTCGTGGCGTTGGCCGAGGTAATGGTAGGAGCGTCGTTCACCGTCAACGTAAAGGTCTGGTGGACCGACGACGTGGAGTTGGTCACCGTAATAGTGATCACGTAGATGCCACCGTTACCCGCCGTTGCCGTACCGCCCAGAGTGGCCGTGCCGTTGCCGTTGTCCACGAAGGTGACGCCACTCGGCAGGGCCCCCGACTCAGAAACGGTGCCCGCAGGGTAGCCCGTGGAGGTGACCGCAAAGGTACCCGCGACACCCGTTGTGAAGGAGACCGCATTGGCCGAGGTGATGGCCGGCGCCTGCGTCACGACGAGCGTGAAGCTCTGCGTGGACGATCCGGCGGCGTTCGTTGCCTTGATCGACAACGCGTAACTTCCACCGGTGCCCGCGGCCGGAGTACCCGAGAGCACGCCGGTGGTCGCGTTCAGCGTCACGCCCGACGGCAAGGCGCCGGTTTCGGAGTAGGTCGCAGCCGGGTAGGCCGTGGCCGTCACCGTGAAGGTATTGCTCGTGCCTAGCGCGAACGTCACCGTGTTGGCCGATGTAATGATCGGCAACTGGTTCACCGTCAATGTGAAGGTCTGCGCAACCGAGCCCATCAGGTTGGTCGCGGTAACAGTGAAGCTATACACCCCACCGGTACCCGCGGCGGGAGTGCCCGAGAGCACGCCCGTCGTCGCGTTCAGAGTCACGCCCGACGGCAAGTTCCCGGTCTCCGCGTAGGTCGCTGCCGGGAAGCCCGACGTCGCGATCGTGAACGTACCCGCCGTGCCCACCGTGAAGGTGGCAGTCGCCGCGCTGGTGAAGGCGAGCGGCTGGTCGACCACCAGCGTGAAGGTCTGCGTGGCGGTACCCACGGTGTTCACCGCAGTGATCGTGACGGGGTAACTGCCGCCCGAACCGGCCTGCGGTGTTCCGACGAAGGAACCAGTTCCATTGGCGTTGTCAACGAACGTGACACCGCCCGGCAGCACGCCGGCGGCCGTCATGTACAGCGCTGGGAATCCCTGGAGCGACACGGTGAAGTTACCCGCGGCACCGACCGTGAAGCTCGTGGTGTTCGCCGACGTGAACGTCGGAGCCTGGATCACGGTCAACACGAAGGTCTGCGTGGCCGAGCCGAGCGTGTTCGTCGCCGTCACGTTGAAGGAGTACGTGCCACCGGTGCCCGCCGCAGCAGTTCCGGCCAGCGTGGCCGTGCCGTTGCCGTTGTCCACGAAGGTCACGCCACTCGGCAGGTTGCCGGTCTCGGTAATTGTGTTCGACGGGAAGCCCGTCGTGGTCACGGTGAAGGTACCGGCCGTTCCCGTGGTGAAGGTCGTACCAGCTCCACTCGTGATGACCGCCGGCTGACGAACAACGAGGGTGAACATCTGCGTGGCGGTACCAATGCTGTTCTTCGCCGACAAGGTCAGCGTGTAGCTGGCCCCTGAGTTGATGCCCGGCGTACCGAAGAGTGAACCGGTTCCGTCACCGTTGTCGACGAAGGTCACGCCACTCGGCAAGGTACCGGTTGACGTCCACGAAGCTCCCGGGAGTCCCGATGCCGTGGTGGTGAAGTTCACTGCGGTGCCGACCGTGGTCGTCACTGACGTCGCCGACGTAATGGTCGGAGCCTGCTGGACCGTGATGGAGAAGGTCTCACTCACCGAGCCCAAAACATTGGACGCGGTGACCGTGACGGAATAGACGCCGCCCGTTCCCGCCGCCGGCGTGCCAGCGAAGGTTGCGGTGCCATTGCCGTTGTCCACGAAGGTCACACCGCTCGGGAGATTGCCCGTTTCGGTGAACGTGGCCTTCGGGTTACCGGTCGACGTGAGCGTGGTGGTGCCCGCCGTTCCCACGGTGAAGGTTGCACCGGCGCCGGAACTGAAGGCCGGGGCCTGGAGAACAACGAGCGTGAACGTCTGCGTGGCGGTACCAGAGGTGCTGGTCACGGTGATCGTGATGGTGTAGTTGCCACCGAAACCGGCCGACGGCGTACCCGAGAACGAGGCAGAGCCGTCACGGTTGTCCACGAGGACAACGCCACTGGGCAACGTTCCCGTGTAGGTGTAGATCGGGTTCGGAGCACCCGACGCGGTGAGCGTGAATGCGCCGGACTGACCAACCGTGAACGTCGTCGTCGACGCGGAAGTAATGACCGGGGCCTGAGCCACAACCAGAGTGAAGCTAATCGACGCGGATCCGGTCGAGTTGGTCGCGGTCACTGTAATCACGTAGGTGCCACCCGTGCCCGCAGCCGGCGTGCCGGAAAGGACCCCGGTCGTTGAGTTCAGCGTCACTCCCGTGGGGAGGGCGCCCACTTCGGACCAGGTGGCCGTGGCGTACGCCCTCGCGGCGAACGTGAACGTTCCCGCGGTACCGACAGTGAAGTTGGTGGTGAGTAGCTGCGACGGGGAGAACTGGGGTGCCGCGTTGACCGTAATGGTGAAGGTCTGCGTGGTGGTTCCGACCGACGACTTCGCCGTGATCGTCACGCTGTACACGCCACCCGCGCCCGGTCCGGGCGTTCCAAAGAACGAAGCGGTCCCGTTGGCGTTGTCCACGAACGTCACGCCGCTCGGCAATGTGCCGGCCAGGGTGTACGCCGCATTCGGGTTGCCACTCGCCGTAACCGT
Source organism: uncultured Actinomycetes bacterium (assembly GCA_903871335.1). Lineage (GTDB taxonomy): Bacteria > Actinomycetota > Acidimicrobiia > Acidimicrobiales > RAAP-2 > RAAP-2. The sequence goes on from CAIQGE010000022.1 coordinate 73,255, forward strand.
CACTGACTGGTACGTACCTACCGTGAACGTGGCCTTATTGGCCGACGTCACCGCAGGCGTCTGAGTGACATTGAAAGTGAAGGTGATGGTCAGCGTGGTCACGACGTTGGTCAACGTCACCGTGATCACGTAGACACCACCGGTACCCGCGGCCGGGGTACCCGAGAGAACTCCGGTCGTCGCGTTAAACGTCACGCCCGACGGCAATGCACCCTGCTCCGAGAACGTCGGGGTCGGGAAACCAGTGGCCGTGAAGGTGTACGAACCAGCCGTTCCGACAGCGAACGTCGCCGAGGACGCCGAGGTCAAGGCGGGCGCTTGATCCACAATCAGGACAAAGGTCTGAGTGATCGTCTTGATCGAGTTCTTGATCGTGATCGTCCACGAGTAGCTACCGCCCGCACCCGGGGCCGGGGTTCCGTAGATCACTCCGGTCGTGGTGTTGAAGTTCAGTCCGAGCGGCATGGTGCCGGTGAAAGTGAACGTCGGGGCCGGGAAGCCGCTCGCCGTGAAGGTGAACGTCGATGAGTTGCCCACCGTAAAGGTGGTGGTCGTCGCCGACGTCACGACCGGGCCTTCATTCACGTAGATCGTGAAGGTCTCGGTCAGAACGGTCGTTAGGTACGTGTACGTGACGGTGATTGTGTAGTAACCACCCGAACCGACGGTCGGTGTTCCCGACAGCGTGGCGGTGCCGTTGCCGTTGTCCTTCCACGTCACACCACCCGGCAGGGTTCCACTTTCGGTGAGGTTGCCCTTACCGGAACCCTGAGTGATGGTGAACGAACTAGCCGTGCCGACGGTGAACGTCGCCGTCACCGTCGTCGTGAACGTGACCTTCGTGGTCGTAACGACCAAGGTGAAGGTCTGGGTGAAGGTCGTGAATGCGTTCGCGGCCTTGATGGTGATGGTGTAGCTACCTGCGGTGCCCGCAGCGGGAGTACCGGAGAGCACACCAGCGGCCGTGAAGGTCACGCCGCTCGGCAGTGCACCGGTCTCTGAGAATGTGGCGCCGGGGAAGCCGTAGGCGCTGGCGGTAAAGGTGTTCGAAGAGCCCACCACGAACGTTGTTGAATTACCCGAAGTAATTGACGGGTTCTCGTTAATCGTGAAAGTGAAGGTCTGTGTCAACTTCGTCGAGCCAACCAACAACGTGAAGGTGAGGGCGTAGGTGCCACCCGAACCGTTGGCGGGAGTGCCCGCCAACGTGGCGGTTCCGTCGCCATTGTCAACGAAGCTCAGGCCACGGGGCAGAACACCGGTCTCCCACAGCGAACCAATCGGGTAACCCGACGTCTTCACGGTGAACGAGGACGAGGTGCCAGCCGTGAACGACACGCTGGTGGCGCTAGTGAATGCTGACGCCTGGTTCACAATCAGGATGAACGTTTGCGTCGACGTCAACGCGCCACTCGTCGCCGTGATGGTGATCGTGTAGGAGCCACCCGTTCCCGCAGCAGGAGTGCCCGCTAACTTGCCGGCGCTGAAGGTCACACCGGTGGGCAGTGCACCCGTTTCGGTGAAGGTCGGTGCCGGGTAGCCGGTACCGGTCACCGTGAAGGTGCCAGCGGTGCCGGTCGTAAAGGTGGTGGTATTCGCCGAAGTGATCACCGGTGCTTGGTTCACGACGAGCGTGAACGTCTGCGTGACCGTGGCAATGAGGTTCGTCGCGGTGATGGTGATGGTGTACGAACCACCGAAGCCCGCAGCGGGCGTGCCCGAGAACGAAGCGGATCCGTCACCGTTGTCCACGAGGACAACGCCACTCGGCAGAGTGCCGGTGTAGCTGTAGGTGGCATTCGGAACGCCGTTCGTGGTCACCTTGAACGTGCCGGGCGTACCCACCTTGAACGTGGTCGTCGTGGCGGAGGTGAACGTCGGACCCTGGTTGACCGTCAGAACGAAGGTCTGTGTCGCGGTTCCGTAGATATTCGTCGCCGTAATGGTGATCGAGTACAGGCCACCGCTACCGGCGGCCGGGGTACCGGACAACTTGCCCGTCGAGGAGTTCAACGTCACACCGGACGGCAGGGCGCCTGTTTCGGTGAAGGTCGGCAGCGGATAACCGGTTGACACCACCGAGAATGTTCCGGCAGTACTAACGGTGAAGGTGGTCAGCGCCACTGAGGTGATGCTCGGCGCTTCGTTCACCGTCAACGTGAAGGTTTGGGTGACCGTCGCGACAGCGTTCTTCGCCGTCAAAGTCAGCGTGTAGACCTTGCCGTAGCCAATGGCCGGAGTTCCGGCGATCGTTGCGGTTCCGTCACCGTTGTCAATGAAGGTCACACCGGACGGAAGAACGCCCGACTCGGTGTACGCCGCGTTCGGCACCGCGAACGTGGTCACGTTGAAGTGTCCCGCGGTACCCACGGTGAACGTGGTGCTCGCGGCCGAAGTGAACGACGGCGCTTGGTTCACGGTCAAGGTGAAGTTCTGCGTCGCGGTACCAAAGGCGTTGGTCGCGGTCAAGGTCACGTGGTACACGCCACCGGTATTGGCCGCCGGGGTTCCGGAGAACTTGCCCGCCGAGTAGGTCACGCCCGTAGGCAGTGTGCCCGACTCAGTGAATGTCGGCGCAGGGTAACCCGTGCCGGTCACGGTGAACGTGCCGGCGGTCGCCACGGTGAACGTCGTCGACGACGCCGACGTGAACACCGGGGCCTGGTTCACGATCAACACGAAGGTCTGCGTGGCCGTACCGGCCGCGTTCTTCGCCGTGATCGTGATGGTGTAGCTACCACCAAAGCCGGCTCGCGGAGTTCCGGAGAACGAGGCCGTGCCGTCGCCGTTGTCCACCAGGATGACGCCCGACGGCAACGTGCCGGTGTAGGTGTAGCTCGAGTTCGGGTAACCGGACGTCGTCACCGTGAAGTGACCCGCGGTGCCCACGGCGAACGTCGTGGTCGCAGCCGACGTGAAGGCCGGCGGCTGGTTGACGATCAACGAGAAGGACTGCGTGGACGTGCCCAACGAGTTGGTGGCCGTGATGGTGATCGGGTAGACGCCACCGGTGCCAGCGGCCGGCGTGCCGGCGAGAATTCCCGCCGACGTCAACGTCACGCCCTTCGGCAGTGCGCCGGTCTCGGTGTACGTCGGAACCGGGTAGCCCGTAGCGGTCACCGTGAAGGTGCCCGCGGTGCCCGTCGTAAAGGTCTTCGTGTTGGCGCTGGTGATAGCCGGTGCCTGGTACACGAGAAGGGTGAACGTCTGCTTGGTCGTACCAACCACGTTGGTGGCCGAAATCGTGATGGTGTAGCTACCGCCACTGTGAAGTCCAGGGGTACCGGAGAAGGTAGCGGTGCCATTTCCCTTGTCGGCGAAGATGATGCCGTTCGGCAGCGCGCCCGATTCCGTGTACTTGGCGTTCGGGTACGCCTGCGTCGTCACCGTGAACGTTCCGGACACTCCGGCGTTGAACGTGGTCGTGGCCGCCGAGGTGTAGACCGGCAACTGGTTCACGGTCAACGTGAACGTCTGGTTAGCCACGCCCGCTTCGTTGGTCGCGGTGATGGTGAAGGTGTAGATGCCGCCCGTTCCCGCAGCGGCGGTTCCCGCGAGGCTCGCGGTGCCGTTGCCGTTGTCAACGAACGTCACGCCAGTAGGTAGATTGCCTGTTTCCACCAAGGTCGGCAGAACATATCCGGTCGAGGTGACCTTGAAAGTCGTGGCGGTGCCAACGATGAACGTGGTGTTATTCGCCGAGGTAATCACCGGCGGCTGGTTCACGGTGAGCGTAAAGGTCTGCGTTGAGGTGCCCGCAGCATTCGTTGCGGTCAGCGTCACGACATACACGCCGCCCGCCGTCGCCGCCGGAGTTCCGGACAACGCACCCGTGGTCGCATTCAGCGTCACACCGGACGGCAAAGCGCCGGTCTCAGTGAACGTCGGAGCCAGGTAGCCCGTCGCGGTCACCTTGAAGGTCGACACCGTTCCCGTCGCAAAAGTGACGCTGTTGGCCGACGTAATAACAGGCGGCTGAATCACCACGAGGGTGAAGGTCTGCTTCACCGTCGAGACAGCATTCGTCGCCGAGATCTGCAATGAGTAACTACCACCCGTACCGGCGGCCGGGGTGCCGGACAACGTTGCGGTGCCGTCGCCATTGTCAACGAAGGTCACACCAGAGGGCAGCGTGCCCGTCTCGGTCAGCTTCGCCGTGGCGTATCCGGTCGTCGTCACCGTAAAGGTGCCTGCCACGCTGGTCGTAAAGGTTGTCGTGGCCGCCGAGGTAATCGCCGGAGCCTGACGAACGACGAGAGTGAATGTCTGGTTCGCAACTCCCGAGGGGTTGGTCGCGGTCAACGTAATGACGTACGTGCCACCTGAACCAGCGGCCGGGGTGCCCGAGAGGACACCCGTCGTCGCGTTCAAGGTGACGCCGGACGGCAGGGTGCCGGTCTCGGAGTACGTCGGAGCGGGGAAGCCCGTCGCGGTCACCGTGAAGGTGCCGGCAACGGCGGTCGTGAACGTAACAGTGTTCGCGGACGTAATGACCGGGCCCTGTGAGATCGTGAGAGTGAACGTCTGCGTGGCGGTCAGTGTGCCGTTGGTCGCCTTCAAGGTGATGACGTAGGTTCCACCGGTACCCGCAGCTGGCGTACCCGAGAGAATGCCGGCACCGCTCAACGTGACACCCGACGGCAGCGCGCCGGTCTCGCTGTACACCGGGCTCGAAATGCCCGTCGACGTCACGGTAAAGGTTCCGAGAGTGCCCGCGGCAAACGTGGTGTTGTTCGCCGACGTGATGCACGGAGCGATCGTCAACTTGAAGGTCTGCGTCGTCGTGCCGGCGGCATTGGTGGCGGTAATCGTGATCGTGTACACGCCATTCGTTCCAGCGGCGGGGGTGCCGGAAAGGACGCCGGTGGTGGCATTAAAGGTCACGCCGGAGGGAAGAGTTCCCGTTTCCGCGTACGTCGGCGTCGGGAAGCCCGTGGCGGTCACGGTGAAGGTGTTGGCGGTGCTCACCACAAACACGGTGCTCGCAGCGCTCGTGATCGCGGGAGCCTGGTTGACCGTCAAAGTGAACGTCTGAGTCGCAGCGGAAACAACGTTCGTGGCGCGGAAGCTAATGACGTACGTTCCGCCGGTGCCGGCGGCGGGGGTACCCGACAGCACGCCGGTCGTGGCGTTAAAGGTCACGCCCGAAGGAAGAGTTCCGGTCTCCGAAAGAGTCGGCGTCGGGAAGCCCGTGGCGGTGACAGTGAAGCTGCCCAGCGAACCAGTGGTGAAGGTGACCTTGTTTGCGCTCGTGATCGCGGGCGCCTGGTTCACCGTCAGCGTGAACGATTGGGTCGAGGTTCCGGTTGCGTTCGTTGCAGTGAAACTGACGTGGTACACGCCACTCGTACCCGACGCGGGAGTTCCCGAGAGAACGCCGGTCGTGGCATTAAAGGTCACGCCTGAGGGCAGAGTTCCGGTCTCCGAGTACGTCGCCGGAAGGAACCCGGTCGAGGTCACCGAGAACGTGCCGCTCGAACCGACCACAAACGTGGTGTTGTTCGCACTCGTGATCGCGGGTGCTTCATTGACGGTCAAAGTGAATGACTGGGTTGCGGTGCCCTTGGCGTTCGTTGCCGAGATAGTGATCGGGAAGACGCCGTGCTGGGTCGGTGTTCCCGACAACAGACCGGTGGTCTTGTTGAACGTCACGCCCGTGGGCAGTGTTCCGGTCTCGTCGTACGAGATCGTGCCCAAGCCATCGGCGGTGACCTGAAAGTGTCCCGCGGCGTTGACGACAAGGGTCGTCGCGTTGGCACTCGTGATCTGGGGCGCGGTGTAGAGGGTGACCGTCGTGCCACTGGCATTAATGGTCGACAATGAGATGACGCCCGGCGTCGTCGCGGTCGTCGTGTTGGTGGCGCCGGTGGCGGTGACCACGTTGTACGAAGCGCTAACGCCGGGGAATGTCAGTGACGGATCGACCGTGACGAGAACGCTGCCGGCCAAAGTGGCGCCCACGCCCGTGTTCAAGGTTCCGAATCCTGAATTGTTGATCGACACCTTGGTGATCGCACTCGAGGTTTCGGTGAGTCCGCCATTCACGTTCAAAGAGAAATAGCCAATGTCAAAGGTGCCGCTGTTGGTGGCAGGAACATTGATGTTGGCGGCGCCGCTCGCAACGGAAACAGTGCCCGAGTTGGTGAATGACGAGGTGCCGTCGGTGCTGTGGCATGTCGAGCCGTTACCGAGGCTCAGGGTGCCGCTATTGGAAAGACGAGCGTTGTCCAAGAAGAGAACCTGCGCACCGTCGCCGATGGAACCCGAACCCAAGTTCGTCACAACGGTGCCGTCGAGCGTCGGCGTTGCCGAGCGCGGGATGGTGAGAGAAACACTGTCGCTCACAGCTCCACCCGTAATGGAGGAGTTGATGGTGAGGTTGTAGACGGAGAGATTGGCGTCGCTCGTCAAGGTCAAAGGGGCCTCAACATCCAACGACGACGAGACCGAATTCGGGGCGGCGGAGACCGGTGCATTCACCACGAGAGTTCCGTGACCAGAAACGAGGGTGCTGCTCGAGAAACTACGAGCGGCGTCAACAGTCAGGTTGGTGCCGGTTGAGAGGTTCCACGGACCGGCGTCGGGGATGTTGGTAGCGATTCCCTTGTACAACGTGAATCCGCCGCTGATGACATTGACGGTTCCCTGGTTCGAGAAGTGCGTGTGCGCACGCGCGTTGATCGACGCGCCCTCGATGTCGAAGGTCGCGCCAAATCCGTTGAGGGTGTACGAACCCGTGCTGTCCGCGTCGCACAGGTCGGTGTTGTCACCCATGTGGAAGGTGCCCAGGTTGTCGAGAACGGAGTGCTGATTGAAGTACAGCGTCGCGCCAGACGGCAAGGTGACGTCACCTTGGTTGATGAACGTTGCGCCATTGGTCAGCGTCGGCCACTTACCACCCAGCGTGCCCGTGCCCTCTGGGTTCACAATGAGAGATCCGGGACCGGAGATCACCGGCACACCACCCGTCGTCAGCGTGTCGGTGCGAAGTGCGGTTTGGGTTCCGAGAGTGATCGGGCCGTTGTCACTCAGATTGGCGACGGCCGAGGCCGGGTCGTTGGTGACGTTCAATCCACCATTCCACGCAACGGTCAAGTGCGGAGTGACGCCACCCGCTGCTGCCCACTGAATCCCTTGGACGGTGGATTGGCTCGACAGGATGACATTCGAGGTCACGGGTGACGTCGAGAAACACACGACGTCCGAAGAACTCGGTAGGCGGCCGGCGGACGAACCACCATTGGTCGACGACCAGTTACCGGTGTTCTCCCACGCCGAGCTTGCGGCGCCGGTCCAGTACAAAGAACATGCGGCGGCAGAACTCGACGTGACAATCGGGTTCGTGGTGGCCGGGGCACTGCTACCGATGGCGTTGACAGCGACGATCGCAAAGGTGGTCGAGGTGTTCGCAGCCAGGCCAGCGAGACTGACCGACGTGGTGGCCGCTGAAACGTGATCGTTCACCGACGGGTTCTGGGGCGAGGTGACGATATAACCAGTGACCGCGGACCCTCCGTCACTGCTCGGTGCACTCCAGGAAACGTTGGCGCCATTGGCACCATTCACGCTGGCGGCCGGTGACAACGGTGCCGTGGGAACGGTGGCGGAAGGACCATTCGAAGGAATGTGCGGAGTACTGGCGTGTGACGACGTGGCGGTGGCGGCACCGGCACTCGTCGCGACAAAGACGGAAGCTGAGCTCACCGTCACTACTACTGCGGTCGCCGCTATTGCGAGTCGACCTAATTGGTTCCTAAACGCCGTTGTCACCCGGAACGCCCTTCATGAAGATTGGTACTGAAAATAATTTTCCACGTCAGTCTATGGGGATGTGGACAGCGCGTCAACATTGAGTGCCCCTGAACTGACATTCTGCACGGATTTTAGGATCGATGTCCATTGAATGTGGGTCGCTCTCCGACCCGGCCCGGACCGTCGCGCTGAGAATGCCTCCCCAATTTCATCAACTCTCGGTGTATCTTTCGGCGAGGAATTGTGCTCAAGACCCACTTTTTATTCGTATGAGGACAAGAATCAGCGAGACCACAGAATACTTTCGAATTGCGCCGACATCTTGAAGACCTCGGTACATCGAATTGCCTCACAAACGTCATACTGAGGTCATCTCTAGTGAGAAAGTTGACTTTCGGTACTACGGTGAGCGCCGAGAAGTATGGGAGCCCTACTTCGTGCCGTTCATCGTTCAATATCGCCGATCGTCACGTCGCAACGGCGTTCCTTATATATATGTCATCTCATTCTCGAGGTCGCTCGTGATCCGACCCCGGCTTGTCGATGACGAGGGTCGTTAGCTCACCGGCGAAGGTGCCATCGACTTCTTGATTGGTCGTCGCGTTCGGTGAACGTAACACGCGCCGGCAATAGCGAGATAACTCGCCCACACCACGATCTGCAAGACAGTGGGTTGTTCGGCGTAGCCCAGGAGGGAATGGAATACGTCACCGAGTGAGCTCGACTCCGACAACATCGTCGACGTATCCCACACCACCGCGTGGCCGAAGGGTAGCCAACCCAATTGTTGGAGATTTTCAACGGCATCGGCCAGCAGACCCGCGGCGAAGAACATCAACAAGAGACCCAGAATCCGGAAAAAGCGCCGCATATTCATCCGACGTCCAAAGCGATAGATGGCAAAAGAGCACATCAACGCCACCGCGAGACCGAGAACGGCTCCCGCAAACAACAACTTGGTGTTCCCCGGTTGGGTGGCGGACTGGGCGGAATTAGCAAACACGATGGCGAGAGTGAATACCATCGTTTCCAAGCCTTCTCGACCCACCGCGGTAAAAGCGAGTGCCGCGATACCCGTACGAGATCCTTTGGAGAGTGCAATTTCCGAACGTCGCTCGAGGTCCCGTGAGAGGGTCATCGCGTGCGACTGCATCCAAAACGTCATGTACGTCAATGCAGTCGCAGCAATTAAGTACGTGACCGTCTCAAAAATGGTTTGCACCCTTGAGCCGTCATAACTATGAATCAGGAGATAGGCCGCTACGCCTCCAGCGACGACAAGAACCATTGCCGCGGCCACACCCCAATAAATGTCTCGGAAATGCCTCCGTTGACCACTGCGATCCAGGTAGGCCAAGAGAATCGCGACGATCATCGACGCTTCGATGCCCTCGCGGAGGAAGATCACGAATGTCGGGATCACGAGAGAACCACCCTGAACACTCCGGGCTGACGTCGGTCGTCGAACGGCGCGTTCATTTCATTCAGCCTAAAGCACAAGTTCGAGAATTGAACTACGGGTTCGGGCATTGAAACGAGAAGCCCGTGAGAACGGTCAAGGGAACCAACCCGGAACTCACGCCGTTTGGGCAGCCGACGTTCTTCGATCCGTCGGTGATGACGACCCAGCGATGACTTTGAAAATGCGCAAAGCCGTAAAAACTCTGCAGTGTCCCCTGCGCTAGGACGGTGGGTGTAACCGAGAACTCCGCCCAGTGATTATCGACGAGGGAAATGTCCGTCGAGAGCGTGAAGTGGGACGCCGGAACGTGATTCAAGATCAAGTTTTCTGACACCAAGTTGTCGAGACCGAGGACCGATCCCGTCGGCTCCGCGTGCGACGTGGGACCGAAGAGCAAAATTCCGCCGACCGTCAAAACAACAACGGCCACGAGGACGAGAACCCGCAGAATTGCTGATCGTTCACGCACGCCATCACGAAACTCGTGGTCGTGGGGAGAATCGATTGAATCGTCAGGACTGCTCACCCACCTAAAGATAGGCGACTGTCGAACTGATGCGACTGAGTCGCCTCAGGGACGCAACGTCGACAGTGCTTCGTTCAACGACAAGACGTTCACGTAGGAGCTCCCGAGAAACCCCCACTGTGGCCCTCTCGTCTGCTGCGCGATCAATTGGTACAGACGTGCTGCGGGTATGTGCCGAGCCTTGGACACCATCGGCACCTGGACGCGAGCGTCGAGGGGCGAGATGTCCGGATCAATTCCCGATCCCGACGTCGTCACCAAGTCCGGCGTGGGTGACACACCAACGGCCCGCCATTCCTTGATCAACGCGCGCACACTGGTAACGAGAACCGCCGACCGTGGCCCGAGGTTGGCGGCCGAGGACTCACCCGCCACACCGTTGACCGACAGCGGATTATCGGCATCGGGGCGACCGTTGAACCACTGAGGATTGATGCTCGTCCCACTATTCCAGGGCTGACCGATGAGCGACGATCCGTTGCTTCCGAGGGAGCCGTCTGCTTGATGAGTGAACGTCGCCTGGGCGAATGCCCACCCGGCGAGCGGATACGCCGCTCCGACGATCACCAACATGATGGCGGTGAGGACGAAGGATCGATAGATGGCAGTACGCATTAGTACGCTCCCGTGGCCGTAAGAATGAGGTCGATGATTTTGATGCCGAGGAACGGGAGGACAATTCCCCCAACTCCGTAAATCCACACATTGCGCCGCAGCAGTGACGCCGCGGACGACGGACGGAACTTGACGCCGCGCAGTGCCAACGGGATCAGCGCGACAATGACGAGGGCATTGAAGATGACCGCGGAAAGAACCGCCGACTGCGAACTGTGCAAGTGCATGATGTTGAGAGCGTTGAGGGGACGGTAGGTCGCCACGAACAGCGCCGGAATGATGGCGAAGTATTTGGCGACGTCGTTCGCAATCGAGAACGTCGTGAGCGCACCCCGGGTGATCAGTAACTGTTTTCCGATTTCCACAACGTCGATCAACTTGGTCGGATTGGAATCAAGATCCACCATGTTCCCCGCCTCTTTGGCGGCATTTGTTCCCGAGTTCATCGCCACCCCGACGTCGGCTTGCGCCAGGGCCGGAGCGTCATTAGTGCCGTCCCCCGTCATCGCAACCAACTTGCCACCCTCTTGCTCTTTTTTGATGAGCTGCATCTTGGTTTCCGGCGTTGCCTCGGCGAGAAAGTCATCAACACCTGCTTCCTGGGCGATGGCGGCCGCCGTCAGAGGGTTGTCACCAGTAATCATGATCGTGCGGATTCCCATCGCCCGCATCTCGGCGAACCGCTCCGCGATGCCGTGTTTCACAATGTCCTTCAGTTCCACCACGCCCACAATGCGAGCTCCGTCCGCGACGACGAGAGGCGTCGAGCCCTGACGCGCGATCTCGTCGACCGCGGGCGCGAGGTCCGGGGGAACAACACCGCCGATACTCTCCACCCACTTGCGCACCGAGTCGGCCGCTCCCTTACGGATATGACGGTCCCCCCAGTCCAGTCCCGACATCCGTGTCGTGGCGGTGAAGGGCACGAAGACGAAGTCATGTCCGATTTCTCGCTCGCGGATATTGAATCGCTCCTTCGCGAGAACAACGATGGAGCGACCTTCCGGCGTCTCGTCGGCGAGAGATGCCAATTGCGCGATGTCAGCCACTTCGCTCTCGGTGACGTCGCCCACCGGCACGAACCTCGACGCCATACGGTTTCCCAAAGTGATGGTCCCCGTCTTGTCCAGCAGCAATGTCTGGACGTCGCCCGCCGCCTCGACCGCACGGCCACTCATGGCGAGAACATTGCGTTGTACGAGCCGGTCCATTCCGGCGATACCAATGGCGCTGAGAAGTGCACCGATGGTGGTCGGAATGAGACACACCAGGAGTGCCACGATCACGACCACACTCACGGGAGCCCCGGCGAAACGTCCGAATGGCTGGAGAACGACGACGACGGGGAGGAAGACGATGGTCAACACCGCGAGCAAGATCGTCAGCGCAATCTCGTTCGGGGTCTTTTGGCGATTGGCACCTTCCACCAGTCCGATCATGCGATCGAGAAACGTCTGGCCGCGCTCGGCTGTGATTTCAATCACGATACGGTCACTCAGCACCGTGGTACCACCGGTCACGGCGGAACGGTCTCCGCCCGACTCTCGAATCACCGGAGCGGATTCTCCGGTGATGGCGGACTCGTCCACGGAGGCCACACCTTCTCGAATCTCGCCATCGGAGGGGATGACGTCGCCGGCCTCGCAAACGACGCGGTCCCCTTTTCGAAGTTCGTTCGCCGACACCGCAGACTCCGAACCATCGTCGTTGAGCCGACGGGCACTCGTGTCGGACCTCATGCGACGCAAGGTGTCGGCCTGCGCCTTACCGCGTCCTTCCGCCATTGCTTCGGCGAAATTAGCGAACAACACCGTGAGTGCTAACCACACCGTGATGGAGATCACAAAGACCGAGGGCTGACTCCAGCAATAACAGAGGCAGACGATGGTGCCCACGAAGACAACGAACATCACCGGATTACGGACCTGCACGCGCGGATCCAACTTGCGAACAGCGTCGATCATCGCCTGTCGAAGGATCTCGCGATCGAACAAGCTGCGCTTTTGTGCGACACCGTGGGCGCGAGCCTGCGGCGTCTCATCGTGTGGCGTTTCGAGAATGGTCGTCATTACCAGAACCTTCCGTGACTGAGTTGTTCGACGAGTGGGCCGAGGGCGAGGGCGGGGAAGAAGGTGAGACCTCCCACGATCACGATGACGCCCAGGAGTAATCCCACAAACATGGTGTTGTCCGTGCGGAACGTCCCGAGCCCGGCGGGGACCACCGGTTTGGCGGCGAGCGAGCCCGCCAGGGCGAGGGCGGGAATCAGAACGCCGAAGCGACCGATCAACATCGCGATCGCGCCCGTGACGTTATAAAACGGCGTGTTGCCCGTCAGGCCGCCGAAAGCCGATCCGTTGTTGTTGGCTTGAGAGGTAAATGCGTACAGAATCTCGGTAAAGCCGTGGGGGCCACCGTTGAGAGGTCCCACCGTTCCCGCGTGGAGGGAGACGGCGAGACCAGTGAGAATCAACACCGCGAGCGGCATTACGAGCACGCCAATGCCGGCGAGCTTGACCTCCCTCGCTTGAATCTTCTTGCCCAGGTACTCCGGTGTTCGACCGATCATGAGACCGCCGATGAACACGGCAATAATCGCAAAGAGCAGAATCGTGTACATACCCGAGCCCACCCCACCCGGACTCACTTCGCCGAGCATCATTCCAGAGATGAGAGCGAACCCTCCCATCGGGGTATAGGAGTCGTAGGCGCTGTCCGCCGATCCCGTCGACGTCATCGTCGACGACACGCCGAAGAGAGCCGACGACGTGTCCCCAAAGCGCGTTTCCTTGCCTTCGGTATTGCCGACCCCGGCGTACGTGACGCCCGCGTGCGCCACCGCGGGGTTGGTCTGGTGTTCGGCGTAGCTCGCAAGACCCACCCACGCGCCAAACAAAATCGTCATTGCCAAGAGGACCGCGACACCCTCACGCATCTTTCCCACCATGCGACCAAAGACGTACGTCAGTGCGACCGGGATCGACAGGAGGGACAGCATCGACAAGAAGTTCGTCAGGCCCGTGGGATTCTCAAACGGGTGCGCGCTATTGGCGTTGAAGAAACCACCGCCGTTCGTACCCAATTGTTTGATCGCCTCCATGAAGGCGACCGGACCCAGAGCAATGACCTGCGTGACGCCCGTCAGGGAATTGTGAATGGTGACAGGACCACCGAGGGTGTCGACGGCACCCTGAGCCACGAAGATGATGCCGAGCACGAAGGACAGAGGAAGGAGCACGTAGATCGTTCCGCGGACGGTGTCGACCCAAAAGTTGCCGATCGTGGGCTTTCCCCGATTGGCGAATCCCCGAATCACCGCTACCGCGACGCCGAGTCCCACCGCGGCGGACAAGAACTGATGGAATTCGAGTCCCATCATCTGCGAAAAGTACGACATCGTCGTCTCCCCGCCGTAGTTCTGCCAGTTGGTGTTCGTGAGAAAGCTCACCGCCGTGTTGAAGGCCAGCGCGGGCGTCACGTTGCCCAGATGTTGAGGGTTGAAGGGCAGGTGGCCTTGGGTCACCAGGAAGATGTACGTCACCGCGACGGTCACGCCCGAGAACATGACGGCCGACAACGCGTAGCGCTGCCAGCTCTGTTCGGCGTCGGGATTGGTGCCGAGGAGGCGATAAATGGGACGCTCGAGGAAGCGGAGGAATCGAACGCGACCCTCGTAGACGGCGACTAAGTACGCGCCAAGAAAGCGCCAACAGAGCGCCAGTCCGACCACGAGGGCGATGACAGTCAGTGCAAAACTCATGATTAGAACTTCTCCGGCTTGATGAGGGCGTAACCCAAGTACCCGAACAATCCGATGGCCAAAGCAAGCAAAATTCCTTGACTGAGACTCATACGCGGTCCAGTGCTTCGATAAGTCCGATGAAGGCGGCGATCATGACGATCACGCCCGTCAGTGCGAGTGCATTTCCCATGACTCCAGTGTTCCGAAAAACACTGTCAACGCGTCATCAACGACGCAGTAATGGTGTTAACAAATCATCAATGTTGAACGACGAGCTCGAAGCCGATACCCGGGTGCGTGACCAGCATGGCGCCGTGCTCCCCCAACTTCTTGCGAAGACGATGCGCGTACACCCGCAGATAGTTGGACTCGGTCGAATAGGACTGTCCCCAGACTTCGTGGAGAATCATCTGTTGGGTGCACACACGACCGGGGTGGCGCGCGAGGAACGCCAACAATTCAAATTCCTTGGCCGTGAGACGTACATCCCGACCGTCCAAGAGGGCCATGTGGTGAACAAAGTCGATCTCCAATGGTCCGATCACCGTCGTGGGCTCAATGAGCTCCTCGTGCACTCGTGTGCGCCGCAACAGCACCCGTAACCGGGCTTCGAGTTCGGCCATTCCGAAGGGTTTCGTGACGTAATCGTCAGCCCCCGCGTCCAGCGCCTCGACCTTGCGCGCCTCGCTCCCGAGTGCCGACAACACGATGATCGGGACGTCCGAAAAGGAACGCACTCGTCGACAGACATCAACGCCGTCAATATCCGGCAACGACATGTCGAGAATGATGATGTCGGGTTGGGACAGCGACGTTTGAATGACGCCTTCTTCACCCGTGGCGGCGGTCACGACGTCGTAGGCCCGCGCCCGAAGACCGATGGTCAAAGCCCGCAAGAGTGCTCGGTCATCATCAATCACGACAATGCGCTCACCACTCATTCGTCGAATTCCTCCGTCGCGCTCACGGGCAGCGTAAAGCTGAAGCGAGCCCCGCCACTCGGTGCGTCATCAACGCTGAGTGTCTGGCTGTGGGCCGCGACGAACGACGTCGAGATAGCGAGGCCGAGCCCCGCCCGACCGCTGCCGGCGCGCCGATCCAACATCTTGAATATTCGTGCACGGTCGTCGGGCGGCACTCCCGAACCTTCATCACTCACCGACACCCGCACTAATTCTCCGTCGAGTTGCGCGCCCACGGTGATCGTGGTTCCCTCGGGACTATGTTGGGCGGCATTGGACAAGAGGTTCACTAACACGCGCGTGATCAGTACCTCATCCACGTCCACGAGGGGTAGGCCCGAGTCGATCTCGCGCCGAATGACGTGATTCTTCAGCGATCCACCGGCCGAGCGAACGGCGTCATCGAGGAACTCGCTGACCGCGTGAGGCCCCCGTCGCAACGACAGGCCTCCCGCCTCCAGGCGCGCCATATCAAGCAGATTTGCGACTAAGCGGGCGAGATCGTCACTCTGGTCCTCGATCGTGGCCAAGAGGTCGTCCCGGTCCTTCGTGGTCAGCACGGACGACGAGTCGCGAAGCGTCGACACCGCAAGTTTCATTGACGCCAGTGGTGTTCGCAGATCATGCGACACCGCGCCCATCAGAGCATTGCGCCACTGATCAGCGGCCTCCAACACCTCGGTGCGCAACGCCTGCTCGCGAAGTTGACTGCGCTCAATCGCGAGAGCTGCTTGGTTCGCGAAGGTGCCGAAGAGTTCTCGTTCGTAGGCGTTCAAGTCGGCGCCCGCCACCACGATGTGCCCGACGGGGCGTCCATCCGCGGTAAGAGCCACACGGCTGACGGAGGCGTTACTCGACAGAATCAAAGTGTGAGGTTGATCGAGTGTGGTGATGAGTGATCGTTCATCCTCACTCAAAGTCCCGGCCTCGGCCGCGATGGTGAGTCGATCGCCTTCGGGCAGCAAAAGGGCAACCCACGTCGTCTCAAATGTCTCGCGCACGGTGGTCACCACGAGGTGCAAGAGATCGTCGAGAGGTAGAGCACTGATCATTTGTTGCGTGACTTCAAACAGTCGACGAATAGCGACTTCCCGCTCGTGTGCCTGTTCACGGGCCGTGAGTTGGAACGCGACCACCCGAGCCACGATCAGGACGACGATCACGTACACCACGAGAGCGAGCCAGTTCTGCCCCGCGCCCACGCTGAGGGTTCCGTATGGCGGAATGAAATAGAAGTCGTAGGCCACGAAGCCAAGAACGACGGCGACGGCGCCCGCGGAAAATCCCCCTACTGAGACGCCGATCACCACAGGGATAATGAGAACGAGGGCGTCCGTCGCCACGGAGACGTGACTACGCACGCTCAGGAGTGCTCCGACGACGACGACCAACGTGACGACGGCCGCAACGATGCCCAGCCACGTCTTTCGATTCACGTTCGCACTCCTTGGAGACGATGCGCCGCGTGTACGGTCAATCGTTAGCATCCTAGAACCGAGGAGAAAATGTGACCACACTTCCCGTTAACGGTGTCGAGCGCGACGACGAGGACGTGGTCGTTCCGGCGGGCCGCTTCCGTCTCTACCTAGGTTCCGTGGCGGGCGTCGGGAAGACCTGCGCGATGCTCGACGAGGGATATCGGCGTTTTCTCCGTGGCACCGATGTCGTGGTGGGACTGGTCGAGACGCACGGTCGACCCAAGACCATGGAGATGTTGCACGACCTCGAGGTCATTCCCCGCAGAACCGCCGAACATCGCGGATCGCACTTTGAAGAAATGGATCTCGACGGCATCCTGTCGCGGCGTCCCGCCGTTGTCTTAATCGATGAATTAGCCCACACCAACGTGCCCTACGCGTCGCGTCACGACAAACGCTGGGAGGACGTACTCGAGATCCTGGACGCCGGAATTGCCGTGATCTCGACGCTGAATGTGCAGCATATTGAATCCATCGCGGACGCCGTCGAAGCAATCACTGGCGTCAAGGTGCGCGAACGAGTTCCCGACTGGGTCGTTCGTCGTGCGGACCAGATCGAGTTGATTGACTCCTCGCCCGAGCAATTACGGCGTCGCATGCTGCACGGCAACATCTACCCGCCCGCGAAAGTTCATGACGCCCTCAATGGTTTTTTCCAGACCAGCAATCTTGCGGCGCTGCGTGAGCTGGCCCTGCGATTCGTCGCGGACGACACGGAAGAATCACTGCTCGAATACTTGCGCGATCGCCCCACCGAACACGTGTGGGAAACAACCGAACGAGTCATCGTGCTCGTCACGGGCACCGATGGCGACGACGCCGTCTTGCACCGCGCCGCTCGCATGGCCGCGCGAATGAAAACAACTCTCGAAGTTATCCTCGGAGCGTCGAGCGAAGTAACGACGGCGCAGGATCGTCGCTTTGCCGACTTGACCCACGTCGCACAGGACGTGGGAGCACACGTCACGACATTGGTGGCCGACGACTTGGTGACGTCCCTCGTCGAACACGCCCGCCACGCTCACGCCACTCAACTCGTCATCGCGGCGCCACCACGCGCGCTCTTCGGCGGTCTGAAACGAAGTTCGCCACTCGTTCGACTACTTCCACTCGCCGCCGACGCGGGCATTGACGTCCACCTCATCGCGACGTCGAGATGAGGACTAGCGCACGAGTGGTTTGTACTTGATGCGGTGGGGCTGATCCGCGTCGGTCCCCAGTCTCTTGTGTCGGTCGACCTCGTAATCGGAGAAGTTGCCCTCGAACCATCGCACTTCTGAGTCACCCTCGAAGGCAATCACGTGCGTGGCAATACGGTCCAGGAACCAGCGATCGTGACTGATCACCACGACGCACCCGGGAAACTCAAGAAGTCCGTCTTCGAGTGCTCGCAGCGTATCGACATCGAGGTCGTTCGTTGGTTCGTCGAGCAGGAGCACGTTGCCCCCCGTACGCAGAACCTTGGCGAGCTGCACGCGGTTGCGCTCACCACCCGACAAGTCGCCAACACGCTTTTGTTGGTCGCTCCCCTTAAAGCCGAAGCTCGCCACGTACGCTCGACTGTGGAGTTCGCGGTGACCCACCACAATGCGGTCGGTGCCTCCACTGATCTCGTCGTACACGGTCGCGTCCGCGTCCAGATTGTCGCGCGATTGATCCACGTAGGCGAACTGCACTGTCGGACCGACGTCCAATGTGCCGACATCGGGAGACTCCTGCCCCACGAGCATCTTGAAGAGAGTTGTCTTGCCCGCGCCGTTCGGCCCGATCACGCCGACGATGCCACCGGGCGGAAGGAGGAACGACAGATTGTCGATCAAGAGTCGGTCACCGAATCCCTTACCCAAGCCGTCCGCGGTCACCACGAGGTCACCGAGGCGCGGTCCGGGGGGAATAGAGATTTCGAGTCGATCAGCCCGCCGATCAGCCGCTTCAGATTCTGCGACGAGATCATTGAAGGAATTCAGACGAGCCTTGCCCTTCGACTGGCGGGCACGTGGCGACATCCGGATCCATTCGAGTTCGCGCTCCAACGCGGCCTGTCGCACGCGGTCGGCCTTTTCCTCTTGGGCCAGACGTGCTTGCTTTTGTTCGAGCCACGAGGAGTAATTCCCCTCCCAGGGAATTCCCGCACCCCGGTCCAACTCAAGAATCCAACTGGCGACGTTGTCCAAGAAGTAGCGGTCGTGGGTAATGGCGACGACTGTTCCCGCGTAGTCCTTCAGCGTTCGTTCCAACCACGCCACCGATTCAGCGTCGAGGTGGTTCGTCGGCTCGTCCAGCAGGAGAAGGTCAGGCTTTGAGAGCAGGAGTCGACATAACGCCACTCGACGACGCTCTCCTCCTGACAATGTCGTGACGTCCGCGTCGGGCGGAGGTAGTCGTAGCGCGTCCATCGCGATGTCGAGAGTTCGCTCCAATTCCCACGCACCGAGAGCGTCAATGCGCGTCTGCAGATCGCCCTGTTCCGCGAGGAGCGCGTCAAAGTCAGCGTCCGGATCGGCGAATGCCGCGCAGACTTCGTTGTACCGATGAACGAGGTCTCGCTGTTCGGCGACACCGTCGGAGACATTCCCGACGACGTCCTTGGTCGCATCGAGTTCTGGCTCCTGCGGCAAATAGCCCACCGTGAATCCCGGGGTCAGTCGTGCCTCTCCGGTGTAGCCGTCGTCAAGTCCGGCCATGATGCGCAGGAGTGATGATTTGCCTGAACCGTTCGAGCCAATGACCCCAATATGCGCACCGGGGTAGAAAGAAAGATTGATTCCCTTGAGGACTTCACGATCGGGTGGGTAGAACCGACGAAGATCGCGCATGGTGAAGATGAACTGAGCTGCCACGGTGAACAGTGTGGCACGGTCACGTCGTGCACTCGAACGTTCAGTGGGGCACCGTGCAGAGATTGACGCCTTTGGCTGCCACTACCTGCGCGGCGGCGGCCGTCAGCGTCGCACGCGACAGGTGGCCACTGGTCACGGCCGCCACTAAGGACGCGCTAATGGCGGAGGCCTCCTGCACGGCCGTGCCGGTGTGAGGGAATCCAAACAGGACACTGTCAGCACCCGCTTCTACGGCGGCTGTCGCCGCAGCGGTCACGGAGAGATGCGCCGCACTCACCGCCCCCGCGGACAAGGAGTCGGTCATGATCAGGCCCTTGAATCCCAGTTGTTGACGCACGATCCCCTGGAGGACAGCGGGTGACACGCCGGCCGGCAGAGAGGTCACACCAGGGATCGACGCGTTGCCGATCATCATCGCCGGAGCGCCCGCCGCCATCGCCGCCACGAAAGGGCTGAGTGACGTCTTTTGCACGGTGGTCCACGACGCGGTCGCGGCGGGACCCTCGTCGGTATTCGGCGACGTTCCCCCGAGTCCGGGAAAGTGTTTGATCACGGGCACGACGTGCGCCGCCAGGAGACCTTTCATGAACGCGACGCCCGCCGACGTGACGATCTTGGTGTTACCGCCAAATGATCGGTATCCGTCCGGGTTGGACGCTGATGGCGGCGCGTTCGTGCCGTCAATATCGAGCACCGGAGCCAAGTCCATGGTGATGCCGAGGCGGCGCATGGCGAGTCCGGCCTGAGTAGCGGCCGCCGTGATGCTGGCGGTCGACATGGTTGAGCCCATGGTGCGCGCCCACGGGAGCGGTGACAGGAGATTGGCCAGTCGCCACACGCCGCCCCCCTCGTTATCCGTCATGATCAAAAGGCCGCGATGACCGTATGACTGTGACTGCAACGTCGAGATGACGGTCGCGATATTGGTGGGCCCGGTGGCGCCGAAGAGAATGATCCCGCCGTAGCCGCCGAGAGCAATCGGGGTCGCAGTGGCGATGGACGTGGCGTTCACCGGAACGACAATGGTCTGATTCGCCAAGCTCGTCAACGACCACGTCGCGAGAACCGACGCATTGCTGCAGACCGTCGTGGTCGTCACGCCGCTCGTCGCTTCCGCAGAGGGCGTTGCCGACCTGGCCAGCGGGAGGGCGACCAGGAGTGCGCTCACGATCAGAAGTATCGCCAGTCGTCGTAGAACACTCGCCGTAACTCTCGCGTCTCGAGGGACGGAAGTGCGCGTTTTAGAAGACATTCGGTGGCAATGGTGCGGTGCAGTGCGTACTCTTCACCGCGCTCGAAGGTGAAATCGGTCCGTCAATCTTGTAGACACGCCAATACGACGGACGCCCCAATCCGGTGGCTTGGAACACGAGTTGCGTATTGGGCACGCACCCATCAAACATCGTCGGGTAGTACTCGTTAATCGGATAGATCGCCCCCGTGTTGGTGGGCACCGTAATGACGTAGCGAATGCCGTGTTGGTACGGATTGTCAATAATCGTGAAGTAGTTCCGGTCCGGCGACGTCGCGAAGCGGCGCGGGTAGCGCGAACCGACGATCACGCGACCACCGTACGTGGCGTCGGTCAAGATGGAGTCATCGGGCAAGTTCTGCGCGTCCAACCACTGCGCGACGGCAGTGGGAGCTTCGAGTTGCACGTCGGACAACGTGGCACCTTCTTGCCCGACCATGAGTTGGTGGTAGGGGTACTCCTGGAGCGCCATATCCGGGATACCAATGGTCCAGAAAGCTGTCCCCATTGTCACAACCACGGACACGCACGCCACGAACGAGCCCGCGTGTCCGTTGACGGCGAGTTCCGCACCCACCACCACCACCAGCGGAATGGCCAGGATGAGGTAGCGCAGGAAGTCGAACTGCAAACCACTCGTCAATCCGTAGAGGTCGAAGAGGAGAGGCAGTCCAACGATCGCGATCGCGCCCATGCGCACGGACCAACGACGGAAATATATAGCGACGAGCAAGAAGAAGATCTCGACCACGAGAAAGGGGGCCAAATGCATCAGTCGATTCGAAACGGTTTCAACCTGAACTGACGCGATGATGGGCGATCCCGCGATCTTCACGAGTGACGAGTTTCCGTAGACGCTCGAAAACTGCGCCAACGGAGTTCCGGTCAGGCTCCACGAAAACAGGATGAAGGTGCCGAAGAACAAGATCGTCGGCATGAAGACGATCAAGAGGTGAGCGAAGATCGTCTGACGTCGAGCTGGCAACGGACGATCAATGGTCGCGCGCCAACGAATAATCGAGACAACGCCGGCCATGGCGATCGTCGCCACAATGGATTCGTACCGGTCCCACGAGGCCAGGCCGACGAGAATGGCGGCGATGCCGAGGTCCATCGTGCGACCCCTGATTTCCCAGCGCGAAAAATAGCGAAGGGACGCGATCAACAACGCAATGTACGGAATCTCACTCATCCCGTTGGTGCTGTAAATGAGAATCAGCGGGTTGAAAGCGAACCCGAGCGTCAAGACGGTGGACGTCATGCGAGAGACGCCCCGCTCGAGGAGGAAGTGGTACAGCATGTACACACCCATCGCCCCGAACGCGGCCGTGACGATGGAACCGGCGATCACCTCGGTGACGAGCGGGCGCCAAATGTGCCCGAACCACAACAGAGGGATTTCCGGTACCACGGGGATGGGTCCCCACACGAAACCAATCGCCGCCAAGTGCGGTTGGAACCCCTGAGCGATCGTCCAGGCGCTCGCAACGCGCGACAGAGCGTCACCCATGAGCACGTGACGATTGGCGAAGAACAAGGCACAGCTGACGTACGCGGCGAAAATGTACGTCGGCCAGATAAAGAACAACGCGCGTCGCACCATCTCGAGCGCACCCAGGATGCTGTCAGCAACGTCCCAGAGACTCGCGTCCCGACGAGGTGTCGTGAGCGTGGTCACTCGCCCGCCTCCGTGAGGCCGTGTTGCGTCTTTTCCCAATACGAGGGCTTGACGATCAGTTGATAGACCGCCTTCGTGGCCGCCACCGCCATAAGGAACCAGTACAGGGGGAAGAGCAGGCACGCCCACACCAGGTGTTCCTTGCGCATCTTGATCATCGCGAGAATGCTCGAGAAGATCACGAGGGCGTTACCGAAGAAGAACATGGCGGTGCCCATGTAGACCACCCACGGGGGAAAGACTCCGGACAGGAAGCTGGGCAGTCCCACGAGGAAGAAGACAGTGATCAGGCCGGCGAACAAGTTCACCGCCGCGAGTGCTGGGGTCAGACCGATAACCGTGGTCATACCGAGCACGCCGCGAAAACCCACGTGTTGAAAGGATTGTCGAGGACGTCGCATGTGAACCAGCCACGTCTGCAAGTAGCCCTTGTACCAACGCGACCGTTGCCGAATCCAGTTCACGGTGTCCGAGTTCGCCTCTTCCATCGTGACCGAGTCGAGCACGAGCGTGCGATAGCCGTTCTGCGCCAACCGCAGACCGAGGTCAGCGTCCTCGGTCACGTTGTAGGGATCCCAGCCACCAAGCTCAATCAATCGATCGGTTCGCATGTGGTTCGACGTTCCACCCAACGGAATCGGCATGTTCAGCGCCTGAAGTCCCGGCAAGATGCAACCGAACCAAGTGGCGTACTCAATACTGAAGAATCTCGTCAGCAGATTTTGTCGGTCGTTGAAGTAGTCGAGCCGCGCTTGTAGACAGACGACGTTGTCGGGCGAATTCTCGAACATGGCCACGGCGTAGCGAAGTTGGTATCGCTGGGGGATGTCCTCGGCGTCGTAAATCGTCACGTACTTTCCCCGGGCAAAGTGCAACCCGTAATTGCACGCCTTCGGCTTGGTGCGAGGTTCCGACGGGGGCACGAGCAACACACGCACACTCGCGGGCAATTCGACTTCCAAGAGTGCGTCCAACGTCCGGTGGTCGTCTTCTTCGAGCAGCAGCAAAAGTTCGAGTCGGTCGTGAGGGTAGTCAATCTCGTCCACGGCTCGAACCAGGTTGCGGATCACTTCTGGTTCGTCGTACGCCGGCATCAAGATCGTGTACATCGGAAGGTCGTCATCAGCCACGAGGTGTAAGAGGTCTTGCTTGGGTGGGTCCGACAAAATGCCCGTGAACGTGATGCGCATGCGGCCGTACACCGTCAAGCTGTAGAGCACGACGAGGAACGCCGAGAGAATCGAGCCCGTGATCACCGGATCAAGGATGAACCCCACCGTTAAAACGACGACGACCGTGATCCAAAAACGTCGCTGCCACGGGTAGAAGGCCACTTTCGCCATGACGTCGTCATTGATGCCTTCCAAGCCGTTCCGCGCGGCCTCTTCTGCCGCAATACGGACGTCTTGGGGCGGCTGCGGGAAGCGCTCCGAAATTCGCTGGTAGTACTCGAGGGCTGCCGCGTCGCTCATGCGTGCACCTTGGAGTGCTTGATCAAATCAGCGTTGGTCGTGTTCGGATTCATCGCGAGGGCGGTCTGGAGCACGAGCGGAAAGGGCTCGCACAGCAAGTGGCGATTCGCCAAGATGCTGCCGAGTGTGTAGCCCGCGTCGACACCCACGTACGGCGTGACGCCGATCGGAGGAATTGATGAACCAACGGGACCGGTCGCAATAGTGACGGCGACACGTTGATACGTGTTGCGATGCTCCTGCAGCCAGGACACGAATTGCCAACGGTAGGCGTACACCTGGTCAAGGTACAGCGTGGCGGTGACCTCGCGACGACCGTTGTGAAAGGTCGAAATATTCGGACAGGCCGGTTGCGGAATGGCGAGCATGGTGCCCATGGGGTAGGTCAAGACCGTCCACTTGTTCTTCCCGGTGATCGTCGTCACGAGGTACTCAATCGTCGGCGTGGGTGACGGCAGCGACCACTGGGTCACGCTCAGTCCGAGACTCGTGCGGTAGTGCCCTTGCACCGTTCCGTGAGGCGTGGTCAAGGCCGACACGGGTGTAAATGTCGCGGTCGGAAGGAGAAGTTCCACGCACGCCGCACCAACGACGATCGCCATCACGGGCAACCACCGTTGACGAGTGAAGGGAACATTCGGCATCGAAATGGAATTTCGGCGAGGCGTGACTGCGCGTACCACCCACCACGAACCCACCGCCACGATCAATCCCGCGACAACGCTGATCATCCAATCAGGTCCACCAACCACCACGGCGACGCCGGTGGCCACCACGATGACCGGCACCAAGAAGACGTAGCGGCGCCAGATGCGCACGTGCGTATAGGGACGCGCGAGCCACCACGGTGACGTTCCCAGTAGTGCGCTCACGATGGCCACGCGCATCGCGGTGGGATGTGTTCCCGTCAACAAGATCTGCACAATGGGTGCCGTGACCACCGACGTCACAAAAATGGGTGCGCCAATCCACAGCGCGAAGCGCGTGCCTCCCAGGAGTGACGCCACACCTAACGCGCACACCATCAGACCAAAGGTGTCCGGCCGCCACAGCCAGAAGTGATCCGCGAAGCGTCCCGGCAACCAGTAGATCATCCAGACACCAACACCACAGAGCGCGAAGGCGAAGATCCAGTCCGTCTCGCTGTCACCGCCCAACGTGCCACCGGTTGACGACGGCAAACGGTGCGAGAGCAGAAGGAGTCCCAGCGTCAGGAAAGCCGCGAGTGCACCACCCGGTGCGGACATCGACGTCTTCTGATGCACGTAGATCGTCACCGTATTCCAGCCAGCGATCAGCAGCAGCAAGATGAAGACGGTTGCGCGCGCCTTCGATCGATCGAATCTGCCGAAGCTAAGAAACCGGGGGTTCATCACCCTGGTCACCTCTGGCTCCGTCCGTGCCGGGCGATTCACTCGAGGACGGCGCCGCTTCGGTGTCCGTGCTGACGTCGTCCGACCCGGCCACGGTCTCGGAATCCGACGTCACAGCCTTCGCGTCAGCCGGCGTAGCTTGCTCGTCCGACGGTGTCTCGGTGTGTTCGGCGTTCTCACCGGCTGACGTCGCCTCGCTGGACTCACCAGCTTCACCGGACTCGCTGGGCTCGGGTGCGTCACCACTGTTGTTCGACGTGGTTTCATCCGACGCGTTCTCACTGTCGTGTGCCGTCTCGACGTGAGCGAGCGGATCGTGCAACTCCGGGTCACTCTCCGCTGGCGTGCTCGTGTCCGCCGGATCCTCGGTCGGTCCCGGGCGCCAGAATCGCAGGCGATTGAGAAGTCGACGGAGGAACGGGATCAACATCAAGAAGAACAAGATCGCCAACGCACCGAGGAGGAACAGGACGAATGGACGCTGCAGCCACTGGACCAGCACTTCGGTCGTCTTGGGCAATGTTGGCGTGACCGTGAAGGCGGTGAGCAGTTGCCCGTCGGGGCCGACGACCGCCGTGTCACCCGCGAGGGACACCCAACCGTTGCTCTGTTGGTTGAGAGCGTTGATCAAATCTTGAGCACCGTTCCCCTTGTTCTCGAGCAAAGTGACCACACCGGCTTGCGTGGAGCTGTGCCCGATCGACAAGAACGACACATTCGGGTCGGTGACGATGGTGCCATTGCCCTTGTTGTCGGTGAAGATGACCGTGCCGTTGATCGGCGTCACGGGGTAGAGCTTCTTGGCGAGCTCATCCGTCGGTCGAGTCACGATGATCGCTGGTGAGGCTTGGTCCCACGCCGAAGGGCTGATCGCCGTCAAGCTGAGTGGAACCGTGGCGGTCCGCTGAATTCCGCAGACGAGTTGAACCGCGAGCTGCAGGTCGTGGAAGTTGGGATCGATGACCACATTCGCCGCCGGCAACAGCAACTGCGGCATCGCGGCGAAACCATTGGCGTTCAGCGGCGCACCGGGCGTCAGGGTGATGACTGAACTCGAGTCAACCGACACCGCCAAGGGAGACAACTGCGCGCACGCGCCTTCGTACCCGAAGAAGGAGACAACGATGGCGATATTGACGGACCGCTGAATTTCCTGCCACGGCAACGTTGCGGTCATTGACCATGAACCATTCGGTTGCAACTTCGTTGACGTCACGGGAATGTTGTTGATCTCGAGGGTCAATGACGCTGCCGTACCGAGTGGCGGAGCCTGAGCGGCTCCGTGGAGATTCAGGATGGCTCCCTTGAACTCGTAACCCACGGTGGCCTGCGTGAAATTCAACGGAATCGAGAAGTTCCCCACTCCACTCACGACTTGAGTAGTGATACCCAACTGTTGCAGCGTGAGGGTGGTGCCGGGATTCTGGGCTGCCCCTTGGACCAGGAGACCCCGCACGGAGTCGGTCTGCAGCAAGGTCGCAATTCTGGAACCAAGAAGTCGCACCTGACGGGCCAGGCCCTCACCCGAACCGGAAATCACGAGACCGACCCGCGGGTCAGGATTCACCGTCAAGCCGGCGGGTGCCGCTGGGTCGAACGTCACGACGCGGTCGAACCTCGTGGGTGCCTTCAGGCTCGACCACGGTTCGTCGGTCGACACCAGGACGGCGTTGAGTGAACGATTCACGTTGTTCGCCGACGTCATCGCGGTTACCTGCGTTGCGGCACCGGCAACGTCGTAGCGAAATCCGGTCGACACGCGCAGCAGCAGCCGATTGATGGGTCCGAGAAGATACGAACCCACGCTCAAGGGAATTGGTTGCGCGACGTAGCCCACCGAGAGCGGCGCGGCTCGAATCACGACGCCGGTCGTGTTGGGTCCGCAGTTGGCGGTGTAGTTCGTTTCGCGGATATAAGAATTAATGACGATCGTGACGGTCTTGCCCAACTTCCCGTCAACGGGGATGAGCCAATTCTGCGTCTTCGTGAGATCCGTCGGTGACGTGAGAGTGGCGAGTCGGGTGTCGTTGTTCGTCGCGTCAATGGCCTCGAGCGAGCCACCTGCGATAAAGGTTGGCCAGGTCAATTGGACGGACAAATAGCGCCACTTGACTCCCGGAGCCGGTGGCAAAACGAACGTTGTGTTGCCCACCAGACCCGTGATCTGGTTGACGGCCGGAAGGCCCAAAATGGACGGCGCGATGGTAGCCGTCGCCCCGTTATGCGTCGGCGCCGTACCAGACGTGGCGCTGGCTACTGGCGTGACGAACCCCGACGCTACACAGAGCGCCAGTAAGAGGCTGAGCACAACA